>CAKSTL010000021.1 GCA_934500875.1 uncultured Clostridia bacterium | reverse complement strand
TTGCAAGCGCACTCACGACGGCTCTCGGTCGCTACCAACCTTTTGCGTGTGAGCGCCTTACGGCGCAAGGGGTTTTTCGGTCAGCCTTCCGCATTGCAATGGACTTCGCTCCATTCCGATTCTTCTTTTTTAGAAAAATCAGTCATAACGCTCCGTCATTCCTCCTCTTTCGCAAAAGGTCACGCTCGGTTCGCCTGCTGGCTTGCAAGCGCACTCACGACGGCTCTCGGTCGCTACCAACCTTTTGCGTGTGAGCGCCTTACGGCGCAAGGGGTTTTTCGGTCAGCCTTCCGCATTGCAATGGACTTCGCTCCATTCCGATTCTTCTTTTTTAGAAAAATCAGTCATAACGCTCCGTCATTCCTCCTCTTTCGCAAAAGGTCACGCTCGGTTCGCCTGCTGGCTTGCAAGCGCACTCACGACGGCTCTCGGTCGCTACCAACCTTTTGCGTGTGAGCGCTTTACGACGCAATATTTTGCCACGAATACGCTTATTCACATTGAAACAAATTTCACTCCGTTCCAATGCTTTCTCATTTTTACACAAAACCCGTTTCCCAAGGGTGAAGAAACGGATTTTGCACGTTTATTTACTTTTCAACTATAACCGAAACACCATCGGGAATTACGGCGATTTTAACGTCATCTCTGCCGATAATCTCCTTTGCCTTATCCAGTGCGTCGGAAAGCGAATGTGACGGAATCATATGCATTTTTCTTATATCCTCATCAGGCATATCCGAAATATAAATAACGGTTGCATGCAAAAGAATTCTCACAAGAATCTGGCTCTGCCACTGGTCGGGAGCGGTTTCGTTTCTGCCTCTTGACAAAAACAGCGCTTCCGTCTTTTTTATATCCGCCTCGTCCGCAAGCTGATGATAAAAATGCTCTCCGCCGGTGCCGTCCGCAGACGAAGCAAGCATAATTATAACTCCGCCTTTTTTTACGGTAGCCTCCGCCGCCGTCATACCCTTTACAGCTTGATATACGTTCTGGTCAAGCGGATATCCGCCGTTTGTGGAAATTGCAATATCTGCCTCAACAGCCTTTGCGCCGCATAATTCCGAAAGAAAATCCGTCCCCTTTTTGTGCGCCGCCTCAGTATCTCCGGCTACCGCATAAATAACGTTTTTGTCTGCGTCAAGCACAACGTTGACAATAAATGCAAGCTTTGCCGCCTTTGCCGCCCAAAGCATATCCTTGTGTATGGGATTGTTTTTAAGTATTCCCGTTCTTGCGTTTTTATCCGCAATAAACTCTGAACAATGGTTTGCCATAACCGTCTTTCGGCTTGCAATTCCCGGCAGAACGCTCTTTCTTCCGCCCGAAAAGCCTGCAAAAAAGTGAGGCTCAATAAACCCCTCCGCAACCAAAAGGTCGGCATTTACTGCAATGGAATTAATCTCGCACGCACCGCCTGACGGCAGTGTGCCGATATTTACAAGCTTGTCGGTTTCGTCGCAGTCGTGAATATAAATTTTCTCGTTTTTCACAATCTCTTCGCCGAATTTTCCTATAAGCTCTTCTTTTGTGGTCCCCCTGTGACAGCCCGTTGCAATCAAAATCGTAATGTCGGCATCAGGGCTTGTTTTTCGTATTTCTTCAAGCATAGCAGGCATAATAACCTTGCTCGGAACGGGGCGTGTGTGGTCGCTCGCAATAATAACAATGTTCTTTTTTCCTCTTGCAAGCTCGCTCAGCCTTTCGCTTCCGACAGGGTTTGCCAAAGCTTCTTTCACAAGAGCCTCGCCGCAAAGCTCGGGTTTGTAGTTATGTATTGACGACACAAGATAACCGGCAAGATATTTTTCATCAATGCTTAAACTCTTTTTTTCTTTGCCGTAAGGAAACAAAAATTCTTTCATTTTAACACCTCAGTTTTTGTTTTTATTAAATTTTTCAATACTCATTATAATCGGCGGAATAATCAGAATATGCAAAATAATTCCCGGCAATGCGCCCGTCACCGCCCCGGCCCAAAAAGCGGTCAGCCCGAATTTTTGTGCGTCAAAACCGGCAAGGGCAAACCTTGCGCTTCCCCATACAATCCGCCCGGCAATCATAGCGGTAATGAGCGAAATGTAAACCGAAACGCCTTTTTTTGAAAGACGGCTGTACATTATTCCTGACACTGCGCCGTAAGCGGCAAGCTCAAACGCCATACTCACCGCAACGGGAAACATAGGCGGCATACCGAGCGAAAAACTGCGCAAAAGCGGCGCAACAATTCCGACAACCAGCCCCCATTGCCAGCCGCACACAAAGCCGCACAATAAAACGGGTATGTGCATAGGACAAAGCGCTATGCCGATTTGCTGAATTTGCCCCGTAACAAACGGAAGCTCGTATGCCAGTGCAAGAAACAGCGCCGAAAGTACAATGTTTTTTGTTGTTTTTGTTGTATTCACATTACTCTCCTAAGTGGTTTTTTGTTAATTTTAACATTTTACACACCAATTGTCAATAAATCTCTTTATTTGACACACTCAAGAAAAAATGGTATCATACATAAAAAAGACAAAGGAAAAACAAAATCAGTATGCCGGATATTAAAATTATACTTGATAAAATAAAAGAAACCGACAATGGCGAAAAAATAATAATTGCCGTGGACGGAAGGGCGGCTTCGGGCAAAACAACGCTTGCAAACGCTTTAAAAGACGCTGTCGGCGCCTCTGTTGTGCATACCGACCACTTTTTTCTTCCTTTAAATCTTCGCACAAAAGAAAGGCTCGATACAGCAGGCGGAAATTTTCATTACGAGCGTTTTAAAACCGAGGTTTTGCCGTACATAAGGAAAAACAAGGATTTTTCATACCGCACCTTTTCGTGCAAAAAAATGGATTTCGGCGCTTTTGCATACGTTAAAAATTCGCATATTTTAATAGTTGAAGGCGCATACAGTTGCCATAATGTTCTGGGTAAATATTACGATTTTTCAGTTTTTCTTGATGTGGATAAGAAGGAACAAATAAACAGAATTGTGCTGCGCAACGGAAAAGATAAGGCAAAAATATTTGCCGAACGCTGGATTGTAATGGAAGAAAAATATTTTTCGGCGCAAAAAACCGCCGAAAATGCCGATATCGTAATGAAATAAATTAGAATTTATGGGGTTTGATATGAAAAGGCTATACTTAATTGGTGGAACAATGGGGGTTGGCAAAACAACAGTATGTCAGCAACTGAAAAAGGAATTGCCAAACAGCGTTTTTCTTGACGGCGATTGGTGTTGGAATGCCGATCCGTTTCAGGTTACAGAAGAAACGAAAACTATGGTTTTACAAAACATCTGTTATTTGCTGAACGGTTTTATCCGCTGTACTGCCTATGATAATATCATTTTCTGTTGGGTAATGCACGAACAATCCATTATTGACGCAATAATCAATAAATTGGACATAATTGATTGCAATGTCATAAAGATTTCTCTGATAGCCGATGAACATAATTTAAGAAATCGCTTGGCTTCCGATATTGCCCGCGGAATCCGTACTGTCGATGTCATAGACAGAAGTGTCGCAAG
>CAKSTL010000020.1 GCA_934500875.1 uncultured Clostridia bacterium | reverse complement strand
ATAAGTTAAAAACGAGTCAGTATGTGGTAGGAACGAACTATGCCGCATTAAAATGGCTTGTAACTGATTTTGCCGATACCGATGAACGTATCAAAGATTTGAAAACGCTGAATGACAAATACGGCATAGCGATTTTTGAGTATGTTGATATGCTTGATGCGGCAGCCAGAAAGGAACCGTACAATAACAATGAAGTGAGGTTCAAAGCCGACGCTAAATAAGTCTTTTATAGCATACAACATCTTTTGTATGTTTGGATTTGTCACCTAAATCATATCATAAAGGTTGAAAACTTTCTACTTATTTTTCCGTTAGTAATTTTACGCTTAGGCATTTTTTTAGCGTTTTGCACTATGAAATTTCATTGTAATGTAAATATATTTCCATTTTTCCGCATTTAAGAAAAACGAAAAAATTCACAAACATTTTCATAGTGCAAAACGCTGAATTTTCTGAAATTACCTGAAAAGCATTGACGAAAGCGAAGGAATGTGATATAATACATTTGTAGAAAAATATATATAGAAAGGGTTTGGCAAGTATGAAGCGACGGCGTAAAATCAATACATACATTTACTCGCGGCATAGGCGTAGATTTGCCTTTTTCCGTTATTCGTTCGCGGGTATTTATTAAGGTGTGTTCGTTTTCAAAGTATTTTGAAATCGGGCTCACCTTTTTTCGTTCTTACGCCGAAAATACAATAGGTGACTACATACCCGAAAGGAGCGTGATGCCTATGAAAGAAAAAAACGCCGGATGTTCGCACTCCGGCATAGGCAGACGCTGCAATATCCGAATCCGCTCAAAACGCTGAAAAATCAGCCTTTTCTTCGTTGTCAGTCTTGACATACGTCAGTATTTGCGAGTATTTTGACGCAGTAATACGGAAAATTCACCTAAAAAAACGGGTTTAGATATCGTAACGTCTGCCTAAACAGAAAGCTGCGGAACAACGTTAAATCACGAAAAAAAGGAGGTAATTATTTATGAAACGCAAAACAAACAAAACGGTTTCGATTTTGCTTTGTGTAGCAATACTGCTTTCACTTGTGACGATGACGGCGTTTGCGGTCGATTCAAAGGGTGTAAAGATTACGGAAGATTCAAAAACCGAAAAGGTTAAGGATGATTCAAATTCGTCGAAGATTACAAAGGAATCGGATTCTGAGAAGATTACGGAAGATTCAAAAACAGAAAAAGCTGCGGAAGATTCAAAAGCCGAAAAGGTTAAGGATGATTCAAATTCGTCGAAGATTACAAAAGATTCGGATTCCGGAAAAATTACGGACGAGGCCAAATTTATCTCTTTGGATGAGGCAAAAGAGATAGCGCTCAAAGACGCAGAGCTTGACAGAAATAAACAAAAAATAACGTTCACCAAAGAGGTGCTGAGCCGTAATCAAGGCAGACCCTGCTACCTGCTGGATTTTTATACCGGAGAAAATCAGTATCACTATGAGATTGACGCAAAAACCGGGGAAATTATTTACGGCAGAAAATATATCTTGCTTACCGAAGCAAAAAAGATTGCCGTTGATGATGCGGGCTGCACCGAAAAGGTTACCTTTACCGAGGAAGAATTGGTGGACGGCGGCATCAAAACGCCGTATTATCTGCTTGTATTTGCTGACAATAAGACGCAGTGGACTTACCGAATCAATGCGGTAAGCGGCGATATACTCGAAAAGAAAGAGGAGAATATCGGCGAGGCGGATTTAATCTCTTTGGAAAAAGCAAAATCAATAGCGCTTAATGACGCCGGTCTTGTTGAAAATGCGGAAAAGATTGTGTTCACCAAAGAGGAGCTAATCCGCAATCAGGACAAGCCATATTACCTGTTGGAGTTTTACACAGGTAAATATCAGTATCACTATGAGATTGACGCAAAAACGGGCGACATTATCTATGGCAGAAGATATATTCTGCTTGCCGATGCAAAAAGGATTGCCGTTGATGATGCCGAATGCAGCGACAAGGTTACTTTTTTGGAGGAGGAATTGGTAGACGGCGGCATTAAAACGCCGTATTATCTGCTTGTTTTTGCAGACAACAATACGCAGTGGACTTACCGAATAAATGCGATAAGCGGCGCTGTGATGGGAAAACATATTGATGATATCAGCGGAACGAATTTCATTTCCTTGGAGGAAGCAAAGAAAATCGCTCTGAAGGACGCCAAGCTTGACGATACCGCACAAAAAATTGTTTTCACCAAAACCGAGCTTAACCGCAACCAAGGCAGACCCTGCTACATTTTGGAGTTCTACACCGGTAAATATCAGTATCACTATGAGATTGACGCAAAAACGGGCGAGATTATCTACGGCAGAAGATATATTCTGCTTACCGACGCAAAAAGGATTGCCGTTGATGATGCCGAATGCAGCGACAAGGTTACTTTTTTGGAAGAAGAATTGGTAGACGGCGGCATTAAAACGCCTTACTACCGACTCGTATTTGCCGACAGGAAAACGCAGTGGACATACCGAATCAATGCGGTAAGCGGCGCTATACTGGAAAAGAAAAGCAAGAACACCGATGAGCAGGATTATATTTCTTTGGAGGAAGCAAAGAAAATTGCGCTGAAGGACGCCGAGCTTGACAAATATGCACAAAAAATTGTATTCACCAAGACCGAGTTTAACCGTTATCAGGGCAAGCAATGCTATTTATTGGAGTTTTATACCGGCAAAAACCAGTATTACTATCAGATTGACGCAAAAACGGGCGAAATAATCTACGGCAGAAGATATATTCTGCTTGCCGATGCAAAAAAAATTGCCGTTGATGATGCCGAATGCAGCGACAGGGTTACCTTTTTGGAGGAAGAATTGGTAGACGGCGGCATTAAAACGCCTTATTATCATCTCGTATTTGCGGACAGGAAAACGCAGTGGACATACCGAATCAATGCGGTGACGGGCGGCATACTGAAAAAGAAACAAAAGGACATCAAGGTAAAGCCCGACATCGAGTGGGAAAATCCGTTCGGTGACGTTAAAAAAAGAGATTGGTTTTACTTTTCGGTGAAATTCGCATATGATTTTGGCTTGATGAAGGGTACCACCGAGATGGAATTTTCACCCGACTCTTATGTGACCAGGGCAATGTTTGTCATGATTATCTACCGTATGGAAAAAGAGCCGCAAGCAGGAGGCTCCGTGTTTGTGGACGTTGAAATAGGCGGTTATTACGACAAGGCGGTTGCGTGGGCAAATGCAAACGGCATTATTTCCGGTGTTTCAAAAGACCGTTTTGCGCCTAATGATCCGATTACCCGTGAACAGATGGCAACAATTCTTTACCGCTACGCAGATTTCAAGGGATATGATGTAGAATCAAACGGCAATACGGCATATTCGGACGGCGATTCTATTTCCGGATATGCGAGAAACGCCGTAAGCTGGGCAGCTGCAAACCTGCTTATGAAGGGCAATGACGACGGCAGCTTTTTGCCGAATGCAAACACAACAAGAGCACAGGCGGCAACTGTATTTGCCCGTATGATTGAAAATCTGGAATAAAAATGACTCGGTTGTAACATAAGGTATATTTTCAACGCATAAACCACTGTTGCAAAACGATGCGCAAGCATTGACGATACAATGGCAATGCTTGCGCATATCCTCTTAGGGCAGCCGCTTCGACTGCCCTTTTTTTGTACCTGAGGCCTTGACTAACTTTGTATGTCTCACAAAAAACAGTTTATTATTTAAAAAAATGATGCAGTTTTACAGATTTCAAAATTGTATATACGGAGGTTGATTTTGTGAAACGGACAATAACTTTAATGCTTGCGGCGTGCTGCCTGCTGCTGACTGCGTGCGATAATTCAAGCATCGGCATAATCGGCGGTTCAGACGGACCGACACAGGCATATACAAATAAAAGCAATGAAAATATAGATTATGAACAGTACATGACAGAACATTATGTCGATGAATCAAAGCTTCCGATACTTGATATAAACTTGGAAAAAAGATTTATATCCGACGATAGAGTTCTTATTACGGATGACTCGGTTGAAAATGAGTGGGAGCTGATGATTTATGAGTTTTATCACAATATGACGTTAGGCTCTTTTGAGAAGATGAAAGATGTTATCGAAGATGAATCATTACTTGCGGCTGTAGAAAACGCAGAAAAGAATTTTAAGGACGGGATTTACTATAGTAAAATTTGCATTGATGATTTAGAGCTTTTGAAAAAAGATGACCTGAAAGATATTTCGGAGAAAAATAAGCGGGAAATTTACGAAAGACTGAATAATTTGGGCATAAGCGAATTTGGCATTGTAGAGGTTGAAACCGAATTAAAGCATAACGAGAAATCGCTGAGTTTAGCTCCGCAAGTCGGTGACGGCGAGGTAACACGGTATTATCTTATTGGTAAAAAGGCTGATAAATATAAGATTTTTGAAGTTTATTGGGAAGAATTTTTAAATGACTGAGGTGGTGCGGATAATGAAGAAGATTGTTCTCGGCATTGCGGTAATTCTTTTTGCAATATGCATTGAAATATCCGCCGCAGGGCATTTGGAGTATATCACTTGGGGCATAGGCGCAATAGGGTTGGTAATATCCGTTGTGGGATATGCGGAAAACGGAAAAGGAGACAAGCAATGAAAAAAACATTATTTATAGTACTCAAAATACTTTTAACGGCGGCAACTTTATTTGTAAGCTATTATGCTTTAATTGTAACCGCTATCTTATTGTTTTCGAGCGGCATAAATCACATTATAACGTACATAGGTTTAATTGTTGTACCGTCACTTCTGCTGCCTTTGATATGGCTGAAAAAGAGAAAGAAGTTTTTAATAATTTGGTGTATCTGTGCCGCAGTATACGGAGCCGCTCTCGGAACAAACTTCGGAATAATCAAATATAACAAAAGTATCACTGTTAATACTTCTCCGAACATTGATATTCAAGCGTATCTGCCGTTTGAGGAAAATTCCAAAATTGTAAAGACGGACAGCAAAACATTAAAGCTTACCGAAAATCTGCCGAGAATTGACGGGGCTGCTGCGTTGTTTCCCGTATATTCCG
>CAKSTL010000019.1 GCA_934500875.1 uncultured Clostridia bacterium | reverse complement strand
ATTCTTAAAGATTATATGAAAATTTTTCATTGACCCTCATCAAAGGTGCTTTACTAATATACCACATCTTCTGCCCTCTTGTCAACACCTTTTTGCATATTTTTTTATTTCACGGGCAAAGCATAAAACAGAACAAAAAAGTATTGCAGCACGCTGCCGCCCAAAACAAAAAGATGCCATACCGAGTGCATAAACTTTGTTTTTTTCATTTTGTAGAAAACAATACCTATCGTATAGCAAATTCCGCCGCTCACCAAAAGCGCAATTCCTTTAGGTGGAACAAGCTTTAAAATCTGCCAGAAAGCGATTACAACCATCCAGCCCATAAGAATATACAAAACCATTGAAATTTTTGTGAATTTTTTCAAATCAATGCTGTTGAGCACAACCCCGAGCGCCGTAAGCGCCGCAGTTATGCCGAACAGCGTCCAGCCGAGAGCGCCCCTTATCAGCGAAAGATAAACCGGCGTATCGGTTCCGAGAATTAAAATAAAAATCGAACAATGGTCCAAAATTCTGAAAACCAGCTTAGCCCTGTTGTTTGCAAGCGAATGGTAAATAGTCGATACCGCATAAAGAAGAATAAGCGAAAAACCGTATATCGACGCCGAAACAATGCCGATTGCATCGCTGACAAAGCAGGCATACACAATTGCCACAGCCGCACCTGCTATAGATAAAAGCTCGCCTATACCGTGCGATATGGCATTTGCAATTTCCTCGCCGAGCGTCTGATTGTTGACTCTTGTCTGCATAAAAACATCTCCCGTTTGTTTATAGTCATTAATATAGCATAGTTTAAATGTTTTGTCAAGTATATTTAGTATTAAATACTAAATATACCGTTTCTTTATTTACAGCAAAACAGCCTGCCCTTTGACAGACTGCCGCATATTAAAAATTATTTCATCAGCATTTTTACCTTGTTTTTGCCGCTCTGCCAGATTTCGTATGCCTTAAATTTAATCTCAACGCTGCCGCTGTCAGAATCAGTGATAAGCGCATATTCGTCATCCGACAAATTTTCTTTTAAAACAGCCATAGCCTCCTTGCTCATCTCAGGGCTGCTTGCGTCCACAAAACACAGCGGCGGAAACATAACGCACCACCAGTTTTTGCCCTTAGCTTCGCCTATTTCAACCTTGAGCGCCTCATACGTTCCGGCGGGAAGAGTAACTTTTCCGTAAGCCTTTGTCGGAAATTCACTTTTCCCGAACGTCACCTTCACAGGATAATCAAAGCCGTTTTCTTTTATTGTTTTTGCCGCAATTTTTTCAATTTCGCAAATGTTAGCCTTTATGCTTTCCTTCGCCGCAGAAATATCGTTTTGATTTTCAAAAATCTCTCCTGCCTCCGAAAGAATTTTGTCCCTTACGGTAAGCTTTAAATTCTGGTCGGCGTCAGAGTCGCTGTTTGCAATAACGTGAAGCCTTAAAACATTGTCGGACAATGCGGATTCAACCCTTCCGAAATATGCCGAAACCGCCATAGTTATAATGAAACCGATAATCACAACAGGTATAAATTTTTTCATTTTCAAAACCTCCGAAAAATGAATTTCACCTAAACTCCGTTTTTTAAAAACGGAAGCTATACATTATGATTATCGGCATTTTTTAAAAATTTATACATTATTTAAAGTTGATGTCAGATATGTCTGTTTATACTTTTGCTTCATATAATTATAAGCGTTCTCAGTTTTTTCGTAATCGTCAAAAATTCCGAAAACGCTCGGTCCCGAGCCGCTCATAAGCGAAGAAAGCGCACCGAGCGAAACTAATTTTTTCTTGATTTTGTCAATTTCGGGGTGCATTTTAACGGTAACACTCTCAAGCGTATTGCCCAGATTTTCGCAAACCTTTAAAACATTTCCTGTTTCAAGCGCATTTTTTATCTTGTCAATGTCGGGGTGATATGTATTGCCGTCAAGCACAAGATTTTTGTAAACATACGGAGTTGACACCGAAAACGGCGGCTTTACAAGAAGTATGTTCAACTTAAGACGGCTGTCAACGGGAGTAAGAATTTCGCCAATTCCTTGTGCAAGATAAGTGTTGTTAAAAATGCAGAACGGAACGTCCGCACCTATATCTTTTGCAGCGTCCGCAAGCTCTTTTTTTAAAAAACCGGCGTCAAGCATGGTGTTAAGAGCGCAGATTACAGCCGCTGCGTCGGCGCTTCCGCCGGCAAGCCCCGCACCCACGGGAATGTTTTTTTCAATTTTCACAAAAATATCGGTTTTCACCTTTGCAAGCTGCAAAAATTTTAACGCAGCCTTATATACAAGATTTGTTTCATCACAGGGAATATCGCCGTTTGAGCACACAATTTCAATTCTGCCAAACTCTCCGAGCGAAAGACAGTCCTTTTCGCCGCACAGTTCAAGCCTTGTATCCAGCACATCAAAAAGGTTAACCGACTGCATAATCATCTTAACATCGTGATATCCGTCGCTGCGCCTGCGCAAAACGTCAAGCCCCAAATTTATTTTTGCATACGCTTTAACTGTCATAAAAATTTTTAATCCTTTCTGTCAGAGCGGTTTTTGAGTTTTCGGACGGATTTTCTATCACCGCCTCAAGAAGATAATTCAAAATTCTGCCCGTATCTTCGCCCTTTTTTGCATATATCTTAACATCGTTTCCCGAAACGGATAGCATACTCAACTTATACGGCTCGCCGCTTTTTAAAATGCCGTTGATTTCGTCCTCGGGATAAAATTTTCCGATTGCCTCCGTAAAATCCGCAAGGTCACACAAAAAAGAGTCGCATTTTTGCAAAATCCGTTTTAACCCGGCACGGCTCGTGTTAAACTCAAATTCCGAAGCGGCAAGCAAAAACTTAATTCTCGATTTTTCGGCATTGGAAAACTTTAATTGCCGCAAAATTTCATCCGCACTCTTTTTATTCATATAATAAATAAACAGCGCCCACTTTACGCAAAGCGAGCCTTTGCAATCCGAAATTTTGCCGAAATCATAAATTTTTGATATATCGGGAAAAATTTCGTCAAAAATGCCCTTTTTTGCAGACATTTCCAGTGCATCAAGTTTTTTTGCGCATAAAATTTTTGAAAATTCGTCCCTTATGCGCTCACAGCTTATCAAATTTAAATATTTGCGGTTTTTGCGCATTGCCTCGAAAGTGGATTTTTCAATATCAAATCCCAGAACGCACGCAAATCTTACGGCACGGATAATGCGCAGAGCGTCCTCAAAAAAACGCCTGTCTGCGTCGCCGACCGTCCTTATTATCCTTGCCTTTATGTCGTCCGCACCCGAAAAAAAGTCCAGAATTCCATCATTCGGGTTGTATACCAAAGAATTCACCGTAAAATCACGTCTTTTAAGGTCGTCCGAAAGATTTTGCGAAAATTTCACACTTTCGGGACTTCTGTGATTTTGATATTCGCCGTCAATCCGATATGTCGTAATCTCAATGCGCATACCGTTTTCAACCGCCGTGACCGTGCCGTGTTTAAGCCCCGTATCAAAGCATTTTTTAAAAATTTTGTGCATATCGCACGGCAGTGCGTTTGTCGTTATGTCGTAATCCGAAATTTTGCGCTTCATCAAAAAATCACGCACCGCACCGCCTGCTATATATGCCTCAAACCCGTTTTTCAAAAGCGTATTCATAACGCTTTCAACCTCAGGGGGCAAATCAATTTTCACCGCATATCTTTTCAACAAATTCACCCAGCTCCATACCTGCCCGAGGCTTTGCAACAGCGTCTATTATCCTGTCATAATACTCGGTCTTTATCTTGTTGTCGTAAAACAAATGCACCGCCTCGTCAACGGGAAATGTTTCCGAAACCTTTATAGCAACGCCGCAGTTAAGCAAAAATTCCGAATTCCTGTCCTCCTGCCCGGGGATGGGGTCAATCAAAATAAGGTGCATTTTCTTTGCCAGCGCCTCCGAAACCGTAAGACCGCCCGGCTTTGTCACAATGCAGTCCGCTGCGTCCATAATAACGTCAACATTGTTTACAAAACCGTAAACAAACATATCTCTTTCCATTTTTTCATTCATTTTGTCAAGATGCGCCTTAAGCTTTTTGTTGTTTCCGCAAACCGCAACAATCTGGAACGAATGTCTTGATTTGTCCAGCTTTTTTATATGCCTTGCAACGTCGCCGAATCCCATAGAGCCTGCAATAACAAAAACCGTGTCCTTGTCGGGAATATCAAGAATTTTTCTTGCATCGCTCTTTGACATTTTCTTTGAAAATTTGGGATGAACGGGTATTCCGAACGGCAAAATCTTTTCCTTCGGAATACCTTTTTTCGTCATCTGATATTCCAAAAGCTCGGACGCCGTAACATAATAGTCAAGATTTGTTTCCTCCCAGAACGGATGAACGGTAAAATCGGTAACAATGCCGATTGTTTTCACATTTTCGTCCAGTGTGTTTTTTTCTCTTAATATGGTAAGAAGCTCGCCTGCAAAAATATGCGTTGCAATTATGACATCCGCATTCTGCGACGCAATGAAACGGGCAAATTTTCTAAGTATCAGCGCCGTTCCGAAAGCGCCCATTTTCATTTTTATATCCGTATCCGATTTTTTCTCCGCCATACGGTAAAATTTTCCGTAAAGCTTGGGAACATACTTTGTTGAAAGAAGATATCCGTTTTCAACAACATCGCTCAAATACTTGTTAAAATACTTGTAAGCGTCAATGGTAACAGTTTCAATACCCAAGAGCGAAAAACATTCGTTAATCGCCTTTGCCGCCGTATTGTGACCGCCGCCCGCCGAAATAGTAAGAATAACCGCTTTCATTTTTTCTCTCCTTATCTTCACACATTTTATACATAACACATAATATATTATTAGGCATTAGGCCCAACAAATTATACAATTAATAAGCTTGGAGGTGTTGACTATGACAAGAGGCTGCTGCCAAAACCTTTTCAACGGAAATGACGGTATGTTATTTTTCATTTTGGTGTTCCTGCTTCTCTTCGGCTGCTGCGATTGATTGCGTATCCAAAACGCAAAAAACGCAAAAAATCCAAAAATAAGGAGGTGCGCACATATGTTCGGTTTCGGCAAAGGCTGCTGCGAAAACAGCAGTACAGCATTGTGGTTCTTAATACTCATCCTTTTGTTGTTCATAAACTGCGGCGAGGACAATACACCCTGCTGCCAGTAATTTCAAGTAATTTGGAGGTAAAATATGATTGACTGCTGTAATACGTGCGAGCCAAAGTGTCCGCCGCCCTGTCCTCCCGACCCGTGCTGCAGACCAAACGGCGGTTTATTTTCGGGAAATAACATCTGGATTATAATCGGTGCGATTGTTGTAATCTGGCTGCTTTTCTCAAACGACGACAACTGCTGCTGTTAAATCTTACAAATAATCGGGCAGGGCTTATGCCGGAAACGGCTGTGCCTTGCCCTTTTAATTATTGTTTTATTTCAACCTGCGCATTATCCATATTTAAAAATATTTTCGCCAAATCGTCAAAATCATAGCTTGCAATGTTTGATTTTGTGTCTTTTATAACATTGAAAAATTCTTTTTCCTGCCATTTATAAAGCTTAATTTTGCTAAGCTTTGTAAATGCGCCTTCAAGCATTTTTAAAGCGCTGCCGGTTTTGTTAAGCTTGCAAAAATGCATAAACAATGCCGAAAATTTTTCGGGCGAAAGCACATTTTCTCCGCTCTCAAAGCTAAAATCGGCGCCGTCATTTGAAAATTTTGCACCCTCGCCGATATCTGCGGTTATGTCGCCCGTAATATTTGCAATTTTTTCAATCGCCGATTTGTCAAGGCAAACATATTTTTCAAACGGTGTATCCGCACTGTTTTGTACGCTCTCAAAAAGCGCCTGCGCACCGTTTTCCGAAAAAATTTCGCAAAGGCTTGCCTCTTCGCCGTTATATACCGTGCTCTCATCCTTTGAAACGGGGAAAAGACGTATATTTTTCTGCCCTGCGTCAATATTTGCGCCGCACAAAAAATCAATGCTTTTTTCGTTTTTATCCTCAAATATAAGCAAAATTCCCACATTCTTTTTCAGGTTTTCGGGAAGCTTTTTACTGTCGTCTATCAAGTTTTTTAACGAAAATGCGCATACCACGCCTATAAAAATCATAATAAATGAACATATGCAAAAAATTAAAATTTTAAATCTTGTTTCTCTTTCAACCAGCATAATCTCCGCCTTAATAGAATTTACAAATAAAATATAACATATTCTGACTGCAAAATCAATAGTAATTGACAAAAGAATGATATGTGTTGTATAATAAAACAGTAAAATTCAAAGAAAAACAACAATTTTCAAAGAAATATATACACGGAGGTTTTTTTAATGACTCTTGATAACCTCAAAACGGGATGCAGCGCTGTTATAACGGCAGTCGGCGGCAAAGGGGCGCTCAGAAGAAGGCTTCTTGATATGGGTCTTACGCCGAACACCGAGGTTTTTGTAAGAAAAGTTGCGCCGCTGGGCGACCCGATTGAGCTGTGTTTGAGGGGCTATGAGCTCACAATCAGGCTTGATGACGCAAAAAACATAGAAATTGTTAAAATTTAACCTTTTAAAAATACATAAAAACAAGGATTGGTGCAAATATGAGTATAACGTTTGCCCTTATAGGAAACCAGAACTGCGGAAAGACAACGCTTTTCAACCGGCTCACCGGAAGCAATCAGCACGTCGGAAATTTTCCGGGCGTAACGGTAGAAAAAAAGGAGGGCGTTATAAAAAAACACAAAAACAAATTTGTTGTGGACCTGCCCGGAATTTATTCAATATCACCCTACACCGCCGAAGAAACGGTAACACGTGATTTTCTCATAAACGAGCGTCCCGATGCAATTATCAATATAATCGACGCTACAAATATCGAACGCAATCTCTATCTCTCGCTTCAGATTATCGAGCTGGGAATCCCTATGGTTATTGCGCTTAATATGATGGACGAAATAAAATCAAGCGGCGGCTCTGCAGATGTAAAAATGCTCTCGGACGGGCTTGGAGTGCCGGTTGTGCCGATAAGCGCAAGCAAAAACGACGGTATTGAAAACCTTGTGCGCATTGCATTAAAAACAGCCGAAAACGGCATAAAACCGTTAAAAACCGAGTTTTGCAAAGGCAGTGTTCTGCGTGCGGTTAACTCTGCCGCAAGCCTTGCCAAAAAAAAGGCAGAACAAAAAAACATCCCCGTAAGATTTGCCGCAACAAAGCTTATTGAGGGCGACGAACCTATGATAAAACTGCTCAAATTAAACCAAAACGAGCTTGATATATTAAATAAAACCGTGTGCGAAATGGAAACAAGCCTTAAAACCGACCGTGAAGCGGCTCTTGCCGATATGCGCTACGATTTTATCACCGCACTGTGCAAAAAGGCGGTTGTAAAGCCGAAACAGACAAAAGAACAGGCACGCAGCGTAAAAATCGATGCCGTTCTTACAAACAAATATTTTGCGTTTCCGATTTTTGCGGGTGTAATGGCGCTTATTTTTTACATCACCTTCGGCGTTGCGGGAACATTTCTGAGCGGCGGCTTTGAATACGTTATAAACCTTGTTACCGCAGCAGCGGACAGTGCGCTTCGCTCCGCCAATGTAAACACTGCGCTCCGCTCCCTCATCATTGACGGCATATTTTCCGGAGTCGGAAGCGTTCTTATGTTTCTGCCGACAATAGTAATACTGTTTTTGTTTTTGTCAATCCTTGAAGATTCGGGATATATGGCACGTGTTGCGTTTGTAATGGACAAGGTTCTTTATAAAATCGGGCTCTCGGGGCGTTCATTTGTACCGCTGATAATAGGCTTCGGCTGTTCTGTTCCGGCAATTATGGCAACACGCACACTTGCAAGCGAGCGTGACAGAAAAATGACAATTCTTATGGTGCCGTTTATGTCGTGCAGCGCAAAACTGCCGATTTACTCGGTTTTTGTGTCGGTGTTTTTCAAATCGCACCGTGCGGCGGTTATGACATTTTTGTATATATTCGGTATATTTGCAGGAATTTTATCGTGCCTTTTTTTAAAGAAAGTACACTTTAAAGGCAAGCCCGTGCCGTTTGTAATGGAGCTTCCGGCATACCGTTTTCCGTCATTTAAAAGCGTTTGTCTGCATATGTGGGAAAAAGCGAAGGATTTTATCGCAAAAGCGTTTACAATAATATTTCTTGCGTCCGTAATTATATGGATTCTGCAAAATTTTGATATACATTTTAATATGGTAAATGATGCGTCGCAGAGTATTCTCTCAAAACTCGGAAGCATTGCCGCACCCGTTTTTTATCCGCTCGGATTCGGCGACTGGAGAGCCGCCGCCGCACTTGTAACGGGTCTTACCGCAAAAGAAACGGTGGTAAGCACGCTTAAGCTTTTAGGCGGCAGTGCAGGACTTTCTTCCGTATTTGCAACGCCCCTTGCGGCATTTTCGTTTTTGATTTTCACGCTTCTTTATATGCCGTGCGCTGCGGCAATGGCGGAAATAAGGCGTGAATTTAACAGCACTCTCAAAGCGGTGTGTATGATGCTTTATCAAACCGCATTTGCATATGTATGTGCATTTTGCGTATACAACGCAGGAAGGCTTATGGGCTTCGGCAGAAATTTTTCTCCGAAAATACCGCAAATCGCAGTCGGAATTGTGCTGATTTCGGCAATTGCCGCAATTTTGATTTATCTTTTCCGCCAAAGGAAAAGCTGCGGCAAAGACTGCGTAAAATGCACAAAATACTCAAAATGTACTCAAAAAAAGGGGATTTTATAAATTACGAAAGGATGAGTTTTAATATGAAAAAAGTACTCGCAATAGACCTTGGTGCGTCCAGCGGCAGAGGAATAATTGCAAAAATCGAGGACGGCAAAATCAATCTTAAAGAAATTCACCGTTTTCAAAATAACGGCGTATGGGCAGGAAACGATTTTCTCTGGGATGTTTTGCACCTTCTTGACGAAATAAAACAGGCAATAGTAAAGGCAAACAACGACGGCGGCTTTGACCTTATAGGCATAGACACCTGGGGTGTTGACTATGCCCTTTTGGACAGCGACGGCGCACTTTTGACAAACCCCGTTCACTACCGTGATGTGCGCAACGCAACAGGCAGAAAAGAAGCGTCCGAGGTAATGGACATCAAGGAAATATACAAAAAAACAGGCATACAAATTCTTGATTTTAACACGCTTTTTCAGCTTGTATACGAAAAAAACCACAAAAATCACATTCTTGAAAACGCAAAAACATTTTTGTTTATGCCCGACCTTTTAAACTACTTTTTAACCGGGGTTGCAAAAAACGAATATACCATCGCCTCAACGTCGCAAATGCTTAATCCGTACACAAAAAACTGGGATTTTGACCTTCTTGAAAAATTCGGAATTAACACCGATATTTTTTGCGATATAATTATGCCGGGCAAAAAAATAGGTCAGCTCTCCGATAAGGTTTGCGAAGAGCTTAAAGTAAAAAAAGCGGACGTTATCGCCGTAGGCTCGCACGATACAGCCTCGGCAGTGGTATCAGTGCCGTCCGACAAAAAAGATTTTGTGTATATAAGCTGCGGAACGTGGTCGCTTTTCGGAACAGAGCTTGACGAGCCGAACATAACCGAAAAAGGATATCTTTCGTCCTATACAAACGAGGGCGGCTGCGGAGGAAAAATAAGATTTCTTACAAATATTATGGGTCTGTGGCTTATTCAGGAATCACGCAGGACATATAAAAAAGAGGGCAAGGACTTAACTTTTGCCGACCTTGAGGCTCAGGCAAGAGAATCCGAGCCGTTCAAATGCTTTATCGACCCCGATTATCCCGAATTCGGAAAACCCGGAGACATTCCCGGACGCATTGTGGAATACTGCAAAAAAACAGGTCAGCGTGCTCCCGAAACCATAGGCGAAACGGTAAGGTGCATATACGAAAGCCTTGCGCTCAAATACAGGCTTGCTCTTATTAATCTTGAAGATATTTCGGGCAAAAAGTTTGAAAAAATCAACATTGTCGGCGGCGGCACAAAAGACCCGTTCCTTTGCGCAATGACATCCGACGCCTGCAATATTGACGTTGACGCAGGACCCGTTGAGGCAACGGCACTCGGAAATATTGCAATGTGCCTTATAAGCGCCGGCGAGATTAAAGATATTGCCGAGGCAAGAAAAATTATCGCAAATTCGTTCCCGTTAAAATCCTATAAACCCAATCACACAAAAGAGTGGGACGAAGCGTTTGAAAGATTTAAAAAAGTTATCGAAAAACAGTAATGCAAAAGAACGTGCCGTAAAAAACAAAGGACATATCGCACAAAAAACACTAAAATAGCGTATTGCACAGGCACATCGCACAGAAAATACAAAAAGCGTACCGCATAAGCCACAGCCCGACAAGGAAACATTGCCCTGACAAACATCTTTTTTGCGAATTTCTGCGTTAAAAAAGCTCGA
>CAKSTL010000018.1 GCA_934500875.1 uncultured Clostridia bacterium | reverse complement strand
ATTCTTAAAGATTATATGAAAATTTTTCATTGACCCTCATCAAAGGTGCTTTACTAATATACCACATCTTCTGCCCTTTTGTCAACACCTTTTTGCATATTTTTTTATTTCAGCACCTTTTTTACAATGTTAAGTGCGCAAAGTGTGGATTTTAGCCTTACAATACGGCGGCTGCCGTCAAAAATGTGTTTCTCTACCCTATGATTGTCCCCAAATTTTACACAAATATACACAAGTCCGACGCATTTTTCACGTGTGTCGCCGCCGGGACCTGCAATCCCCGTCACGGCAACGGCAATATCGCTCTGTGCGCTCTTTGCTGCGCCGCATGCCATCTCAACAGCCGTTCTGCTGCTTACGGCGCCGAATTTTTCAAGCGTTTCACCCCTTACGCCGAGAAATTTCATCTTGGCTTCGTTGCTGTAGGTGATGACCCCCTCCCGATAAAACTCCGACACACCGGGGATTTCGGTAATTGCAGCGCCAATCATACCGCCGGTGCAGCTTTCGGCAGTGGTAACGGTCATCTTCTTCTGCGCAAGAAGGCTTACAACCTTGCTTGCTGCCGAAAAGATTTCATTTTCAAGCGTCTTTTCATCAAGCGTGTTTTCGCTGCATAAATCGCTTGCCGTATTCCTTAAAATTTTTCCTTCCATATTCTACCCCTCATACTTGACCAGAACCGTTTCAACCCCTGCGACAGCCTCGTCTATAAGCCTCTCTGCGTCAAGCTTTGCCTGCGAATTTTTGATTTTTTCAAGAACCGGCTTTGTGCTCGGATGTCTTGGCGTAAACACCGTGCAGCAATCCTCATACGGAAGAATTGACGTTTCAAAAGCGCCGATTTTGCGTGAAATTTCAACGATTTCCTCCTTGTCCATCCCGATAAGCGGACGGAAAACAACCGTGTCAATGCTCTCGTTCGTAACGCCGAGCGCACCGATTGTCTGACTTGCCACCTGCCCTATGCTCTCACCGGTGACAAGCGCCTGGCAGTGCGATTTCTGCGCAATTTTTTCCGCAATCTGCATCATAAATCTGCGCATCACAAGCGTAAGATGCTCTTCGGGACATTTTTCTCTTATTTCAAGCTGAATTTCTGTAAACGGCACAATATGTACCTTCATTTCGCCGTTGTATTTCGCAACAATCGAGGCAAGCTTCAAAACCTTGTCCTTCGCCCTCTCGCCCGTGTAAGGATAGCTGAAAAAATGCACCGCCTCAAGCTTTACGCCGCGCTTTGCAATCATATATCCGGCAACAGGGCTGTCAATGCCGCCCGACAAAAGCAGCGCCGCCTTTCCGTTTGTACCGACGGGCATACCGCCGGGGCACTTTATTTTACCGGTGTGCACAAATGCGTGGGTATCCCTTATTTCAACCGTAACGGTAAGGGCGGGATTGTTTACGTCAACTGTGATATCCGGGAAATTATCCAGTATGAAACCGCCGATTTCGTCGCAGATTTCGGGCGATTTGTACGGAAATTTCTTATCTGCACGCTTTGCGTTGACCTTAAAAGTCTTTGCCGAAGAAATTTCGTCCGAAAATGACCTTAAAATTTCAGCTTTAACGGCATCAAGATTTTTTTCGCACTTTTTCGCAACCGTAACCGATACAATGCCGAACACGCATTTTAACCTGTCAATAATCGCCGCCGTCTGCTCCTCGCCCTCAAACGGCTCAATGTAAGTAATCGCCTGTGCACGAGTAATCTCAACTTTTCCCAAATTCTCTATTGCGTGACGTATATTTTTTACCAAAGCGCTCTCAAAACGCGGGCGGTTAAGTCCTTTCAAAATAATTTCGCCGTATCGGCACATAATAATACTGTTCATGAAAATTTTCCTTCCTTGTATATCAGTCATTCCAAACTTAATCGTTTCATATCATTTCAAATTTACGGTTTTCTGCAAAACGGGAATTTCACGCTCAAGCACATTTTTGACATATTGTGCGTCCTCAGTGCTGTTATTTTGCGAAAAACTGAATCTTATTGCACCCTCGGCGCTTTTTTTGTCAATGCCCATAGCATCAAGAACGTAACTTGTGCGCACCTTTCGTGACGAGCAGGCGCTGCCGGACGAAACAAAAATTCCGTTTGCCTCAAGAACGTGCAGAACAACCTCGGATTTAAGCCCCGTAAAGGATACGTTAAGTATATATTCCAGCCCGTTTTCGGGAGAATTTATGCGTGTGTGCGCAAGATTTTTTACGCAGTTTTCAATAATTTTTCTCACGGCACAAACTTTTTCACGGTCGCTCTGCATAGATTTCTGCTTTATCTCGCAAGCCTTCAAAAATCCCATAATTCCCGCAACATTGTGCGTTCCCGAGCGTATTCCCTTCTCTTGTCCTCCGCCGAAAACAGGGCTTTTGACTAAAGTTTTCTTCCTTATATATATAAACCCGACGCCGTTCGGACCGCCGATTTTATGCGCCGAGGCAGACAGCATATCGATTTTCATCTTTTCAACGTCGATTTTAAGCTTGCCGAAGCTCTGCACAGCGTCGGTAAAAAACGCACATTTCGGATTTTTTTCTTTTACCGCACGGCCAATTTTTTCAACAGGCATAATCGCCCCTGTTTCGTTGTTGACGTGCATAACACTGACCAGAACCGTGTCGGAGTCAACCTCGTTTATAAGCGATACCATATCAACCTCTCCGTTTTCAAGAAGGTCTGTATAAACTACGTTGAACCCAACCTCCTCAAGATGTCTGCAGCATTCCAGAACTGCAGGATGCTCCGCCTTTGTGGTAACAATTTTGTTTCCCCTTCTGCGGTTTTTTAAAGCATAGCCGATCATGGCAATGTTGTCGCTCTCGGTGCCGCCGCCCGTAAAATATATTTCCTCCGCCGAAGCGTTTATCATCTTCGCAATAAAACTTCTCGCCCTTTCCATCTCGTCCTCGGCATACTTTCCGAGGTTGTGCAGCGACGACGGATTTGCATAAAATTTCTTCATAGTTTCAAAAACCGTATCGCACACCTCGTCATACGGCAAAGTTGTCGCACTGTTGTCCATATATATTTCCATAATCTAAAACTCCCTTTTTCTTTTGCTGAAATGTCCCGCCAGAAACGAATTTACCTCACCGCCGATTAAAATTATGTATGCCGTAACAAAAATCCACGTAAAAA
Source organism: uncultured Clostridia bacterium (assembly GCA_934500875.1). GTDB lineage: Bacteria > Bacillota > Clostridia > UMGS1810 > UMGS1810 > Qingrenia. The sequence continues at coordinate 8,140 of CAKSTL010000018.1, read as the reverse complement.
GCACCACAATACCGGCAATACTTCCGTATATTATGTCGTAGCTTGCAAAGTTGTTTACATAGTACGAAAAAACCGAAGAAAACGCAATCCACAAACACGAGGTAAAAAACGCACCGCCGAGCGCTTCTTTAAATGTAAGATTTACGCACGGCATAACCTTATACATTGACGCAAAAAGCACAATCATAAGCACAAACGGCACCAAAAATCTTAAAATATGCCACAGCGCATAGTATTTCGGCAGATATTTTATCATAACCGTTCCTATAAGCGAGCCGCCTACCAAAAGCACAAAATTAAGAATAATCGTAACAAGTATAAGCAGCGCAAAAATTATTCCCAAAAATCTTACATATAATATGTTTCTTTTTTCTTTGACGTCGTAAAATTTGTTAAGCGCACGCGATACCGTCGCAACGGCGTTTGACATTGACCATATCGACACAACACCCGTTATAACCGCAAGAGTTCTGCTTGCCGTCACCTGCCTTAAGCCGTCGAGCACAATGGTTGCGGTCTGATTGGGCAAAAACGCTATAAGGTCATACAATGCCGATTCGTCCAAAAGCGGCGTTGCCGAAATTATGATAAACAAAAAAATGATAAACGGAAAAAACGCCGTATTAATATAAAATGCAAGCTGCGCTGCCATTGAGGGAACGTCGTCGTCCAAAAAACTCTTTGCGGCACGCACAATAACCGACTGTTTTTTCACAATTTCACCCTCTTTTTTCCAAAACTTCTCATATGCATTTTTTATTATACTACATTTTTTTCAAAATTACTAACATTTTTTCAATTATTTTTAAAATATGTTTGAATTTTTCAAAAGTTTGGTGTATAATTAGTATTATAGACTGGATTAATATGTAATTTTTATAAATTGGAGGAAATAAATGGAAGATTTGTTAACCCTCACCTTGCCCGATTTGCGGATAAAAGCAAAAGAGATGGGAATTAAAAACATCTCTAAGCTGAAAAAAAGCGAGCTTTTGGAAAAAATAGCAAATTTTAAAGCGGACGCAAAGCCCGAAAAGGACGCAAAGCAAAAAAGGGTCGCTGTAAAAAAGGCAGAGAATAAACCGAATACAAAAGAAAACATTGCAAAAGAAACCAGTATAAAAGAGAGCAGCACAGAAGAAAGCATTGCAAAGGAAAACACTGTAAAAGAGAATACTGTAAAAGAAAACATCACAGCAGAAAATAAAATATCAGAAGATAAAAAAGAAAATCAAGTTCATTCAACCAACCTATCCGAAAATATTCAGAATTCTAAAAAATCCGTCAAACTCACCCCCGAAACAAATACCGAAAACAAAAACGATGGCGAAAAGGCAAACGAGCACAAAAAGAACAATACACGTGACGTTACCGGCGTTCTTGAGGTGCTTGCGGACGGGTTCGGATTTTTAAGATGCGATAATTTTCTTTCCGGCTCGGACGATATATATGTATCGCCCGTGCAGATAAGGCGGTTCAATTTAAAAACCGGCGACCAGATTTTCGGCGTTATGCGTCTGCCGAACGAAGGAGAGCGTTTCGGCGCAATAATATACGTAAAAGAAGTAAACGGCGACTCGCCCGATATCGCAATAAGGCGCAAACCGTTTGATTCGCTGATACCGATATACCCCAACGAAAGGCTTACGCTCGAGAGGGAAAAGTGCGACTTTTCGGTGCGCCTCATAGACCTTATTGCGCCTATCGGAAAGGGTCAGAGGGGAATAATTGTATCTCCCCCGAAGGCAGGAAAAACAACGCTTTTAAAATCGATTGCAAACAGCATTTCGGAAAATTATCCCGATATAAAGCTTATTGTGCTGCTCATTGACGAGCGCCCCGAAGAGGTTACGGATATGAAGCGTTCCATAAACGGCGACGTTATTTTTTCAACCTTCGACGAGCTTCCCGAACATCATATAAAAGTGGCAGAAATGACCCTGGAGCGTGCAATGAGGCTTGTTGAGCACAAAAAAGACGTTGTTGTTCTTCTTGACAGCTTAACAAGGCTTGCAAGAGCGTATAACCTTACCATTCCGCCCACGGGAAGAACGCTTTCGGGCGGCATTGACCCCGGAGCGCTGCATAAGCCGAAACGCTTTTTCGGCGCTGCACGAAACATAGAAAACGGCGGCTCGCTTACAATTCTTGCCACCGCTCTTGTTGAAACGGGCAGCAGAATGGACGACGTTATTTTTGAGGAATTCAAAGGCACGGGAAATATGGAAATCCACCTTGACAGAAAACTTTCGGAAAAACGCATTTTCCCCGCAATAGATATTTACAAATCGGGTACAAGAAAAGAAGAACTTCTTCTCTCGCCCCGTCAAAAGGACGCAGTATGGCACTTAAGGCGCATTATGAGCAAAGACCAGAATCAGGACGTTGCGGAAAAAATCATATCAAGCCTTGTAAAAACCCGTTCAAACGACGAGTTTATCGACAATCTTCTGCGCAGACAGGATAAAAACGGTGTTCGCAGCGTGCAGACAAAAGAAAACAAGGCATAAAAATTTTTACGAAAGGTTATGAAAAGCAAAATGGCACAGCAAAAGAAAACAAATGGTGCAAAAAAAGTGGGCATAAAGGCTGAAACGGCAGGCAAAAACGCAAAAAAAATGCCCGTCAAAAATTCGCACCTTTATGAAATAATCGCAATAATTGCAATTGCAGTATCGCTTTGGCTGATATTAAGCCTTTATTTTAACAACGGCGGCCCCGCAGGTGCGGCAACGGTAAAATTTTTGCAGGGAATGTTCGGAACAAGCATATATTTTCTGCCCCCTTATGCGCTTTTTCTGTTAATCCACTCAATGATACATAAAAATTATAAACAGCTTAAGTCAAAATACCTTATGTGCGCAATAATGTTCTTTCTGTTTGCAGGTCTTATACACGTTCTTTCGGGCGTTGAAGGCTGGGAATACAGGCTTGAACACAAAACGCTTGCGGATTACTGGAAAAAGTATTATCTTTACTATTCAACCAGCGAAAACGCATATATGAGAGGTTCGGGTGTAATCGGCGAAATAGTCGCACGTCCAGTAATAAGTATGTTCAATTACCTCGGGTCGGACATTTTCTTTATTTCAATGATACTCATTTTTTCAATCTGCGTGTTTGACGTTTCGTTCTTTAAAGCGCTCAATAATTTTACGCTCTTTATAAAGAAGAAAAGCGCTCAAAAGGCAGCAGACGGCAACAGTGCGGATGAGCAGTACAGGTATGAAAACCGTCCCGTTCAAAAGAAAAAGATAAAAGAAATTGACATTTTCGGCGACAATGACAGCGCAAACAATGCGGCGCCGAAAAAAGAAGCGGTTAAAGACAGCGCCGATGCTAAAAACGACGCCGAAAACAGCTTGCCTGACGAAGATTACAAAGAGCCCGAAATAAAGCTTTACAATAAAGGTCAGACGGGCTTTGCCGAGCTTTTGGACAAAAAAGACGGCGGCAAAAAAAATACGGCTGATAAACCTGATAATCAGACTGATGAAAAAGAAAATGCCAAGGACGAAAACAAGCCGGATACAAAAATTGTTGAAGAATTAAATGAGGCAAACGGCAAAGCAAACGAAATTATAGAATATGAATATCCGTCCCCCGAGCTTCTTACACCGCCGAAGGCAAACAAAAACACCCACGATATTGAGGACGAATTAAAAAGAAATTCAAAAAAACTTGTGGACACCTTAAAAAGCTTCGGCGTAAGCGCAAAGGTTGTGGAAATCAGTATGGGCCCCACCGTAACACGTTATGAGCTTACCCCCGACGCAGGGGTGAAGGTCAGCAAAATAGTGGGTCTTTCAAAAGATATCGCCTTAAACCTCGCCGCAAAAAGCGTGCGTATAGAGGCGCCGATACCCGGAAAATCGGCTGTCGGAATAGAGCTTGCAAACAAGGTTACAAATATAGTAACCCTTCGTGAGGTTTTGGAAAGCAGCGAATTTAAAAACGCAAAATCCAAGCTCTCGGTAGCGCTCGGAAAAGATATCGGCGGAAATCCGATAATCATAGATATCGCAAAAATGCCCCACCTTCTTATCGCAGGCGCAACCGGCGCAGGTAAGAGCGTGTGCATAAACACACTTGTTATGAGCATACTCTACAAAGCCGACCCGAACGAGGTAAAGCTTGTTATGATTGACCCGAAGGTTGTTGAGCTTGGCGTGTATAACGGTGCGCCGCACCTTTTAATTCCGGTTGTAACCGACGCAAAAAAGGCGGCAGGTGCGCTTAACTGGGCGGTTTCGGAAATGACGGAGCGGTATTCAAAATTTGCCGACAACAACGTCCGTGACATAAACGGCTATAACGAGCTTATGGAGCTTAACGAAACACCCGAGCTTAAAATGCCGCAAATGGTAATAATAATCGACGAGCTTGCCGACCTTATGATGGTTGCGCCCGCAGACGTCGAAACATATATCTGCCGTCTTGCGCAAATGGCACGTGCCGCAGGTATGCACCTTGTAATAGCAACACAGCGTCCGTCGGTAAACGTAATTACGGGTACAATCAAGGCAAATATTCCGTCAAGAATTTCGTTTATGGTATCCAGCCAGATAGACTCACGAACAATCCTCGATATGTCGGGCGCAGAAAAGCTTATCGGCAGAGGCGATATGCTCTATATGCCCGTGGGAGCGTCCTCGCCCACAAGGCTTCAGTGTTCGTTCGTTTCGGATAAAGAGGTTGAAGCGGTTGTTGCGGCAGTAAGCAAAAACTGCACTCCGCAATACAAAGAGGACGTTATAGAACGCCTTAACGCCGAAGAGGTTTACAATCCCGACGGCGACGACCCGGGCGATAATGACGAACTTTTGCCCAAAGCGATAGAGCTTGTAATAGAGCGTGGACAGATTTCCACATCGCAGCTGCAAAGAAGCTTTCGTATAGGCTATAACCGTGCAGGAAGCATAATCGACCAGATGGAGGCAAGAGGAATTATATCGGGTCTTGACGGCAACAAGCCGAGGCAGGCGCTCATAACAAGAGAAGAATACAACGAAATGCTTGTAAGCAACAAGCTTGAAAACTGATTTGGAATTAAAATATGAAAAAAGAATTTTTACCAATATCCAAAGAGGATATGAAAAAGCGCAAAATCGACCGTCTTGATTTTGTGTATATCAGCGGCGACGCATATGTTGACCACCCGAGCTTCGGGCATGCAATTATAACACGGGTGCTTGAAAGCGAGGGCTTCAGCGTCGGAATAATTGCCCAGCCCGATTGGCACAGTTGCGACGAATTTAAAAAATTAGGCGAGCCGAGGTATGCTTTTTTGGTGTCGGCAGGAAATATCGATTCTATGGTAAATCACTATACCGTCAACAAAAAAATCCGCCATACCGACCTTTATTCGCCCGGCGGTGAAGCGTTCAAACGTCCCGACAGAGCGACAATCGTCTATTGCAACCGCATACGTGAGGCGTATCCTGATGCAAAAATCATTATCGGCGGTGTGGAGGCAAGCCTCAGGCGTTTTGCGCATTACGACTATTGGGATAACAAGGTGCGCCGTTCCATTATTTTTGACAGCCGTGCAGACGTTCTCACATACGGAATGGGCGAAAAAATCATATCCGAGCTGGCGCATGCACTAAAGGACGGGAAAGAAATTTCCGAAACCGATATTGACGGCTGCGTATACATCCGCAAAAACATTGACAATCTTGAAAACTATGTTGAAGTTCCGTCTTTTGAAGAGGTTTCGGCAGATAAGGTCAGGTATGCCGAGGCAACGGCAGTGCAGTATTATGAACAGGACCCCGTAAGAGGGCGCAGAATTGTGCAGAAATGCCAGGGAAAATACCTTGTGCAGAATAAGCCCATGGCGCCGCTTTCGACAAGCGAGCTTGATAGGGTGTATTCCCTTCCGTATATGCGCACCTACCACCCCGTTTACGAAAAGGACGGCGGAGTGCCTGCAATAAACGAGGTTAAATTTTCAATAACCAACACAAGAGGATGCTACGGCGGATGCAATTTCTGCGCACTCACCTTTCATCAGGGGCGGATTGTTACGTGCCGAAGCGAAAAAAGCGTTCTTCGTGAAGCGGAAAGTCTTACGCACGAGCCTGATTTTAAAGGATATATTCACGACGTGGGCGGCCCTACAGCAAACTTTTACGGTCCCGCCTGCAAAAAACAGCTTACAAAAGGAGTTTGCAAAAACAAAAGATGTCTTTATCCCGAGCCGTGCAAAAATCTTGAAATCGACCACAAAAGATATATGCGCCTTTTGCAGAAAATCCGTGAAATTCCGAAAATCAAAAAGGTTTTCATACGCTCGGGCATACGCTACGATTACCTTATTTACGATAAAAACGAAGAATTTTTTTACTACCTTGCAAAAAATCACATAAGCGGTCAGCTTAAGGTTGCGCCCGAGCATATCAGCGATAATGTGCTGTCGAAAATGGGAAAACCGGGCCGCAGCGTCTATGATAAATTTGCGAATAAATTTTATGAAATAAACAAAAAAATCGGTAAAGAGCAGTATCTTGTGCCGTATCTTATGTCAAGCCACCCGGGAAGCACGTTAAATGACGCAATCGAGCTTGCGCAGTATATAAAAGCGCATAATCTTCACCCCGAGCAGGTGCAGGATTTTTATCCCACACCGTTTACAATTTCAACCTGTATGTTCTACACCGGGCTTGACCCGTTTACGTTAAAAGAGGTATACGTTCCGAAAAGCTTTGAAGAAAAGCAAATGCAGCGTGCTCTTTTGCAGTTTACAAAAAAAGAAAACTATCCTCTTGTGTTAAAAGCGCTTCGGACGGCGCACAGAGAAGATTTGATAGGCTACGGCAAAGGCTGTCTTATAAGACCGCCGAAGCCTTTGGATAAGCGCACTCAAAGCGATGGCGCAAACCGTTTTTCAAACAAAAACAAAACTTTTTCAAATAAGAAGGGAGAAAAAAATGGCAGAAATACTGGACGGAAAAAAAGTTTCTCAAAAGGTAAAGGACGCTCTTAAAGAAGAAACAAAGGCATTTTTTGAAAAATACGGCATAAGACCGGGTCTTGCGGTTGTGATAGTCGGCGACGACCCTGCCTCAAGAGTATACGTAAATTCAAAAAAGAAGGCGTGCGAAGAAATCGGATACTATTCCGAAGAACACGCTCTTCCAAAGGATACAACCGAAAGCGAGCTTTTAAGCCTTGTGGAAAAGCTTAACGGCGACGGTAAAATTCACGGAATTTTGGTTCAGCTTCCGCTTCCCGGCCATATAGATGAAGAAAAAATCATAAACGCAATAAGCCCCAAAAAAGACGTTGACGCTTTTCACCCCGTAAACGTCGGCAAAATTATGATTGGCAATTTTGATTTTCTTCCCTGCACACCCGCAGGCGTAATGGAGCTTTTAAACGAAGCAAATATCGACCTTACCGGCAAAAACTGCGTTGTAATCGGCAGAAGCAACATTGTGGGAAAACCGCAGGCAATGCTTCTTCTGCACAAAAACGCAACGGTTACCATATGCCATTCCAAAACGAAAAACCTTAAAGAAATAACCAAAAATGCAGACGTTTTGATTGCCGCAGTGGGCAGGGCAAAAATGGTTACCGCCGATTACGTTAAAAAAGGCGCCGTTGTAATCGACGTCGGAATGAACAGGCTTGAAAACAAAAAGCTTGCCGGCGACGTTGATTTTGACTCGGTAAAAGATGTTGCGTCATACATCACCCCCGTTCCGGGTGGCGTGGGCCCCATGACGATTGCAATGCTTATGAAAAACACATTTACGGCGGCAAAAAGGGCTGCGGAAGAAAAATAAATTTTTTAAAATAATCAGAAATACTTACAAAAAGTCATATTTTGATACAAAAGTTAAAAAAAGCAAAAAAATATATTGAAAATACAAATAAAATATATTATATTAAAGGGGAGCTGAAAAGCCATTCCTCAATTAAGACAACATTGCTTTCAAAACCAATGCTTTCTTATTGAGAAGCGGCTAAAGCTTCCCTTTAATTATGAACAAAACCTTAGCCGAAATTATGCCTTTCGGGGCGGATTCGGATTGCTTTCTTTCGGCTAGCCGAAAGATAGTAATCCGAACTCCGATTTTGAGAGGCGGATTTCCGCTTTCGCTGCGTTAAAATACTCGGCAATCCGACAGGATTA
>CAKSTL010000017.1 GCA_934500875.1 uncultured Clostridia bacterium | reverse complement strand
TTTTTTTGCTGCCGCAAAAAACGCACATGGGCGTAAAAATCTCTTATCATTCCTTGCCATACGGATAAGAGAAATTTAAACCAATACTAATTGCCGGCGTATGGCGGCGGAATGGAGATTTTTATGAAACTTGGTGTATTTTCGCCTGTTTTTAACAACAGAACATTGGAAGAAGCTCTTAAATTTTTAAAGGAGCACGGCGGTCAGGCAATCGAGCTTGGCACGGGCGGCTTTCCCGGAACTGCGCACATAAACCCGGATGTGCTTTTAAATGATGACAAAAAGCTTTCCGATACGCTTGAGCTTATTAAAAAATATGATATCGAAATTGCCGCATTCAGTTGTCACGGAAATCCTATACATCCCGACAAAGAGGTTGCTGCAAAATTTCATTCCGATTTTGAAAAAACCTGTCAGCTTGCAAAAAAGGCAAACGTACATACTATTGTTACTTTCTCGGGCTGTCCCGGCGGAAGCAGTGAGGACAAAACTCCGAACTGGGTAACTTGCCCGTGGCCCAACGACTTTTCGGATATTTTGAAATATCAGTGGGATGAAGTGCTTATTCCCTATTGGAAAAAGGCGGCAGAATATGCAAAGCAATACGGAATAGAAAAAATTGCGTTTGAAATGCATCCCGGTTTTTGCGTATATAACCCCTCAACGCTCTTAAAACTGCGCAGCGCCGTAGGCGATATTATCGGTGCAAACTTTGACCCGAGCCATCTAATCTGGCAGGGAATTGACCCGGTTTATGCCATAAGGGCATTGAAAGGAGCTATTTATCATTTCCATGCAAAGGATACAAAAATCGACCCGATTAACTCAAAAACAAACGGTGTTCTCGATACACAGTCTTATGCCGACGAAATCAACCGTTCGTGGATATTCCGCTCTGTAGGCTACGGCAACGATTACTCCTACTGGAAAGATATGATAAGTACACTCAGGCTTTGCGGCTATGACGGCGTTATCAGCATTGAACACGAGGACAGCCTTATGACTCCCGACGAGGGTCTTATAAAGGCTATGAACTTTCTTAAAGAAGTTTTGATTTATGAGTCAAAGGGCGATATGTGGTGGATTTAGTTTTTTAGCGGATTGGAGATTGTTATGGCAGACCATATGATAAAGCTTAAAGAAGTGCCTAAGGGTCAGAAAATGCAGTTTTTGTGGGATTATTACCGATATCCTGCGCTCGGGGCTGTCATTGGAATAATACTTGTCGTATCGTTGGTTAAGACAATTTTCTTCACTCCGAAGGCAGATATAAACGTTATTTTTACAACACGCATATCCCTTTCGGAGGATGACGGCAAAAAGTTTGATGAAGCTGTAAACAACGCTCTTGAGGACTATAACGGCGACAATAAAAGGCTTGCGGAAATAACAAGACTTGCATATGATGCAGAAAGCAGCGGCTCTGATATTCAGTATTCGCAGGCTGTGCTTACAAAAATCAACGTTGAACTTGCCGCAGGCGACGCAATTTTGCAGTTTTGCGACGATAAGCTTTATCCCATATACGAAAACGGCGGATGTGTTGCGTCATACAAGGTTTTTGACGACTTCGGCGTTGAAATCAATCACAAAAACGACGGTGACGCTGTGAAAATCCCTTTAAGCAGTATTAAGGCTTTTTCCGATATCAAATCGCCCGACGGCGAGGAAATTTATCTTACCGTGCGCACTCCTATGGAAAAGTGGTATAAAAACGAAAAGGAAAAAGAAAATTACACAAATCATCTTAAATATATTGCAAAACTTGTGAACGAATAAAATAAAAGCAGCCGGATATCAAAAGCACAAATGATGTCCGGCTGTTTTTTGTTGTCGAAAGCTTAAAATACTTTCAAAAAAGCTTGCTAATTTTTGCTTTTCATACTATAATATATGTGTATTATTTTTAGGAGGATTTTTATATGAAATTCAGTATTGCAAGTAAGAAAACCACTCTTCTGAGAAAGACGGCGGCAGCGCTTTTTGTTTTGGCGCTGTGTTTTGCGGCGTTTATGACCTGCGCTTATGCTAAGGATTATACCGCAGCTTCTGTATCGGGTAAAAACATAACCTTTTCGGACACATCTTTGCCCGACAACGACAATCTTTTTAAGGGATATGTCCAAAAAACGCTCTATCCGCAGGACGAAAACGGCATAGAACCGTCGTCAGATGAGGCAGGAAAGCTTTTGACCGGCGCTGAAAAAGAAATTTATGATATTTTAAAAGAAAAAATTACGGATGTTGCAAACGGCAGGCTTGAATCAACGGTATTTTCAATTGATAAAGCAGCGCTTAACGGTATGGGAATTACAACAGATTACACCGCCGCGGAACTGGGACTTGAAAAAAACAATGGAGAAACAGATAATGAGTTTGCTAACCGTGTTGCAAATGCGGCTTTTGACAAGGTTTGCGAAAGTTTTGACTCGGGCAGAGTTATGTTTTCTCTTATATACGATTCTCCTTACGAGCTTTATTGGTTTGACAAAACCAAAGGAATGGGCACAAGCGGCAATATCAGTTTAATAGGCGGCAAAACCTTTTCGGTGGCTCCGCTGTATTTTTATTTTAACGTTGCAAACGACTATATGCCGGAAGTCTACGATTCCAATTCGCCGACTGTAGATACAGCGAAAACCGGTGCAACGCTTACAGCGTCTGAAAATGCAAAAAAAATTGTTGAAAAATACAAAACCCTCCCCGATTATCAAAAACTAAAAGCGTACAGAGATGTTATCTGTGCTCTTACCTCGTACAATTCATCAGCCGCCGACTCTTCGCAAAACGTTTCATACGGCGACCCGTGGCAGATTATATATGTTTTTGACGGCAACGACGAAACAAATGTCGTGTGCGAAGGGTATTCCAAAGCGTTTCAATACCTTGCCGATTTATCGAAATTTAGCGGCAATGTAAAATGCTGTACCGTCACAGGCGTAACAAACAGCGGAACGGGCGCAGGAAACCATATGTGGAACATCGTTACAATGGAGGACGGCAAAAATTATCTTGTTGACATAACAAACAGCGACACCGGCACAATCGGTCAGAACGGCGAGCTGTTTCTTGCAGGCGCAAACGGCAGCATAAGCTCGGGTTATAAATTCAGCATTGACTCTTTAAACTATATAACATATAAATATTCAAACGAGAGTATGGCAATCTGGGGAACAGACTATTCAAGCCCTCTGCACCTCAGAACCATAGGATATCAGTACGAAAACGGCGTTGAGGCGCTCGGTGCGTTTGATGAAGATATCCGCATAGAAAAAATTTACGGCGGCGCAGAGAGAGTAACGCTTAAAATCACCCCAAAAACAGGAAAGAGCGTGCCGTCCGTCAAGGTTATTACGACAATTTTTGATGAAAACAAAAATATTTGCAATGCATTTATAACATCATATAATTCATCATCCTCAAAAACCGAAATTACGTTAAGCAAACCCGACATAACCGATAATAAATCATACAAAATATTTGTCTGGTCACAAAATGCCTCGCCCATCATTCGCACAATCAGCGACCTGGAAGCTTTTTAAATATTATAAATCATTATCGGAGGGGAATAAACGTGCAGATTTATTCTTATCAGATTAATCCGTTTGTGCGCTTTGCGGGCTACAGAACAAGCCTTATATCAATGAACAAAAATTTATTCGCACGTGACGCAAGAATGTTCTACTTTGTAAAGGGCGAAGCGAAGATTAAAATCAACGGAATTACACATAGTGCCAAAACGGGCGATTTGTTTATTATACCGCCTATGATATCCTATTGCATACCTGATAATCACACGGCGGAGTATTATCTTGTCAATTTTGATTTTACAATGGACAACAAAAATATTGAGCGCGCAATTCCTGTGCTTACTCACAAAGAAGAGGCGCTCTGTGAAGTTAATATTATTGATTTTCCGCAGTTTAAAAACGAGGTCTGCGTTAACATCAAAGCGATAGAACAATATTTTTCGGCAATGACGGATTTGTATAAAAACAAACCTATATATTTCCGCTGCGAGATGAACGCATATTTTACGCTTATTTTGTCGTGTGTTTTTAAAAAGATTATCAATAAAAAATCGGACAAAAACATTTCTGTTATTATTGATTACATAAATTCGCACTACAGCGAAGATTTGACAAACGAGGAAATCGGAAGCTTTTTTAACTATCATCCCAACTATATAAACAGGCTTTTTGTGCGCCATACCGGTATGACGCTGCATAAATACCTTATAAATTACCGCATTGAAAAGGCTGTAAATCTTTTGGGCGAAACAAAGCTTTCAATTTCAGAAATAGCCTGCAAAACAGGCTGGCCGTCGGTAAGTGCGTTTTCAAACTATTTTAAAAAGACAACCGGCTACTCTCCGAGCCGATTCAGAATAAAATGAAAACAAGAGAGTATGTTTAAATTGAAAAGAAAAATTTTATTGTCGTTTGCGCTTATGTGTATAAGCATATTTGCACTCGGTGCGCTAAGCGCTTTTGCAGAAACCGAAGGATAATTAGCCTATCGTGTGTTAAACGGCGAAATTACCATTACGGGATTTGATAAAACCTCGGAAGAAACAGAAATTACCATTCCCGAAACAATTGCAGGCCTTCCCGTAACAGGCATTGGCGAGTTTGCTTTCGAGAACTGTGAAACCATTACCGGCATACACCTTCCAAGCAGCATAAAAACCATTGGCGGTGATGCTTTTTCGGACTGCATCAATTTAAAAAACATAACAATTCCGAACAGCGTAACATATATTGGCAGTGAGGCTTTTTCGGGCTGCGCAAATCTTACCGATATAGTATTCCATAATAATATAAAGGGTATTTGGGATAACGCTTTTTCAGACTGCATAAATATAACAAATATAACATTGCCGAACGGCATAGATTACATTGGCTACACCACGTTCTCCGGCTGTAAAAGTTTAGAGAGCATAACCATCCCGAAAACCGTTACGGAAATACAGAGAAACGCATTTTTGGGCTGTGCAAACCTTCGCACCGTATATTACTTGGAACCGAAGAAGAATGGAACAGCATTACTATTGCAAAACAAAACTCAGAACTGAAAAATGCAGATGTTATATTTGTCAAGCACACCGAAACGGCTGTTTCGGGAGACAGAAAAACATTTACCGTTAAACCTGTCAATATTGCACCGAACGGCGGAATAGTGATTTTAGCGTTGTATAACGGCGAAAATCTTGTTGATACAATGATTAAGCCGTATGACGGCTCTGAAGCGGTTTTTACAACTGACAAGACATATACGGGCGCAAAAGTAATGGTGTGGAAAAGTCTTGCGGATATGAAAATTGTCTGCAATGCCGAAACCTTATAAGAATTAAATATAACTTCACGTATGAAAGGGTAGTTTAAAAAACTGCCCTTTTCACATCTTTTCATATTAATGTTGGTTTTGATGTTTTTGAATTAAGAATGTGAAGAAACCGCAATCTGGCGTGCAACCATATCGCAAACAACATCTTTAAAATGAACAGGACTTACACTGAGCACATTCAGTTTTCTTGCAATTTCAGCCACAAATTCAGAATCGGACGAAATATCACTGATTGCCGCAACGGTTTTCGGCGTGCCGTTCTCATCACAAGTGCGCAACGCAATTCCGTATACGGTTATCGTGCCCGTTTCTTCAAAAAACTTTTTGCTTACGGTAATATCATAATTAACGCTTTTCATGTTACATCCCTCAAATCCATATGTTAATTTTAACACTTATATATTAAATTTTATCACCAAATAAAATTATACTAAACTCTGCAAGAATATTCAAGGAAATAAGGGAAATTTAGGCAAATCTTAACCAACATATGTGTTTTTTACCCGAAAACTATCAACATAAAAAGTTATTTTGCAAAAAGGGTTCAAAAATACCGCATCAAATGTTAAAAAAACAGGGCAAATTAAGAAAATAACTTTTTTTATTAATTCTTCATCTATCGTATTTTGTCATAATTTCTGCAAAGCGCCGCCGCAGGCAGATATAAAATTTTCAGCTTTTTCAAAATCAAAGCAAATATTTTCTTTAGTGTGTGCGTCGCTCGACAAAATGAATTTTCCGCCCAATTTTGCAATTTTTTCGGCAATACGCCTGCTCGGGTAAAAAACACTTCTGTAACCCCTCGAAACAGCGCCGGTATTCACCTCAAACAAAACGTTGTATTTTAAAAGCTTTTCAGCGGCGCAAAAGGCTGCGTCTACGTACCTTTTGTCGTTTTCATCAAAATATGTACCGCCCTCGTTAAACTTTGATATAAGGTCAAAATGCCCTATAATATCAGGGTGCATTTTATCCGCAGCCGAAGAAACAGTTTCAAAATACCTTTCGGCAAATGCAAGATAATCTCCGCCGAAAACATTAGCTGCAACCTTTTTGAACACCTCGGGGCTTTCGTCAACGGGATAATACTTTCCGTCAGCTTCAATATAATGCACCGAGCCGATAACATAATCATAGTTTATCTTCGGCATATCCGAAAAAATATCCTGCTCAATGCCGCACAAAATTTCTATCCGATCACCGTATGTCCTGCGAAGACGCTGTATTTCATTAAAAAAAGCCTCCTCGCCTGATTTTTTTATGCAATAGCTTTCATCAAATGCCGTATACGAATGATGAACAAGCCCGATTTTTTTCATATTAAGCCCGATTGCCGCCCTGACCAGTTCTTCCGGCGTATTCTTTCCGTCGCAATAGCTTGTATGAACGTGAAAATCCTCCAAAATCATTTTGTCATTTTCTCCTGCTTGACTTTTTTGTCTATAACGTTTCGTGACGCAAGCTCACGGTGGATATCTTCAATTGAAATCCCGTTTTGCACCATGAGCACCATAACGTGATAGCAAAGGTCGGCAATTTCGTAAATTGTTTCTTTTTTGTCCTCTGCCTTTGCCGCAATTATAACTTCGGTACACTCCTCTCCCACTTTTTTTAGGATTTTGTCAAGCCCTTTTTCAAAAAGATATGTGGTATATGAGCCTTCCTTTTTTTCTTTTTGCCGTGCGGTAAGCAAATCCATAAGAGCTTTAAGCGAAAACTGCGATAAATCCTCACTTTGAAAAATTTCGTTTGTAAAGCAGGATTCCTCCCCTGTATGGCACGCCGGACCGTCCTTTTCAACCACAACCTTTAAAGCGTCAAAATCACAGTCTGCCGTTATTGAAACAATGTGCTGATAATTTCCGCTTGTTTCGCCCTTTGTCCAAAGCTTATTTCTTGAACGGCTCCAGAAACAGGTAAGTTTTTTTTGAATTGATATTTCAAGACTTTCTCTGTTCATATACGCAAGAGTCAGAACATCATTTGTAATGCTGTCAACCACGATTGCCGGTATAAGTCCTTTTACGTCAAATTTCAATTTATCAATGTCAATATTGCAATTCATATTTTTCGCTCCTTTATATTCTTACAGAAATTCCGTTTTCTTTAAGTGTGTTTTTTAAATCGGATATTTCAACTTCTTTAAAGTGAAACACCGACGCCGCAAGAGCAGCGTCAACCTTCGGCACTTGTTTGAACAATTTTACAAAATCCTCTTTTTTGCCGGCACCGCCCGAGGCGATAACCGGGATATTTACCGCATTGCACACCTTGTCAAGCATCTCGGTGTCAAAACCGTTTTTAACACCGTCGGTGTCGATTGAGTTTAAAACAACCTCGCCTGCGCCAAGATATGCGCACCTTTTAATCCACGAAACGGCTTCAAGATTGGTTCTTTCTCTGCCGCCTTTTGTGTAAACTACAAATTTATTATCCTCTCTCTTTACGTCAGCCGATATAACAACGCACTGGCTGCCGTACTTTTTAGCCGCCTCGTATATGAGATTTGGATTTTTGACAGCGCCCGAATTTACGCTCACCTTGTCTGCTCCGCATTTTAACACCCTGTCAAAATCGGACACCTCGTTTATGCCACCGCCTACCGTAAGCGGAATAAAGATAGTTTCGGCAACTTTTTTTAAAATATCGGTAAAAAGCGCCCTTTCCTCGCATGAGGCGGTGATGTCGTAAAAAACAAGCTCGTCTGCGCCGTTGTCGCTGTAAAATTTTGCAAGCTCGGTCGGAGATGAAACATCCGAAAGTCCGAGAAAATTAACGCCCTTTACAACACGTCCGTTTTTTACGTCAAGACACGGAATAATTCTTTTTGTAATCATTTTGCCACCCCGATTGCTTCTTTTAATGAGATACTTCCGGTATAATATGCCTTTCCTATTATTGCACCGTAAAGATTAAGGTTTTTAAGGTTTTTTATATCATCTAAACTGCTCACACCGCCTGACGCCGTTATGTCAATATCGAATTTTTCGCCAAGTTCTTTATACAGCTCGACATTTGTGCCTTTCATTGCGCCGTCCTTTGAAATATCGGTGCATATTATGTTTTTAATGCCCAAATCCTTCATTTTTCCGACAAATTCAAAACACGAAAATTCTGTTATATCCGTCCAGCCTTTTATCGCAACAAATCCGTCTTTTATGTCAATTCCGACGGCAATTTTATCTTTGTATTTTGAAACCGCCTCTTTCAAAAAGGCTTCGTCACACACCGCCGCAGTGCCTAAAATAATCCTGTTAACACCGATATTTATATATTTTTCAACGGTCTTTGCCGAGCGTATTCCGCCGCCGACCTCGGTAAACAGACTTGTGTTTTTAACAATTTTTTCTATCGTGCCGATATTGGGTGTTTCGCCTGTTTTTGCACCCTCAAGGTCAACAATATGCAAAAACTTTGCACCGCATTTTTCAAAATCCTCTGCAATTTCCAAGGGATTTTCGCTGTATACCGTCATTTCGTTATAATTTCCCTTTAAAAGGCGCACCGCCTTGCCCTCATATAAATCTATCGCAGGAAAAATGTTCATAAAACGTCCTCCTCCCCGCAAAACGCACGCAGTATATTAAGCCCCGTTTCGCCGCTTTTTTCAGGATGAAACTGACATCCGCAAACGTTTTTGTTTTCTGCCGCCGCTGTAAGATGTGCGCCGTAAAAAGTATTTGCAACAACGCTTTCTTCGCAGTTTGCCGCATAATACGAATGAACAAAATATACAAAATCGCCGTTTTTTATATACTTAAAAAGCTTTGATTCTTTTTTTGTAAATTCGAGCGAATTCCACCCTATGTGCGGAATTTTTAAATTTTTTCCGATTACATCCTTAATCGGGCGGATTTCGCCCTTTATAAGTCCAAGCCCGTCATATTCGCCGAATTCATAGCTTTTTTCAAACAAAAGCTGCATACCGAGGCAAATTCCCATAATCGGTTTTCCCGACTGTGCTTCGTCCTTTATCACCTTGTCAAGCCCTGCGGACTTAAGCTTCAAAATTGCATCGCCGAACGCACCGACTCCGGGCAGAATAAGTTTTTTTGCGCTTCTTATTTCGTCTTTGTCGCCCGTTACGCACGACTCTGCTCCTATAGCTTTGAGCGAACTTTTTAAAGAAAACAGATTTCCGACACCGTAATCAATAATTGCAACCATTTAAAGCACTCCCTTTGTTGAAAGTATCTCGTCCGCAAAGCGCACATCCTTTGCCGCCGCCTTGGAAAGCGTATGCGCAAACGATTTGAACGCACCTTCTATTATGTGATGCGAATTTTTGCCGGAAAGCTGTTTTATATGAAGTGTGCATTTTGCATTTTGCGCAAACGCATAAAAGAACTCCTCGGTAAGCTCGGTATCGAAGCTTCCAACCTTCTGCGACGGAATATCAAGCTCATAAGAAAGATAACCTCTTCCCGACAAATCCGCTGCCGTAAGTATCAGCGCCTCGTCCATGGGAAGAATGGTGTCCGCATAGCGCAAAATCCCCTTCTTGTCGCCGAGCGCCTCCAAAAATGCACATCCCAGCGCAATGCCGATATCCTCAACGGTATGGTGGTCGTCAACAAAGGTATCGCCCTTGCAATTAAGGGTTAAATCAAAATGCGAATGTTTTGCAAAAAGGGTCAGCATATGCTCCAAAAAGCCGCATCCTATATTGATATCCGACTTTCCGCTGCCGTCAATGCACAGCGAAAGGCTTATGTCCGTTTCGTTTGTTTTGCGAAAAATTTCAGCTTTTCTCATCATAAACTCCCCTTTACAATTTCTTTGATTTTTTCAATAAAAACTTCCATTTGTTCGTCGCTGCCTATCGTAATGCGGTTATAATCTTTAATTCTTTCGCCGTCAAAATGCCGCACCAAAATACCGTTTTGCTTAAGAGAGCGATAAATTTTTTCGCCGCTTAAAATATTGTGCTTTGCAAAAACAAAATTTGCGTATGAATTTGTTACGGTAAAGCCAAGATTTTCAAGGCTTTTTGCAGTTTTTATGCGTGTTTTGACAATCTTTTCGCAGTTTTTCTTTGTATACTCATCATCCTCAAGCATTCCTATTCCGGCAGCCGCAGTCATTGCGTTTACGTTATACGGATTTGTCGAGTATTTAAGGGTATTAAGGTCGGCAATAAGGCTTTTACAGCCAATGCCGAAGCCGAGCCGTGCGCCTGCCATTGAGCGTGATTTTGAAAACGTTTGCGTAATGAGAAGGTTGTCATATTTATGAATAAGCGAAACTGCGCTCTGTGCGCCGAAATCCACATATGCTTCGTCAATCACAACCACATTATCGGGATTGTTTTTCACTATTTCTTCAATCTCAAAAACACTTAACGCAATGCCCGTCGGCGCATTGGGATTGGCTATAAAAACGGTTGCGTTTGCATTAAAATAATCGTCTGCGTTTATAGAAAAATCATCTTTAAGCGGTATTGTTTTGTATGAAATATTGTATAAATCGGCAAAAACCGAATAAAACCCGTATGTAATATCGGGAAAAACCGCAGGCGTATCTTTATCGCAAAAGGCAGAAAATGCAAAATTTAAAATTTCATCAGAGCCGTTTGTAACAAGTATTTCATCTGCGCAAACGCCGAGTTTTTTTGCATAGAGCCTTGAAAGCAATGTGCAGTCGGGGTCGGGATAAAGCATAAGAGAATGAGCCGCTTTAAATGCCTCATTAACCGCTTTTTCAGACGGCGGATACGGCGATTCGTTTGTGTTAAGCTTTATATATTTTTTATCCTGCGGCTGCTCGCCCGGTGTATAAGGCACAAGATTTTTAAATTTATCCGAAAAAAATCTGCTCATTTTTATTCCTCCAGCCTGATAACAGCGCTTTTTGCATGTGCGGTAAGCCCTTCCTTTTCGGCAAAATACGCAACGTCATAAGCGCATTTTCTCAAAGCGTCGTTTGTGTAATAGGTATACTGCATTTTTTTGACAAAATCATCCACCGAAAGCGGGCTTGAAAATTTTGCCGTACCGCTTGTGGGAAGGGTATGATTTGGTCCCGCAAAATAATCTCCGAGCGCCTCGGGACAGTTTTTGCCCATAAAAACCGAACCTGCGTGGCGGATTGAATCGAGATAATCAAACGGATTATCCACACAAAGCTCAAGGTGTTCGGGCGCAATTTCATTTGCAATTTCTATAGCCTCTTTTATGCTGCCGGCAACAATAATTTTGCTGCCGGTGTCAATCGAAACACGTGCAATCTCCGCTCTTTTTAAGGACGGAAGCTGAATTTCAATTTCATCACGCACGCTCTCGGCAATTCTTTGTGACGTTGTAACAAGAACTGCGCTTGCCATTTTATCGTGCTCCGCCTGAGAAAGAAGGTCTGCGGCGGCATATTTCGGATTAACCGTATCGTCGGCAACAATTAAAATTTCGCTCGGACCGGCAATCATATCTATCGAAACCAAGCCGAAAACCTGTTTTTTTGCCTCGGCAACATATGCGTTTCCCGGGCCGACTATTTTGTCAACCTTAGGTATGCTTTCGGTGCCGTATGCAAGCGCCGCAACAGCCTGAGCACCGCCGACTTTGAATATTTTGTCTATTCCTGCAATGTGCGCCGCCGCTAAAATTACAGGATTAACATTTCCTTCGCTGTCGGGCGGCGTTACCATAACAATTTCGCCGACCCCTGCGATTTTTGCCGGGATTGCGTCCATAAGAACAGTGGACGGATATGCCGCCGTACCGCCCGGAACATAAAGCCCCGCTCTGTCAACGGGAATTATTTTCTGACCTGTTACAATGCCGTTTTCGTCGTTTATTATAAAACTTGTGCGAAGCTGTTTTTCGTGAAATTTTCGTATATTCGCCGCCGCTTTTTTGAGTATTTTTATAAACTTTTCGTCAACCGACGAAAAAGCTTTGCCGATTTCTTCTTTGCTTACCGAAAGGTTGGAAAGATGCGCTCCGTCAAATTTTTCGCAATATTCAAAAAGCGCCTTATCGCCGTTTTTCTTCACGTTTTCTATTATTTCCGAAACCGTTTTTTCAACATTTGTTTTCAGAGCGGTACGCAGAAAAATATCCTTGTTTTCAACCTCGCCGTATTTTAAAATTTTAATCATTTTTAACCTCCAGACGCTCTGCAATATTTTCTATCATATCCGTTTTGAATTTAAAGCTTGCTTTGTTTGAAATAAGATATGCGCTTATCGGAAAAATTTTTTCAACCACCTCAAGATTGTTTTCTTTAAGCGTGGTGCCCGTTTCAACAATATCGACTATTACGTCGGACAAGCCTAAAATAGGTGCAATTTCTATGGAACCGTTAAGGTGAATTATGTCAATATCCCTGCCCTTTGCGCTGTAATGGCGTTTTGCGCAGTTTGAAAACTTGGTTGCAACACGAAGTGTTTTAAGCCGTTTGTCAAAAAAACCTTTTTTCGCCGCAACGCACATATCGCATTTGCCTGTATTAAGATTTAAAAGCTCATAAACATCAGGCTCGTATTCCGATAAAATATCCTTCCCTGCAACGCCGATATCCGCTGCGCCCCTCTCTACGTAAATTGAAACGTCCGAGGGCTTTACCCAAAAAAATCGCAGCTTTTTTTCGCTGTTTTCAAAAATAAGCTTTCTTGTATCGTCCAAAATCAGAGGGCAGTCAAACCCGGCTTTTTCAAACATTTTGTATACCTTTTCGCCAAGCCTTCCTTTGGGAAGTGCAATGTTAAGAAAATTATCCAATTTTTTCAAGCCCTCCTTTATAAATTCTATAAAGCTTTTTATACTTAAGATTATCGGGCTTTATCTTTTGCGCCGATACGCTTAAATTCTTATCGGTAAGCTCTTTAATACACTTTTTAAGAAGTGCGCTGCTTACGTTTTTGTCGTACAACACAACAGCGTCAACATCATATTGTCCGTCATCATCCGAAAGCCGCTCTAGCAAATCGAGATACACCGCAAAGCCTATTGCGCCGAAATTTTTGTTCATCCTTTTCATAAGTCCGTCATACCGTCCGCCCGAAAGAATACTTGAAGGTATGCTGTTTATAAACCCCTTGAACACAACGGAAGTATAATAGTTTGTATCGCTCACAAGCGAAAAATCAAATCTGATTTTGCCGCCGAAATTTGTCCCCTCAAAAAAATCTGCAATTTCGCAAAGCTCTTTTATATAAGGATTTATTTTTTCAAACGAAAGATTTTCAAGACTTTTGATAACCTTTCGCATATCGCCGTATGACGAAACTATTTTAACAAGCATTTCGGTATCTTTACCGTCCGCACCGCACTGACTGCAAACCGTTTTAATGCCGTAAATGTTTTTCTCCGATATGCATTTTAAAATTTTTCTTTCGCCCTCGCCGTCAAGATTAAGGTTATCCATCGCCGCAGAAATTATATCCATATTTGAAATATCGAGAACAAAATCGTCTGAAATAAGGCTGAGGCTTTTTGCGGCAAGATAAAGCGTTTCGCACACAATGTACGAATCAATATCGCCTATACATTCAAGCCCTGTCTGCATAATTTCTTTGAAAGACTGCGTGCTTTTGGACACACGGTATACATTTTCGTTGTAATACACCTTTTTTACCGAGCCGTCAACATCTGTGCTGTCTTTTATGATAGAAAGCGTTACGTCGGGCTTTAATGCCATAAGCCGTCCGTCGGTATCATTAAAGGTAATTATACTGTCCGAAACAAGAAAATCTTTATTTTTTGTATACAAATCGTATTCTTCAAACTTACTCATTTTAAACTGTCGGTATCCGTATTTTGAATACAGCCCCCGAAGCTTTAAAATAGCTTTTTCGTCGCTTTTAAGTGTAAATTCCATATTATTTTTCTCCTGCAAAAACTCTGTCCAAAGCCGCCTTATATCCGCCCGTTCCGTAGGTGAAGCATTTGTTAACCCTGCTGATTGTTGCGGTGCTTGCGCCCGTTTCCTTTGAAATTTCGATATAGCTTTTGTTTTGCTGCAAAAGCTTTGCAACCTCAAGGCGCTGCGACATATCCTGAATTTCTTTTATTGTGCATATATCCTCAAAAAAGTTATAACATTCCTCCACGCTTTTAAGCGTAAGAATTGCTTCAAAAAGCTTATCGGTAAACGCACTGTATTTATTTTCCATAAACTCACGTCCTTTTAAAATTACATCATGCCGAAACGGCATTTTATAAAACAGGATTTTTATACTTTAGTATTTTACCACACTAAATTGCTAAAGTCAATACATATTATAAAAATTTTGTTCAAAAACTAAAAAGAGCGGCAAAAGCCGCTCCTTGATAAGCGAGCATTGCCTTAAAAACATATTTTTTGCGCCTTTCTGCGCTAAAAAAACTCGCAATCCGTCAGGATTACTCGCTTTTTTGCCTTGAACTTCATCAAAAAATTTTGTTTTCGGGGTGCAAAGCAGTTTTGAAAATTGCAGTTAAAGCTTCAGACAAGAAATAAAACCTGCCATTATGCTTACCGCATATGGCAGATTTTTGACGTAGTATGAATTTAAAATACGGCTTCAAAACCAACGCTTTCTTATCGAGAAGCGGCAAAAGCCACTCTTTTAAATTACTGTATCTCCCCTGCTTTTTTCAATGCAATTTTTGTAACCGCAGGGCCTATAAGCTCGTAAATAAACGTTGCGCACAAAACAACCGCACGTATCGTCTGACCGTATTCGGGAACAACGGTCGTTGCCGCAAGCGAAAGACCTATTGCCACGCCTGCCTGCGGAAGAAGCGCATATCCGAGATATTTTTTGATTTTTTTATCGCACCTGCACATTGCCGCACCAAGGTATGTACCCAAAACCTTTCCGACAACCCTGAACACAACATATATAACTCCCACAACGCCGAGCGTGGGCAGAACCGAAAGGTCGAGCGCTGCACCTGACGCAACAAAAAACAGCATAAATATCGGCGGAGTTATCGAATCCACAACCTTCATAACGGGCAGCGACTGTTTTGAAAAATTGACAAACACCGCTCCGAGCGCCATACACAAAAGAAGCGACGAAACTCCGAGCATATCGGCAATTCCTATTCCTGCAAAAACAAAGCCTACCGCAAGAGAAAGCCTGTTTCCGTCCTTTTTGAAAAACCTTACAAAAAACGTAAGAAGCATACCCAGAACCGCACCGATAACGAGTGCGCCGACTATTTCGACAATCGGCGAAAGAATCATACCTGCGACCGAAACGTTTGCTGAAGAATTGAGCATACCCGCAACGGCAACCGCAATGCCAAAAAGCATAAGTGCAGCGGCGTCGTCAAGCGCAACAACCGAAAGAAGCGTTTCGGTTACCGGACCCTTCGCCTTGTACTGACGGATTACCATAATTGTTGCCGCAGGTGCCGTAGCCGCCGCAATGGAGCTTAAAACAAGCGAAAACGGCAAATCGTTTCCGAAGGCAACCAAAACGGCGCACACTGCAACAACAGCGCCCAGAGCCTCAAGCGCCGCAATAACAATCGGCGATATGCCTACCTTTTTAAAATATGACATTTTAAACTCATTGCCTACCGAAAAAGCAATAAATCCGAGTGCAACCTCGCTTATTACCGAAATTGAGTCTATTGTGTCCTTCGGGATAATACCAAGAACGCTCGGCCCGAAAATCAGTCCGGCAAGAAGGTATCCCGTAACATTCGGAAGTTTTATAAGCTTTACAAGACGTCCGAATGCCATACCCGAAAAAATCATTATTGCAAGATAGCAAAGTACATTAAATTGCATTGTTTTTTTCAAATCCTTCCATATATGTTACGTTTGTGCAAAACATTATGCCGGTATCGGGCTTGTCAAGACCGCCCGTTGCGTCGTTGACAATTTTGGAAACAAGCGGAATTTTGCCTTCGTCAATAACGGTAAGTATTGTTTTGCTGCTTTCCCTGTCGGGGTCAAGAATTTGACGAAGCGACGCAATAAACCTGAAATCCTCGTCGTCGCTTAAAGTGTGCGCCATACCAGTGCTGTCCAAAATTGTTGCACCGTTTATGCCGTTTTCGGCAAATGCGTGAAGAATTTCGTCAAGACACTCTGTTTTATTTAATACCACAGTTAAAAGTACCATAAAAAACTCCTTATCCGCCGCCATACGCCGGCATTAATATTATTTTAAATCTTCTCTTATCCGTATGGCAGAAAGTGATAAGAGATTTTCCATACAATTATATACCTTTTTTCTGCAAATGTCTACTTATTTTTTACAATTTTAAAAAATTTCTTCCTTATATGCTTGACAACAAGATATAGTACATTGTAAAATATAATAAGTAATATATGGTACAAGGTGGTAAAAGAATGGCTAAAAGCAAAGGTAACGATTATACAAATGAAAGTATATCGAAATTGAAAGGTGCTGACAGAGTACGTCTTCGTCCCGCCGTTATTTTCGGGTCGGACGGTCTGGACGGATGCGAGCACGCCGTTTTTGAAATTCTTTCAAACTCCATAGATGAAGCAAGAGAAGGCTACGGAAACTTAATTGAGGTAAAAAAATATCTCGACAATTCTATTGAAGTTACAGACTACGGCAGAGGTATTCCGGTTGACTACAACCCAAAGGAGGGTATGTTTAACTGGGAGCTTGTTTTCTGCGAACTTTATGCCGGCGGAAAGTATAAAACCAATTCGGGCGAAAACTATGAATACAGCCTTGGAACAAACGGTCTTGGTGCGTGCGCAACTCAGTATTCGTCAGAATATATGGACGTTTCGGTTTACCGTGACGGCTTTAAATACGACCTTCACTTTGAAAAGGGCGTAAATATAGGCGGTCTTAAAAAGGAAGAATACAGTTACAAGCACACACGCACGCAGATAAAATGGCGCCCCGATCTGGAGGTTTTTACCGATATAAATATTCCCGAGGAATATTTTCACGATATTATGAAAAAACAGGCAATTGTAAACAAGGGATTAAAGCTTGTTTTCAAATGCGAAAAAGAGCCGAGAAAATTTGAGGAAACAGAGTATATTTATAACAACGGCATTGTCGATTATGTTAACGAAATTGCCGCCGGCGAGGCGTTTACCGATGTAAAATATCTCGAATGTGAGCGCAGAGGACGTGACAGGGCGGACAGGGACGACTACAACGTTAAAATGTCGTTTGCGTTTTGCTTTTCAAACAAGACAAATCTTTTGGAATATTATCATAACTCAAGCTACTTAGAGCACGGCGGCTCGCCCGACAAGGCGGTTTCAAACGCTTTTTTGTATGCGGTGGACAAGTATCTTAAGCAAAATTCAAAATATAACAAAAACGAATCAAAAATTAATTTTAACGATGTTAAAGACTGTCTTATTCTTGTATCAAACTCGCACTCAACCGTAACAAGCTATGCAAACCAGACAAAAAAGGCAATTAACAATGCGTTTATCGCAGAGGCTATGACAGAATTTTTGCGTCACGAGCTTGAGCTTTACTTTATAGAAAATAAGGTTGAGGCGGATAAAATCGCCGCACAGGTGCTTATCAACAAGCGAAGCAGAGAACACGCCGAAAAAGCAAGGGTAAACATCGCAAAAAAGCTCAGCGGAAATATTGACGTTACAAACCGTGTTCAAAAATTTGTGGATTGCCGCACCAAGGATATCTCACGCCGTGAGCTTTACATTGTTGAGGGCGACTCGGCTCTCGGCTCGTGCAAGCTCGGCAGAGATTCTGAATTTCAGGCGATTATGCCGGTCAGAGGTAAAATTTTAAACTGTTTAAAAGCCGACCTTGACAAAATTTTCAAAAACGACATTATCGTTGACCTTTTGAAGGTTATGGGCTGCGGCGTTGAAATAAACAGCAAAAATGCAAAAAACGTATCGGAATTTGACATAAATAATTTAAGATGGAACAAAATAATAATCTGCACGGATGCAGACGTGGACGGATTTCAGATACGAACGCTCATTTTGGCTATGCTAAAGCGTCTTACCCCTACTCTCATTACCGAAGGAAAGGTTTATATTGCCGAATCGCCACTTTTTGAAATTAACGCAAAGAGCGGAACATATTTTGCATACAGCGAAAAGGAAAAGTCGGAAATACTGAAAAAAGTCGGTGAAAAAGCGTCAATACAGCGCTCGAAGGGTCTTGGTGAAAACGAGCCCGAAATGATGTGGCAAACTACTATGAACCCCGAAACAAGGCGGCTTATAAAAGTTCTTGAGGACGATAAGGCTCTTACCGAAAGCGTTTTTGATATGCTTTTGGGTGATGATTTGCAGGGACGTAAGGATTACATCACCACAAACGGACACGAATACCTTGATATGCTTGATTTAAGTTAAAATACTTTCTGTCAAATCATCACTTTGAAAGGACTGAAATTATTTGGAGAATAACACGGAACAAAAAATTACTCAAACACTTAAAGAAAATTATATGCCGTATGCAATGAGCGTTATAATTTCAAGGGCAATCCCCGAAATTGACGGATTTAAGCCCTCGCACAGGAAGCTTTTGTATACAATGTATAAAATGGGTCTTATAAACGGAAAACAGCGAAAATCGGCAAATATCGTGGGCGAAACAATGAAACTTAACCCCCACGGCGACGCAGCAATATACGAAACTATGGTGCGTCTTACCAGAGGAAACGAGGCGCTTTTGCACCCGTTTGTGGATTCAAAGGGTAACTTTGCCAAGCAGTATTCAAGAGATATGGCATACGCTGCGTCACGTTACACCGAGGTAAAATTGGAAGAAATATGCAAAGAGGTTTTTGGCGATATTGACAAAAATACGGTTGATTTTGTGAGCAACTATGACGGCACAATGACCGAGCCTACCCTTTTGCCCGTTTCGTTTCCGAACATTCTTGTAAACCCAAACCAGGGTATTGCGGTGGGTATGGCAAGCTGCATACCAAGTTTTAACCTTAAAGAGGTTTGCGATACTGCCATTGCGTATCTTAAAAATCCGAACTGCGACATATCAAAAACGCTGATTGCGCCCGATTTTTCAACAGGCGGCTCGCTTATTTTGGACAGAGCGGCTTTGGACAACATTTACCGCACAGGCAGAGGAAGCATAAAGGTTAGAGCAAAATACCGCTACGACAAGAAAAATTCGCTTATTGAAATTTACGAAATTCCGTACAGCACTACGAGCGAAGCGATTATAGACAAGATTATCGAACTTATAAAAGTCGGAAAAATCAAAGAAATTACCGACCTTAGGGACGAAACCGACCTTAAAGGTCTTAAAATTACGATTGATATCAAAAAAAATGCCTCGCCGGATATGCTTATGACAAAGCTTTATAAGCTTACTCCGCTTGAAGATTCGTTTAGCTGCAATATGAACGTGCTTATCGGCACAACGCCTATGGTTCTGGGAGTGCGTGAAATTCTTATGCACTGGACAAATTTCAGAATAAACTGCATAAAAAGAAAGCTGAAATTTGATTTTGACAAGATTACAACCCGCCTCCACCTTCTGGAAGGACTTAAAAAAATTCTTCTGGACATTGACAAAGCGATTGCAATTATACGAAACACCGAGCGTGACGAAGATGTTGTTCCTAACCTTATGAAAGGCTTCGGCATTGATGAAGCGCAGGCGGATTTTATTGCGGAAATAAAACTCCGCAACCTTAACAAACAGTATATTTTAAACAGATTAAAAGATATTGACGATTTAAAGGCGGAAATTGAAAATATAAACAAAATCCTGTCTGACGATAACGAGGTTAAAAAGCTTATTATCGAAGATTTGAAGAGAATTTCAAAAAAATACGGAAAAGAGCGCAAAACAACCGTTGTTGAAAGCGACGAAATTACACTTTACGAAGAAGAAAGCTTTATTGACGACTACAATCTTAAAATTTTTCTTACAAATGACGGGTATCTTAAAAAAATATCAGCCGTGTCGCTGCGCTCAAGCTCTGCGCAAAAACTCAAGGACGGCGATTTTATCGTTCTTGAGCAGGAAACAACCAACAAAGCAGACCTTGTTCTTATCAGCAATATGTGCAATGCCTACAAGCTTAAACTTCACGAGGTTGCAGACTGCAAGGCGAGCGACTGGGGTCATTTTGTGCCGAACATTGCAAAAATGGAACAGGGCGAAAAAATAGTTTTTGCAATTGCAACTTCGGATTATACAGGCGATTTGCTCTACTTTTTTGAAAACGGCAAGGTTGCAAGAGTTAACCTTAAAAGCTACGAAACCAAAACAAACCGCAAAAAGCTTATTAACGCTTACAGCAATAAATCAAAGCTTGTTGCCGTAAAGCATATTACAGATGACTGCGATATGGTTATATACAGTTCAATCGACAAGGTTATGGTATTTTCAACCTCTTGCCTGAACCCCAAAACCACACGTGACACACAAGGCGTTGCGGTTATGAATATGAAGAAAAAAAGCGTTGTTACAAAGGTATCTTTTGCGTCGGAAGCGTCACTTTCCGACATTGAGTATTACAAGACGAAAAACGTCCCTGCAACGGGATACTATCTTAAAGACGAGGACAATCCGAACACACAGCTGAGTTTATTTTAAAATTTTTAGGAGTGGTTAAAATGAAAAATGTTCCCTACTATCCGGTTGACGAAATAGTGTCGCTTAAAAATATGCTGGAAAACAGCGTCAAAAAATACGGCGACACAAACGCATTTTTAGTGAAAAAGGACAGAAAAAGCCAGTACGAAGGCGTAACGTACAAAGAGTTTTACAAAGACGTTGAAGGCCTCGGAACGGCATTTATGAGAATGAACCTTGCAGGCAAAAAAATTGCCGTTATAGGTCAGAACAGGTATGAATGGGCAGTAACATACCTTGCGGCGGCAAACGGCGAGTCGGTAATCGTTCCCATAGACAAAGAGCTTCCTTATGAGGACTGGTCGCACCTTCTTGATTTTGCAGATGTTACAACCGTTGTTTATTCCGGAAAATTTTCGGAAGATATGATTAAAGCACGTGAAGAAAACAAAAAATTGCGTTTTCTTGTAAATATGGATTTGGATGACAATACCGAACAGGAAATCAGCTTTAAAAAGCTTCTGTTATCGGGAAAAATGATGGTTTCGGAGGGCGATAAAAGCTTTTCGGAGGTGAAAATAAATCCCGACGAGGCAAAAATTCTGCTCTTTACATCCGGCACAACCGCCGTTTCAAAGGGCGTTCTTTTGTCACATAAAAACATCTGCGCCGCTCTTATGGGAATGTGCACAATGACGTATATCGGACCGGGAGATGTATTTTTATCCATTCTTCCGCTGCATCACACATACGAGTGCAACTGCGGATTTTTGGCTCCTCTGTACAGAGGCTGCACTGTTGCGCACTGCGACGGACTGAAATACATTGCAAAAAACCTTGCCGAAAGCAAGGCAACCGTTATGCTTTGCGTTCCTGCCGTTATTGAGGCAATGTATAAAAGAATCTGGAGTGCGGCAAGAAAAAATAAAATCGATGGAAAGCTAAAAAAAGGCATTAAGGTTTCAAATTCGCTAAGAAAAATGCACATTGATATGCGAAAAAAGATTTTTAAACAAATACACGACAACTTCGGCGGTCATTTCAGAATGTTTGTGGTCGGCGCCGCTGCACCGAATCCCGAAGTTTCAAAGGGATTGAGAGATTTTGGATTTCTTGTTATTCAGGGCTACGGAATTACCGAGTGCTCCCCTATCGTTGCGCTCAACCGTGACACAAATTTCAGGGACGATTCCGCAGGTCAGGCTATGCCGAACATTGCAATTGACGTTGTTGACAAAAACAGCGAAGGTATAGGAGAAATTGTGTGCAAAGGCCCGAACGTTATGCTCGGTTACTATCAGAACAAAGAGGCAACCGACGAGGTTATTGTTGACGGCTGGTTCCATACGGGCGATTTGGGATATATTGACGACGAGGGATTTTGCCATATTACCGGCAGAAAAAAGAGCGTTATAGTAACACAGAACGGCAAAAACATTTTCCCCGAGGAGCTTGAAATTTTTCTTAACGAAAACGAATTTATTCTGGAAAGTATGGTGTACGGCGAATATAATCCCGAGGACGGCGAAACATATCTTTGTGCGCTTATTGTGCCGAAATATGATGAAATCAAATCGGTTTACGGCGATGACGTTTCGCAGGAGCAGATTCGCTCTGTCATAGAGAACGCTGTTAAGGCCGTAAACAAGCGAAATCCTTTGTATAAATATATAAGAAAATTTGAAATAAGAGAAAAAGAGCTTATCAAAACAACAACAGGAAAAATTAAACGTTATCTTGAAATGCCTAAAAAGGAAAAATAATATGGACGCAGAGCAAAAGCTTTTTAAATGTTTTGAAAATCTTAAACGGCAAGCAGAGTTTAAACCGCAAATCGGCATAATTCTCGGTACGGGGCTTGGCGGTTTTGCAAACGAAATTGAGGTTTTTAAAACCGTGGAATATTCAAATCTTGAATTTTTTCCCGTATCCACCGTATCAGGTCACACGGGGCGGTTTGTATTCGGAAATTTTAAGGGCAAAAGCATTATGATAATGCAAGGCAGAGTGCATTTTTATGAAGGATACGAGATGTCCGACGTTGTGATGGGCGTGCGCCTTATGCACCTTTCGGGAGCGGAAAATCTTATTGTCACAAACGCTGCGGGCGGCATAAACGAAAACCTTTCAAAGGGCGCCATTATGGCAATTACAGACCATATTTCAACTTTTGTGCCGTCGCCGTTAAGAGGTAAAAATATTGATGTTCTCGGCGAGAGATTTCCCGATATGTCAAACGTTTACGATAAGAATTTGCTGTGCATTGCGAAAAGTGCGGCGGCTGAAAATAATATAGATTTAAAAACCGGCGTATATCTTCAGGCGCCGGGACCGAATTACGAAACGCCTGCCGAAATACGTATGTTTAAAACTCTCGGTGCCGACTGTGTGGGAATGAGCACTGCGTGCGAGGCTATGGCGGCAAGGCACTGCGGTATGAAAATTCTCGGCATAAGCTGCATTACAAATATGGCGGCAGGTCTTGGCGAGGATACCTTAAGCCACGAGGATGTCGGCAAAACCGCCAATGCCGTTTCGGACAGTTTTACACTGCTTTTGAAATCTGTGCTGGAAAAAATGTGAATTTTAATGTCTGCAATTTCAAAAAAAGTATTGATTTTATTAAAAATATATGATAAAATATTAACGAAGTTAAATTTTAAGGAGTGACACATTATGCCATTGGTTACAACAAAAGAAATGTTCCGCAAGGCATACGAAGGCGGCTATGCTATCGGCGCATTTAATGTAAATAATATGGAAATTATCCAGGGAATTACCGAAGCGGGAAAAGAAGTAAACGCACCTCTTATCCTCCAGGTTTCGTCCGGTGCAAGAAAATATGCAAACCATACTTATCTTGTTAAGCTTGTTGAGGCAGCGGTTGAAGAAACAAATCTTCCCATCGCACTTCATCTTGACCACGGCGACAGCTTTGAGCTTTGCAAATCCTGCATTGACGGCGGTTTTACCTCCGTTATGATTGACGGCTCCAAGCATCCCTATGAAGAAAATATTGCTCTTACAAAAAAAGTTGTTGAATATGCGCACGCTCACGGCGTTGTTGTTGAAGGCGAGCTCGGTCAGCTTGCAGGTATTGAAGATGACGTTAACGTTTCGGATGAGGACGCTTCGTTTACAAAGCCCGAGCAGGTTTACGATTTTGCAACACGCACAGGTGTTGACTCGCTTGCTATTGCAATCGGCACAAGCCACGGCGCTTATAAATTCAAACCCGGTCAGAAACCGCAGCTCAGATTTGACATTCTTGCCGAGATAGAGAAAAATCTTCCTAATTTTCCGATTGTTCTCCACGGCGCAAGCAGTGTTATTCCGGAATATGTAAAAATGATTAATGAAAACGGCGGCAAAATGCCCGACGCTATCGGTATCCCTGAGGAAATGCTCCGTCAGGCTGCAAGAAGCGCAGTTTGCAAAATCAACATTGACTCGGATATCAGACTCGCAGTAACGGGAACTATCAGAAAATACTTTAATGATAATCCCTCTCACTTCGACCCAAGACAGTATTTAGGACCCGCAAGGGAAGCTGTTAAGGATATGGTTAAACACAAAATCCTTAATGTTTTGGGTTGCGATAACAAAGCCTGATTCTATTTTTATAGAAACATAAAACCGCAAAAAGGCCTTTGCAATTAATTTGCAAAGGCTTTTTTGCATATAATTTTAAAATTAATCTCTGCAGCGTCTGCCGCCGTTATCCCCTATAGAATCAAACGAGTTTCTCTCGGGAGGGAAAAATTCGTCAACAGGGAAACTAATTCTGTCAAACAGGTCGCACGGATTGTTGTTGCCCGAAGGTGTGCAGTCGCACTCGGGAACGCAGAAATCGTCAACAGGCACAATAAGCTGAACATCTCTCTCAAGTCTTACTATCGAGAAAAGACCTATTGTAACAAGAACCTTTCTGTCGCCATCGTCATCAACAAAACGCTCGTCAAACAAGCCGTTTATGCTGTTCGGAATTGAAGAAACGTCGCAGCAGCATACGCAGCAGCATTTTTCGTTCGGTTCAACAACCTTTAAATCAAGCGCAATCGGGTCAACAACTTCTGTTATTGTCATCACTTTTGAAATTTGCGAGTATAAATATATCGGGTGATGATTTATGAAGGTAAATTTTATTGTACCCGACGAAAAAAGCCTTGCAAAAAAGGTTAAAAAAATTGCCGAAGGAAAGAAAAGCGCATTTAAAAAGGAGGCAGAGCTATATGAGAATGGCGGCATATTGCAGGGTTTCAACTTCGAGCAGCGAGCAGATTAATTCGCTGAAAAATCAGGAAAGTTTTTTTAAGGATTATGCAAAAAAGTGCGGCGACACACTTGTAAAGGTGTATGCCGACGAGGGCATAAGCGGCAAAAAAATGCAGAACAGAACGGAGTTTATAAATCTTTTGAACGACTGCGAAAAGAACATTTTTGACATTGTTGTCACAAAGGATATTTCACGTTTTGCCCGCAACACCGCCGATTTTTTAGTCGGAATAAGACATCTTAAATCGCACAATATTGACGTCCGCTTTTTGTCAAACAATCAGACGCTTTTGGGTGATTCCGAATTTGTGCTTACCGTGTTTGCCGCCCTGGCACAGCAGGAGTCGGAAAACCTTTCAAAAAGGGTTATTTTCGGAAAAAAGCAGAGCGCAAAAAAAGGCAGAACGCCGAGTCTTGTATACGGATACGACAAGGACGGTACATACTCACTAAAAATCAACAGCAGCGAGGCAGACACGGTGCGGTTGATTTTCAGCCTTTACACAAAGCTCGGAATGGGTTCGAGAAAGATTGCCGATTTTTTAAACGAGCGCTCTGTTCCTTCAAAAAAAGGCGGAATGTGGAGCGCAAAGGCGATTGTCAGAATACTGAAAAACCCCATTTACACGGGCGTGCTGCAAAACAACAAATCGCAGACTGATAATTTTTTAAGCGGAACACGAAAAAAACTGCCTGAGAATGAATGGAACACTCACATCAGGCAGAATTTTAAAATTATAGACAAAAAAACCTTTGAAACAGCCGAAAAAATTCTTGCCGGCAGAAAAAAATCTCAAAGGTTTTCAAAGTCAAACAACATATTTTACTCTCTTGCGATATGCAAAAAATGCAAAACCAATCTTGTGCAGGGCAAGAACATTTTAACCTGCCCGAATTGTAAAACTTCAGTTAATTTTGAGCAGCTAAAGACCGAAATTTTCAAATTTTTGAACAGTCTGCTATCTGAAAAATACACCTCAGACAACTTTTTACCCCCAATAATCCGCCGCTGCGAAACACAGCGTTCAGGAATAATCAACCTTTATAAAAACGGCTTTCTGACGTTTGACGATATGAAAAACCGCATTGAAAAAATAAACGCACACAAGAGCGAAGCTGCATTGTGCCAAAGTGAAAATTACGAATTTTCAAATTACGACCTTACGCAGATTATTGAAAAAATCGAGGTTGGAGATGAGGCTGACGTGTACTTTTACCGCTGATTAATTTGATATGAAATACTCATTCAGCACGTTTACAGTCTGCGGACTAAGCTCTCTTACAAGCTTTCCTTTAAGATTGGAAAATGCTTCCTCGCCGATTTCAGTCTTGTAGGAACGCACGTTGTCGATATATGATTTATACTCTTTTTTAACATATTCGGGCGTAATTGACACACCGCTTTCGCCGCTTTTTACGGCAAGGGTTACGGCGGTTTTAATTTCGTTTATAATTTTTGTTTCACCGGACGTAAAACGAATATTTTCAAGCTGGTCAAGGAGTGATTTTAACGTAGTTATAATTTCATCATTCGTGTAAACGTGGTCGGAATCTGACGGGTTTCCGCCTGTTGAACTGCCGCCCGACGAGCCGCCGGTTGTATTTTTGCCGGGCGTTATATCCGCCGGCGGAATGTCAACCGAAACAAACTTTGCAAGTGCGAGCGAAACCTCTGCACGGGTGATGTTTTGAGTTGCTCTGAAGGTATTGTTATCTTCAAGCGGCATAAGATAGCTTGCCGCAATTTTATAGACATCTTCCCTCGCCCAATCTGAAATTTCGTCGGTAATCACCGTGTCAAACGGCAAATCAAACGGCTTAGCGGTGCGGTTTAAGATGGCGCAGAACTGCTCTCTTGAAACAAACTCTTCGCCACGGAAGGTAAGGTCCTCAAATCCCTTTATATACCCTGCCTTTTGCGCCGCAATGACATACGGATAATACCAGTCGCTCTCTTTAACGTCAACAAAAGTATTGTCCGCCTTGTCGCTGTAACCGAAAACCATATTCACTATTTTGCACAGCTCGGCACGTGTAATGTTATTATTCGGTCTGAATGTAAGGTCGCCGTAGCCCAAAATAATTTTAGCCTCATACAGCTTATTTACAGCGTCGCACAGCTTTGTGTCCGGCGCAACGTCAGTAAAATATGAATCTTTGGCATATACAGGCGAAAAAGATAAAAGGACAAATGATATTAAAGTAAAATACAGCAAAATATGTTTTCTCATACTCTCCTCCGCTTTTGCAAAAGGCGGACAGAAAACTTAAATTTCTGTCCGCCAAAGATTTTAGAATTTTTCAGTGCTTCTTACAAACTTAAATTCAAGCGCTCCGAAAACTATGGTATAAACCGAAGAGGATTCGGATGTTCTTCTGCTGAACACTTGGTCTGTTGTAAAGTTATGCATTTCATAAAGATTTGTTAAATACTCAAATCTGGTATTAATCTTATCGGCTGTAATTTCACCGAATGACGAACCGAAAAATCTTGTTCCCATTGTATTTATCAAATCCATATACGAAATAATGTGATTTGGCAGGATATTTGCAAACGCTTCATACTGCGCTTTTGTAATAACATTATTGTCTATAGCATTTACAAAATCCTCGTTTGCTTTGTCCAAAAGAACCGAAGCTTCTTTCAAAATTTCGTAATATTCATCCATTGTCTTAAGGCTGTATCCTGATTTATCGAGTACAGTTTCGGCTGTTTTTGTGCCGTTTAAAAGGTTTTCGGGAGAAATAAGCTCAATAAGCTTTTTATAATTCTCGCTTGTGTTCCAAACCTTATAAGCTGTATTTTCGTACTTATCAACAAGCTCGTCATAAATCGGGATAAGCACTGACGAAACAGGATTAATTGCAAGTTCAACGTTGCAAACCACAACGCCGCTGCCGTTATTTATCGCCGTGTCAAGCTGACTGAGCGAATCGCTCTTTGCCGAAGCAAATATTGCAAGCTGGTCGGTCTCTGAAAGATACTGCTTGTAATTTGCAGGAACCTTTGATGCGATATCTTTATAATATTCAAGACCTGCAACCTCGCCTCTTAAAGCCTTTATAACTTCCATTCTGTCTGCATTGACAGTAATCTGCGATTTTGTTGACATCTCGTTTATAATATCGTTTACAAAGGTGTTCGAGTCTGCGCCGGCGGGAACGTGTTTTCCCATAAGCTCACGCAAAAACTCTTCGCCAAAAATTGTCTTGTAGCTCAAAACCGATTTGTATTTCAAGATGTTTTTATCATCATCAAGAATGTTATTTGCTTTAAGTTTATTAAGGTATTCGTTCTTAATATCAATAAACTCAGTGTTTTCGATAAAGTTTTTGTTTTTAAATATAAAGTCCTTAACCGTATCGGCATATCTTACATTTGAGTTATAGTAAACAGATGCCGTTCCGCTCTTTGAAATCGAAGAATCGGAAATGGTGACCGCCATTTGCTTCCACGCAGGGTTTAAAGTTGCATCAGCCGATACAACGCTGTCAAGGTTATATACAGCGTCCGAAGCAGACTTGTCATACCAGAAATCCTGCTCTATTGTGTGACGGTATGAATTGCCGTCCCATACATTATACGGGCTTTCCCAATATCCGTATTCATAAACCGACGGCATTTTTTTGAGCGATTCTGAAATCTTTTTATCCTTTTTAACTGCCAGACTTGCAACCGTATTTCCACGGCCGTCGGTGAATGTAAGCAGACAGCCTTCGGTAAATTGCGGTGTAAGAATCATATCGTCCGTTATTTTTTTATCCTCATTGGGGTAAATCACCGTACCGGTTAAAGCATCAACCCAATAATCGACAGCATAAATCTTGCCGCCCTCTTCTTTTCTTACGTTTGTCGGAAGGTCTATATCATCACCGTAAGCAGCCTCGTAACCCTCATTTTTATCACCGTCAAACACAACGTCATCAGAATATTCAAACTTAATGACCTTTGTAATGCGGTCGTAGTAAATTTTCAAAACAAGCTTGCCGTCCGCATCAACAATACCCGAAACCTTACTCAGCGAAGTGTTAAGAATAAACCCTTCCTTAGTGGGGATGGTTGCGTTAACTTCGTATCCTACTATTTCAGTAAATTTTTCGGTTGAAACAAGGTCATATCCTGTTTTTTCCGTATTCTGTTCATAAATTTCAACAGTATAATCTGCCTCGGCGCTCGAAGATGACGAGGACGAAGAAGAACCGGGGTTTGTAGAAACAGAGAACGAACCTTCTTTATATTTTGCAGCCGTGTTTTCAACTACGTTTGCAAATGCAGCTTCGCTGCGGTAATTGTCAAAATAAACAACATTGTTAAAGTTATTTACAATAATGCCGCCGCCAATATTGGTTGCGGTAATGCGGACATAGCTTGCGCCCCTTACGAGCAAACGTCCTGTAATGTTAACGTTTGTAAGCATAATCTGCGTTTCGTTTGCACCCTCGCCTATAATCAAATCGCCGTTTATTGTAACGTTTGTAAGGCTTACTGCTTCGGTGTTAATCATAACATTGCCGTCGCAGGTGATGCCCGACCTGAATCCGCCAGTTGAAAAATATGTTTTAAACATATTATACATCATCTGAGCAAATTCAGCTCTTGTTATGTAATCGAGAGGTTTAATCTCATTCATTTCGTTGCCGTTGACATATCCGTTTTTAACCATTGCGGAAACAGAATCAAGCGCCCAGTCGGCAATGTCGGATTTATCAACAAACTTGTCAAGCGAAGAATGGTCTGCGCTTGAAATAACCATTGCACGTGCAACAACCGTAAACGCTTCCTGTCTTGTGATGTAAGCGTCAGGCATCATTTGCGTATCGGATACACCGGTAAAGGTCTGCATTTTTACAGCCTTGCTCATTTCGCCGTAAAACCAGTCGCCCACCGAAACATCCTCATACTGAGAAATGGGTGCGGTCTTGTTTGCACCGAATGCACGGTTTATAATTGCCGCCATTTCAGCCCTTGTCAAAATTCCGTAAGGCACAATTTCCGTACTTGTTCTTCCCATAATAAGACCGTTTTCAACAGCGGCAGTCATAGCCTCTGCTGACCAGTCGCTCGGGAAATCAACAAAATTTTTTGCACTTACTGCCATTACATTTACCGAAAACATAGTAAGTACAATGGCAGCCACAAGAATTGCCGACACGGCTTTTCTAAATTTTTTTCTCATAAAAACCCCTCCGTTTATTTTACATACATATTTATATAATAAGCCTTTTTCAACTGTTTTTCGTTGTTATACGCAGTCTGCACTGACGAAACAAGCGACATATCCCGTCCTGCTGAGGACAAAATGGATTTTAACTCCGAAATAACGGCATTAACGCTTGCGTCGCACGACGATTCAAGGTTTGCCGCCATTCCGATTGCCTTTTTTCCGAGCGCCTCTTTCGACGCTTTTGTGCGCTCATTCTTCGGCAAGGCATTATATTCGGATATTATAGATGTTCTGAGCCCTTCCAAAGCTGAAGTATACTGTGCCTTAAGAACATACATTTTTGCAATTTGTTCCGCTATTTTTTCATCAACTTCAGTCTTGTTTTTTTTATTTTCAAAGCTCGGAATACCGCTGTTTGACGGCATATTCCCGCCGCTTTTTCTGCCGAGAATAATGTCAATTGCCTCTTTTTCGGACAAAATTCCTTCCTCGAGGCTTTTTTTCTGCGCCTCGTCAAGCTCTCGCATTTCGCCGGCATTATATTCCTTCAGCGCATCCGTAACAATCTTATCATTTTCTTCGATTAAGGTTGAAATTTCATCAGGCGACGAATACTTATATGCAATATACAGCGCCTTTATATTTTCCCTTTGCCAGACCGCCGCTGCCGAAACCAAAACAAGCAACAAAGCCAAAACTATAAGTGTGATTTTCAAAGGTTTTTTCATTACGCACCTCTCATTACACATTAAAGTATATAACTATAATCATTATATAACTATTTTGCGGTAAAGTCAAGAAAAATTTAGGATATTACCCACACAAAAAAGCGCTGGCACAAACATCAACCTGTGCCACAGGAAGGTTGCTCCTCTGCATAAAGTTTATGTCAATATCATTCTCCCGAAGCTGTGACGAGAATATTTTCGCATTGCCCTCCGAGCCGAATAAAACTACTTTTTTGTCATATGTTGCCAATCCCTCAACCGGAGTGGGTTTGCATACGCCGCAATAAACGTCGAGCGACACTCTGAAGAAGAATTTTAAATCAACGGTATAGTATCCCCTGTTAAATGCAACAGGCTCAACATCGGTATATATCCAGACAATTTCAACCTTTCTGCATTTTACGTTTACAGCGTTGTTAACAAGGTTTTGACCGCTTGCGGTAAGAAATACCCTAAGATTTTCAAGGCACTCTTTATCCTTGCAGGAACCGTATACCTTTCTTGTCTGCACGCACGCCGAGTCGGGTGCATTGCAGCAACAATCTTTTGAACCAAAGTTTTCACTCATAAAATTAACCTCCTGAAAATTAAAATTTACTTTGTTCATTTACATAATATGTCAAAGCGCAAAATGTGTGATTTTTGTAATATAAACAAAAATTTTAAAATAGAATTTATTAATAAAATATCAGAAAGGAGCAGTTTTATGAAACTTTTTGTAGTTCACAAAGACACGGTGATAATATATTTTTTAATCCTCGCCGCAATATGTTCGGTGATAACGCTCAACTGGGACACCACGGCAGCGGTTTTTGAAACAATGGCGCCAAAAAAGGATTTGCCCATATACTGTGTTCAAAAGGAAGAGAAAATATGTGCCATAAGCTTTGACGCTGCGTGGGGAAATGAGGATACTCACACGCTGATTGAAATTTTAAAAAAGTATAATGTTAAAACGACCTTTTTTGTTGTAGGCGGCTGGGTTGACAAATACCCCGAATCGGTAAAAGAGCTTGCCGATGCGGGGCACGAAATTATGAATCACTCGAACACACATCCTCATATGACAAAACTTTCAAAAGATGATATGCAAAAGGAAGTGTCGGAATGTAACGATAAGATTGAAAAGGTTACAAATAAAAAACCGATTTTGTTCCGCCCTCCCTACGGCGACTATAACGATTCTGTCGTTTCCGCTATGCGTGATATCGGTATGTATACTATCCAGTGGGATGTGGATACATTGGTAATAATTGGAAGAATTATGTCTGACTCATTCCTGCGCCTCAACCATCAGTGTGCTGTCCCATATATGCTTTAATCGGACACACTTTAATACACTGCCGACAACAGATGCACTTGCTTTCATCAATCTGCGGATACTCAAAGCCCTCCTCGTCCTCAGTCATAAAAATTGCCTCTTTCGGACAAATAGCATAGCACGCCGTACAGCCGCAACATTCTTCTTTTCTGTTATATAGTACCGGTATCTGTTTTTCCACCATTAATCACCTTTTTTATATATCTTTTTCCTCATTATTTTGCATAAGTGTTTAATTAGTTGAGCTATGTGTATATCATATGCAACCCGGGCTAACCCACTCTTCATTTTTCCGCAAAAAGTATTATTTCCAATCCACTTCTGCACATCTGAATATCCGTAATTATGATAAATATTCCAGAATTCATCTCTTTTATCCGGTCTATCACAAGGGTGAATCATGTGTGGCTGCCTCACTTCACACTCTGATATTTCCTTAGCCTCATTTTTCTGATTTAATATAATCGTCTTAATAATGTCATCACCCGTCGGAGTATTGCTTACAATCAATGAATATGCATCTTCATCCTTGTGACCCCAATGATCAGCAATAGTCAAGTCTGAGAATCTTTCTTTTGTGGCAAACGGACATTCATAGCAACTCGGCCGAAGAATCAAGTTTTTTAAATAAACCGAATAAAACCAATCATATCTTGTTGTTGGGGAATTATATCTTTTTTTATTATCAAATAATACTTCCATATCCTGTTTTTGACCTTTGCGGTGTTTTGCCCTAAAATTAACACTTTTCGCTTTTCCTCCGTATTTCACTTCAAGATTATGAATATAATCTGCAAGAAAAAGCTTACTGCCCACGCCGTGGCATATTAACTCTAACGTCACTAATCTGTCAGTACAAATTTTAGATGATGATAAATATTTTAAAACTGCAAAATTTTGGCATGGTGTCCCTGTCAATAACACGAATTTTCCGCATACCAAATCTTTCTTTATCTGCAAAAAAACTTTTCTTATATCACTTTGAACATATTTGGAGCCTCGCATCTTATCCCGTTCTTCTCTGCTTGTCACACGAATATGTTTAACATTCAAACTCTCGTCAGTAATGCAACCATACACAACTCCACCCATATCAAGCACATAGTCACTAATTGCCGTAAAAGCTCCGCCTGATGAACTGTTTTTTCTTACAGATTCATCACCGTGTAAAAATCTATAATACTTCTGCATTTTAACTCACTATACAACAGCATAAGTTAAAACACATATGTCAACTAATCAATGAACAATTTTCATCAATTTTCTCAAGAGAAATTTGAACTTCCACTTCCGAAAAAATGCGGATAGACTTTTTTTAGAAAAGTCATCCATAACTTTTCTGCGAAAATCCGGGCACCTTGTCGATTGCAGCATATTATTTTGTATCACATCATCAAGGGTAACTTCTTTATAAACAAGGTCGTTTTTAACCGCATCAAAAAAATTCATCGCCTTATCTGTATTTACCATAAGAAATGATGTACCCCGTGGATTAAACATTTCCGGAACCTTCACTCTCACCTTCCAAAAGTCGCCGATTGTAAAATCCCCAATTCTTTCTGTGTTTGCGTAACGGCACTCATAGCAAGACGGCCTCATAATTGAATCAGAAAAGTACAGCCAACTATAGCCTCTGAGCGATATTTCCTTGTTGCCGGACCTCGCTATACACCTTGGCCTCAGCCACCCTTTTCGTTTATCCTTGAAGGTCAGATAGTCCAATTTCTTATTTTTCCAACCGAGAAAACCTTTCCAAACTCCCGGACTTCCAACCCCATGACAAATAATATCGCATAATATCAGGGATTCATCATTTAATTTTCTTACGGTAACGTATTTTTTAACGGCAGCCACCTGGCAAGGTGTTCCGATATACAACAATTGTGTACCTTTACCCAGCTCGCTTTCGATAGTCTTATAAATACTTTTATCGATATGTGATTGAATATATTTTGAACCTCTGCAAATATCTCTTTCTTGAGGGGTTTGACATACTATGTGTTCTACCCTATTAGTTGCATAGTTGTACCCCCCCCCAGAATTTTTCCATTATTTTCCAAAACAGCATCCGACAATGCCACAAAGACAGCGCCCGAGGACCTGTTTTACACTTCTTCAGGTATTTTGTGATAAGCTGCGTATATCTTTTTCATCGCATCCTCCCAATTATTTTTTTGACAGCTTTCTTCTGAAAGTATTATATACAGAGATTATAATCGCTCTATTTGCAATGGTGGCATATACACCTGCAATAACAATGGACAGTATAATTC
>CAKSTL010000016.1 GCA_934500875.1 uncultured Clostridia bacterium | reverse complement strand
TTATCATTCCTTGCCATACGGATAAGAGAAATTTAAATTAATATTTATGCCGACGTATGGCGGCGGAATGGAGATTTAACGTGAAAGAAACTTTCCCGTTAAAGCCTCCGGCAGGATTTAAGTGCCCGTGCGAATTTTTTTGCTGTCGCAAAAAACGCACATGGGCGTAAAAATCTCTTATCATTCCTTGCCATACGGATAAGAGAAATTTAAATTAATATTTATGCCGACGTATGGCGGCGGAATGGAGATTTTTATGAAAAAACTTTTTGCAGGTATTTTAACTCTTGTTATGCTTGTGCAGATGAGCGTTTTTGCGTCCGAGCTGCCGCCGTTTGACAAGGATTATTTTACTTACGAAGAAACGGTTACATACTCGGCAAAGCTTAACAGGGACATAAATTTTGACCTTGAAAGCGTTATTCCGGGCATTTCAAACTTTGTTGACACAAAATCGCTTGTATCGGGTCTTTTTGACTCGGAAAGCACGATTATGGGAAAAGCGGATATTTCGCCCGACTACAGAAGCGGCAAAATTTATGCCGGCGGAAAGAGCGTTTTTCCGTTTGTCGTCAACAAAAATCTTACGCTTACTGCAGACACGAACACTGACGTATGGCTTGAATACGATTTTTCGGACGCTGCAAAGCCGGTGTTTAAAATGGTGCAGAATCACCCTATGTTCAACAAATATATAACTTACGACGTGCTTGATTTGGTTAAGCAGTCGGGCGGCGAATATGCAGACGTTTTTGCCTCGGTTATGGCAAAAATTATGACCAAGGATTTTATGGACAGCATAAAAAGCTCATACACCGACCTTCTTATAGAGCATGCCGACATTAAAAGGAGCGGCAGAAACTACGTTATAAAAATTGACGACAAGGCGCTTAAGGCGATTATAAACGAGAGCGTTACAAACGTTTCAAACTTTGCCGAAAGCTTTATGGTGAGCAACAATTATATGACAAAAGAGGAATTTGACGAATATTACAATGAGGTTATCCCCGACGTTCTTATGGCTTTGGATGCTTTGGAGGGCATTAAAATCCTCGGCGACGGCGGAATTGTTATGCGCATTGAGTGTGACGGCAGCGATTACATCAAAAAAGCGGACATCACCGCAAACGTATGCGTAAATATTTTTGACATTGCAGGCATTTTGGGTGCAGACGTTTCGCAGTTTAACAAAGACGACGGAATTTTGGATTTTACGCTCAGCATTACCACCGACGTTACAAAATTAAGCAATGTTAAAGTTGATTTACCTGCTCTTACAGAGGAAAATTCGGTTAATTTTGAAAACCTTTTCCCGACATATCCGGAATATCCTGCGGGTGATAACGAGTGTTGGCACTTCGGCTGGGGTCACGCTTACTGCGAGGGGCTTCCTGTGGTTATAGACGGCGAATTTTATCCTCAGTTCAGGGCGGTTGCACTCGGTATGGGATTTGACGACTGCGACATAACCTACGACAACGGCACCGTTACGATTATGCGTCCCGAGTGGGTTGAATGCGGCTCTTACAAGACCGCTTCGTTCAAGGCGGGCGAGAACACCGTATATCTTGACGGCGTTGCTTACGAGGTTTCAAAACCTGCATATGAAATCGGCGACAGCATTGTATTTTCAGAGGAAATGGCAAAGCTTTTGTTCCGTGTTACCGACAGGTTCGGCGAATCTGTATATGTTAATTTTGTTGACAAAAACTACAGCCTCGGCTTCGAATACAAATTCTGCGACCACGACGTTGAGGACGACGCTGTATACGGAATTTAAATTTTGCAAAATTTTTCACAATAAGACGTAAAAAATGCGCTTTCGTATCGGAAAGCGCATTTTTGCTGTTCAGATAATTTTTTAAGTTTGAATAATTTTTGTTATTCTGATAATTTTTGCAGTTTGAATAATTTTAGCCGTTTTTTGCGGTCTGACTGTTTTAATAATTTTCGCT
The DNA here is from genome assembly GCA_934500875.1 of uncultured Clostridia bacterium. Lineage (GTDB taxonomy): Bacteria > Bacillota > Clostridia > UMGS1810 > UMGS1810 > Qingrenia. Next base: position 36,936 of record CAKSTL010000016.1, on the reverse strand, counting down.
CTTTAATTCAAAAAACGACTTGGGATGGCTGCAAACAGGACAAACTTCGGGCGCAGAATCGCCGTAGTGCAAATGTCCGCAGTTTCGGCAAATCCACATAACCTTGCCGCTCTTTTTGAAAACCTCGTTGTTTTCAAGATTTTCAATAAGCTTTTTATACCTCTGCTCGTGCTCCTTTTCAATTTCGCCAACCTTTTCAAAAAGCGACGCAATCTCGTCAAAACCCTCGCTGCGTGCCTCCTCGGCAAATTTTTTATACATATCCGTCCATTCGTAATTTTCGCCGTCCGCAGCGTCTTTTAAGTTGTCAAGCGTTTTCGGCATACCTTTTTTAAGAAGCTTAAACCAAATTTTTGCGTGCTCTTTTTCATTTTCGGCGGTTTCGGCAAATATGCTTGCAATCTGTTCAAAACCGTCCTTTTTCGCCTGCGACGCATAATATGTGTACTTTGTTCTCGCCTGCGTTTCGCCGGCAAATGCCGCACGCAGGTTTGCCTCTGTTTTAGAGCCTTTCAAGTCCATAATTTTTGTCCCCTTTCATTTTTTAAGCGTCCGACGAAACGTTTACTTTTCTTTGCACTGTGCGCAAATTCCGGTAAAACGTATATCGGCCTTAGTTATAATATTTCCGATTTTGTCAAAAAAATTCACCTTATCAAAATCAACATCAACATCCACAACACGGCGGCACTTTTCGCACAGCATATGATTGTGAACTTCAAGCGTGCTGTCAAAAACGGATTTTTCCAAATCAACCTTTAAAATTTTGCCCTCGTCCGCAAGAAAATTTAAATTTCTGTAAACCGTGCCGAGGCTGATATTGGGAATTTCTTTTTTTACGTCCTCATAAATCTGCTCTGCTGTGGGGTGATCCTTGCGTGACATAACGTTGTTGTAAATTACCTCCCTTTGGAAGGAATAACGTGTGTTTTTCATAAATTTACCCCTTTATCATATAAATCAGTAATCGTTACTGTTATTATATAATATTTTTCTAAAAATGTCAATGTTTTTTCAAAAAATAATCAGCCGCAACACTCACGGCTGACTTTTGATGTGCCGCAAAACACGGCTTTAACCCCGACGTTTTCTTATCGGACGGCATACAAAAATCACCCCGGTTTTTGTAAAGCCTGCACAAGACGGGCGGCTCACAAACCCCGGAGTGTGTTTTTGACGTATATTTTCGGTTAATTCCAGCTTACGCTGATTGTTTCAAGCTTCTGCGCAACGTCGTTATCGAGTTTTTGTCTTTTTATCTGCTCTGTAATATAATTTTCAACAGACAAATCGGACAGGCTGAGATAGTCTATTTTTTCGACAAGCTTGATAATATGGTAGCCGTATGCGGTTTTAACGGGCGTTGAAACCTTTCCTTCGCCCAGCTTGTATGCAGCCTCCTCAAACTCTTTTACCATATCGCCCTTTGTAAACACGTATCCGTCGGGATTTTGCGCAAGTCCCGGGTCGGCGCTGTACTGATTCATAAGAGTGTCAAAATCGCCGCCGTTTTTGATTTTGTTATAAACCTCATACGCTTTTTCCTCAACTTTTTTAATCTCAGCGTCGCTCATTGAAGTGCCGTCCGCATTAACGGTTGAAAACAGAATGTGTTTTGCCTTCAGACCGTCATATTTGAACTGCTCCTTGTTGTCGCCGTAGTATTTTGAAACCTCGTCGCCCTTGGGAGAATAAAGCGCAGCGTTTTTTGCAATCAGCTTAGATTTGATGTACGCAATTTTCTGCACGTGCTTATACGATTCGTCGGTGTATCCGAGCGCATTGAGAAGCTGCGTGAACGAATTTTCCGCACCGCCCTGCGCCTGATACTGCTCGTTCATACTTTTTATGTAGCTTGCATACGAATTTTCAAATTCTTCGCCCGCCTCAATGCCGTTCTCGCCCGCAAGCAGGACAAGCGCTCTGTCGTATGCTATGTTTTCTTCGGCAGTCTTTTTTGCGTCCTCGTCCGAAACGGAACTATCCTGCGCCTTTGCAAGCGATATATACATATCAAGCTCGCCTTTTTTCACCTCGTAATCCCCGATTTTTCCCACTGTTTCGCCGTCAAATCCCTTTTCGTGGCTGTCTGCGATATCCGCCGTGTTTGTAGCTTCATCCCACGAAACGTCCTTGCCGAGCATTTCGGCAATTTTTCTGAGCGGAACATACGTTTTGTCATTGTAAAGAATATTTTCGCCGTCAACCTTAACGCCGTCAACGGTGATGTTAACGGTATTAAGCTCTGCCTCGATAAGCTGTTTTACGCCGTCCGCAAGCGCAGGTGCTGCTGCAATGAGTGCGCCGGCAAGCACACCCGAAATAAAATTTTTGTTGATTTTCATAACTTTTACTCCTTCGTATTTATAGTTCCGAGATTGGACTGTTTTAAATATTCATTTATAAATCCGTCCAAATCGCCGTCCATAACAGCGCCGATATTACCCATTTCGTAGCCCGTTCTGTGGTCTTTTACAAGGTTGTAAGGATGAAAAACATACGAACGTATCTGGCTGCCCCAGGCGATATCCTTTTGCACACCCTTGATGTCCTCAATTTTTTCCATATGCTCTCTTTCCTTTATTTCGATAAGCTTGGATTTGAGCATTTTCATAGCCGTTTCACGGTTTTTGTGCTGCGACCTTTCGTTCTGGCACGACACCACAATTCCCGTCGGGATATGCGTAATTCGTATTGCAGAGTCGGTTTTGTTGATGTGCTGACCGCCTGCGCCGCTTGAACGGTAGGTATCAACCCTCAAATCGTCGGGATTGATTTCAATTTCCAAATCGTCCTCGATTTCGGGCATAACCTCAACCGAGGCAAATGATGTGTGCCGTCTGCCGGATGCGTCAAACGGAGAAATGCGCACAAGGCGGTGGATTCCTTTTTCCGCCTTTAAATATCCGTATGCGTTAAGCCCCGAAATAAGGATTGTAACGCTTTTTACGCCTGCTTCTTCGCCGGCTAAATAATCAAGCGTTTCTACCGAAAATTCACGTCTTTCGGCATAGCGTGTATACATACGCAAAAGCATTTCAACCCAGTCCTGCGCCTCTGTTCCGCCTGCGCCGGCATGGAGGGTTACGATTGCGTTGTTTTTGTCATACGGACCCGAAAGAAGGGTTTCGAGCGTAAGATTTTCGAGCCGCTCTTTTATGTTTGAAAACGAGCTGTTAAGCTCGGGATACACGCTTTCGTCGTCCTCCTCTATTGCCATTTCAACCATTGTGAGCGTATCGTCGTATTCGTTTTTAAGGCTTTCGTAGCTGTCCACTTTATTTTTGAGCGCCTTTGATTTTTTCAGGATTTTCTGGCTTTTTTCCAAATCGTCCCAAAAACCTTCGACCATTGTTTCTTTTTCCAGCTCATCTATCTGTTTTTGTGCGCCGGAAACGTCAAAGTGAATCCCTCAAATTCTTAATGCTGTCACTTAAAGCTGAAAGCTCGATTTTAAGCTGCTCAAGTTCAATCATTTTTTTCACTCCCAAAATATATTTTTAAAGTTTTTGCCAAAATTACTTGTTTGCGCCGCAGCACTTTTTATATTTTTTGCCGCTGCCGCACGGACACAAATCGTTTCTGCCAATCTTTTTTTCTTTTACTACAGGCTTTTTCACCGTATCGCCGCCCTCGTTTGTGGAGGTGGGTTTTGAAACCTGCTTTCTTTCGATATTGGTTTTAAGACGCACCGCAAACAGAAGTTTTATAACATCCTCACCGATATTGCCGAGCATTTCTTCGTACATATTGTAGCCTTCTTCTTTGTACTCGATAACCGGGTCACGGTTGCCGTATGCCCTAAGACCTATACCCTGACGGAGCTGGTCCATATTGTCGATATGCTCCATCCATTTGCTGTCCACAACCTGCAAAAGCACAACACGCTCAACTTCTCTGAACTTGTCTGCGCCGAACTCCTCTTCCTTTTCGGCATAACGCTTAAGAGCAATATCCATAAGGTCGTTTGTGATTTTTTCTTTCGTCAAATCCTCCAAATCCTCTTTGGTATACGAAAGAGCGCCCTCGGGAAGGAAAATATTTTCGCAGTACTCTGTAAGCCCCTTTAAATTCCAGTCGTCAACATAGTCGGCGGTGGTATAGGAGGCAACGGTATTGTTTACAAAATCTTCCATCATTTTTATAATGGAATCTTTAAGATTTTCGCCGTCAAGCACCTTTTGGCGCTGAGAATATATAACGTTTCGCTGAACGTTCATAACGTCGTCGTACTGCAAAACGTGCTTTCTTATTTCAAAGTTTCTGCCTTCAACCCTCTTCTGGGCATTTTCGATGGCGTTGGACAACATTCTGTGCTCAATCGGCTCGTCGTCCTTAAGACCGAGCGCATTGACCATATTTTCTATTCTTTCCGAGCCGAAAAGGCGCATAAGCTCGTCCTGAAGCGAAATATAAAATCTCGATTCGCCGATATCGCCCTGACGTCCGCTTCGTCCTCTTAGCTGGTTGTCAATACGTCTTGACTCGTGCCGCTCCGTGCCGAGAATGAAAAGTCCGCCCGCCTTTATAACTTCTTCTCTTTCTTCTTTAATCTGCTCTTTAAATTCGCTGTTGAGCTTTGCAAACGTTTCTCTCGCCTCTAAAATTTCTTCGTCGTCCGTTTCGGAAAAGCCCGTGCTTTCCAAAATAAGCTCGTCGCTCATACCCATTTTGCGCATTTTTTCTTTCGCCATAAATTCCGCGTTTCCGCCGAGCATAATATCGGTTCCTCGTCCCGCCATATTTGTGGCAATGGTAACAGCGCCTTTTTTACCTGCCTGAGCTATGATTTCCGCCTCTTTTTCGTGGAATTTCGCATTCAAAACCTCGTGCTTTATTCCCCTTCTTTTAAGAAGCTTGCTTAAAATTTCGGAATTTTCTATGGTGATTGTGCCGACCAAAACAGGCTGACCTTTTTTGTGGCACTCTTCAATCTGGTTTATAACCGCATTGAATTTGCCTTCAACATTTTTATAAACAACGTCGCTGTGGTCAATTCTAATCATAGGCTTGTTTGTGGGAATAACCACAACGTCAAGCTTATAAATGGACTGAAATTCCACTTCCTCGGTCTGCGCCGTACCGGTCATACCGGCAAGCTTGTTATAGAGCCTGAAAAAGTTCTGGAATGTAATTGTCGCAAGCGTTTTGCTCTCTCTTGCAACGTTTACGCCCTCTTTTGCCTCGATAGCCTGGTGAAGTCCGTCGTTATAGCGTCTGCCGAACATAAGACGGCCCGTAAATTCGTCAACTATTATAACCTCGCCGTCTTTTACAACGTAATCTTTGTCACGCTTCATAATGCCGTTTGCCTTAATCGCCTGGTTAATGTGGTGCGAAAGCGTGATGTTTTCGGGGTCGGACAAATTTTCAACCGAAAATGCCGCCTCCGCCTTTTTGATTCCCCTTGCGGTAAGTGCGGCGGTGTTTGCTTTTTCGTCTATAATGTAATCTGCGTCAACATCGTCGTTTATAACCTTTGTATCCTCTTCCTTTATTTTAAAGCTTTTAAGCGATTTTGCAAAGGAATCGGCAAGCTGATAGAGCTGGGTTGACTCGCTTCCTGCGCCCGAAATTATAAGCGGAGTTCTCGCCTCGTCGATAAGAATTGAGTCCACCTCGTCCACAATCGCAAAGTTATGACCCTTTTGCTGCACCTGCTGTTCTTTGTAAATAACCATATTGTCACGCAGATAGTCAAAACCGAATTCGTTGTTTGTACCGTAGGTGATATCCGCATTGTACGCCGCACGCCTGTCCTCGGTGTCGTGCGTTATAAGACCCACCGTAAGCCCGAGAAATTTATAAATTTTTCCCATCTGGTCACTGTCACGCTTTGCAAGATAATCGTTTACCGTTACAACGTGGACGCCGTTTCCCGAAAGTGCGTTAAGATAGCACGGAAGGGTTGCGACAAGCGTTTTTCCTTCACCGGTTTTCATTTCGGCGATTCTGCCCTGATGAAGCACAATTCCGCCGATAAGCTGAACGTCGAAATGGCGCATACCCAAAACACGCCTGCTTGCCTCTCTTACCACTGCAAACGCTTCGGGAAGAAGGTCGTCAAGCGTTTCGCCGTTTGCATACCTTTCTTTAAATTCTGCCGTTTTTGCCTTAAGACTTGCGTCCGAGAGGCTTTTTATGCCGTCCTCAAGCGAATTGATTTTTTCAACAATCGGCCTTATTCTTTTAATTTCACGGTCGCTGTACGTACCGAACAGCTTTTCAAAAATGTTTGCCATATTGTCACTCCCAGTTAAGTTTTACTCATACAATCAAAAAACTTGTATGTATATATTCCGTTTGTATAAATGTCGATATTTTCCCAATCTAATACAGTATACCACACGGCGCAGAAAATAGCAACATAAATTTTTCGCCCGATTTCGATTTTCTTTTTGCTTTTTTGCAGAATGTGTGGTAAAATAAAACGTAAAATTATATTTTTATCAAAAATGATTCGGAGGCATACAAAAATGCTTAAGAAAAACGATATTTTTACCGCAGAAATTATTGACAACGGCGCAGGCGGAGAAGGAATTGCAAAAAAGGACGGCATAACGCTTTTTGTGAAAAACGGAGTCTGCGGCGATACGCTTGAGCTTAAAGTTTTGAAAATCAACAAAAACTACGGCTTTGCAAAGATTGAAAAAATTATAAATCCTTCGCAGAACAGGCAAATTCCGCCGTGCAAAAATTTTGAAAAATGCGGCGGATGCAGCATTATGCATATGGACTATCCTTCTCAGCTTAAGCTCAAGTGCGAAATTGTGAAAAACAATCTTCGCAAGACGGGCGGTTTTAACGAGGGTGATTATATTTTTCAGGATATTATCCCGTCGGACTGCGTTTTGCGCTACCGCAACAAGGCGCAGTTTCCGTGCGCACTTATAAAAAACAAATTTTCGTGCGGATTTTTCAAAGAACGCAGCCACGATATTGTTCCCGTCGGAGACTGTCTTATTCAGAGCGAAAAAATCAACGCTCTTATGAACGTCTGCGTTTCGTTTTTTGAAGAAAACGGGATTTTGCCGTATGACGAAAAGACGAAAAAGGGAATTGTGCGAAACATTTATATAAGAGAATTTTCCGGCTCGGCGGCGGTGGTTATTGTTGCAAACACAAAGAAAAAAATCAAAAATATTGATTCTCTTTGCGCACTTCTTTGCAAAAACGGTGCGGTGAGCGTTATTCAGAACGTCAACACAAGGGACACAAACGTTATCACGGGCGACGAAAACATCATCCTTTGCGGAAAGGACGAAATTGAGGCGAAAATCGGTCATCTGACGTATCTTATTCCATCGAAAAGCTTTTTTCAGGTGAACACAAAGCAGACCGAAAATTTATACAAAAAGGCGCTTGAATATGCCGCTCCGACAAAAAACGACACGGTTTTTGACCTTTTCTGCGGCTGCGGAACGATTTCGCTTTTTATGGCAGACAGCGCAAAAAAGGTTATCGGCGCTGAGATTGTGGAGGACGCTGTAAAAAGTGCATACAAAAACGCACATTATAACAAAATTGACAATGCCGTTTTTTACTCGGGCGATTGCGATAAAACGGTGAAAAGGCTTATTGAGAACGGCGAAAAAGCCGACATCATTGTGGTTGACCCTCCGAGAAAAGGGCTTTCGGACGGGCTTATTGATATGATTTGTTCAATTAATCCCAAACGCATTGTATATGTTTCGTGCAACAGCGCAACCCTTGCGAGGGATGTCAAAATTTTTAAAGACAAAAATTACATTATGACAAAACTCACTCCTGTGGATATGTTTCCCAACACGGCGCACACAGAATGTGTGTCGCTGATTGAGAGAAGATAAAAATTTAACAAAATTTTTAAAAGCCGAAGTCGGAATGATTTCGGCTTTATTTATTTTTACACAAAAAATACAAAAAATTTTGTAACATATAAATAAATATTGCAGTAATGCTTGTCAAAAAATTATCAATTCTTGATATGTAAATTTGAATATGTTATTATATTACTCGTGATATAGCTAAGAACAAATTCTGACATTAAAAATAGATAAGAAAGGACAGTAAAAATGAAAATTGCGGTGTGCATAAAACAAGTGCCCGGCACAAACAAGGTTGAGGTTGACCCTGTTACGGGCGTGCTTAAACGAAACGGCGTTGAATCTAAAATGAACCCTTACGATTTATACGCAATTGAAACCGCTCTGCGCCTTAAAGAGCGCTGCGGCGGCGAGGTGAGGGTTGTTACAATGGGCCCTCCCCAGGCGGAGGCGGTAATATACGAAGCTTTTTCAATGGGAGCGGACGAAGGATATCTTATCACCGACAGGGCGTTTGCCGGGGCGGACGTGCTTGCAACAAGCCGTGCCATTTCGCAGGGGCTTAAAAAGAGCGGCGAATTTGACATAATAATCTGCGGAAAACAGAGCACCGACGGCGACACGGCGCAGGTGGGACCCGAAATTTCGGAATATTTAAATCTTTCGTCGGTCACAAACGTTACCGAGGTGATTGATGCGGACAGCTTCGGCATTACGGTTAAAAGGTCGCTTCCCGTTGCGGTTGAAACGGTAAGGCTCGCTTTTCCGTGCCTTATAAGCGTTGACAAGGATATTTACATTCCCCGCCTTCCTTCGTATCTTAAAAAACAGGCTACAAAGGACAGAAAAATAAACGTTTTCACTCTTGCCGATTTTGATGATGATGACCCTATGCATTACGGTCTGAACGGCTCGCCCACGCAGGTGCAGCGCATTTTTCCGCCGGATGTAAACGACAAAAGAGAGATGTGGCAGGGCGATGGCGACGAAATTTCGCAAAAAATTGCGGATAAGCTTTCTGAGTTAAAGTTCATATAAGGAGATAAAAATATGGCAAAACTTGTTTTTCATAAAGATAAAATCACCGACGTTGAGGCTTTTGTAAGGCTTTGTCCGTTCGGTGCGCTGAAGGTTGAGGCAAGCGGCGAAATCTCGGCGGACGCAGGCTGCAAGATGTGCAAAATCTGCGTTAAAAGAGGTCTTGGCGGCGCCTCGGTTGTTGAAGATGCGCAAAAAGAAGTTGTTGATAAGTCAAAATGGAGCGGCATTGCGGTTTATGCTGACCACGAAGGCGGAAACATTCACCCGGTTACGCTTGAGCTTTTGGGAAAGGCACGTGAGCTTGCGGACAAGATAGGTCACAAGGTTTACTGCGTGTTTATGGGCAGCGGAATCGAGAGTGCGGCGGATGAGCTTTTGCACTACGGCGCCGACAAGGTTTTTGTGTACGACGAAAAAAGCCTTGAGCATTACATACCCGAAACGTATACGGCGGTTTTTGAGGATTTTATAAACAACGTAAAGCCCTGCGCAATTTTGGTGGGCGCAACCGAAACGGGCAGAGAACTTGCGCCGAGGGTTGCGGCACGGTTTAAAACCGGTCTTACGGCGGACTGCACAATTCTTGACATAAACAACGACACCGACCTTATTCAAATAAGACCGGCGTTCGGAGGAAACATTATGGCGCAGATTGTAACGCCGAACAACCGTCCTCAGCTTGCAACGGTGCGCTACAAGGTGATGAATCCGTGCGAGAGGTCGGATGATGCCTCGGGCGAGAAGATAATTTGCAAAATTGACGCAAAAAAGCTTGAAACGACAACAAAAATTCTTGAAATCATTCCGAAAGAAAAGGTTAAAACCATTGAAAGCGCAGACGTTATTGTGGCTGTGGGCAGAGGTGTGAAATCGAAGGACGACATTAAAATTTTTGAAAAGCTCGCCGGCCTTCTCGGCGGTGAAATTGCCTGCACAAGACCGCTTGTTGAAGCGGGCTGGATGGACGCAAAGCGTCAGATAGGGCTGAGCGGAAGAACTGTCCGTCCCCGTCTTATAATTGCGTGCGGAATTTCGGGTGCGGTGCAGTTTACCGCAGGAATGAACAATTCGGAATACATTTTTGCAATCAACAAGGACGAAAAAGCGCCCATATTCAAAACCGCAAACTACGGCATTGCGGGCGATATTTACGAAATTGTGCCGAAACTTATTAAACGCATTGAGGAGGGCAGATAAAGTGGCGGAATTTAACGAAAAAAATTATCTTGACATAGAAAAAATCATTCACGATGGCGAGAGGGTTTTGTATAAGGAAAACATAAACGAGGAATATGCGCACGACGAGCTGGGAAACGCCCGTTCTGCGCCCGACATTGTGGTGAAAGCGCTTTGCACCGAGGAGGTTTCAAAAATCGCGCGCTATGCTTACGAAAACGAAATCCCCCTTACGGTAAGGGGCAGCGGAACGGGTCTTGTGGGTGCGTGCGTGCCTGTAAGGGGCGGAATTGTTCTTGATTTGTCGCAGATGAACAACATTCTTGAGCTTGACGAAGAAAACCTTACAATCACGGTTGAGCCGGGCGTTCTTTTGATGGAACTTGCAAAATACGTTGAGGAAAGAGAATTTTTCTATCCTCCCGACCCGGGCGAAAAAACCGCAACAATCGGCGGAAACATAAGCACCAACGCAGGCGGTATGCGTGCGGTTAAATACGGCGTTACAAGAGATTATGTGCGCCATCTTGAGGTTGTTTTGCCAAACGGAAAAATTGTTAACTTCGGCGGAAAAATCGTTAAAAACAGCTCGGGCTACGACCTTAAAGACCTTATTGTGGGCAGCGAAGGCACGCTCGGAATTATCACAAAGGCAACCCTTAAGCTTTTGCCGCTGCCGAAAAAAACGGTAAGTTTGCTTATTCCGTTTGAAAACATTTCGCAGGCTATAAACACTGTTCCCAAGATTATAAAGGCAAAGTGTATTCCAACAGCGGTTGAATTTATGCAGAAAGAGGTTATCGAGGACGCCGAAAGCTATCTGGGAAGCAAATTTCCCGATTCGTCTTCCGACGCTTATCTTCTTTTGAAATTTGACGGAAGCAGCAAGGAAGAGATTGAAAATTACTATGACGACACCGCTAAAATCTGCCTTGAAAACGGCGCCGCAGACATATTTATTTCGGACACCGAGGAGCGTGACGAAACGATATGGAAGGCGAGGGGAGCATTTTTGGAGGCTATCAAAAACTCCACCACCGATATGGACGAGGTTGACGTGGTTGTGCCGAGAAATTCGGTTAACGAAATGGTTGAATTTTCGCATGCACTGCAAAAAGAGGCAGGCGCAAGAATAAAATGCTTCGGTCACGCAGGCGACGGAAACCTTCATATTTACGTTTTGAAAGACGCTCTGGGCGAAAAGGAGTGGCTTGAAAAGCTTGATTTTGCCATGGACGAAATGTATAAAAAGGCGAGAGAGCTTAAGGGCGAGGTGTCGGGCGAGCACGGCATAGGATATGCAAAAAAGGCTTATCTTGCAAAATCGCTTGACGAAACTTCGATTGAGCTTATGAGGGGCATTAAAAAGGTTTTTGACCCGAAAAATATTTTAAATCCCGACAAAATTTTTTAAAACCGAAATTTTTTTGTACTCAAACTTTCCTTATAAAACAAAACAGCCTCAATCCGCACATTTTGCGGGGTTGGGGCTGTTTTTGAGAAAATTACCGTTTCGGACTATTTAAGCGAAAACCAGATTGTTTTTTTGTCGTTAGAATAAGCGTCATTTCCGACATAGGTCGTAATTGTAAAATAATCTACGGTTTCGCCGTCTGTAAGCTCACCTGTTTCAATAGGAATGTAACATTCGCCCGAATCGCCTTCAAACAGTTCCAGTCTTGTGTATTCGCTCGGGTTTCTGTACCAGGAACCGTAGCTTTTTTGCGTCGTCCCTTTACTTGTAACAAAACTTTGTTCAAGCGCAATGAATGTTCCAAAGTTATATGCCGAGTCGTTTTCATAGTAATCAAGCGTAACATCACAATTCAAATACCATTCGTCATCGCTGTAAGTATAGTATTTTGACGTGTTAATCTTTTTCTCCATTTCATCGGGGCTTAAAAGAGATTTTAATGTAATATCAAAAGTTGCAGACGGCTCTGTTCCGAACATTTTCATAACATTCACCCTAACTTTATCACCAAGTCTGTACGGGTGTTTTCTCGTTCCGTCCACAATGTCTGAAATGCTGTACTTTTCGTCCTTGCTTATCAGCACCGTCTGCGTCATTTCATCCCAGCTTACGTGATATCCGAATGCCTCGGCAACATACCTTGCAGGCGCAAGCGTTCTGCCGTCGATTACAACGGGCGAAACGTCCATTTCGTTAGGTGTGCCGTTTATGTATTCCGTTGTGCTGTTGAGGGTCATTTTTACGGTTGTTTCATCTTTTACACACGTTGCGGTCTGCGTTGCATCATCCCAATCCACAACTGCGCCCATTGCCTCAAAAATTGCACGGATAGGCACCATTGTTCGGTTGTTTATTGTTTGGGGCGGTACGTCAAAGCTTATTTTCTGGCCGTCTGCTCCGTAAAAGCCGTCGAGATAAACATTGATTTTTTCGTCTGCCGCAGATGCCGATACCGCCATACAGCAAACCGAAAAGGCTGCGATTAACAAAGAAATAATTTTTTTCATAATACTTAAATTCCTTTCAATTTTTTCTGCGCCTTTATATTTACCAAACCGCCAAACCTCTGCCCTCCTTAAAAATTTAATTGTAAACAAAAAATGCGCCTACCGAAGCAGACGCATAAAAAACGCAAACTCCGATAGTCGCCAAACTAATTCTATGCACAGTTATTAAACACATACTTGCACAATGGAATTTGCATTTTTATCAAATTCAATGTTACAAGTATATGCAAAGGCATAGTTATACTTATTGTAAATAACTGCGTTTATTAAATTAGTTTGGCGACAACGTTATAACAGATTTAATCAAAAATTGCAATAATAAAAATTTTATAATGAGAAAATCGGATTTTTGCACAAAAATAGGGCGGTGATTTTCGGAAAAAGGCGTTTTATGCGGCAAAAAAATCCCGGCTGCCAAAGAAGCCGGGATTTTACGATTGTATTTTTATGTTGGTATTTTGTGATAATTTTAGTTATACGAGCTGTCTTTTTTTGCCGTATCAAGGTCAAGCTTTCCGAGATAATCTTCAACCGAAAGACCCACAAAATTACAGAAATCAACCATTTCCGCAACGGTATTTACGTTAACGTCTATGCCGTTTTTCATTCTGTCGGCATAAGCGATAATTTCTTTTTCGCCGTGCGTATAAATTTTTTCTGCGCCGTCTGCCTTGGGAGCGTTTCTAAGCTCTTCGAGGAAAGTTGAAAGATGCTCTTCAATAGCCTTTGCGTCGCCGAAAATAGCGGGGTCGATTGCCGCAAAGCCGTGGCAAGTGCCGCCCTTGCCGCCGATATGAGTGTGATTTGACGTGATACCCATTGACAAAATCGAGCTGAATATTTCGCAAATCATACCGTAACCGTAGCCCTTGTGGCTGCCCGTCTGCTCTTTTTCGCCGCCCAGAGGCATAATTCCGCCGCCGTTCTTTGCAACAATGTTTTTAAGAACGTCCGCAGCGTCGGTGGAAGCGTGACCGTTTTTATCAAGCGCCCAGCCCTCGGGAAGAGCCTTTGCGTTTTTGTTGTAAACCTCAAGCTTGCCTCGGGTAACAACCGTTGTCGAAGCATCAAAGAAGAACGGATACGGCTTTGCCGGCATACTTATTGCAATCGGGTTGCTGCCGAGCATTGCCATTCTGCAAAACGTAGGAACCATTATAGCCTCGGAATTTGTCATTGCAAAGCCGATAAGCCCCTCGTCGCAAGCCATTTTTGCATAATAGCCCGCTATGCCGAAATGGTTTGAATTTCTTACGTTAACAATGCCGATACCGCTTTTTTTAGCCTTTTCAATCGCCTTTTTCATAGCGAAAATACTGTTGAGCTGACCCATACCGTCGTTGCCTTCGATAACCGCCGAAACGGGGGTTTCAAAAACGATTTCGGGCTTTGCGCCAACTTTGATTAAGCCTTTTTCGATACCCTTATGATATCTTACAAGCCTTTGCATACCGTGAGATTCAATTCCGTAAAGGTCGGAAAGAAGCAGAACGTCGGTAATTTCTTCGCTCTCAAGCTTTGAAAATCCAAGCTTTGCAAACGCCGCCTCACAGAATTTTTTTAAGGTTTCATAACTGAAATTTATAGTTTTTGCCACTTTTATACCCTCTTCCTGTTACAATTTATTGTCTATTTTACCATAATATTTTTAAATAGTCCATATGTTTTTTAAAATTTTTTTCATTTTGTTTAAATGCTACAAACATTTAGGTAATAATATGTGAAAAATATTTTCTTATTCCGTTTTTTGTCCGTTTTCTATTTCATCCAGCCACACTCTTGCCGCAGCGTCGCTCGGCATACGCCAGTCCGACCTCGGCGAAAGGCTTACGGAACCGATTTTCGGCCCGTCGGGAAGGCAGGAACGCTTAAACTGCTGCGCAAAAAAGCGTTTGTAAAACACCTTTAACCAATGCACCAAAATTTCACCGTCATACGAAAAAGCATACTTTGCAAGGCGCAGAACCTTTTTGGGCGGAAACGCAAAACGCACCGCATAATAAAGGTAAAAATCGTGCAGCTCATACGGCCCGACAAGCTCTTCGGTTTTCTGGGCAATTTCGCCCTCTTTGGGCGGCAAAAGCTCGGGACTCACCGGAGTTTTGAGGATATCGTCCAGAACAGAGCCGATATTTTCGCTTTCAAAAAGCTTTTTTGCGTGGCGTACAAGATAGCGCACAAGCGTTTTCGGCACGCCTGCATTTACGCCGTACATTGACATATGGTCGCCGTTATACGTTGCCCAGCCCAGCGCAAGTTCGGACAAATCTCCCGTTCCGACCACGATTGCGCCCGTTTTGTTTGCATAATCCATCAAAACCTGCTCACGTTCACGTGCCTGACAGTTTTCGTAAACCACGTCAAAATCGTTTTCGTTATGCCCGATATCCTCAAAATGCTGCGTAACCGCTTTTTTTATGTCAATGGTTTTAAACGTTACGCCCATTGCGGCGCACAGCCTTTCGGCATTGGATTTTGTTCGGCTTGTGGTGCCGAAGCAGGGCATTGAAATTGCGGTAATTTCTTTTCGGCTGCGTTTTAAAATGTCAAACGCGCGCACGGCAACAAGAAGGGCAAGGGTTGAATCGAGCCCGCCCGATATGCCTATTACGACGCCCTTTGAGCCTGTATGGACAATTCGCTTTTTAAGCCCCGTTGCCTGCATTGTGATAATCATTGAGCAGCGCTCGTCGATTTTTAAGGGGTCATAAGGCACAAACGGCGTTTGGGGAATGTTTCGTGTTAAGGTTACGTCACTTTTTGCCATATCGAAATAAACGGTTTGATAGCCCTGCGGCAAATCGCTTTGGCAAAAACCGATTTTTCTTCTTTCGCCGTCCAGCCTGTCAACGTCCGTTTCGGTGACGGTTATGCCGTTTTCAAAAAGCGTGTTTTCTTTTAATACTATGCCGTTTTCGGCGATTATATGATGTGCGGCAAACACGGTGTCGGTGGTGGATTCGCCGTCGCCCGACGAAGCATAGATATATCCGCACACAAGACGCGCCGACTGACCCGAAACAAGGCTTCTTCTATACTCGCTCTTGCCGATTACCTCGTTGCTCGCCGAGAGGTTTGCAATGATATTTGCGCCCGCCAGTGCGTGATTTACCGAAGGAGGCGCCGCAACCCACAAATCCTCGCATATTTCAGCGGCAAAGGTGAAATTTTTCATATTCTTGCACTCAAAAATAATTTTTGTGCCGAAAATATATTCGCCGCCGCAGATATTTACGGTTTCGTTCTGCTTGGGGGCAGGGGTAAAATGCCGCTTTTCGTAAAATTCGTTATAATTGGGAATATTTGACTTTGGAACAATACCCAAAATTTCGCCCTTATAAATTACCGCCGCACAATTGTAAAGACGTGAATTTTTCGTTATCGGAAGCCCGATAAGCGCAACAATATCGGCGCTTTTTGTGCTTTTGCAAATATTTTCAAGCTCATTCTCCGCACTGTCGATAAGCGTTTTTTGCAAAAACAGATCCGAGCAGGTATAGCCTGTTATGCAAAGCTCGGGAAACACGATAAGATTAATTCCTTCCTTTGCCGCACCGTTTATGATTTTTGCAATTTCCGCTCCGTTTTTTTTGCAGTCGGCAACCGTTACGTCAAACGATACCGCCGCACATTTTACAAATCCGTCCTTCATATCACTTTTTCCTCCGAAATTTTTCCTATAATGATTATATATTTGCTTTTTTAAAAAGTCAAGACAATATATGTATTGTTCCCGTTTTTTGAAAGAAAAATTTTGTTGATTTTTTACATATTTTATGGTAAAATTATGAATTATAAACTTTTTTCTTACAAAGAGGGTGAAAATATGCGGATGAGGGCGGCAGAGGCGATTTTAAACATTATTGCGCAAAGCGGAACCGACACTGTTTTCGGATATCCCGGAAGCGCCGTGGCGCCGATATACGACGCACTTTTTTCGTTTGACAAAATAAAACACGTGCTTACAAGAGGCGAGCAGAGTGCGGCTCACGCAGCGTCGGGATACGCAAAGGAGAGCGGAAAAACAGGCGTTTGCATTGCAACCTCGGGTCCCGGTGCGACAAACCTTATAACCGGCATTGCAACGGCAATGAGCGATTCGGTGCCGCTGATTGCGATAACCGGTCAGGTTCATTCGTCCCTTATAGGCAGCGACGCTTTTCAGGAGGCGGATATAACAGGTGCGGCAAATCCTTTTTGCAAGCACAATTACCTTATAAAATCGGCAGACGAAATCCAGAGCGTTTTGCAGGAGGCGTTTTTTATTGCCTCAACCGGCAGAAAAGGCCCTGTTCTTGTAGATATTCCCGTAAATTTTCTGACCGAAACGGTTGATTTGCAAAAATACAAAAAGCCCGACATCAAAAGCTACAAGCCCAACTACAAGGGCAACACGCTTCAGATTAAACGTGCGGCGGACTGCCTTAAAAAGGCGAAAAGACCGCTTTTATACATTGGCGGCGGCTGCTGCGGCGAAAAGGCGTCGGGCGAGATAAGAAAATTTATAAAAAACACAAAAATCCCCGCAGTTTCAACCCTTAAAGCGGTGGGAGCCGTGGGCGAAGGCTGTCTTAATCTCGGTATGATAGGCACGCACGGCAAAAAATGCGCAAATTTTGCGCTGTCGGAGTGCGACACGCTGTTTGTTGCCGGGGCAAGAATCGGCGACAGGTCGCTCGGAAACGCAAAAAATTTGGACCGTGACGCTCTTTGCGTAATTCACGTTGACATTGACCCTGCCGAAATAGGAAAAAACATAAAGGCGGATATCCCCGTTGTGGGCGATATTTACAACGTTATGTCGGCGATAAACGAAAAAAACATTACCTTAAACCCCGAAAAAGGGTGGATTTCAAGCCTTGAAAAAATGCTTTCGGAGGAAAAGAAAGAATTTGTCAAAAAAGAAAATTTTGTCTGCCCCGAATACGCAATAGAGGTGTTAAACTCCGTAACGGACGGCAACTGCATTGTATCTACCGAGGTGGGGCAAAACCAGATTTGGACGGCGAGAAACATAAAAATCAACACGCCGAGAGATTTTATAACCTCGGGAGGTCTTGGCACAATGGGATTCGGGCTTCCTGCCGCAATCGGAGCGTCGTTTGCCGGCAGCGGAAAGGATATTTTTGCAATCGAGGGCGACGCAAGCCTTATGATGTCGGTTGCCGAGCTTGCAACAATCGCACAGTATAATCTTGACATAAAAATAATTCTTTTCAACAACAACGCTCTGGGGATGATAAAGGAATATCAGAAAAATCATTTCGGCGCACGCTACAGCGAGGTTTTTCCGAAAAATCCCGATTTTATTGCGCTGGCAAAGGCTTTCGGCATAGAGGGCGAGAGAATTTCGGACAACAAAGATATCAAGGACGCAATCCTTCGGGCAAAATCGCACAAGGGAGCGTATTTTATAGAGATGTGCGTTGACAGGGACGAAAACTCACTTCTTCAGACGGCGGGGGATTAAGCCCCGTTTGCCTGAAATATTTTCACGCAAAAAAGGAGCGTTGATTTATGCAGCAGATATTATCGGTGCTTGTTTCAAACAAAGCGGGCGTTCTTACAAAAGTTACGGCGCTTTTTTCACGAAGGGGCTTTAACATTGACTCGCTTGCGGTGGGAACAACCGAAAACAGCGAAATTTCAAGAATTACAATTATCGCAAACGGCGACGAACACACGCTTGAACAGCTTATAAAACAGCTTAACAAGCTTATTGACGTTATAAAGGTAAAAAATCTTACCGATACGCAAAACGTGTGCAGAGAGCTTGCGCTTATAAAGGTAAGCAATATAGGAAGCGAGGAGCGCAAAGAAATTTTGCAGCTTTCCGAAATTTACCGAAGCAAGATTGTGGACGTTGCGCTTGATGCAGTGACGGTGGAAATTACCGGAACGACGGACAAAATATGCGCATTTTTGGCGCTTGCCGAAAAGTTTGGCAAAATAGAGATGGTGCGCACCGGCACAATTTCGATTGAGCGGGGCAGCAAAACGATAGAGGGATAGAATATGAAATTTGATATTTTAACGCTTTTTCCCGATATGTTCACAAACGTTCTTTCGGACAGCATAATCGGACGGGCGCAGAAAAAAGGAATTGTGGAATTTAATTTTACTAATATCCGTGATTTTTCGGGAAACAAGCACAACCGTGTGGACGATTATCCTTACGGCGGCGGTCAGGGTATGGTTATGATGCCTCAGTGCATTTACAATGCATACAAATCGGTTGCAGAAAAGTGTCAAAATAAACCGCACACCGTTTATCTTTCGCCCAAAGGCACGGTTTTTAATCAGGACAAGGCGGCAAAGCTTTCAAAAATGGAGCATATTGTGCTTTTGTGCGGTCATTACGAGGGTGTTGACCAGAGGGTTATTGACGAAATTGCCGACGAGGAAATATCGGTGGGCGACTATGTTTTGACGGGCGGCGAGCTTCCGGCAATGGTGGTTATCGACGCTGTATGCCGTATGATAGACGGCGTTTTGTCGTGCGAGGAATCGTTTTCGGACGAATCGCATTTTTCGGGGCTTCTGGAATATCCGCAGTACACCAGACCGCCTGAATTTATGGGCAAAAAGGTGCCGGACGTTCTTCTTTCGGGCGACCACAAAAAGATAAACGAATGGCGCCGCCAAAAGGCGCTTGAAGAAACAAGGCTCAAACGTCCCGATATGTTTGAAAAGTACAAACAGGAGCATAAAAATGAAAATTTGTAAAAAAGCTATTGACAAAGCTTTGAAAATGTATTACAATATGGTGTAAAGTTTTTTGCTTTACACCATTCTTTTTTCGGTCAGGATGATTTTTTTGAAAAATTTGAGCTTCGGCTATCTTCTTGATTTTTATAAAAATATCCTTCCCGAGCGCACTTATCTTATGCTTGATATGTATTACAACGAGGATTTGTCGCTCTCTGAAATTGCAGACCATTTCGGCATTACGCGCCAGGGAGTGAGGGACGCTGTAAAAAGGGGAGAAGATGAGCTTACAAGGCTGGAACAAAACCTTGGGCTTTCCAAAAAACTTGAATATATAAACGGCGAAATTGATAAAATTATTGAAATTGCAAAAGAAAACGGATATACAAAAATTCTTGAAAAATTAGTCGGATTATCAGAAAATCTGTACCTGTGAAAGGGGCGGCGGCAAATTGGCATTTGAAAGCCTGGCGGACAGACTCGGTTCTGTTTTTAAAAAGCTTAGGGGAAAAGGAAAAATTTCGGAAGCGGACTTAAAAGAGGCAATGAAAGAGGTTAAACGTGCCCTTTTGGAAGCGGACGTTAACTTTAAGGTTGTAAAAGATTTTATAAACAACGTGTCGGAAAAGGCGGTGGGACAGAACGTTCTTGAAAGCCTTACTCCCGGACAGCAGGTTATAAAAATTGTAAACGACGAGCTTTGCGCTCTTATGGGCAGCGAGGCGGCTAAAATAGATTTTTCACGCAAGATTACCGTTATTATGATGGTTGGCTTGCAGGGCGCAGGAAAAACCACGTCGAGTGCGAAAATCGGCGGTTTTTTAAAAAAACAGGGCAAGCGCCCATTGCTCGCTGCGGCGGACGTTTACCGTCCTGCGGCAAAAAAACAGCTTAAGGTTGTGGGCGAGCAGCTCGGCGTTCCGGTGTTTTCAATTGACGATAGCAGCGACGCTGTGCATATTGCAAAATCGGCAATCGAACACGCCGAAAAAAACGCAAATGACGTTGTAATTATAGATACGGCGGGCAGACTTCATATTGACGACGAACTTATGGAGGAGCTTAAGAAGATTAAGAAAGAGGTTAATCCTTCGGAAATTCTTCTTACCGTTGACGCTATGACGGGTCAGGACGCCGTGAACGTTGCCGAAAGTTTTAACAATCAGCTTGAAATCACGGGCGTTGTTCTGACAAAGCTTGACGGCGACACAAGAGGCGGTGCGGCTCTTTCGGTAAGGGCTGTTACGGGAAAGCCGATAAAATTTGCCGGTATGGGCGAAAAGCTTACCGATTTGGACGTTTTTCATCCCGACCGTATGGCGTCGAGAATTTTGGGAATGGGCGACGTTCTGACGCTTATCGACAAGGCGCAGCAGGCGTTTGACGAAAAGCAGGCGGCAGACCTTGAAAAGAAAATAAGGGAACAGACGTTTGATTTAAACGATTATCTGAACCAGCTCGGTCAGATTAAAAAAATGGGCTCGGTGCAGGATATTCTTTCAATGATGCCGGGAGTTAACGCAAAGGCGCTCTCTACTGCTCAGATTGACGAGAAAAAGATGGGTCATATCGAGGCGATTATTCAGTCTATGACCCCGAAGGAAAGACAAAAACCCGAAATTATAAATTCAAGCCGCAAGGTGAGAATCGCAAACGGCAGCGGAACAAACGTTGCGGAGGTTAATCTTTTGTTAAAACAGTTTGCACAGATGCAAAAACTTATGAAACAATTTAGCAATCCGAAAAAGCTCAAACGCAGCTTTGGCGGCTTCGGTCCGCTGTTTCGGTAAATTGCGTTTTTTATAAATTGTTAAAATTTTTTACGGAGGTGAATTTAAAATGGCAGTTAAAATCCGTTTGAGAAGAATGGGCGCAAAAAAGGCTCCTTTCTACCGTGTTGTAGTTGCTGATTCAAGATATCCCAGAAACGGCAGATTTATTGAAGAAATCGGCACATACGACCCCAACACCGACCCCGGCACAATTAAAATTGACGCCGAGAAGGCAACAAAATGGCTCGGCAACGGCGCTCAGCCCACCGACACTGTTAAGGGTTTGCTTAAAAAAAGCGGTGTTATAAAATAAGTGCTTTTGCCGCATATGGTGCGGCGGAATGGAGATTGTTATGGAAGAATTACTTACATTTCTTGCAAAATCTCTCGTTGACCATCCCGAAGATGTTTCGGTTACAAAGGTTGACGGCGAAAACAGCGTTGTTTACGAGCTTAGAGTAAACGACGACGATATGGGCAAGGTTATCGGCAAACAGGGCAGAATTGCCAAGTCGATAAGAACAATCATTAAGGCGGCTTCTTCCAAAGATGACAAGCGTGTGATTGTTGATATTGTTCAGTAAGTTGATATTCTGCATTAAAGAAGGAGAAATTGCGCCGTGGAACAGCTTTATCTTGAAATAGGAAAAATTGTGAATACAAGAGGACTTAAAGGAGAGGTTAAGGTTGTTCCGTGGGCGGATTATCCCGAAGTTTTTGAAGAAATCAGCTTTGTTTACGGCAAGGATGAAAAAAGATATCTTATTGAAAATGTGAAATATCAGAAAAATAACGTTATCTTAAAGCTTGAGGGCGTTGACACAATAGAGAGCGCCGAAAAACTTAAAAATACCGTTTTGTACGTGCGCAAAGACACTTTCGGCGATATGGGCACGGACACGTTTTTTGTCGCAGACCTTATAGGTCTTGACGTTTTTGACGAAAACGATACGTTTCTCGGCAAGCTTTCGGATGTATTCACCGCCGGCGGCGCCGACGTGTATACTGTTAAAAACGAAGGAGAAAAAGACCTTCTTTTGCCTGCCCTTAAGAGCGTCGTAAACGAAATAAACCTTGAAGAGGGGTTCATTAAGGTTACCGTCCCCGACGGTCTTTTATAACGCTTTCAAAATTGTCTGCTGATAGCAGACTTTTTTTGTTTCAAATTGAAAAAAGCGGGTATATATTATTTAAATACTTAAAATCTTTATGATTTTTAAGAATATTATTTTTGAAGAAAGGAGTTTTAACGGTATGTCAGAACAAATTAAGCTTATTGCGCAAAGAATTAAGGAATTGAGGGAGATTTCGGACATTTCCATTACCGAAATGGCAGAGCATCTCAAGCTTTCGGGCGAAGAATATGCAAAATATGAGGAAGGTGTGTGCGACATTCCCATAAGTATGATTTATGAGATTGCGTCGTTTTTTAAGGTTGATTTAACCGAAATATTATCGGGTGAGGCTCCTAAGCTTCGTATTTTTCAGGTTGTAAGAAAGGGCAAAGGTCTGGAGGTTTTCAGAAGGGAACAGTATAAGTATCACAACCTTGCCTACAACTTTTCAAAAAAGCAGATAGAGCCTTTTACGGTTGAAGTTCCGGTAACGCCGGATGACGAGCCGCTGCACGAAAATTCGCACCCCGGTCAGGAGTTTAACTATGTTCTCGAAGGCAAGCTTCTTATAAGGGTAAACGGAAAGGACAACATTTTAAACGAGGGCGATTCTATTTATTTTAACTCGGTTTATATGCACGGTATGAAGGCTTTGGACGGAAAAAAAGCCAAATTTCTGGCTATTATCCTGAACGATTAGTTTTTACAATATTTTACTTTTTGAGGAGTTGTTACCAATGAATTTGCTGAATAAATTCTTAAACAGAACAGAATTTGAAAATTATGAAGATTTTTATAAAAATTACAGTTTAAAATATGACGACGATTTTAATTTCGGCTTTGACGTGGTTGACGAATATGCCAGAATCTGTCCCGAAAAAAGGGCGCTTGTGTGGTGCGACGACGAGGGCAGAGAAAAAATTATAAACTACGGCGAGCTTTCAAGATACACAGACAAAACGGCGAATTATTTTAAAAGTCTGGGCATTAAAAAGGGCGATATGGTTATGCTTATCCTAAAGCGCCATTACGAATTCTGGTATTCTATAATCGCTCTGCACAAACTGGGCGCCGTAACCATTCCGGCAACGCATCTTCTTACAAAAAAAGACATAGTTTATCGCTGCAACAGTGCCAAAATCAAGCTGATTGTGTGCGCCGAGGATGACAACGTTACAAAGCATATTGAAGAAAGTCTTTCCGATACGCCGACCGTTAAGGCGGTTGTTATTGACAGGGGCGAGAAAAAGGGCTGGGAAAGCTTTGAAAAAGGCGTGCAGGAGGCTTCGGACGTATTTGAGCGTCCCGAAGGATTGGAAAAAACCTCCGTTTCGGACACTATGCTTTTGTATTTTACCTCCGGCACTACGGGAAATCCGAAAATGGTATGCCACAATTTTGCCTATCCTTTGGGTCATATCCCCACGGCGGCATACTGGCACAACGTTTCGGACGACGGACTTCACCTTACCGTTGCGGACACCGGCTGGGGAAAAGCCGTGTGGGGCAAGCTTTACGGTCAGATGATTGCCGGCACGGGAATATTTATTTACGATTACAGCAGCCGTTTTGAGCCGTCCGACCTGCTTAAAATGGTTGAAAAATATAAAATCACAACTTTCTGCGCACCCCCGACAATTTACAGATTTTTTATAAAGGCAGACCTCACAAAGTTTGATTTATCCTCGCTTAAGCACTGCACAACAGCGGGCGAGGCGCTTAATCCCGAGGTTTACAAAAAATTTCTTGAGGCAACGGGTCTTAAGCTTTACGAGGGCTTCGGTCAGACAGAATCGTGTCTTTCGCTTGCGACGTATAAGTGGGAAACTCCGCACACCGGCTCTATGGGCAAGCCGTCGCCGTATTACAAGGCTTTTCTTATAAACGACGAGGGCGAGGTTTGCGACCCCGGTCAGACGGGCGAAATTGTGTTCGATATGTCGGAAGGCACACCGATTGGCGTTTTTAAAGGATATCTTTACGACGAAGAAAAAACAAAAGAGGTGCTGGACGGAAAATATTATCACACCGGCGACCTTGCGTGGTGCGACGAGGACGGTTTTTACTGGTATGTGGGCCGTGTTGACGACGTTATCAAAAGCTCGGGCTACCGCATAGGGCCTTTTGAGGTTGAGTCGGCACTTATGGAGCATCCGGCAGTTTTTGAAACCGCAATCACCGCCGTTCCCGACGAAATAAGAGGTCAGGTTGTTAAGGCGACAATCGTTCTTGCAAAGGGATACACTCCGTCGGACGAGCTTGTCAAGGAGCTTCAGAATCACGTAAAAAGAACAACCGCTCCGTATAAATATCCGAGAATAATCGAGTTTGCTGACGAGCTTCCGAAAACTATCAGCGGAAAAATCAGACGTGTTGAGCTGAGAGAAAAGGACGTCAAAAAACAAAAATAGAACGGCAAAACGAAAAGCTGTTGTCTAAGCAAAAAAACAAAGCGCAGGGCTTTTGTCCGAAGGATAAAACAGCCTCTTTAGTTTTAAAATAACAATAACAAAGCAAAAAGCTTCCCTTTTTACAAAGGGAAGCTTTTTTTAAGGAAGATTAAAGGCTTTTTATGCTTTTGCCTCTTCTTTGCTTTCGGCTACAAGGTGACCGTCGCAAACTTTAATTGTGCATTTGTCGCCTTTTTTGATGTGGCCTGCAAGCATTTCGTCCGAAATAAGATCCTCAACCTGCGACTGAATTGCACGTCTTAACGGTCTTGCGCCGTAGTTTATGTCAAATCCTGCCTCGGCAAGATGGGCTATTGCGCCTTCCTCAAAATCTATGCCTATTCCAAGGTTTTCCATTCTCGATTTAAGAGAATTAAGCATAAGAGAGGTAATTTTTTCGATATCCGCCTTTTCAAGCTGGTGGAACACGATTATTTCATCAATTCTGTTCAAAAGCTCGGGACGGAACACGTTTTTAAGCTCGCCCAGAACCTCTTCTTTAATCTTCTCGTAGCTTTTCTGTTTTTCCTCCTCGTTGCCGAATCCGAGCGACTTGTTCTCGCTTGTGATAAGGCGTGCGCCGATATTGGAGGTCATAATTACAACGGTGTTTTTAAAATCTATTTTTCTGCCCTGAGAATCAGTTACGCAGCCTTCGTCAAGTATTTGCAGAAGGATGTTGAACACGTCGGGGTGCGCTTTTTCGATTTCGTCGAAAAGCACTACCGAATACGGTTTTCTTCTTACCTTTTCGGTAAGCTGACCGCCCTCCTCAAAACCTACATATCCCGGAGGCGAACCGATAAGTTTTGACACGTTGAATTTATCCATATATTCGCTCATATCAACTCTTATAATTGCGTTTTCGTCGCCGAACACCGCCTCGGCAAGCGCTTTGCAAAGCTCGGTTTTGCCGACGCCCGTGGGCCCTAAGAATATAAACGAACCTGTGGGACGTTTCGGGTCTTTAAGACCTATTCTGCCTCGTCTTATCGCTTTTGCGACCGCCGTAACCGCCTCGTCCTGACCGATTACCCTTTTATGCAGAATGTTTTCAAGATTTCTCAGTTTTTCTGCGTCCGATTCGGCAAGTTTTTTAACAGGAATTGAAGTCCATTGCGATATTACGTCGCAAATTTCTTCTTCGCCGACAACGGGAACGTTTTTCTCGGAATTTTCTCTTCGCTCGGATTTCTTTTTATCCAGCTCGTCCCTTGCCTTTGCCTCGTCGTCACGCAAGGAAGCCGCTTTTTCAAAGTTCTGCTCGTTTATTGCCTGCTGTTTTTCTTTTGTTATTTTTACAAGCTTATCCTCAAGGCTCTTGATTTCGGGGGTTGCGCCGTAGGAAACCATACGTATTTTCGACGCCGCTTCGTCAATTAAGTCAATTGCCTTGTCGGGAAGGTATCTGTCCGTGATATACCTTGCCGAGAGTTTTGCCGCAGCGCTCAGCGCCTCGTCCGAGATTTTAACCTTATGATGCTGCTCGTATTTTTCACGTATGCCTCTTAAAATTTCAACCGTTTCGGCAACCGTCGGCTCGCCCACGATAATAGGCTGAAAACGTCTTTCCAGGGCTGCGTCCTTTTCAATGTTTTTGCGGTATTCCGAAAGCGTTGTTGCGCCGATAACCTGAACCTGTCCTCTTGCGAGCATAGGTTTTAAGATGTTTGCGGCGTCCATTGCGCCCTCTGCTGCACCTGCGCCGACAAGGGTATGAACTTCGTCTATAAAGAGGATTATATTTTTGCTCTTTTTAACTTCGTCCAGCGCTTTTTTAATTCTTTCCTCAAATTCGCCCCTGTATTTTGTGCCGGCAACCATTGAGGATAAATCAAGCGAAAATACCTTTTTGCCCTTTAATGTTTCAGGAACGTCGCCCGACACGATTTTTTGCGCCAAGCCTTCCGCAACCGCCGTTTTGCCGACGCCCGGCTCGCCGATAAGGCACGGATTGTTTTTTGTCCTTCTTGACAAAATCTGAATAACTCTTTCTATTTCCTTATCCCTTCCGATTATCGGGTCAATGCCGCCGTCTGCGGCAACCTTTGTGAGGTCGGTGCCGAACTGGGTAAGATTTTTAAGGCTTTCCGCTCCTCCCTGTTTTCCGTCCTTTGACGGCGAAACAAACATTTCGTTGAGCGCCTCGCTTGCGTCAAAGCCCATTTCCGACAAAATTCTTGCCGCAAGGTTATCGCCCTCTTTTAAGATTGCCAAAAGTATATGCTCGCAGCCGATATACATTGCGCCGAATCTTGCCGACTCGGAATAGCTCATTTCAAGAATTTGCTTTGCCTTGGGGCTGAGCGGAAGGTTTGTGGAATAGGTTGTGTTGTAACCGCCGCTCATATCGGGGGGTGCAAGCTGCGTTATTTTTTCACAAAAATCGGCATACGAAATGCCCTGATTTTCCAAAGCTTTTGCCGCACCGGACGTGCCTTCTTTTATAATTCCGGCAAGAATGTGCTCGCAGCCTACGTATTTATATCCAAGGTTATATGCTGTTGTGTGCGCATTTTTAAGCGCCGCTTTTGCTCTTTCGCCAAATCTGCTCTCCATAAAAATTCCTCCTTTTTAAAAACCTTCGTTTAAAAACTTTGCTAAAGGATTATTTCCCTTTTTCTTTGTTTTCAAGCGCCTTTATTTCATCTCTTATTTTTGCTGCGTCCTCAAACCTTTCTTCGTCAATTGCCTTTTTAAGGCTCAGTTTTAAGTTTTCTTTCTTGCCGCCTTCTTTATTTTCGGTTTTTTCGGCGTCCTTTTTGCTTTGCTCGGCTTCTTCGCCGAACGAAGTAAACATTTTGTCAAGCTCGCTTTCAAACTCGTTGCGGTAAATTTTTTCGCCGTCAATTTTGAACATTCTCGGTCTGTCGAACGCTCTTTCAAGTGCGCCGAACATACTTGCGCCGGGGGTGAAGAACGAATCGAGCAGAGAATCGAAACCGAAAACGTCGTTAAAGCCCATATTCATTCCCTTTGTAAGACCCATTTTTTCGGCACAGTGAGAACAAAGCCTTACTTCTGCCTTTACATTGTTTACCATTTGTGTATAGTGAAAATTTGCTTCTCTTTTTCCGCATTTCTGACATAACATAAAAATTACCTCCTTAAAATGCCGGGCTTTGACGCCCGCAATCCTTTCATTTTTAAAATTTTAAACCTTTTTTCGTCCCGGCGTGATATGCGCCGTCTAAACAAGAGATATTAAAATGTTTTTGAAAATTCCGGCTCTTACTCTGTTGCGGTCTCTTGCGCTGCCGATAAGAGAAAGCGCCTTGTCGGACATAGCCGACATAATAAGTTTTGCCGTTTTTGCGTCGGTAAAACCGTCTGCGACGAGATTTTTTAAGATTGCCCCTGCGCTTTGGACGTCAATACTTGCACCGACAGAATTTATAATGTGCATCAGCATATCGCCCTCGGGCACAACCACACGGCTGATTTTTATATATCCGCCGCCGCCCCGTCTGCTTTCTACAATATACCCTCTTTCTGTTGTGAAGCGTGTCGAAATAACGTAATTTATTTGAGAAGGAACGCACCCGAGCGTATTTGCAAGTTCGTTTCTTTTCAGCTCAACGTCATTTTCGCTTCTGAGCTTATCCACGATAAAGCCTTCTATTAAATCGCTGATATTCATATGACTTTCCCTCTCAATCCTTTTTGTATTTTTTATGTTTTGACTTTGACTATCTTTGACCTTTGTTGTGAACACATTATAATCCCGCCGTTTCACTTTGTCAATATCTTTTTTTAAAAAATTTTGATTTTTGTATATTTTATATAGTTTTTGATGTTATATTTTTGCTGTATTTGTGTAATTATATCAAATAACGAATAAATTTTTTCGTTTTTACAATAATAATCAAAGAGAGGATGATAAAGGTGAAATACGTTTTATCTGTTGCTGCCGCACTTGTTTCAGCCGCCGCAATCTTTAAAATTTTAAAAAAGAAACTGCCCGAGAGGGAATATTCAAGGAGTGACGCTGTGTGGGTTCTTTAACAAAAAACGAATACGACAAAATGGTAAAAAAAGCCTCGCCGAATTCAAAAATCGTAAAGGATTGCATTTTTGCGTTTCTTATAGGCGGCGCAATTTGTGCGGTGGGTCAGATTATTCTGGATTTTATAAAATCTTTTGGATTTTCAAAAGAATTTTCGTCCAATTTTACAAGTATGGCTATGATTTTTCTCGGCTCGTTTTTGACCGCATTTACCGTCTACGACAAAATTGCCGAATACGGAAAAGCAGGAACGCTCGTGCCCATAACGGGCTTCGCAAACAGCATTGTGTCGGCGGCAATGGAGTTTAAAAGCGAAGGTTTTGTTCTCGGTCTGGGGGCAAAAATGTTCACCGTTGCGGGGCCTGTGCTGGTTTTCGGCGCTATTTTCTCGGTGGTTTGCGGAATTTTATACTACGTGTGCAAAATGATTTGGTAATTTTCATATAACGGAGGTTTGAAATGACAAAAAAATGCGGTAAACAAACAGTGGAATTGAAATCTCACCCGATAATTGCAGGCGCATATTCGTCGGTTGGCAAAAAAGAGGGCGAAGGCCCTTTGGGAAAGTATTTTGACACGGTATATAAGGACGAATTTCTGCACAAAAAGACGTGGGAACAGGCGGAAAGCGAGCTTTTGCGGCAGACGGTTTTCGGAGCGGCGGCAAATGCGCACACACGTTTTGCGGACACCGACTATATTTTTGCCGGCGACCTTATAAATCAGTGTACCTCGTCAAGCTTTGCAATAAAGGATTTCGGCATTCCGTTTTTCGGGATTTTCGGCGCCTGTTCAACAATGGCAGAGGGGCTTTCGCTTGCTTCAATGGTGGTTGACGGCGGATTTGCAAAAAATGCTATATGCGCAACGTCAAGCCATTTTTGCGGTGCGGAAAAGCAGTTTCGTTTTCCGCTCGAATACGGCAGCACAAGAACGCCGACCTCGCAGTGGACAGTTACGGGAAGCGGTGCGGCGGTTATTTCATCCTCTGGCGAAGGACCCGAAATAACGCACATCACAACAGGAAAAATCGTCGATTTGGGTGTGAGCGACGCAAACAATATGGGTGCGGCTATGGCGCCGGCTGCTGCGGACACCGTTTTTTGCCATCTTTCCGACACCGGCAGGGACGCCTCCTTCTACGATATGATTATCACCGGCGATTTGGCAAACACAGGCTCAAATCTTCTTTTGGAGCTTTTGAAAAAACAGGGAGTTGACATTTCAAAAAACCATTTTGACTGCGGATGTATGATTTTTGACGCCGAAAACCAGAACGTCAAGTCGGGAGGAAGCGGCTGCGGCTGCTGCGCCTCGGTTTTTTGCGGATATATATACAAGCTTCTTTTGTGCAAAAAGGTTAAAAACATTCTGCTTGTCGCAACCGGAGCGCTTATGAATCCGACGTCTGCAAATCAGGGGCAGACAATACCCTCCATTGCGCACGCTGTTGCGATAAGGAACGGAGAATAAAGAAAGCAAAAATCTCTTATCGCTTTTTGCCATACGGATAAGGGATTTTCAAACCAATATTTGTGCCGATGTATGGCGGCGGCAAAGGAGATTTAACGTGAAAGGGACTTTCCCGTTAAAGCCTCCGGCAAAATTTAAGTGCCCGTGCGAAATTTTTTTGCTGTCGCAAAAAACGCACATGGGCGTAAAAATCTCTTATCTTTCCTTGCCATACGGATAAGAGATTTTCAAACCAATATTTGTGCCGATGTATGGCGGCGGCAAAGGAGATTTAACGTGAAAGGGACTTTCCCGTTAAAGCCTCCGGCAAAATTTAAGTGCCCGTGCGAAATTTTTTTGCTGTCGCAAAAAAACGCACATGGGCGTAAAAATCTCTTATCGCTTTTTGCCATACGGATAAGAGAAATTTTAAACCATTTATTAATGTCGGCGTATGGCGGCGGCAAAGGAGATTTTTATGGTATTCAACATTTTCAAAGCCTTTTGGGTGGGCGGGCTTTTCTGCGTTATTGCACAGATTATTATTGACAAAACCAAGCTTACCCCGGCAAGAATTATGGTTTCGTATGTTGTTGCAGGCTGCTTTCTTACACTTATCGGCATTTACGACCCGATTGTAAAATACGCAGGCGCAGGTGCGACGGTACCCATTATAGGGTTTGGATATTCTCTTTGCAAGGGCGTCATAAAGGCGGTTAACGAAAAAGGTCTTATGGGCGTTATGACAGGCGGAATAAGCGCAACGGCAGGGGGAATTACGGCGGCAATTCTTTTCGGATATCTTGCCGCACTTTTGTCAAAACCCAGGCTTAAATGACAATTTTCAACAAAAATAACCCTATTTTTAAAATTATGCTTGAAAAATATTTTATATATGTTACAATTATTATGTATAATTTCGATTGAAAAGGGGTTGTTTTTATGGATAATTTAATCCTTATTGTAGATGACGAAAAACCTATTGTAGATATACTTAAATTAAACCTTTTAAAAAGCGGATACAGGGTTATGGACGCTTACGACGGCGAAGAGGCGATAAGAAAAACCATGGATTTTTCGCCCGACCTTATTCTGCTTGACGTTATGCTGCCCAAAATTGACGGATTCGGCGTTTGCAGAAAAATAAGAGAAAAATCCTCTGTTCCCATAATTATGCTTACCGCACGTGAGGAAGAGGTTGACAAGGTTTTGGGTTTGGAGCTCGGCGCAGACGACTACATTACAAAGCCGTTCAGCTTAAGAGAGCTTCTTGCGAGGGTAAAGGCTAATTTAAGGCGCATTAATGCGGCTGCCGAAGAAAAAAAGGCAACCGAGCGCATAACGTATCTTGACCTTACCATTGTTCCCGAAAGATATGAGGTTACAAAAAACGACACTCCGCTTGAGCTTACCTACCGTGAATTTGAGCTTTTGAAATTTCTTGCCACGCACAGAGGCAAAATATTTTCGAGAGAAAGCCTTCTCAACAAGGTTTGGGATTATGAATTTTACGGCGATGTGCGCACGGTTGACGTTACGGTAAGAAGGCTGAGAGAGAAAATCGAGGATAATCCGAGCGAGCCCAAATACATTATGACAAAACGAGGGGTAGGATATTATTTTCACGCATAAAAAAGAGTAAGAATTGGGAAAAGAGTAAGAATGAGAAAAAATTTTTCAAAAGATTCAGTTAAATTAAAAGGAAGCATAAGCTACAAAATTGTGGCTATGTTTGTTGTGCTTACAATTTCGGTTATTATCGTTATAGGCACGTTTATGATTAACCGTATCGACGCTTTTTATCACGACGAATTCAAAACGCTTATGAGAAACGTATATAACGACGAATTCTGCCGTCAGCTTGCCGAGAGGGCAGAGGGTGATGACGGCATCGACACGCTTAAAGAGAGCATTGACGCTTATTCGGGTCAGATGGGAATAGACTCTTTCAGAAACTATTACATACTTGATATAAACACCGGAAAAGCGCTTTTCGGCAGCAATCCGGACCTTTCAAAAACGCTTGAAATTACGCCGAACATCATATCTGCAATGAACGGCAAAACGGGCGACAGCACCGAAACCAACTCGTCCTATATGGATTATGCAGCGCCGATTGGGCAAAAATACATAGTTTATGTAAAAGATTCAAAGGTTGAAATCGATTCGGTTGTAAAAAATATTCTTACAATTATTTTTCTTTCGCTTGCGCTGGGTATGCTTTTGTCGGTTGTGTTCGGCATACTTTTGTCACGCACAATTATTTCGCCCATTTCGTCCCTTACAAGGAAGGCGCAAAAAATTACCTCGGGCGATTTTGAATTTACGATAGACGTGAAATCGAGCGACGAAATAGGGCTTCTTACCGAAACCTTCAACGATATGGCTATAGAGCTTAACGACACGCTCAAGCAAATTCAGAGCGAGAAGGACAAGGTTGAAACCATTCTCAAGCATATGGCGGACGGCGTTATGGCTTTTGACTCGTCGGGAAAAATAATTCACATAAACCCTGCGGCAAAAAAACTTATGGGCATCAGAAAAATTGAAAATATGGCTTTTGACACAATTTTTTCGGACACCGAGCCTAAAATTTCGCAGGCGATAATTTTATCCGGCTCGTCCGCAAGCGAGAGGATAATAACCAAGTCGAACACCGAAATAAAGCTGTGTTTTGCAAAATTCCGCACCAAAGAAAAAACGGGAGGAATTGTGGTTGTTTTGCAGGATATTACCGAACAGCAAAAGCTTGACAGCTCGAGAAGAGAATTTGTGGCGAACGTATCGCACGAGTTGCGAACCCCTCTTACCACAATAAAGGGCTATGCCGAAACGCTTCTTAATTCTGTTGAAGAAAACGATTTTGACAAAGATTTGTTTGCAAACTGTTTAAACGTTATAAACAACGAATCGGACAGAATGACACGGCTTGTAAAAGACCTTTTGGTGCTGTCACGTCTTGACTACGGCAAAAAGGGTATTAAAAAAGAAAAATTCGATATATCGCACCTTGTTGAAAGCGTTGTGTCAAAGCAGTCAATAAACGCAAAGGCGGCGCATCTTACACTTACATACGAGCCGCTTTCAAAAGAGCTTTATTTCAAAGGCGACAAAGACGCTCTGGAGCAGGTTTTGGTAAATATTATCAGCAATGCCGTAAAATATACTCCTTCCGAAGGAAAAATTTATGTCACTTCGGGAAAAATGTACGACAGCGTTTACATAAAAATAAAGGACAACGGAATAGGTATTCCAAAAGAGGATTTGCCGCATATTTTCGAGCGTTTTTACCGTGTTGACAAGGCACGCTCGAGAGAAAAGGGCGGCACGGGGCTGGGTCTTGCAATTTCGCACGATATTATCGCCGCTCACGGCGGAAGCATAAAAATCGACAGCGTTTACGGCGCAGGAACCGAGGTTGTTATAATTTTGCCCTGCGATAAAGAAAAAAGCTGATTTTTTTAAAATTATTTTATTTGGATCAATATTTTTTCTCAAGTAAGCATTGTTTTTACTTAAATTTACAAATATGTTTCGCAAATACTCATATTGTAAGGCTTTTTTAAACAAATCGTAATGATGCTGTAACATTTGTGGTGTATAATGTTATCATAATTATAAGAGGTATTGTATTTTTTTATAAATATTTTGCCGATACGGAGGTAAAAAAATGAAAAAACTGATTTTTATTGTTTTATGTATTGCAATAATCGCCGTTCCGTTTACATCTTTTGCCGCTCCTGAATTTCTGGGCGCAAATTATGTAGGTTCGGTTGACAGCCTTGTGGATATTTTGAATCCCGATTCGTTCAGCACAACCACTTCAAATTCGGTGTGCGTCGTTTCGGCTGCGGCAAAAGAGGGCACCACGGTTGCCATTTATATGTATGACGTTTCCACGGGAATGTACCGCAAAATAAATACATATTTCAACGGTGTTAAATTTGAAGAGTCGGCTGTCGGCGCAAGCGGTCTTTATGCACGTCAGGTGCTTTTAAGAGAGGGTCTTAACAAAATTCTGGTTTACGCACAAAAAGACAGTGCAATTCAAACCAAACGCCTTGAGGTTACGCTTCTTAGCGAAGCTTATGTGGGAAACCTTAAAACATTTATCACAAGCCGTCTTAACTAACGGCATTTAAAAATCACGGTATGCCTATAAGTTTGCAGCTTTTTAGGCATACAAAACACCAAAGGCATTAAAAAGGTGTATTTTATGAAAACTAAAGAAAAATTTAAAAATGCGGTTCTGGCTGCTCTTATAATCAGCAGCGTTTGTTTGACGCTTAATATTTGGTTTGATAAAAAATTATGGCCCGACGGCTATAATTTTTTTTCTGATATAACGCAAAAGATTTTCGGTCAGAAGGTTTTGAAAAACAGCGGAAGCCTTTCAAAAGAAAAGCTTGCCCTGCCAAAGCAGCTTGTTGTAAACAACGCCTCGAAAAGAAGTATTTTTTACGAGAACGATGACGCTTACGACAAGCTTATTCTGCCTGTAAAAAGCATATTTGCAAGCGCTCTTACGTCAGATAGCTATACCAAGGCGGAAAGCGACGAATGGAACAATGCTCTTAAGGCAAAATCTGTTTTTGTTTCCTACCCGGTTGCTTACGACTCGGAGGTTCTTTGCAATATTTTGGGTATTCAGAAGGCTAAAATTCCAAAATGCACCATACGGGATTTTGTTATTTCGCAGGGCGATATTGCCTCGTCGAGCCTTTATGTTTATATAAGAGATTACACCGATTTGAGCATAAAAAAGTGCAGCGTAAGATATGATAAAAAGGAATTTGAAAATCTTCTTACTCATTATTCAAGCAGCACCACGGGCGATTTGCCTTATTCTTTTGAACTTAATTTCGACAAGATTAATTCACAGTCGCAAAACGTTACAATTTCGCCCGATGTTGTGCTTTCTATAAACCGCACAACGCACAAGGCGCTCTATTCCATAAATCCCGTTTTTTCCCGTGCGGACGCGGATTTTGAGGCTGAAACGGTGAGCACGATTTTAAAAAAATTCGGTTTTAACATAAACACCGCACGAAAATATACCGACCCTGACGGCGCTGTTGTTTATGTTGAAAATTACGGCTCTATAAAAATTCATCCGAGCGGATATTTTGAATACAAGGCGGTTGCGAACGACAAAGGAATTGAGCTTCCTGTGGATAATGACGCAGACTACAACGATATTTTTACCGCATCTCTTAATTTTGTAACCGATTTCTGGACAGGCGTCGTACCGCAGAGCGAGCTTAATTTAAGCCTTACGGGAGATATAATAAGCCGCAATTTGTCCGACGTTGAATTTACAATGAATTATTATATGAACGGCATTCTTATAAGGGACGACATACAAAACCTTGTAACCGGCGCCGTTACGCCGTATGCGCTTACAATGAACGTTTCAAACGGAAAAATAACTTCTTACAAACAGCTTATACGCATTTACTACGAGGGCGATACAATGATTGAAAATATTTCCACAATTGAGGCTCTCGACAAGCTTTTTTCGGAAAAATCCGAGCTTAAAAACACTAATGTAAGAGAAATTTTCCCCGCATATATAAACAGCGGCGGAACGTATCAGATGAGCTATGCCGCAAAGAGCGACTCGGGGAAAATAATTCTTATAAGATAGGCGGTGTTTTTTATAAACTGGGAAAAACTTAAAACCTTTCTTATTGTTCTTTTTGCCGCTCTCAACGTCTTTCTTGTTGCGTTCACGGCTTTTCAGAACGCAAAGTATTCACGCATAAGCGACGAAACCATAAACGGAACGGTTAAAATTTTAAAAAACAAAAATATTAATATTTCCGCAGACAAAATTTTGCAGAAACAGGTTAATTTAAACGTTATAGAGCTTAAAAACGCCGTTGTTTCGCACTCTTTTCCCAAAGGATTTTCACGTGCGGACGAAAAAAACTTTTCTCTTAAAGCAAAGGGCAGCATTTCAAACGAAGGAGAAGTTAAAAAGGTTTTGTCGTCAATCGGAATAAAGGGTAATAACGAAATAAAAATTGACGGCGAAAAAGCTTATGTTTACCTTAAATTCGGGCAGTACACCGTTTTTGACGTTTTTCTTACCCTTACAAAGCAGGGTGATGATGTTAACGTTTTCGGAAGCTGGTATTTTGCCGAAAACAAGCCGAGAAAAAGCAGCGATATGTCCGAGATTGTGTCGCTTACCGGTATTCTTGTCGATTTTTCAAATATCGCCGCACCCGAAAAGGAAACCGACGTTGAAAAAATCGAGCTGGGGTATTATATAAACGAATCTTCAAGAAACATTGACAAGCTTAACGTTACGGCTTTTCCCTGCTACAGAATTTCGACGGGCGACGGAAAAAAGTATTATTTTAACGCACGCAACGGCGAATTTTTGAATATGGTTTAAAAATTTTTTAAATATAAAAAAAATAACGGAGGTAAAATTATGGCAAGAGGAAGAATGCCTATGGGTATGGGAATGGGCAATATGAATAATATGATTAAACAGGCGCAGAAAATGCAGCAGGATATGGTTAAAATGCAGGAGGAGCTTGAGCAGGCGGAGTTTGAATCGGCTGCCGGCGGCGGTGCCGTTACGGTTAAAATGTCGGGAAAAAAAGAGCTTACCGAAATTAAAATAAGCCCTGACGCCGTTGACCCCGACGACGTT
Organism: uncultured Clostridia bacterium; assembly: GCA_934500875.1. Taxonomy (GTDB): domain Bacteria; phylum Bacillota; class Clostridia; order UMGS1810; family UMGS1810; genus Qingrenia. The sequence goes on along the minus strand of CAKSTL010000016.1, from coordinate 263 downwards.
GAAACCCTTGAAGATATGATTTTGGTTGCGGTTAACGACGTTATTAAAAAAATTGACAAACAAAATCAGGAAAAAATGAGCAGAATGACAGGCGGTATGAATATCCCCGGTCTTTTCTGATTTTAAAAAATAGTAGAATTTTTCTCTCTCGCACAAGATGAATAGAAGCCCGTTAAGGGATAGGAGAACGCCGAAAACCCGCATGAACACTACGTTTTTGTGAGTTGTCGGCGTTTCTTTTACCCTCTGTTTTCATGGTGCTT
>CAKSTL010000015.1 GCA_934500875.1 uncultured Clostridia bacterium | reverse complement strand
TATATGCCGAGCTTCAAAAAATTTGCAAGAGGTGTTCTTAAATGGCAATCGTGGTTGCACTGAACAATAAACGCCAAAGCCGAGCCGGACTGTCGGGTGTTATAAATTATGTTGCAAACGACAGAAAAACACTTTTGCAAAGCGGTGAGAAATTAGTTTCGGGAATAAACTGCTCTCCTCACTCCGCCTACGATGAATTTATGCTGACAAAACACTTGTACTCAAAGACGAACGGCAGATACTTTTATCACTACTGTCAGTCGTTCAGTCCGGAAGAAAAAATCACACCGGAAACCGTACACGAAATCGGTGTCAGACTCGCAAAAGAATGTTTTGACGGGTATGAAGTAATCGTCGGAACGCACATTGAAAAAAATCATTTGCACAATCATATCATCGTAAACAGCGTCAGTTTTGAAAGCGGAAAGAAACTTCATCAGGATAAAAAATCGCTTGAAAATATACGAACCGTCTCCGATAAAATATGCTCTGAATACGGTCTTTCGGTTATAAAACACAAGGGGCAAAAATCGTCCGAAACAATGACACACGGCGAATATACGGCGGCAACTCTCGGCAACAGTTGGAAGTTCAGGCTTATAAATACCGTTGAAGCTGCAATGAACATCTGCAAAAACAAGGCGGAATTTATATCCTATATGGAAAGCGAGGGATATAAAGTAAACTGGACAGACGAGAGAAAATCTATTTGCTACACCACTCCCGGCGGCAAAAAATGCAGAGATTACAGACTGCACGAAGATAAGTTTTTGAAGGAGAATATGGAAAATGAATTCAACTTTAGAGGAATTAAAAAGTATGAACCGACAGACGCAGGACTTAACACCGATTTTAAATCGTCTGGATATTTTGGAGGAGAAAATCGACGCTCTGTCACATCAGAACAGGGACAGACTGACGGCAGAATTGAATTTGCTTTCAACACAGGTTGGGAAAATTCAAGAAGAAATTTTTATAAAAACCGAGAAAGGGTTAAAGAAAATCCGCATAGCGGTGTATCGCATAACAGGGGCGTTAGTGATTTCAATAATCTCAATTACGGCATTGGTAAAAGGGTGTTTAGCCTTGTTAAATCTGTTTCGGGGATAAGCAAAAAGAAAGGATATGACGAGGACGACACGGCGGCGCTGTCTCTTATAACAGGTCTGTCCGCCGCATCGGTTTGCATATTGATTGAGCTGATTAAAAACACATGTGATAAAGATTTGACGGAAGGCTACATAGAGGAGATGGTTGAAAAACTCGCCGGAAATGAAGGAAACGAACTCGGCGGTATGAATATGCAGTAAAATTAAATAATAAAAATTGAATATTTGGATTTTGACAGACATAGTATGTAATATAAATCTGATTTGGAAATGGAGGACTTTATATGAAAGGACAAGTTTTACATATAACCTTCCATAATCCAAATACAAGGTCGGACTCCGAAAAAATAGCCGGTGAATTTATTTCACGGGCGGCAACGGGAGTATTGACCAAGATGATTTTAGATAATCAAGAAAATCGTACCTCAGGCATTAAAGATTCGAAGTAAATATGGTTATGAAAGGCAAATTTTCCGTAATACTGCGTCAAAATGCTCGTTAATCCACAAAGGATTAACTGTGCTTTTTCCTTGCCTTACAATAAATTTGCACTCTCACAACTCTGCGACCTCTGATTTAGGAAAATTTTTGTTTTGTCGGTGCGTAAAGGCGAAGCAAGGCTGTCGCCTTGCAAGACTGACAATCCGTCAAAACGGGAATTTAACAAATCAGAGGCATATTGAGTTCGATTCTTTAATGCCTCAAAACAACTCTGAATCAGAAAGTGATTTGGATTAGGAAATAAATAGGAAACATACTCCGCCTGAACGATATTTTTTGGGCGGGGTATTGTTTTAAGAGGGAATCAAAATTCCTTCGTAGACTTTTGAAAAATTGTGTGGTATGTTGTGTGTTGTGCACAGCGTACAAAACAAGAAAGAGAGGTAATTATTTATGAGAATTGCACCTTATTGCAGAGTATCAACTGACAAAGCAGATCAGCTAAATAGCTTGGAAATGCAGAAAAAATTCTATGGTGAATTTGCAGAAAGAAACAATCACGAAATTACTCATATGTATGCAGACGAAGGCATTTCAGGAACACAGATGCGAAAGCGTCCTGAATTTATGAGACTGATGCGGGATGCAAGGCTTGGTAAATTTGATATGGTGGTAACAAAAGACATATCGAGAATGGCAAGAAACGTGGTCGACTTCCTGCAATCAATAAGGGAACTGAAAGCTATAGGAATACCTGTTGTGTTCGTAAACACTAATTTGTCAACTGAGGACGGAGAATTGGTGCTCACTATGCTTGCAATGGTAGCACAACAGGAAAGCGAAAACACATCCAAGAGAATCAAATTTAGTAAAAGCTTAAACGCTGAAAAAGGCAAGGTGCCGAATCTTGTGTATGGATATGATAAAATTATCGGCGATTACTTTAACCTAAACATTAACCCCTTTGAAACAAATGTAGTTCGCCGAATATATCAAATGTACATAAACGAAGAATATGGCGCAAGCAAAATCGCGAAAATTCTTAACGAAGAAAATATTAAAACAAAGCGAGGATGCAAATGGACGCAAAACGGAATTTGCAGAATTCTTACCAACAGGATGTACTGCGGAATTATTATCAATGGCAAAGAAGAAGTAAAGGATTTCCTGACAGGCGACAGAATTGATAAGCCTGAAGAAGAATGGAAAGTCACAGAGAGACCTGATCTTGCGATTATAGATATAGATACCTTTGAGATTGCTCAAAAAAAGATGGAGATAAACAAACAAAAATTCTCTCAGGGGCAGCGAAAAGACTGCAAGCATGTATTCAGCACCTTGCTTAAATGCAGTGATTGCGGACACTTCTTCAGGCAAGCCAAACGAAAAGTTAAAATCGGTTATAAATATACTTGGGTGTGTTGCGGACGGAATATCAACGGAGCAGATTCCTGTAATAACAAAACGGTCATAGACGAAGGTGAACTGCTTGCTTCCATCAAGCAATATCTTACAGAACTGATTGAAGATAAGCAAAAAGTTATTAAGAAAATCGTAAGCGACTTTAACAAGAATTACGCACCGATGCACCAAAATCTTAAAACTGAAAAAGAAATAACAAAAGAGATAGAAAAACTGAAAAAGAGCCGTCAAAAATATGTCGATATGTATGATAATGACATTATTTCAATGGAAGACTTAAAGGAGAAGACCGGCTCAACCAATAACCAAATCAAAAAGCTTGAAGAAAAGCTTAAGATGATAAAGTTCGGCATCACACAGGCGGACAAGCTTGAATACGGGCTGACAGATACATTCAAGAGCATAGGCGATATCCTGAGTACTGCCGAAATTACCAATGAAATGCTGAAACGGGTCATAGACCGCATTGAAGTGGCTGAAGACGGGCATATTGACATATACTTAAGGCTCCTTGCAGACATAGGATTAGACGAAAAGTATCAATGTTCATCTATCATTACATAAAGACATAAGCGAAAGACTTATAAAAATAAATCCGTATCTTGCAAAGAAGATACGTGAAATACTGGACGAGAACAAGGCAGAAAGACACATAAGAGGCGGTCTTGCCACACAAAAGAAATATAAAAAAACGTCATAAAACAAATTATCCGTGTAAAAAATTTTATTTTTGACAAATTCATGGGTCTGATTGCCCCAAGCAAAAAAGCCGTTATGTTTTTGCATAACGGCTTTTCTCTGTTTAAATATTTAGTTTTTAGCTGTTCTGCCCGTTGCCATCCGTTTCGTTTGCGGACGGCGCAAATCCTTCTCTTCTTCCGGACATTTTTCTATTTTTAAAATTCTCGCCGTCACCCATTTTTGGAATGTCACTCTCCCCTGCTTCACTGTTTTCGGTGTTTCTTTCAAACGGCGCATTTCCGTCTTTCGGGGCATTATGTTTCATAAGCTTTGATGTCGCCGCCGCAGTGCCGTTTATGTTCAGAGTGTAAGTTCCGTCCTCAGAAAGTCCATCCGCAGAAAATACAACTCTCACCGCATCCTTATCCGCCGTCTGCGTGCATAAAACATTGCCATCACTGTCGGTTATTGTTATTTCGTCACCGCTCGAAATGCTTATTTCGTTTTTGCCTGCTATCTCACCGTCTTTGCTAAATTCAGGCGGCATCTGAGGTCTGTCACCGTCGGGTCTTTCAGGAGGTTGACTGTTTTCACCGTCCGGCCTTTCGGGAGGTGTCATTTCGCCGCCGGGTATTTCGGGAGGCTGACTGTTTTCATCATCAAGTTTTGCAGGCGGTACTTCGCCGTCGGGTTTTGCAGGAGGCTCAACATCAGTCATTTTATCAGAATTCTCATCACCTGCGTCCGTTGTGCCGCCGATATCGGTTTCGCCGTTTACATCAAACATTGGGCGCATACCGTGCATACCGCCTCTCTTTGGCGAAAATCCAAATACTATGCAGTTTTTCTGCGATTTGTCTTCGCTGTCATCACTGCAGTTTCCGATAAAAATCGTTTTTTCGTCAAGCTTTTCTCTGTTTTCCTGCATACATTCCATACCCGGAGGATTTTCATTGCCGGATGCATTTTGTCCCTCGGCAATCGCAAACTGCGGAATAATCAGCGAGATTGACAGTGCGGCAGCACCCATGGTCACCAACGTCTTTTTTAACATACCTTTTTTCATAACTTTTACTTCCTTTCTTTTTTGTTTTCCCTTTCGGTGACTATAAATTACCATATAATTCTTAAAAAGTTCTTAAAATTTTAAGTTCTATTTAAGAAATTTTTGATAAATTACAGAAAACACAAAAAAAGTGTGATAAAATTACAATGAGCCAAAAGCTTGAGCCGTTTGACGCAATAAAAGACAGCGCAGAGAGAAAGTTTTTTACGCCTCCCAAAGACGGCGAAAATGCTTTGCAGGGAGATGAAAATCCTCCCAAAGATGGCGAAAACCCTCCCCCGGCGCCGCAAAACCGCCATGCGCCGCAAAGGAGCACCGCAGGATTTTTTAAAAACGAAAAAATGGATTGGCGGAATAAAAACTGCGGCGGGCAATATGAAATCTCTTTTGGAAGAAATGCTTGTTCTTTCAAAAAGCGAGCTTGCAAGAGAAAAGACGGAAAAAATCAATCTTTCGGATATTGCCGAAGAATGTGCACTTGTTATGGAATCGGCGGCATATGAAAAAAACATAAATTTTCATACCGATATAAAAAAAGACATATTCATAAACGGCGCTGCCGACTCGGCAAAACGCATTATTTCGGCGCTTATCGACAATGCGGTAAAATACGAAAACGAGGGCGGAAGCGTTACGGTAAGCCTTTCGCAAAACGGTCAGAGGGTTGTTTTCTGCACAAGAAACAAATTGAGTTTTATTTCTAAGGACGATATCGAACACATTTTTGAGCGTTTTTACCGTTCGGACAAATCACGTCATTCAAACGAAGGTCACGGTCTTGGGCTTTCCATTGTAAAAAATCTTACGGAAGCGCTCGGCGGAAAAATTAATGCGCAAAGCAGCGAAACGGACGGGACAACGTTTACCGTAACCTTTCCTGCCGTGAAAAAATAAAAAACGGATATTTAGCAATATCCGTTTTTTATTTTCTAAATAATCGGAAAGTCCAAAAATCCGTCATTTGAAAAATATTTCACACTTTTAAAATTACATTCCTTGGCAAATTCAAGTGCCTCGCCGAATTTATACCCGAGAGATTTAATATCGTGACTGTCGCTGGAAATAACAACATTTCCGCCGAAATTTTTTATCGTTGCCAAAAGCATCTTTCCCGGCGACATCCTTTTTCTTCCGCCTCTGTATAAACCGCTCGTATTAATTTCAAACAACTTGCCCTTTTTTATAAGATGTTCTGCCGCCTCAAGAGCCGGAATCATATATTTTGAGCTTGTTTCGTCAAAATATTTACCGCCGTCGTTATACTTTGTAACAAGGTCAAAATGGGCAATTATGTCAAAATCAACCTTATCGCAAAGCTTTGCGACGTATTCGTAATAAGCCTTGCAGTATTTGTAAAAATCACCGCCGAAATGCTCGTTTACAAATCGCACAACCGAGTGCTCCTCCTCGTCGGCGCAAATAATAACGCCGTCTTTTTCAACATAGTGCACCGCACCGATTATATATTCAAAATCGGATAAATCCACACCGCTTGAAAAATAATCATATTCGCACCCCAAAAACACGTCCAAATCGCCGCAAAGCTCTTTTTTAACCGACAAAACCTCATCAATATAGCTTTTTGTATCGCACACGGGCATAGAATTATCCTTGTCGAAATCTATATAAATCTGCTCTGAAAATCCGATTGAACTAAACCCCTTCATAATTGCTGCGGCGCACATCTCGTCAACGCTTGCGTTGCCGCTGCAATAAATTGTATGTGTGTGAAGATTTGTTTTATATTTCATATTAATCCCCGTTTTTATGTCAGTTTGATTTTGACTTGCTTTCGCAGTAAATGCATCTGTAAACCTTGTTTTCTCTGTCGGTTAATTTAAAAATATGCTCAATTTCCTGTTCCGTGGTGGTTATGCACCTCGGATTTTTGCATTTTATAACGTTTTTCACCGTTTCAGGAAGCGTAAGATGACACTTTTTTACAAGTTTTTCATCTTTAATGATATTAACCGTAATTCCGGGGTCGATATACCCCAAAACATCAAGGTTTACGTCAATATCGTCGTCAATTTTGATAATGTCCTTTTTGCCCATAAGACGGCTGTTGACATTTTTTATTATCGCAACCGAGCAGTCAAGCTTTCCGAGATTTAAAATCTCATAAATTTCCATACTTTTTCCTGCCTTGATATGGTCTAAAACTATACCGTTTTTAATAGAATCAATATTCAACTATTCCACCCCCAAAAGCTTTAAAATAAGCGCCATACGAATGTATTTTCCGTTAAGAGCCTGTTTAAAATAGCACGCACGCACATCTTCGTCAACATCTGTCGAAATTTCGTTCACCCTCGGAAGCGGATGAAGAATACACAAGTCGGCCTTGGCGTTTTTCAGCTTGTCCTTTGTAAGAATGTAACTGTCTTTAAGACGTATATAATCCGCCTCGTTAAAAAACCTTTCACGCTGAACCCTTGTCATATAAAGTATGTCAAGCGACGGCATTTCGCTCTCCAAATCGGACGTTTCGCAAAAGCTGATATTTTTATTTGAAAGCACGCCCTGCTTTATATAATCCGGCAAGGTAAGCTCGGGCGGCGAAATAAGCACAAATTTAATATTTTTGTAGCGTGACATTGCGTTTATAAGCGAATGAACGGTGCGGCCGAATTTCAAATCGCCGCAAAAGCCTATTGTAAGATTATCGAGCCTTCCCTTTTCACGACTGATTGTAAGAAGGTCGGTAAGCGTCTGCGTGGGGTGATTATGCCCTCCGTCGCCTGCGTTTATAATCGGAACATCACTTTTAAGCGACGCCACCATAGGCGCACCTTCTTTCGGGTGTCTCATAGCAATAATATCAGCATAGCAGCTTACAACCTTAACGGTATCGCCCACGCTCTCGCCTTTTGACGCCGAAGATGACGCCGCCTCGGAAAAGCCCAGTACCGAACCGCCAAGCTCCAGCATTGCCGCCTCAAAACTTAAACGTGTGCGTGTCGAAGGCTCAAAAAACAGCGTGGCAAGTTTTTTGCGTTTGCATTTTTCGCAGTATTTATCGCCGTCGGCTATAATATCGTTTGCGGTTTCGATTAAAGAATCAATTTCCTCTGTTGTTAAATCCACGATATCTATAAGATTTCTCATTTTTCCCCTCCTATCCAGCTTTCGTCGCCGGGATTGTTTCTGAAATCTATAATTTTTTTAATATCCTCAGGTTTTATATAACCTTTTTCGGCTGCGACATTTGCCACAGCGTCAAGGTTTGTAAGGCTTATGTTTTTAACATCCGCATTTTTAAGGCGCTCTGTCCCCTTGTGCATACCGTAAGTGAAAATACTTACAATTCCAAGCACGTCCGCACCGGCGCTTCGCAGCACATCTACAACCTCAAGAACGCTTCCGCCGGTAGAGATTAAATCCTCAATCACAACCACCTTTGCTCCCTTTTCAAGCCGTCCTTCAATCTGATTGTTTCTGCCGTGTTCTTTTGCGCCGGAACGCACATATCCCATACCAAGCCCCAAAATTTCGGCGCTTATTGCTGCGTGCGCAATGCCTGCGGTGCTTGTTCCCATAAGCATTTCGCAATCGGGAAAATTATCTTTAACCGTCTTTGCAATAGCGTTTTCCACAACATTTCTTACCGCAGGATACGACAAAATCAGCCTGTTATCGCAGTAAATGGGGCTTTTTATACCGCTTGCCCACGTAAACGGTTTATCGGGTCTGAAAAATACAGCGCCGATTTTAAGTAAGTTTTCAGCAATAATCTTTTCCATTTGTTAAATCCTCCATAATTTATAATCCCGGCTCCGATTTTCAAAGAGGCGGATTTTAAGTTTTCGGCTTTGTCAGAATACTTCGCATTTTCTTAACTATGCCAAAAATTCTTTTACACATCTTCTGTATGCCGAAAGAGGGTCAGCCGCACCTGTTATGGGGCGTCCCACAACGATAAAGTCCGAGCCGAGCCTTTTTGCATCGGCGGGTGTTGCAATGCGCACCTGGTCACCCTTTTCGCCATCCGAAAAGCGCACCCCCGGCGTTACGGTAATAAAGCTTTTTCCGCATACATCTTTAACTTTCTGCGCCTCAAGCGGCGAGCATACAACGCCGTCAAGCTTTGCTGCTGCGGCGCATTTTGCATAGTGCAGCACAACCTTGTCAATCGGCTCGTTTATAAGAAGGTCGCTTTTCATCCGCTCCTCGCTCGTGGAGGTAAGCTGGGTTACCGCAATAAGATACGGCCGTGTTCCGTCGGGACGTGTAAGCCCTCTTATTGCCGCCTCCATCATAGCAATCGTGCCTAAAGCGTGAAGATTTGTCATATCAACGTCAAGATGAGAAAGAACACGCATTGCCTTTTCAACGGTATTTGGAATATCGCAAAGCTTTAAGTCAAGAAAAATCTTGTGTCCCCGTCTTTTTATCTCCCTAACTATTTCGGGACCCTGCGAATAAAAAAGCTCCATTCCTATTTTAAGATACGGTTTTTCCTCGGTGAAAATATCAAGAAAGTCAAAAAGTTCGTTTCTCGTGCCGAAATCACACGCAATTATAACATCTTTACCCATTGTGCGCACCTCCGATAATATCGCTTAATTTTTCTATATTATACTTTTTCATTTCCTCGGGTAATTTTTTCACAATGTCACGGCAGACATAAGGATTTACAAGGTTTGCCGCACCAATCTCAACGGCAGAAGCGCCGGCAAGCATCATTTCCAAAACGTCCTTTGCGCACGATACGCCGCCCATTCCGATAATCGGAATTTTAACGGTTTCAAAAACCTCGTAAACCATACGCACCGCAACAGGAAAAATTGCGCTTCCCGAAAAACCGCCCATTTTATTTGCGACAACGCATTTTCTCGTTTTTACGTCAATTCTCATTCCCATAAGCGTGTTTATAAGGCTTATACCGTCTGCTCCCGCCTCCTCGCACGCTTTTGCAATTTTTTTAATATCAGTAACGTTGGGCGAAAGCTTCATATACACAGGCTTTGCGCAAACTTCTTTAACCGCTTTTGTAACGGCATATGCGCTGTTTTCGTCTGTTCCGAAGCTCATACCGCCGTTATGAACGTTGGGACAGCTTATATTTACCTCAACAATTCCAACCTGTTTTTCACCGCTTATTTTTTCTGCAACGTATTTGTATTCGTCAATTGAAAAACCGCTTATATTTGCAATTACCTTCTTTTTAAAGCATTCTTTGATTTTAGGCATTTCCTCGGAAATAACCTTTTCAATTCCGGGGTTCTGAAGTCCGACAGAATTTATCATACCGCCGGTGCATTCGGCAATTCTCGGTGTGGGGTTGCCGAAACGCTCATCCTTTGTTGTACCCTTAAACGAAAACGAACCTAAAACGTTTATATCGTAGAGCTTAGCAAATTCATAACCGTAGCCGAACGTGCCGCTTGCCGGAATTATCGGGTTATCAAGCACAACACCCGACAGTGTAACGGATGTGTCTACCATATTATTTCCTCCTTTTTAAGAACGGGACCTTCTTTGCAGATGCGTTTTGCGCCGTATTTTGTCTTGCACGAGCACCCCATACACGCACCGAAACCACAGCCCATTCTTTCTTCAAAACTAAGCTCGCCGCTTGTTTTTGAAACACTGCAAACCGCCTTAAGCATTGGCTCGGGGCCGCACGCATAAAAGTATGAATATGTGTTGACCGTTTTTAAAGCGTCGGTCACAAAGCCTTTTATGCCCATACTTCCGTCTGCGGTTGCAACAATTGTTTCAACACCGAGTTTTTTGAATTTATCATCATAAAAAACATCTTCTTTTGAGTTAAATCCAAGAATTACAACAGGCTTTTTTCCTGTTTTCAAAAGCTCTTTGCACAAAAAATACATAGGAGGAACACCTGCTCCGCCGCCGATTAAAACGCTGTTTTCGCCGTTTTTAATGTTATATCCGTTTCCGAGAGGCAAAAGAATGTCAAGTTCCTTTCCGTGGTGATACTCCGACATTTTCTGCGTTCCCTCCCCCACAACCTTATACACCAGCGTAAGACTTTTTTTGTCGGCATCGCACACCGAAATGGGACGCCTTAAAAAAAGACCGTCGATAAGTATATTTACAAACTGTCCCGGTGCGGATATTTCGGACGTATTGCCGAAAAGTATCATTTCGTAAACGTCTTTTGCTATTTTTTTGTTGCTCTCAATCATAAAAATTTCACGTTTCATTTATATATGCTCCTTTTCGGGCGATTTCGGATTTACATTGCTACCCATGCCGATTTGTTATTTGCAACAGTAATCAGACATTCTCCGAAAACGCTCTGATTGTCAAAAGGCGTTGATTTTCCCTTTGACAAAAATTTTTGCGAATTAATTTTATATTCTTTATCAAGATTGAACACTGAAAAACAGTTATCCTGCCTTATGTTAAACCTTTTTTTCGGATTTTCGTACATAAGCTTTATTAAAAATTCAAGCGGAAAGATTTTTGTTCTGACAAAATTTGTATACATCAGCGAAAATGCCGTTTCAATTCCCGAAATTCCCATAACGGAATTTTTAAGACCGCCGCTTTTTTCCTTTTCGCTGTGTGGAGCGTGGTCGGTGGCAATCATATCAACCGTTCCGTCCAGAATACCCTCAATAAGCGCATTTTTATCCGAAACATCCCTTATTGGCGGATTCATTTTAAACCTTCCGTCATCCTTAATACACATATCGTCCAAAAGAAGGTAATGCGGCGCCGTTTCGCACGATACGTCAAGACCTTCTTTTTTCGCCTTCCGCACAAGCTCCACACTCTCTTTGCACGAAATGTGGCAAATGTGGTACTTGCAGCCGGTTTTTCTGACAAGCTCCAAATCACGCTCAATCGGCAAATATTCGCTTTCGGACGAAATGCCTTTATGACCGTTAATTTTTGCATACCTTCCTTTGTGAATATATCCGCCGTCCAGTAGCGAATTATCCTCGCAGTGAGCGGCAATTATTTTGCCCATATCTTTAGCCTTTCTCATTGCGCTTTCCATAATTTCTCTGTTCTGAACGCCTTTTCCGTCATCCGAAAAGCCGATTACATAATCTTTCATTTCCTCCATTTCGGATAATTCTTTTCCGTTTTCTCCGACCGTAATTGCGCCGTACGGCAGAACGTTTATTGCAGCGTCCCTTTTAATTATATTTATTTCTTCGTTCAGATTTTTTAAAGTATCGGGAACGGGATTTAAATTCGGCATGGCGCAAACGGTTGTATATCCGCCTTTTGCCGCCGCAGCGCTGCCTGTTTTTATGCTCTCTTTATAAAAAAATCCCGGCTCTCGAAGATGCACGTGAACATCAATGAAACCGGGAAAAATATATAAATTTTTTAAACTTTTGCAATTGTCTAAAAAAACACCAATTCCGTCAAGATGAGCAAAATTATCAAAAACAGAACTTTCAATTTCAAAATCAGCCTTTTCAAAACCGCCATTCTGATAAATATTTGCCCCTTCAAGCGTCATAAGCTGCATAACCTCCGAAAAATGTATTTTCTATATTATACATAATTTTGGGCAGTTTGTCAATAAAAAAGAGGCAAATTTAAAAACTCATTTATTTTCGTAAACGCTTATTCTGCTCAGAGCTCTTTTAAGCTTGATTTTTGCAAGATTGATTTCGTAATCGCTCTTTTTGGCATTCAATGCGTCCTCGGCACGTTTTTTTGCACTCATTGCACGGTTTATGTCAATTTCGTCCGCCCATTCAAAGCTGAAGGCAATGATTTTTGCGTCGCCGCCAATAACGCACAGCATACCACCGTTGCACGAGGCATACCTTGTTTCGCCGTCCTTTTTTATTCTCGCCGTTCCTATCTCGAGAGGCACAACGTAATCTGCATGGCGGCTGAGTATGCCAACATCTCCGTTTATTGCTCTGACTATAAGATTTTCAACGCTGTCGTCAAATTCAAGACCGTCAGGCGTTACAATCTGAAGTTTAAACAAAACTTACCCCTCCTAACGCTTTTTTGCCTTTTCGACAACCTCATCTATTGTGCCGGCAAAAAGAAATGCCGATTCGGGAATATCGTCGTGTCTGCCCTCAAGAATTTCCTTAAAACCACGCACTGTTTCTTTAAGCGGAACATATTTTCCCGGCATACCGGTAAACTGCTCGGCAACAGAAAACGACTGCGACAAAAACCTTTGCACTTTTCTTGCACGGTTAACGGTAAGTTTATCATCCTCCGAAAGCTCGTCCATACCCATAATTGCGATAATATCCTGAAGTTCGTTGTAACGCTGCAAAATTTTCTGAACTCCTCTTGCCGTTTCGTAATGCTCGGTTCCGACAATATCGGGAGAAAGTATACGTGACGTTGAATCGAGCGGGTCAACCGCCGGATAAATCCCCTGCGAGGCAATCTGCCTTGACAAAACCGTTTTTGCGTCCAGATGCGCAAAGGTTGTGGCAGGCGCCGGGTCGGTAAGGTCGTCCGCAGGAACGTAAACTGCCTGAACGGAGGTTATAGACCCTTTCTTGGTTGATGTAATCCTCTCTTGCAGCGCACCCATTTCGGTTGCGAGGGTCGGCTGATATCCTACAGCCGACGGCATACGTCCCAAAAGCGCAGAAACCTCTGAACCTGCTTGCGTAAATCGGAATATATTATCTATAAACAGCAAAACGTCCTGACCGCATTTGTCACGGAAATATTCCGCCATTGTAAGCCCCGAAAGAGCAACCCTCATTCTTGCTCCGGGAGGCTCGTTCATCTGACCGTAAACCAAAGCGGTTTTGTTTAAAACTCCCGACTCTTTCATTTCGTTGTAAAGGTCGTTGCCCTCACGTGTTCTCTCGCCTACTCCCGAGAAAACCGAAAGTCCGCCGTGCTGCTTTGCAACATTGTTGATAAGCTCCATTATAAGAACGGTTTTGCCAACGCCTGCGCCGCCGAAAAGACCGATTTTTCCGCCCTTTGCATAAGGACAAATAAGGTCTACCACTTTAATTCCGGTTTCCAAAATTTCGGTTGCGCTCATCTGCTGGTCATAGGCGGGAGGCTTTCGGTGAATACACCATTTTTCCTTGGTTTCGGGGGCAGGAAGATTGTCAACCGGCTCGCCGAGAAGGTTAAAAATTCTTCCGAGAGTTTCTTCTCCCACCGGAACGCAAATACCGCTTTTTGTGTCAACAGCCTCGCTGCCTCTTACAAGCCCGTCGGTTGAGCTCATTGCAATGCAGCGCACAATATCGTCGCCAATATGCTGCGCAACCTCTGCAACAATGGTCTTGTCACCGTTTTTAACGTTAATTGCATTCAAAAGATTGGGAAGGTGATTTTCATCAAATTTTATATCAAGGACAGGGCCGATAACCTGAACAACCCTTCCAATGTTTTTTTCGTCCAAAAAATTCACCAGCTTTCAAAATTATTTTTGCGAACCCGCCACAATTTCAGTTATTTCCTGAGTTATGGCTGCCTGTCTTGCACGATTGTAGCTTAAACTTAAGTTATTTATCATTTCGTCCGCATTTTTGTTTGCAGACTGCATTGCATTTCTGCGTGCCGAAAGCTCGGACGCAAGCGACTCTGCCACAGCGCCGTAAACAACGCCGCCGATATACTGCGGAACGGCGAAATTGAACACCGTTTCATACGACGGTTCGTATATTATAAGGCTTTTTTTGTCACTTTTTTCATCACCCCGATATATTATCGGAAGGATGTCGTCGCTTGAAGGAGTCTGGCTCAAAAAGTTTACAAACTTGGTGTATTCAACCTTTACAGCACCGAATTTTCCTTCAAGATAAGCGTTTGCAACCTCCTTACCGATAGCGTCGCAGTCCGAAATTGAAACATCCTCGGTAACGCTGTATTTTTTTGTAAAAAGGTTTGCGCCGATATGCTCAAAATGTTCAATCGCTTTTTTGCCAATCGGAAAAACGGTGTCATTTTCGCCGAGCAAAACGCTTTTAAAAAGATTGCTGTTATATCCTCCGGCAAGCCCTCTGTCCCCGGCGATTACAATATGGCACACGCCTTTTGTTTCGTCAAGCGTGCAAAAGGGCGAAGAAAAATCTCTGTTATTTTTTGCAATGCCGTCCAGCGTTTCTTTCAGAATTTCAAAAAACGGACGGGAATTTTCTATTTTTGCGCTTGCTTTTTTAAGCTTTGACGCTGCGACAAGCTCCATTGCTTTAGTAATCTGCTTTGTATTTTCAACGCTTTTAATTCTGTTTTTGATTGCCTTCATATTGCCTGCCACAAATATCCCTCCTTACTTTGACGAAAGATATATTTTTTTGCATTGCTCTACGGCATTTACAATTTTTGCCGCTGTTTCGTCGGTTAAATCGCCGGTTTTTGATATTTCGTCCGTTATGGACGGCTCGTTGTTTTCGATATACGAAAACAAAGTTTTTTCAAATTCCGATATATCTTTTATTTCAATATCTTTTAAAAGGTCGTTTATAACCGCATATATGATTACAACCTGAAGCTCAACCTTAACGGGCGAATTTCTGTCCTGTTTAAGCACTTCGACAATTCTCTCGCCCTGCGCAAGACGCACTTTCGTATCTTCGTCAAGGTCTGACCCGAACTGTGCGAACGACTGAAGCTCACGGTACTGCGAATATGCAAGCTTTAGCGTTCCGGCAACCTTTTTCATTGCCTTAATCTGAGCGTTTCCGCCGACACGTGATACGCTTATACCCGGGTTTACTGCCGGCATAATTCCACTGTGGAAAAGCTCCGATTCCAAAAATATCTGACCGTCTGTAATCGAAATTACATTTGTGGGAATGTATGCCGAAATATCGCCCGCCTGAGTTTCAATAATCGGAAGCGCCGTAAGAGAGCCTCCGCCGTATTCGGGCGCAATTCTCGCCGCTCTTTCCAAAAGACGTGAATGAAGATAGAATACATCTCCCGGATAAGCCTCACGTCCGGGCGGACGTCTTATAAGCAGCGACAAAGCACGGTACGCAACTGCGTGCTTCGACAAATCATCATATACTATAAGAACATCTTTGCCCTGATGCATAAAATATTCGCCCATTGCACATCCGGAATACGGCGCAATATATTGCAGCGGCGCAAGCTCTGAGGCTGTGGACGATACGATAATTGTATAATCCATAGCGCCGTTTTTTGAAAGTGTATCTGCAATTGACGCAACGGTGGAATTTTTCTGACCGATTGCAACATATATGCAAATAACGCCTTTTCCTTTTTGATTTATAATTGTATCAAGAGCAATAACGGTTTTTCCAGTCTGGCGGTCACCGATAATAAGCTCACGCTGACCTCTGCCAATCGGAATCATAGAATCTATTGCCTTGATACCCGTTTGCAGCGGCACGCTTACCGACTTTCTTTCGATAATTCCCGGTGCGTTGGTTTCAATCGGGCTGGTTTTGTTGGTATTAATGCTTCCCTTGCCGTCGATTGGCTGACCGAGCGCATTTACCACTCTTCCGATAAGCTCCTCGCCGACGGGCACTTCAACAACCTTGCCGGTTCTTTTTACAATATCGCCCTCTTTAAGGTAAGAATCCGAGCCGAGAATAACAAGGCTGACGCTGTTTTCTTCAAGATTCAGCGCCATTGCAAGCTCGCCGTTTTCAAACTCCACAAGCTCGTTTGCCATACAGTTATCAAGCCCCGAGGCACGTGCAATTCCGTCGCCGACCTCAATAATATATCCCGTTTCTTTTTGCTCTGTTTTGGTTTCATAATTTTTAATCTGCGCTTTTATAACGCTTAAAATCTCTTGTGTATCAAGCTGCATCTTTTCACCTTCCCGTATTAGGTATTAGCAAAATCATATTTAACTTATGAAAAAATATGTTTTTTCATATCGTCAAGCTTGCTTTTAACGCTCAAATCGAGCTGCGAATTTTCAAAACGGACAACAAAACCGCCGATAAGGCTTAAATCAACCGAAAACGAAGCTTCTATTTTCTTTTTGCTTATATTTTCAAGCTTTCTTATAAGTTTTTCTTTTTGCCCGTCTGTCATTTCAACCGCCGAAACGACCGACGCACGCTCGATATTGTTGTCTTTTCTGTAAAGTTTTGAATATGCCTTTTCGCAATCAAAAAACAAGTGCAGAATATTTTTTGAAGCCATAAGCTTTATAAAGTTTTCGCTGTACTTGTCAATTCTGCCGCCGAATGCCTCGCATATAAGCCTGTCCTTCTCGTCTTTTTGAAGGGCATACGAATTAAGAAGCTTTACATATTCGCTCTGCGCTCTGAATACAGATAAAACAAGCGACAGGTCATTCAAAACACGCTCTGTCTTGTTTTCTGCAAACGAGAGCTCATAAAGCGCAGCTGCATAGCTTTGTGCAGTATTATTCATAGCTATTCACCCATTTTGCTGATAATATCATCAATCAATTTTTCATGGTCTTTTTCTTTCAAATCCTTTTCAATAACCTTTTTTGCAATGTCCACCGCAAGGTACGAAATTTCGGTTTTAATTTCGTTTACGCAAGAATTTTTCTCACGTTCGATTTCTCTTTCCGCTTTTTCCATAATGCCCTGCGCCTCTTTTTTTGCATCACCGATTATTTCATCGCTGCGCACCTTTGCATTTTTAACTGCGCTGCCGACAATTTCGTTTGCCTCGCTCTTTGCTTCGGCAAGGCGTTTTTCGTATTCGTTTTTCAGCTTTTCCGCCTCGGTGTTTGAGGAATTTGCCTTTTCATAGAGTGAGTTAACCTCATCCTCACGCTGCTTTAAAATATTTTTAATCGGTTTGAAGAAAAACTTTTTCATCAGCAAAAAGAGGATAAGCAAATTCGCCCAAGTGAAAATAAGCGTCCACTTGTCGATTGTGACGAATGCCAAATATTTTTCCATAGCTTTTCCTCCTTAAAATTTTAAAAAAATTAAAGAATCAAAGCTTGCCGATAAGAGGATTTGCAAACAGCAGAATCATTGCGACAACAAGACCGTAAATACCGGTTGATTCCGCAACCGCACAGCCGAAAAGCATTGTGGAAGTAATATCGCCCTTTGCCTCAGGCTGACGTCCTACCGCCTCTGCTGCTTTACCTGCTGCATATCCCTGACCTATTCCCGGTCCGATACCTGCAATCATTGCAAGTCCTGCGCCCACTGCCGACGCTGCCAATACTATTGCCTTTTCCATAATTTTTTCCTCCTTGAATATATTTATCATAAATAACGTGTTTTAAAATTAATCCGCCGCCGACGATACAAACACCATTGTCAGCATTGATATAATGTATGCCTGCAAAAAGCTTGTAAACAGGTCAAAATAAATTGACAAAAGCGCAGGCAGACCCACCTGAAAAATGGGTATATTTTTTATAAATTCGTTCGGTATAAACCCCAAAACCGCATTGCTCAGCGCCGCAAGCGCACTGTATACAAGCGACGTTATAACAACTCCCGAAGCTATGTTTCCGAAATGACGAAAAGCAATCGAAATAGGGTTTGCAACCTCGCTGATAAGATTAAGCGGAGTAAGCACCGCAACAGGCTGTGTAAATGATTTTATATAGCCGAAAATACCGTTTGTGCGTATATTTGTAATCTGCACCATCATAAAGGTGACCAGCGCCCAGCCGAGGGTTGTGCTTAAATCCGCCGTGAGCGGACGCATACCCAGAAGGCTTGACAAACTTCCCAAAATCGAAAGCGTGAAAAGTGCGCCTATATAAGGTACAAATTTTTCAAATTTTTCTCCCATTACCTCGGTTACAAGGTTATGCAGCATAAGATAGAGTTTTTCAGCTATAATCTGCTTTTTGCCGGGATTTTTAACCTTTAATCCGTGCGTAAGATAAACGGACAAAAGAGTGATAAAAGCCATAATATACCAACTGTTTACAACCGTTTCGGTTATGTTTATTCCGCCGAAAAACGGAAGGCTGAAAACTATTTTGGGGCCGTTTACTTCAACGTTCAATACTCTTCTCCCCCTTTTTTCCTGCGTCAATTGCAGACAGACACATAATAATTATTCTCGGAAAAATGAGCGGAATAATCATTGCCCAATGATTTATATACTCGCTCTGTATGGCAAGATAAATCATAACGGCAATAAAAACCATTCTCAGAAAATATCCGCCGCCCATTGCGCTGAGCGCCGCATTTTTCTTCTTTTTAACGCTTCTTTCTATATACACGGCAAGAAAAAAGTAGTTTAAAAAAGCCACTGCGGTACCCATTAACGTGCCCAGCAATATTGCGTTCTGATATCCTTTTGCAATCGTAAACACCGCAAAGAGAGCGGCGCTGCCGATTAAAAGACCCGTTCCCATTCTTTTAAGCTCATAAACAGATGAAGCGGACAGCATAAATATCATCCTTTTCATATCATTTTTTATTCTCTTTCTCAACAAGCTTTATAAAATTTATCAAACTCATAAATCCTGCGCCGCAGCCGATAATTATTCCCGCAACAACTGTATAATCGGGAAGCATAAATTTATTTTTCAAAAAAATCGCAATAATTATACACAAAATTATCGGAGTTATTATGTTAAACCCAAGCTGGGTAACATATGCGAGCGCCTTAAGACCGCCGTACTTTTTATTCATTTTATCACCTCAAAGCGCAGTTTGTCAACAAAAATTTACCAAATCTTAACTTTCAAACCGTTTCAGTATAATTTTAAAGAGAGCCGAACATATTCAGGCTCTCTTTTGCATACTCAGTCAACGCACAAATCCGAAGGGCGCTCCTTAAGATATCCGAAATGATAAAGAATTGCGTCAACAGTACGTTTTGACGCCGTTCCGTCGCCGTACGGATTTGCCGTTTTCGATATTTTTTTGTAAAATTCACTGTCGCATATAAGGTCGGAAGCGTATTTTACAATCGCATCTTTCTCAATTCCGCCCATAATAACGGTGCCTGCCTTAACAGCCTCGGGACGTTCCGTTTCGGTGCGCAGTACAATAACGGGCTTGCCGAGGCTCGGCGCCTCCTCCTGAAGTCCGCCCGAATCAGTCATAACCATATAACAGCGGTGCATTGCGTTGTGCATATCCACAACGTCAAGCGGGTCTATAAGATGCACACCCGAAACATTGCCCAAAATTTTGTTTGCAACCTCACGCACGGCAGGATTAAGATGCACGGGATAAATTACTTCAACATCCTTGTGGCTTTCCACAATTTCCTTTACCGCAGTGCAAATATTTTCAAGCGGTTTTCCAAGATTTTCACGCCTGTGCGCCGTCATAAGAATAACTTTTTTCGATTTAAAATCTACCTTGTTTAAAAATTCGTCCTTAAAAACATAATTTTCCTTTACCGTCGATTTAAGGGCGTCAATAACGGTGTTTCCTGTAATAAATATACTGTTTTCGTCAACATTTTCCTTAAGAAGATTTTGTTTGTTTGCAACCGTCGGCGAAAAATGCAAATCGGCAATTGCACCCGTTAAACGGCGGTTCATCTCCTCGGGATACGGCGAATATTTGTCGTATGTGCGAAGCCCCGCCTCAACGTGACCGACTTTTGTCTGATTGTAAAACGAAGCGAGCGCACCCACAAAAGTGGTGCTTGTATCTCCGTGGACAAGAACAATATCTGGTTTTGCCTCATTTATAACGTCATAAAGACCCGACAGCGCATTCGTTGTTATGGTAAGAAGCGTCTGTCTGTCCTTCATAATATTCAAATCGTAATCGGGGGTAATATCAAAAATTTCCAGAACCTGGTCAAGCATTTGCCTGTGCTGCGCAGTTACCGCAACAATGGATTTTATATTTTCGTTTTTTTCAAGCTCTTTTACAAGAGGTGCCATTTTTATAGCTTCGGGCCGTGTGCCGAATACCGTCATAACCTTAATCATTTTTGTTTTCTCCTTTATTTGCGTCAGAATTTTTGTCGCCGTCTGCGTCTTTTTTGCAAACGTCCTTCTTTTCGCCGTGTTTATCCAACGAGCCGAACACAACGTCACCGCTCTGCCTTTCTGCTTTTTCACGGTGAATTGTTATATAAATGCTGAACAGCGTAACAATAAGAATGGACACAACAATCCATATTGCCTGCTGTGCGCCTCTGTCTACCATTACAACAGCGGTAAGACCCAAAAGCGTGCTTATAATATACAAAATTGCCACTGCCTGCTTTTGCGAAAATCCCATATCCATAAGCTTGTGGTGAAGGTGACCTCTGTCGGCGCTCATAACGGGTTTACCGTTCCATATGCGCCTTACAATTGCAAACAGCGTATCGAAAATCGGCAGTCCCAGTATCAGAAACGGCGCCACAAACGATATTATAAGATAACCTTTAAACAATCCCTGAATACAGATTATCGAAAGCATAAATCCCAAAAACTGTGCCCCGGTATCGCCCATAAAGATTTTTGCGGGATTAAAGTTAAACGGCAAAAATCCTATGCATGCTCCTGCGAGCGACGCTGAAATAATTGCAACCGTCGGCTCTCTTAAAAGTATTGCAATAAAAAACAGCGAAAAGGTTGCAATTGACGAAACGCCCGCAGCAAGACCGTCAAGACCGTCAATAAGGTTTACCGCATTCGTCACGGCAACAATCCAGATAACCGTTACGGGTATGCTTGCCCAGCCGAGCGGAAGTATTCCGCCCGATACTATAAAATCAGGCACGGACAAGTATGTTATTTTTATACCGTTTAAGGCAACCACAACCGCCGCAAGAAGCTGAAACAAAAGCTTCTTTTTGGGCTTAAGCTCAACGGTATCGTCAACAATTCCCATTGCGACAATTATAATAGAGCCCAAAAGTATGCCCCTTAGTGCATCGTCAATGGGACGGTAAAAACAAAGAAGGCTTATAAATGTACCGTAAAATATCGCAAGTCCGCCTATAAGCGGAGTTGACTTCTTGTGAATCCGCCTTTTTCCGTCGGGAACGTCCACGGCGCCCATTTTAAACGCCATTTTTCTGACAAGCGGCGTGGACACAAAGGACAGAATAAATGCAAGCGAAAAACTTAAAATCAGCGTTGTCAGCATATCCATTTTATCTCTCTCCTGCCCTTTTTTCTAAAATTTGCGGTCAACAAAACCAACTTTTCGGTGCACCTTTGAAAGTGTGCGCATTGCAAGCTTTTGCGCCGCAGCGGCACCGTTTTTGTAGATTTCTTCTATATAGTCCTTATTCTTTATAAGGTCGTCATATCTCTCTTTTATCGGACGCAGTTCTTCAACAACCGCCTCTGCAACGCTCTGTTTAAATTCGCCGTAGCCCTTGCCGTCAAATTCGTTTTCAACATCCGAAATGCTCTTCTTTGTAATGGACGAATAGATGTTTATAAGATTGTTAATTCCGTCGTGACCTTCCCTTACCTTTATGATATTGTCAGAATCGGTAACCGCACGCTTAATCTTTCTTACGATTACATCAGGATTATCGAGAATTGAAATAAATCCGTTTTCGTTGGGGTCGGATTTTGACATCTTTGCTGTCGGGTCCTGAAGGCTCATAATTCTTGCGCCCTCCTTGGGGGTAAAACCTTCGGGGATTTTAAAAACATCTCCGTAAACACCGTTAAAGCGCATTGCAATGTCCCTTGTAATTTCAAGATGCTGTTTCTGGTCGCTGCCCACGGGAACAAGGTCGGTCTGATAAAGAAGAATATCCGCCGCCATAAGAACAGGATATGTGAAAAGCCCGGCATTGATATTATCTGCGTGCTTTGCACACTTATCCTTATACTGCGTCATACGTGAAAGCTCGCCCATATATGTAAAGCAGCTTAAAATCCACGAAAGTTCTGCGTGCTGCGGAACGTGCGACTGAAAAAACAGTATATTTTTTTTATCGTCAATACCACACGCAAGATACTGCACCAAAAACTCTTTGCAGCGTTTGCGCAAAAGCGCACTGTCCTGGCGTACTGTTATTGAATGAAGGTCAACCACCGAAAAAAGGCAGTTGTAATCGTTTTGCAAATCCACCCAGTTTTTAAGCGCACCTATATAGTTTCCCAGCGTAATACAGCCCGTGGGCTGAATACCGCTGAAAATTATTTTCTTTTTGTCACAGTTTACATTGTCCATTTAATTCACACCTTTTTACACATATTCTTTTAAAATTCCGCCAAGAATTTTCATTCCCTCGTCAATTTTTTCGTTCGATACAGTTGTATAATTCAGCCTGAAACAGTTTGACACCTTATCAATGTCAATCATACAGGTTCTGCCCGGCACAAAAGCAACGCCCGCCTCAACGGATTTTTTGAAAATTTCACCCGTATCAACACCGTCGGGCATTGTGCACCAAAGAAAAATACCGCCCTCGGGATTTGTAAGCGTAACATTTGAAGGAAAATATTTTTTTGCGCCCTCAAGCATTGCCGCACATTTTTCGCCGCACTTTGCCGCCGCAGCTTTAATGTGACTGTCAAAATCGTAATTGTTTATATATTCTGTTACCATCATCTGATTTAAAAGCGGTGTATGCACGTCGTTAACCTGTTTTACAACGACAACCCTGTCCATAATATCCTTGTGACAGGTAAGAAATCCCACCCTTAAACCGGGAGAAAGCGTCTTTGAAAACGAGCCGACATACATAACCCTGCCCTCGGTATCAAACGATTTTATGGCAGGAACATCTTCCCCTCTGAAACGAAGTTCGCCGTACGGATTATCCTCCAGAATAAGGCAATTGTGTTTTTTTGCAAGCTCCAAAAGCTTTTTGCGCTTTTCGAGGCTCAATGTAATACCCGTAGGATTCTGGAAGGTTGTAATCGTATATATAAATTTAATGTTTTTTTCATTTTTCAATATGTTTTCAACCTGCTCAAGGTCAATTCCGTCCTCTTTCACATCAGCGCCGAAAAGACGTGCGTTGTAAGAACGAAAAGAATTGAGCGCACCGATAAAACTCGGCGCCTCTGCGATAACGCCGTCGCCCTCGTTAAGAAGTGCTTTTCCCACAAGGTCAATAGCCTGCTGTGCTCCCGTTGTTATGATTGTACTGTCAAAATCCTTGCCGACACCCATTTTTGCATTTCTTTTTTCAACAATTTCAATAAGCGGCGCATATCCTTCAGTTATTCCGTAAATAAGCGCCTTTGCACCGTTTGTTTCAAGTATGGTGTCAGAGATTTTCCCAAGCTCTTTTGCCGGAAAAAGCTCGGGAGAAGGAATACCGCCGGCAAACGAAATTATATTGCTCTTTCCGAGCATTTTAAATATTTCTCTGATTGCCGAAGCTTTAAGAGATTTTACTCTGTCCGAAAGCAAATTTGAAATTTCCATATTAAATGTCCCCCTAAATAGAATTTTTTATAAATTCGTGCAGCCTGTATATAATCACCGCCGAATCACAGCGGCGCAAATTTGACTTCGGCATAAAAGAGCTGTCGCCCATTCCGCTTACAAGCTGAAGATTTTTAAGTGCGTATATATACCTTTTATTCCGATAATCTATTTCTTCATCGTCGGCAAAACCGCCGATTGCTTCGCCGTTTAATTCAATATCCAAAAATCCGAGCGCTTTTGCGCACATAACCGCCATTTGTTCACGTGTTATATATGCTTCAAAATCAGTATCCGCCGCAAAAAAATCCAAAACGCCTGCGCTTTGAGCAGAAGCGATATAATGATAGCTCCAATCGTCTTTGCCCACATTCTGAAAATCCGCCAACGCATTTTCATCATACAAACCGCACGTAAGCACAACAAGCTTTACAAACTCCTTGATTTTCACATTGTCACCGGGGTCGAAAACACCGCTTGCCCTGCCTGAAACAATATTTTCGGCAAAAAGAGCGTAAATGCTTTTGTGCGCCCATTCGTAACCGATTAAATCCGCAAACACTGCGTCGCTCACATTTCCGTTTTGCGGAGTATAATCTTCAGTCTGCTTATTGTAATGCGATATAATTCGTGAAATATCCTCCTGCGCATATGCAAAATTTACAAACAGCGAAAAAATGACAAACAAAATTACTGTTTTTTTCACGGCAGCATACACCTTAACATATCGCAGTCACCCAAAATCTCATATTTTCCGATACAGGACGGAATAAGAAATGTATCGCCCGCAGAAAAATCCTCGGTTTTTCCGCCGGAATACGAAATTTTGCCGCTGCCCTCCAAAAACATAATTGCATTAAACGACTCGCCGAGCGTATCAAAGCTTTTTTTATGATGTACGCTGTGCTTTTCAACCTTAAAATACTCACATTCCGCAACTATGCATTCGTCCTTGCCGTCTGCGTTGCAATATGCCTTTTCGTAATGCTCAAGCTTTGCAACCTCAAGCGCCTTATCAAGATGAAGCTCACGCAGATTGCCGTCCTTGTCACGGCGGTTGTAGTCATATAAACGGTACGTCGTATCGCTGCTCTGCTGAATTTCGGCAACAATCAGTCCTGCGCAGAGGCAGTGCACCGAGCCGCCTCTTATAAAGAAGCAATCGCCCTTTTTAACGTCATAATATTCTATAATATCCTGAAGGCTGCCGTCTTTTGCCGCCTTTTCAACCTCTTTTTTGGACACGCTTTTCTTAAATCCGAAGCCTATTTTTGCACCCTCTTTTGCGTCCACGATATACCACATTTCGGTCTTGCCGTCTTTTCCCTCGGGGTGAACCTGTACGGACAAATCCTTATTTGCGTCGAGAAATTTAAAAAGAAGCGGAAATTCTTTGAACCCCTCGCCGTTTTTCCCCATAATTTTCTCTTTGTTGTCTGCTATAATATCTTTAAGAAATTTATCCTTAAATTCGCCGTTTGCAATCTTTACCGGTGCTTTTTCAAGACACGACAGCTCCCAGCTTTCTGCCAAAAAACCGCCGTTTGCCTTATTGTATTTTTTGCTCAGGTTATTGCCGCCCCAAAGGTAGTCTTTGAAAACCGGCTGTGTTTTTAAAGGATACAATTTTTGCACTTCCCTCCAAATTACTGTTATTAGTCAGTATACCACATTGCATAACAAAAATCAATGTTTTTTGTTATGCTAATATAATTTTTCGTTTGAAGGCAAAATATTATTCATATTTGCGTTATTGCATTTCTACTAAAAGGATGATACACGTTATGTATAAAATACACAAATTTTTGTGTCGTAAGTTTTAAATTATTGACATTTTATACAATTTGGGATATAATTCCAATATACATATTTAACCGCAAAGGAGAACGGGTGTTATGAACATTACAAGTATTAAAATCAAAAAATTTTCCACGGAGGGCAAAATGCGTGCCATTGCGTCAATCACAATTGATGATTGTTTTGCAATTCACGATGTAAAGGTTATTGAAAACAATGATAAGATTTTTGTTGCAATGCCTAACAAAAGATTGAAGGATGGAACATTCAAAGATGTTGCACATCCTATTAACATTGAAACAAGAAAGCTTATTGAGGACGCTGTTATTGAAGCGTATAACAATGCCGAAGAAGAGGAATAGTTCCCCTTACATAAAAATTAAAGCAGACTGAGGGCCGCTCGTAAAGATGAGCAACTTTGACAGTCTGCTTTTTTGTATGCCTTAATATCCGAGATTTTCGTTCACGATAATAACTTTTATTCTGTCTTTATGCTTCTGATAAGCGCTTATAACATAGTTTGCGCAAATTCTTCCGCTGCCGGCACATCCTGCATACGGCTCCTCTGCACCGAGCGACGCACAGACGCACTCGCCCTTTTCTCTGCAATAAGTGGGACATTCCAGCCTTTTTGTATTAAGCGGCGCCGCAACTGTTTTAAGACGCTTTACCGCCTCGTCAAAATTATTTACAATTTTGTTTTTTCCCACAATAACAATAACGGATTTCGGACCGTACAACAGCGCCGCAACCCTGTTTGAATTTCCGTCCACATTATACAGAACTCCGCTTTTTATAATGGCATTGCTGCTCATAAAATATACGTCCGAAGTGAATGCGCCGAGATAAATTTTTTCCCGCTCCACGTTTGTAAGACCGTCCTTGTATCTGTCAAGAAAATTATATTCGCCGCCCCTTAACATATCGATAATGCCACATTCCTTAAGCGTTACAGAGCCGCCGCTCGTTATTGTGTCGCCATTTTTTATAAGCGTTTTCACAATAGAGCAAACATCATCCTTCGTGTCGGCATAATATGCGTCCATATTGTTTTTCTTCAAATTTTCTATAGTTTCTTTTATAAGATTATCCATAAACCTCACCTCAAATTAAATATTTCTGTTGCTCTTTGGATTTACAATGTCACGCCACTCAAGGTCACCGCGCTCCATACCTCTTACAAGCACCTCGGCGGTTGCAACGTTTGTGGCAAGCGGAATGTTGTGAACATCACAAAGCCTTAAAAGTGCGTTTACGTCAGGTTCGTGAGGCTGTGCGGTAAGCGGGTCTCTGAAAAACAGCACCAGGTCAATTTCATTATACGCAATTCTTGCGCCGATTTGCTGGTCACCGCCCTGCGGACCCGACAAAAATCTATGTACGTTGAGTCCGGTAGCATCTATAATAAGCGAACCTGTAGTTCCTGTCGCAACAAGATTGTGATGCGCAAGAATACCTTTATAAGCAATACAAAACTGAACCATCAATTCTTTTTTCTTATCGTGTGCTATAAGTGCGATATTCATTTAACCAAACCCCTTTTTTATAAAAATCTTTTTAATTTTCGTTTGCAGTCAAAATCTATAATCGGAACATACTGTCCCTCAATGCGCTTTACAATGTTTCTGAATGCCTCGCCCGAGATGGATTTTTCATCCGTAACCACCGCTTTTGACGAATTTGACGCAATAACAAGCTTTATATCCTCGGGAATTATTCCCAAAAGATTAATACGCAGATAGTCAAGCACCTCGTCAGCATACGGAAGCTCTTTTCCCATAAGCTTAGGATAAATTTTATTTATAATCAGCTTTACATCTTCAATTTCATTTTCATAAAGACGCTCTATCGCCTTGTCCGCATCACGCATTGACGACAAATCCGGAGTTGTGATGACAATAGCCTTATCTGCGGCAGAGATTGCCGTTTCAAAGCCGTAATCGACGCCTGCGGGACAATCTATAATAACATAGTCAAAAATATTTTTAAGCTCGCCGCACAATTTTTTCATCTGCTCGCCGGTAACAGCCTGCTGATTTTTTGTCTGCGCCGCCGGAAGCACCGCAAGACCCTTCTGGCTGCGGTTAACAACAACAGCCTGCTTTAACTCGCAGTCGCCGTTTACAACATCAACCAAATCGTAAACTATTTCATTTTCAAGCCCGACGGCAATATCAAGGTTGCGAAGTCCTGTATCTGTATCAATAAGAATAACGGATTTTCCCTCCAGAGAAAGCCCGATGCCTATATTTGCAGCGGCAGTAGTCTTACCGACGCCGCCCTTGCCTGATGTTATAACATAAACCTCGCCCAATTTTTTACACCTCCGAAGCTCAACATATTAATTTTAGCATATATTTTCCCAATTGTCTACAAAAATTTACTCAATATTGAAATATTCTTTCAAAATATTTTTTGCAATAGGAATTGTGCTGCTTCCCGAACCTGCCGCCTCAACCACAACCGCAACGGCGATTTCGGGGTTTTTATACGGCGCATAGCACACAAACACACCGTTTGCATCCTTTTTTCCAACCTGTGCGGAGCCGGTTTTACAGCAAACCTCAATGCCGAAATCCTCAAAATACGACTTTGCCGTTCCTTCGGACGCAACAAGCCTCATACCCTTTGTTACAGCGTCGTACGTGCTTTTGCTCATTTCAACCTGCCCCAATTTTTCCGTTTCCGGCTCAAACACAACTTTGCCCGTTTTATAATCTTTAACATTTTTAAGAAGATGCGCCCTGTAGCGTGTGCCGCCGTTCGCTATGGTTGCAGTGTAGCTTGCAAGCTCAATCGGCGTAAAGAGGTTAAAAGACTGCCCTATTGCGCACTGCACGGTATCGCCCGGATACCACGGCGTTTTAAAAACCTCCTGTTTATATTCGGGAGAAGCAAGATTTCCCCTCGCCTCACCCGGAATTTCAATTCCCGTAAGCTCGGCAATTCCAAAGTTTCTGCCCCATTTTAACATTTCGTCAATTCCCATTTTGTTGCCGAGAGTGTAATAAAAATAGTTGCACGAATCTCTCAATGCCTCCGAAACATTTATGCTGCCGTGCGTCTGATGCTGGCTTGTCCAAATCCAGCAGTTGAATTTCTGGTTTGAAAGTTCAAACACTCCGTTATCGTTAATTTTGGTCTGCGGTGTGATATATCCGCCCTCAAGAGCCGCAACCGACGTAATCATTTTAAAAGTCGAGCCCGGTTCGTAAACACCGCCGATTGCACGGTTAAACATAGGCTTTTTCGGGTTTTTTGACATACTCTCGTAATCTCTGTCGAAGTTTTCAAGCGAATATGTAGGATAGCTTGCAATCGCCAGAATACCGCCGTTTTGCACATCAATCGCCACAACGCTTCCCCCCGACGCAGAAGGTATGCCCGAAACAACCTCGGCAAGCGAATCCTGCGCAACTCTTTGCAAATCCATATCAATCGTAAGCGCAGCATTGTTGCCCGGAATGGGCGAAATATTTTCGCTGCCCGAAAGCGTGTTGCTTATTGTCTGACGTGCAACCATTTTTCCGTCCTTGCCACGAATATAGCGCTCAAGGTATTTTTCCATTCCGTCTTTTCCGATAATTGCGTTCATTGAATAGTTTTCGCCCTTTAATGCTTCAAATTCTTCCTTATATATAATTCCCACCCTGCCGAGAACGTGAGAAGCCAGACCGTCGTGCGGATATTTGCGCACCGGCCTTGTAACAATGCTGACATTCGGGAACGAAAGTTTTTGTTCCTTTAAAATCGTAACCGTATCGAGCGAAACGCCTGCGGCAAGCGTAAACGGCGTAACGGTGCTGAAATTTCTGCTTTCCATTTCATAGCGCACACCTGCAAGAAGGCGCTTTTCGTTCTCACTGTATTTTTCGTCAATACCGTATTTTTTAAACAGAACCGCCATTTTTTCGGGAGCGGTAAGTTTATTTTTTCCGCTTTCGTCAAGCGCAAATTTTTCATCATCACTTGTGTACTCATACGGAAAATACGTAACGGGAAGGTTATCCGTATATTTTTCGTTGTGGTCGTTAAGAACGTTTATAACGTTTAAAACTGTTCTGTTAAGCGTATCGTTATCTGTGTCTGAATTTTTAGTGATTTCAACCGAAAAACCCGTTTCGTTCGTAACAAAAGCCCTGCCGTATCTGTCGGTTATTTCTCCCCTCGGGGCAGGAACAACCTGAGAATTCAAAAGCCTGTTCTGCGCCTTTTCATAATAGCTTTTTCCGTTTATAACCTGAAGATTTACAAGACGGTAGAATATTAAAAAGAACAGTGCAAAAAATATTGTTATTATTATAAAATGCTTGTTGTAAAGCTTTTCGTTCAAAAAATCACTTCCTTTTTAAATGAAAGTCCGGCATTTTCTTTATCTCTGCGCCTTACATAGGCAAAATAACAAATAACCGACAGTGCGCAGTCAACAGCAGCCTGCAAAAATATGCGCACAAACGACGCAAAATTCACAAAAATACCCCAAATGTAAAAATTCAGCGCAAGAAAAGTTAAGCTGAACAAAACGTCAGCTGCGAATGTGAGCAAAACTATGTAAATAAGCCTTTTGTAGAAAAACTTTGCCGAAACATAAGAAACAAGCGTTCCGAGGTACAAAAGAATAAGCGCATTGACGCCGGCTCTTCCCGACATCCAATCCAGCATAAGCCCCGCAAACACGCCCGAGAGCGCCGCAACCGGCACTGAATTTACACAAAACACTCCCACAAGATACACCAGAACCACGTTCGGCACAACTCCTAAAATCTTATACCGTGCAAAGAGGGTAGTCTGCAAAAGAAAAAGTATTAAAATCCACAAAAATTCCTTATATCTTTTCAAGTTTTAAAATCCCCCGTTATTTTTTAAGAATAAACACGCACTTTACGTCATACGGCGAGGCGCCCGTTTTTATAACCGCCTCTTTCGACATACCGTCATCGGAATTTACAATCTCTTCAACGGTGCCGATAAAAAGCCCCTCCGGATATACGCCGCCGTCGCCCGAAGTATATATTTCATCCCCCGCAAGTATTCCCGATTCCTTCGGGATATACGGCATCTTGCACTGCCCGTTCTGCATAAGGTTGATATCGCCTTCAACAACCGATTTATCGCCCGTCCTTCTTGCAATTGCCGCCGCAGAAGATGAGGAATCTATAATTCCGGTGACCTTTGCCCAGTTTGTACCCACTTCGTGGATATATCCTATCACACCGTCGCTTGTAAGTACAACGTCGTTAAGCGCCGCACCGTCGTCCGTGCCCTTGTCAATCGTTAATATGCAGTACCAGTTGTTGAAATTTCTTGACGTAACCTCGGACGCAATATAATTTTTATCGGAATTTCTTTGCTTTAAACCAAGCAGACTGCGAAGCTGTTCGTTTTCGTTTTTAAGGTCCGACATATCTCTAAGCGACGAATTAAGCGCCGATATTTCGTCTTTAAGGTCGGCATTTTTGCGTTCAAGATTTTTCATATCTACAAAGTATTTAAAAAAGCCTTCCGTGGCGTCAACAACAGCGTCAATGCCCTTTTGAACGGGCGTAATAATCATTCCGAACGCATTGGAAACAACGCTTGCCTTCTTGAAAGGAAGCGTTGAAAAAGCCATAATTGCCGCCAGAATTATTGTGAGTGTTAAGATAAGCACCTTTGTTTTGTTTTTGAAAAATGACATATTATTCTCCGTAATTTTATGCTATTTTGCAGTAAGATACAGGCTGTCCTTTTTGATAAGGTCGATATCGTCAAGAATAAGCCCCGTCCCGTTTACCGTACATTCTGTCGGATTGTCCGCAATGTATACCGGCATACCGACTTCTTTTCTGATAAGGCTGTCAATGCCCTTTATAAGCGCACCGCCGCCGGTAAGCGTTATTCCTCTTTCTATAATATCCGCCGAAAGCTCGGGCGGAGTATCCTCCAAAACGTCCTTTATTGCCTCAACAATTGTCATCAGGCTCTCTTTTAAGGCGCCCCTTATTTCTTCAGACGTTATAACAGCATTTTTCGGCAGTCCCGTCATATAGTCCGACCCGCTTATTTCCATTGTTTCGCCGTCGTTAACATCAAATGCCGAGCCGAGATTGATTTTGATTTTTTCCGCCGTGCGCTCGCCGATAATAAGCGAATGTGCCCTTTTTATGTGCTTTTCAATCGCCTTGTCAAAGTTTCCGCCGGCTGTTTTCACGGTTTTTCCGCACACAATTCCACCCAGCGAAATAACGGCAATTTCACTTGTTCCGCACCCGATATCGACAATCATACTCGCAATCGGCTCCGACACCGGAAGCGAAGCCCCGATTGCCGCCGCCATAGGCTTTTCAACAACAAAAACCTCACGTGCGCCCGAATTTATAAGAGCGTCTTTTATAACCTGTTTTTCAACGGCGGTAACATTTATGGGCACGCACACAACAACTCTTGATTTTATAAACGCTTTTTTTGAAAACGCCTTTTTCACAAAGCTTTTGAGCATTGACTGTGCGGTGTCAAACTCCGCAATAACGCCTTCTCTTATGGGACAAACGGACAAAATAGCCGCAGGCGTTTTTCCAATCATCTCTTTAGCCTCAGACCCAACCGCAAGAACGTTTTTATATTCTTTGTCAATTGCCACAACAGACGGCTCGTTTACCACTATTCCCTTTGATTTCATATAAATAAGCGTATTTGCGGTGCCAATATCCATACCAATATCGTTTTTCATATTTTCAGCCTTTCCTTTTGCTTGAATTTTGTATTTTAAGTATATCTTTTACAAAATTTCCGTACAAAATTCGTTTCTTAAAATTTTTACAAGACGGCAAACCGGAAGCCCGACAACGTTAAAATAATCGCCGTTTATTTTTTCAATAAAAATACTGCCCAGACCCTGTATTCCGTATGCGCCGGCTTTGTCCATACACTCGCCGTTTTCAACGTATTTTTCTATCTCGTCATCCGAAAGGGTTTTAAAATAAACTTCGGTTTTTTCGTATGCGGCAACCGTTTTTGCAGTGTGAGAATTTACAACGCAAATTCCGGTATACACAAGATGCTTTCGCCCCGAAAGCCTTTTCAAAATGCTTATTGCGTCGGCTTTATCCTTAGGTTTTAAAAGAATTTCATCATCCAGCACAACAACCGTATCTGCTCCGATTACAATTTTTTCAAGAATACATTTTTTCACCGCCGCAAAAGCCTTTATACTTGCAAGGTTTTCAACGTATAATTCGGGCGGAAGCGATTTATCAACGCTTTTCTCGTCGGCTTCGGGTGCCAGAATGTCAAATTCTATGTTAAGATTTTCCAAAATTTCTTTTCTTCTCGGCGATTTTGACGCCAAAATAATTTTTTTCATTTTCTGTCTTCTTTCAAAATTATATTTTTATACTTTAAAAGGTAAATCACAAAAAGCCCGACCGCATAACCGCACACGAGTGATACGGGAATAAGATAGGCAAAATACTTAATCGGCACAAAACTTTTTAACATCATACACGATACAAAAACCTTAGCCGCATTGCCGAAAAGAGCGCCCGAAATGCAGACACCGATTGGCGAAATACCTTTTTTTTCGTAAAGAAAAGCCATAGCTGCCATACTTAAAACCGCACCCGCCAAAGAATACGGCAGAGCGCTTGCCCCCATAAAAACAAATGATGTCACAAGCGAGCGCAAAATGCTTATCAAAAAAGCATATTTTATTCCGTAAACGTACAAAGTAAGGGCAATCACGGCATTTGCCGCACCTATTTTTCCTCCGGGAATTGCCGAAAGGCTCGGCAGCGAATTTTCCAGAATTCCAATTGCCGACGCCGCCGCACAAAGCATTGCAATATTAACATTTTTTCTAATATGTGACTGCGTCAATCGATTCACCGCCACCCTCAATTTTTATAACAAGCCTG
This sequence comes from uncultured Clostridia bacterium, assembly GCA_934500875.1. Taxonomy (GTDB): domain Bacteria; phylum Bacillota; class Clostridia; order UMGS1810; family UMGS1810; genus Qingrenia. The sequence continues at coordinate 8,309 of CAKSTL010000015.1, read as the reverse complement.
TTCGGAAGGCAGATAAGCGACTGATTCGGCTTGCTTATGATACCGCCTTTTATCTCAAATTTGTCCCTGCAATCGCTCTGCGTGACACGCACGCCCGACTTTGAAATTTCAATAACGTTTTTCCCGAACTTTTCAACGGTTATATATTTCGGCTTGTCAATGCCGTTTAACGCATAGCTTGCATATTTTTCGCCGTCAAGATAAATCACCGCATACACGCTTCCTGTTCCGCCGTGTGATAAAAACGGCAAAAACGATACCGCCCACAGGCACAAAACAGATATAATTACGGCAAAATCGCCCTTTTTCAACTTATACACCCCGGTAATAATGCCCCCTTGTAAATTCAAAACTGCATTTTTCTCCGTTTTTATAGTGTGAAATTATTTTTTTCATATCGTCGGCGCTCTCGTCCGTAAATTCAAGCCTTAAGTACCTTACTCCGATATTTTCAAGCTCATTGAGCCTGTCCGACATCACAACGGGAACGGCATTGAAAATTGTATTTGTGCAGTTAAGCCTGTTTGCAATAACGGGAAATTTTTTACCCGTTCTGTCGCACATATACAAAAAGCGCTCCTTTATACAGCCGCATTTTCCAAGCCCGTTTTTTATAACGCACGCTTTTGTAAGCATAACCGCAATTTTTCCGTAAATCGTAATTTCGGTATCGACTGATTTTGTCATATCTCTGATTTCGCCGAGTGTAAGCTCGTTTGAAAGGTGCATACAGGAAATTCCCATATCTTTATACATATCGAGCGCAACTGAATTTGTCACGTTAAAGCTTGACTCGCCGAACAGCGTTTTTCCTTTGCACATGTCAAGCTGACCGATATTTGTTGCCGAAACCCTTTCAATTCCCGAAATATCAGGCATTTTATCGCCGAATGTATCATAGAGGACGCAAACCGCCCTTTTATCGGATTTCAAGCCGTTTTCGTGTTCTTTATAAAGCTCGTACGGAACAAATATTTTTTCAAACATACCCTCGCCAAGCGCCGTTTCAAGCTGAAAGGACGTTCTTACAGAGGCGGTGTATCCGGTTTTTGTAACCTTTTTGGCGGTAAGGCTTAAGCTAAAGCCGCAAACATCCTTGCCTCTTTTCGTATCAAGGATTTTCTCTTCCAAAAGGCGCACTCCTTCACGCCTTATAAAATTCAAATCCTTTGCCGGCACAAAAAGATTTCCCGAAATTTCACATTCAAATTTATCGAGCGAAAATGCCGTATCGCCAAGCTTTGCCATACTGAGCCCAATCTTTTCTTTATCAAGCGGCGCATTTTTTGCACACTGCGGATAAATATCGCTCCGGTAAAAAATTTCGTTTCCGTATTTATCGGACATACAAAGCGAAACAGCCTCGTTTTCCGAAAGTTTTACCGATATATCGATAAGCCTTTTTGCGTCATCCTTTTTCGACATTTCTTCAGCCTTTTTAAGAACGCTTTCGGAAATGTTTTTATAAACGGAATCGTTGTTTTTGTCAAAATTAAGCATACTGCGGTTTATACTGCCCTCAAAATATGCTTTTGTAAAGCCCGAACGGCTGAAAATATTTTCGAGTTCATAAAGCGTTTCTTTTGAAACGCCACCGCCAAGCTTTGCCGATGAATACGCTCCGCACGCAAGCGAAACATATTCCTTGCTCTTCATTCTGCCTTCTATTTTAAGCGACTTTACGCCGATATTTTTTAATTTTTCAACCTCGTCCGCAAGGCACAAGTCCTTAAGCGAAATAAGATATTTTCCTTCTTTAAACGCTTTTTTTTCGTTGTAATCAATAAGATTGTACCATAACCTGCACGGCTGGGCGCAGTCGCCCCTGTTTCCGCTTCTTGAGCCGATAACGCTGCTTAAAAGGCATTGCCCCGAACAGCAGACGCACAGTGCGCCGTGGACAAAAACCTCAAGCTCGCAGCTTGTTTTTTCACTTATTTTTTTAATGCCGTCATACGATATCTCACGTGCGAGAACAACCCTTTTGTATCCGAGCTGTTCGCATTTTTTAACTCCGCAAAGGTTTGTAACGGTCATTTGCGTGCTTGCGTGCGGCAAAATTTCAAAATTACATTTTTTTATTATCGCAAGAGCTGCCAAATCCTGCACTATAAGCGCATCAACACCGGCAAGATTGCAAAATTCAATAAAATCAGCCGCCGCTTTGATTTCGTTATCTTTCAAAAGCGTGTTCAGCGTGACATACACCTTCACATTGCGAAGATGCGCATAACGCACCGCTTCTTTTATTTCGTCGTCCGAAAAATTAACGGCGTTTTTGCGTGCGCTGAAGCGTTTGCCGCCGATATAAACAGCGTCCGCACCGTTGTTGACAGCAGCCTTAAACGTTTCAAAGCTGCCCGCCGGTGCAAGAATTTCAATATTATTTTCCATTTTTAGCCAGCTCTATTTTCAAACTCTGAATTTCTTCTTTCAGATAATCGTTTTCTTTTTTTGTCACAAGCAGCTCGTTTTTTGCATTGAAAGCTTCTTCTTTGTATTTTTTCAAATCAGCAATGGTTTCATCCAGCAGCGCCTTTGTTTTAAAAAACTCATCAGCGGTGTTTACTGCTGTTAAAATTGCAAGCTTTGTTTCGTTAAGCTTCGGGTCACGCTGACGGAAATCACGCATTTTCTTATCCACATTATAGCATACCTTCTGTATATATTCTTCGCTTTCTGTACCCGTAAAAGTATAATCGTGACCGTAAATTCTTACCGAAACCTTTATTTTGCCGCTCATAAAATTCACCTCTTTAAGCATAACATTCCACTTTAATATATATTCGGTATAATTATCGCACAAATCGCAAAAAAAGTCAACTTGTTATGAAAAAAATATAAATATTGATAAAACCATTGATTTTTTTTAAAATGCGTAGTATAATATGTTTTGTACGGTTAATTTAATGCATAGGAGGAATTTACAATGGCAAGTGTTGATAAAAATACTATTATTGCAGACGTTTTGAAGATTGATGCAGGAACAGCGCCGTTTTTCTTTGAAATCGGAATGCATTGTCTGGGCTGCCCCTCAGCTTCGGGGGAATCAATCGAAGAAGCGTGTGCGGTTCACGGTGTTGACGCAGATGAGCTTGTAAACAAAATTAACGAATATTTAAAAACAAAGTAAGACTCAAAAGGTCTTACTTTACATATTTTAAGGAGGATTTGCAATGCCCACAAAGGTAGTAATCGGCGCACAGTGGGGCGACGAAGGCAAAGGCAAAATTGTTGATATACTCGCAGGTATGTCGGATGTGGTTGTACGCTCGCAGGGCGGCAACAACGCAGGTCATACCGTTGAGGCAAACGGCGAGCAGTACAAATTAAGGCTTACCCCGTCGGGAATTATTAACGAAAACACGCTGTGCATTATAGGAAACGGCGTGGTTGTTTCACCGAAGGTTCTTTTGGAAGAGATGGATATGTTAAACTCAAAGGGCATTTCCACAAAGAATTTGCGTCTTGATTTAAGAGCGCACCTTATTATGCCCTACCACATTGTTCTTGACACCCTTTCGGAAAAATCAAGGGGCGAGGGCGATATAGGAACAACCAAAAGCGGCATAGGCCCTTGCTATATGGACAAAGCTGAAAGAATAGGCATAAGGGTATGCGACCTTATGAACGAAGAAGTTTTTGTAAAAAAGGTTAGAGCAAACGTTAAAATCAAAAACGATATTATTGAAAAAATATACGGCGGAAAAGGCGTTGACGCTGACGAAATAATTAAAGATTATCTTGCCTATGCAAAACGTCTTAAAGATGTTGTTGCAGATACCACCGCAATTTTGTATAACGAAATTAAAAAAGGCAAAAAGGTGCTTTTTGAAGGTGCGCAGGGTACGCTTCTTGACATTGATTTGGGAACATATCCTTACGTTACTTCGTCGCACCCGATATCGGGCGGCGTGTGTATCGGAACAGGCATTGGGCCTACTATGATTGACGAGTGCCTCGGTGTGGTAAAGGCATACACGACAAGAGTCGGAAAAGGACCTTTCCCGACAGAGCTGTTTGACAAAACCGGTGATGAAATCAGGGAAAGAGGTTTTGAATACGGCACTGTTACAAAACGTCCGAGAAGGTGCGGCTGGTTTGATGCCGTTATCGTTAAATTTGCCGTGCGCACAAGCGGTCTTACAGAGCTTTCCGTTAATAAAATCGATACTTTGAGCGGGCTTGATAAGGTTAAAATATGCGTTGCCTACAAAAAGGGTGATGAAATTGTAAACGAATTTCCGCCGAGTTTGGAAGAGCTTGCGCTCTGCGAGCCGATATACGAGGAAATGGATGGCTGGAGCGGTGATATTTCGGGCGCAAAAAGCTTTGACGAGCTTCCCGAAAACGCAAAAAATTACATTAAAAAAATTGAAGAATTGTGCGGCTGCAAGGTTTCAATGGTCGGCGTGGGCCCGAACAGAGAGCAAAATCTTGTAAGATAGCCGTAAATTTTAAGCGGAGGGGTATTTATTCGGCTGCCGGGAAAATTTATCCGGCAAAATATTTGCCTGCTCCGCATTTTTTGAGGTGAAAAAATGAAAAAAACGCTCTGCATTTTTCTTGCGGTAATTTTGCTTTTTTCCGTTTGTTATGCCGATTTTGATACATCTGTCATACAAAAATGCGTTCAGTATGTGCAAAAAAACGTCCCCGACCCCACTGTTTCGTCAATCGGCGGCGAATGGGCGGTTATAGGTCTTGCACGGAGCGGAGAAAAAATACCGGATGAATATTTTGAAAAATATTATAAAAATCTTGAAGATTACATAAAAAGCAACGACGGCGTTTTGCATAAACACAAATACACCGAATATTCAAGGGTGGCGCTTGCGCTCAGCGCTATAGGCAAAAATCCCGAAAATGTATGCTCCTACAGCCTTACGGAGCAGCTTTCGGATTTTGACAGCACTGTATGGCAGGGCATAAACGGCGCAATATGGGCGCTTATCACTGTTGACGCAAAAAATCTTGATTTTCCCAAAACAGTACAAAACAGTGCCACGAGGGATATGTATATCGAAAAAATAATTTCTTCGCAAAACAGCGACGGCAGCTGGGCGCTCGATATCGGCGAAAAATCCGACACCGACGTAACCGCAATGGCGCTTTGCGCACTTGCAAAGTACAAAAACAAACCAGATACCGAAAATGCAATAAATTCGGCTCTTTCGTTTTTATCGCAGAAGCAGCTTGAAAACGGCGGATTTGAAGCCTACGGCACCCAGACGTGCGAAACTGTATCTCAGGTTGTAATTGCCCTTTGCACGCTTAACATTGCGCAGGATGATATCCGATTTGTAAAAAATAAAAAAACTCCGTTTGACAATCTTATGACTTTTTATGACGGTAACGGCGGATTTTATCATACATTGGACGAATCTTCAGCCAACCTGATGGCAACGGAGCAAGCCTTGTGCGCACTCTCCGCATACAGGAGAATGACAGAGGGCAAAAACGCTCTTTACGATATGACAGATACGGCGGAAAATTTAAGCGGAGCCGACACCAATCAGACAAAAAACCCCGACATAAAAAAACAGGAAATTTTATATGACAAAAGCTTTGACGACATCAAAAACAACATTTTTGAAAGTGAAATTGCCGCACTTGCTTCAAGAGGGATAATAAACGGAAAAAGCGATAAAATTTTTGACCCCGATGCACCCGTAACACGAAGTGAATTTGCCGCAATCGTCACAAAGGCGCTTGGGCTTTCAAAAGGCGGTGCGGAAAACAAATTTACGGACGTTTCCGAAAGCGACTGGTTCTGCAAGCCCGTTTCGGTTTGCGCAAATTACGGCATTGTAAAGGGAATTTCGGAGGATAAGTTTAATCCCGACGGTCTTATAACAAAAGAGGAAGCGGCGGTTATGATATGCCGTGCGGCAAATCTTTGCGGTTTTGATACAAACCTTTCTCCGACCGAAACGCTCGACATCATCTCGGCATTTGACGATTACATAACCGTCAGCGAATGGGCAAAACCGTCTTTGGCATTCTGCTTTGAAAAAAACATTCTGCCGTCCTCAGACATTGAAATAAAAGCGTCCGCACCTGCAACAAGGGCGCAGACGGCGGCTATGACATACAATCTTTTAAAAATATCCGATTTGCTGTAACACAAAACCCCCTTGCGGTATATTCGCAAAGGGGTTTTATACATAAAATATTAAATCAGGAAAAGCGCACGATTACAACAACATACGCAATGTATACGGCAGCAGTGAATATACCCTGAAGCCGTGTAAATTTTGACCTCATAACAGCGGGAATAAATACAAGCGCATTAATTATAAGACATACCGGAATGTCAAATTTCAGTGCCTGAGCGGATATTGCAAGCGGCTTTCCGCACGCAAGCGAACAAACCGGCAAAATCAGCGTTGTGTCAATAATATTTGCACCGATAATATTTCCTGCCGACAGTGCGCCCTGCTTTTTGCGTATTGCCGAAATTGCCGTAATAAGCTCGGGAAGCGACGTTCCGATTGCAATCATAGTAACCGAAATTATGCTGTCGGGAACGCCAAGTATTTGTGCAATTACCGTTCCGTTGTCAACAAGAAGCCGTGCGCCGAGTATAATTCCTATACAGCCCAGAATAAATTTGCCGATATTTATATATACATCTCTTTTTTCCGTGCTTATTTTTTCATCTCTGTCAGTATCCGTTTTTGCGCTTTTTGCGCTCTTGATGTTTTCGTATGTAAAAATTGCAAAAATAAGTGCAAGTATAACGCTGCCTATCGGTGCAAGCTTTCCCGTAAGCGAAAAAATATACAGCGAGAGTATTGCAAGAATGAGAAGCGACGTTTTAAAAAAGTAATCCTTTGCACGGATTGCAAACGGCACACACGCAACCGATACCGCAAGTATTATGCCGGTGTTCGCCGTAACCGAGCCTACAGCGTTTCCGATTGCTATGTCAAGCTTTCCGCCGACAGACGCCATAAGCGACACAATAAGCTCGGGCATTGTTGTGGCAATGCTTACGATTGTTGCGCCGATTATAAACTTTGGAATTTGTGATACCTTTGCAATCCACACGGCTGCGTCAACAAAATAATCGCCGCCTTTGATAATAAGAACAAGCCCCAGAAAAAACAGTAAAAAAACTAAAAATACGTACATTAAGAACCTCCGAAGTAACGTTAATAAAGTAATTTAACACCTTTGAGCGGTTAAAGTCAAGAAAAACTTGTCAAAAAAAGACGCTCCGCAAACAGAAAATTTTCGTTTGCGAAGCATTATTCCAAATTATTCGATTGTGGGTATTTCGCCGAGAATATAGTATTCGTAATTTTCAGACAAATCATTCGACGATTTTATTCTTGTATCAATAAGCTCAAGAATAAATATAAGACCGACGCCGGCAACCGCACCTACAAGAGCGCCCAGAAGCGAGTTTCTGCCAATGTTTCTCGGAAGGTTTTCCGTTGAATAAATTGCGTGGTCAAGCGCTTTTATCGAGCCGCCTTCCACAACCCATTCAACCTCTTCTTTCGCAAGCGAGATTACGGTTTCCAAAAGTATGTACGACACTTTTGGAGAGTCTGATTTAACCGTAATTTCCAGAATTTCGGTTTCGTTTCGTGCCGCCATTGTAACCATACCTTTTAACCTTGCCGGCGAATAAGGAAGCTTTGACACTTCTTTAACACGGGTGAAAAATTTGCTTGTGTTCAAAACCTCTACACTCGATTTCAAAAGTTCCTGCGAAGTAACAATTTCGTTAAGGCTGATTTCGTCCGACGGCCTTTGCGACGTGGTTTTGTTAACGTTGCTTATATAAAGAGTTCCTACATTCTGATACACCGGTTTTGAAAAATAATATGAAAAGATATACATTGCCGAGCCGCCTATAATAAGACAGCACGCAACAATCCACCATCTTTGCAGCGCCATATTGAGTATGTCAAAAATACTGTATTCCTTGTTATTCAAAAAAAGACACCCCTTAAATTTATCAATTGTATTTATGATAACACAAAAAAGTACAAATGTCCACATTTTTTGTGAAATTATTGTGAATATAATTAAAATTTGTTTGACTTTGATAAAAAAATGATGTATCATATCAATAAATCAATGTAAAATACAAAATTTCGGTGCGAAGGATGAAGATTGGCTTTTCAGTCTTTCTTTGAACAAACAACCGAAAAAACAAAAAGTTTTTAAAATGGAAGGGCATACGGAAAGCGGTTTTCCGTTGCCTACACCCGTGCGAATTTTTTTGCTGCCGCAAAAAACGCACATGGGCGTAAAAATCTCTTATCATTCCTTGCCATACGGATAAGAGAAAT
>CAKSTL010000014.1 GCA_934500875.1 uncultured Clostridia bacterium | reverse complement strand
CTGCATCTTTCTTTGATACGCCTGCTTTCTCTGCCATTGCAGCTACTAATTCTGTTCTGTTCATTTTCAAAACACCTGCCTTTCCTGCAAATTAAATATTGTTATACCACATCTTGTCGGCAAACACAATAATTCCTTATTATTTAATTGTTACCGTCCGTGTGTTTTCGTCCCACTGAACATCAAAGCCAAGTTCCTCGCTTAAAAATCGTAGCGGAACAAGAGTTTTATCGTTTATGAGGCGAGCCGGAACATCCATTGTTTTTGCCGCACCGTCAATTGTCGCTGTAACATTATCGATTGAAAACCTTATAGAAGTGTTATTTCCGGTGACAATTGCCGTTTGCGTACCGGCATCCCAATCAACATCAGCTCCCATTGTTTCAAATATAAATCTCAGCGGAACGAGAGTTCTGTCAGATTCGGTAACGGGAGGTGTATCAAAACCGAGTATTTTTCCGTCTATTTCTACATATGTTTTTACGGTGTCTTCTGCAATGCTATCCATTGAATATTTCAGCTCAATTTTCGGAGTAACAACAGTTATATCCGAACCCTCAACACACACCTGACGAATTTTATCAATACCGATTGGCAATGAAATATCTTTCCAGTATACACCGTCATCAGATAAGGAAACTGTGGTATCGTCATACCTTAAATATTCACCTGACTCAACCGCTACTTTGTTTCCTTTCCAATTTTCATACAAAAGCTCTTTCTTTACATTTTGATTGACTATCGACTTGATTTCGTGAATATAATCGTATCCTTGACTTGATTTTGTTAGTGTTTTATATATCTGTGTGCTGCCATTTGTCATAGGCAACTCACTGTCTTTCAATGCCGTCCAACTCTCAAAATCCGCCGAATACATAACCGTATTATTATCCAATAACACATAGCACTTTCCATCCACAAAAGACATCTGCAAGATGTAGTTATCTAAATTTACAGTTTTCGCATAATTAAAATTCTCATCATAAATGTGAATTTCACCCTTTGCTCCGGTCGGGTTATATCCGTTATCGTAATCTGTAGGTCTGATTATATATCGGTCGCCAATCCACAAAATCTGATAATTAGCATTGCTGTCAATATAATGGCTCGTTATAAAGCCGTCCGCATCGGTTATTTCCGTCCATTCGCCGGTTTTGTTCCAATATAGCTTTATGTTGTTATCACGTTTCCACATAAAGCTATATCTGTCTGTATCTATAACTGCTGTTTTTTCTGTCAGGATATTCTCTTCTGAAACAGCAGTTATGACATTCCCATTATCCACACTGTAAATTCCTGTTGCTGTTATTATAAATACCTTTCCGCCTTTTTCGCAAATATCCCCTCGAATATCTGATATTGCAAAATCATCAAATGTACCCAACTCTGTTGATGTAACATATTTCTTTCTTTTATATATTTCGTTTATTTGAGACGATTCATTTGTATCATATGCAAAAATATACTTGTCATTTATTTTTCCGATTGCAATACTGCTCAAATGTTCATTTTGCTCAGGCAACACAATTTCAGTTTCACTCCAAGTTTCAAAGTCACTTGTTGCAGCTTTAATTAAAGTAAAGTTTTTGATATAATATATAACTATCGTGTCGTCTGACACTTCTATATATTCAATACTTTCCGGCTTGGTCGGCAACAGATTTGTATTTACTCCGCATAAATTTATAAACAGTGCAAGTTTCTTATCAAATGTTCTCGTATCTATTTCGTTATTTCCAAAAATCATATCATAGTAATACTTTAGGTTACTATCTGTATCCGCTGCATCAATCATGAGTTTTGGAATTTGTATAGATGATTGAACTATATTTAATCTTGAACCTGCAGAACTCAGCTTACTATATTCCTGAAAATCAGCTGTAGTATATATTCCGTCAGATTTTTCAATCATAAACACACCATTTGAGTAAGTAACAAGTCCGTCGGACGATATTCCGTCGTTTTTTATAACAGTCCAAGTTTGTCCGTCTATCGAAGAAATCACTGACTGTTTTCCAAGTGCCACAAACTTGTCACCTGTAAAAAATACATAGTAAAAATCATCAAAGGAATCAAGCTCTGCCGGTTTCCAATTACCGAAGGCATCATAATATATTCGTCCATTTTTTCCTACTGCTACACTTGTTGTCGTTCCAACAGCAATATCATAAAATAACTTCCCCGAATCCGTTCTTGTATATGTATAAGACGGATATATGTTTTTCGCAAAAACATTATTTGCGCCCAATATTCCTATACATAACAGCATTGAAAACAGTTTTCTTATCAAATTATTCACAGTACCCCTCCTTAATTTGCTGATGTTATTATAAATCTGTTCTTCATTCCGCCCGCATTACCTGTCGGTAAAATCTCCATGATTGTTATATACTCTACGGATGTCGGCGCAACATCCATATATGTCATTCTTTGATCTCCGTTATTCTCTCCCTTTGCGAAATACTCCGTTATATCGCCGCTGTCTTTATGCACATAAATCATATTATTTGAATTTGTATTCAGCCGATATTCAAACCGTCTTGTCCTTGTTCCAAGGTTGATTAATACCAGGTTATACACTGTTTGTACACTGTAATTTCCCAAGCTGCACGCCGAATCAAAGCTTGTAATTTCAGTATTACTTTGTGCCGGCGATAATGTAAGAACATCATTCGGAATATGATTACTTGGAATTTCAGCTGAGGCATTATATCCCCAATATCCATTACTGCTGTCACCAATCCACGTCTTTCCTACAACCGGATATTTGTAATCCCCGTGGATTGTATCAAAATGCCAGTTATAGTCTTTCTTGCTTTCAGGAACAGAATTGCCGAAATACCACGACTTTTTACCATCGTTATATACAAAGTCCAGCATATCACTCTCTGCACACTCATCGTTCACCCACGCATCTGATTGCGGATTCAGATTTGTAACCCAAAAATCAGTTTGATACCCATACGGATTGTATGAGTTGAATACTTTAAACGGAACTGCCGTGCCATCGGCAATGTCATCATTAAATGTCAGTACCAGATTACTTGTCACTCTCGGCAGGCTATCCGATATTCCCTTATGCATCCGATCCCAATAATAAGTACCTTCATCACAATAGTCGCTATGACTTGCTCTGTTTCTATATGCTGCTATATTTATATCAGCTGCTCCTGAAATAATTTCAAAGTCAACTATAATATACACACATCTGTAATAATTTCCTTTCTTTGCAGGCAATGTCGGATAACTCTTTGAATAAATTGATTCGTAAAGATCACTCAGCCACACCGTTGGCTTAGATGCATTTAGTTCAAATTCCGCATTATCATTGCTAAAATATGAGACTTCATAGCCTGCTGATGCAGCAAAATTCAATTGCATATAATCAGAGTATGCTTCGGCGCAAGCCCAGCTCACTCCGTCCGGTCTTTGAACTCCCAACGCATTTATCTTTATCTTCGCATAATTTCCGCTGAAAAACTGCACATCTAAATACACTTCTTGCGGAACCTGATTATTATGTTCAGCCATAAGCGAATAACTGCCCTCTCCCGCCGCTTTTTCACTTAGCAACAACTGTGGTGTTGACGGATTATCTGACAATTTTTCTTCATCGATTGCCTCCGGATTATTACAATATATAAATTTTCCGTTTCTGGCCTTATTGAAGACCAGCGGCGCTATTGCATCAACATAAGGTATAAATCGGATAATTCCCTTAAAGTTCATATGAAACAATAAATCAAGCATATCCCCATACAGCAGTTGCAAATTATAGTCATCTTCAAGCACCATGCTGTGAATCCACGGCGTTGTTGTTCCTTCACCCGGCGCCAAAGTAATGTAATCGCCTAACTGTATGTATTTTTCATCTAATGTATCGTTATTGATTGATACCAGCCATACATACGGAATAAAGCTTACCTCTTTTGAATTAGTGTTTTTAAAATAAAACTCTATCTCATTCGTTCCGGGTAAAATTGTGCTGTTATACACACCGTTGTGTTTTATCTTATAACTGTACCATTCCCAAATCCGAATTTGCTGAGTTAATGACTATTGAATGTGTCCCGGATTTTGTTTGGTCTATTTTCACTTCTGTTGATATATTGCCGTTTGCACCGCTCTTAGCTTGTGCTATGTATTCTACAGAACCGTTCGGATTAAGAGCAATTATTCCTAATCTCTCATTTGATGCAGTATTAAATTTTCCTGTAATATTCACTGTTCCGTCCGATGCCAAAACAGCCTTACCCATTCTTGCTTTTATACTAAAATCACCGGTATAGTCTTTTCTCGATTTTATTTTTATGGTATATACCTCATTCGCCGTCAATTCAGCTCCTGTAGATACATTACTTTTGTATGTCAGATTATCTTCATATACAATTTCATTATCTGAACTGTTTATAATCTTTATGGTCGGATATATCTTATCACTGCTGATATACAAATTATATGTTGCCGTCTGCGTTGGTGTAAAAGTGAATGTTTCAATTCCGTACTCGTGAGATATGGTCTTATCTTTGCCTACTCCCACTTGTAATACATTCCCTGACGGAACAGCTATTCTTTCTATTTTAAAATTATATACACCCATGCGTATTCCGGTTACTTTAAGCTTATACATCTCGTCAGCCGCAAGTGAACATTCCATATAAGATGATGTCAAAGATGCTATACTGCTTTCCGAACTGCTGCTATGAAAAAGTGATGCGGTTATTCCACTGTTTCCGTCAAAACTGATTCTGTAATAGCCATCTGCCGGGACAGAGAATGAATATTCATCAGTCTGATGTAAATAAACAAGGAAAATGAGAATGTAAGTTTTTAGGTGGGAAAGAGTGAGAATGAGAGAAAAAGAGGGGGTAAAAAGGCGAATACAGTGGGAAAAATCGGGGGTTTAACGGAAATGAGTGAACGGTTTTCGGAGTGGGATTTTTCTCATTTGCTTGAACAATGAAACATATAAAAACAACAGTTTTCGGACTGCATAAAGATTTTCAAAAGTTTTTAAAATTTAAAGCGTTTTAAGGTTTTAAAAAAGTGTTTAAATTATTTAAAAGCATTTTAAAAATTTTAATGAAAAAACGTCTATGCTCTTGCAAATTTACGGGTTTATATTTGAAATGAACGGTCGGACAAGGGAGCGCATCGGGGCTTATATCAGAACCCGGGCAGCGAAAGAGCGGAAGAAAACAAGCGGTGATTTTAAAGCTTAATTTCGGATTTTAAGACACTTAACGAAAACGATTGACATTTACGCTATTATGCATTACAAAGGGAAAACGGGCGATTTTTAGAACGGTGACACACAGGAGAAGCAGACGAGAATTAAAAACGGCGCAAACACAGCTTTACAACGGAAGTTTTATAAAACTGAATTGCTTACAAAATTCGCAAGTGCTGACGAGCACCCCAAGCACCGAAAGCCTTTTAAAAATTAAATAAAAATTTTAAAACCGTTTAAAAGCACTGTTTAAATTTTTTGATTTAAAAGCCTTTAAACGGTTTTTGTATTTTTGTATATTTAATGGTGCAATGGTGCAAATTTGGATTTTTAATAGTGCATTGCACCATTACGGAAAATAGAGGGTTTGCGCACGTTTTTCAAAAACGGCTGTAATAGTGCAAATCACAGTGATTTTTACAGATTTTTGTATAATTATTCATCTTATACAATAAAATTTTGCATAAAATTAACTATTTAAAATTTCCAAGCCTTTGCGGTATTCGGTTGCCAGCATTGTGCGTTTAAATTCGGCAGTCGGGCATATATCATTAACAAGCTTTTCAAGTTCATCTATGGTCACGTCGAAAAATTCTTTGCGCATATTTATTTTATTGGTGCGTCTGCTATCTAAAATATTATGAAGATTTTTTTCCAAACCAACGGCGTCGTCCGAGAATATAAAACTATGAACATCAAACGAGAACGGAACGGATGCGTCGCCGAGTTCACGAACCCTGTCCATAGGCTCAAGCCGCCTTGTCATACCGATTTTGAACCTGTTATCGCCGAAAGAGCCAAGATTGCTTATAACATACACATAACCGGCTTTTCCGTTTTGGCGGCTTATAATATCCTCTTTTATTTCCTGCACCTTTGTTAAAAGCCCTTGGAGTTCTTCGATTCGCGCAAGTAGTTTTTGCATTTTGCCGTCATCAGCACAATCTTTTAATTTTTCCTGTGTGTTTTCTATTTCAGATTTATATTTTTCCTCTTCAAGCTCAACTTTTTTTTGCTCAAGTTCAAGCGCTTTTTGTTCTTCGCGTTCTTGGCGCATTTGCTCTTTTAACGCTTGCTGTTCTGCTTTTTCCTGTTCCCGGCGGACATAGTATGTATATTCAATTTCGATTGCCTTATCAAAAAGAACACTGATTTCGTTTATAAAGCTCTTAATTGTCGGGGCAATCTGCTGATTTCCGTCACTTGCGATTGTCATAAACCGTGCTGTTATCTCGTTTAAATTGTCCTTGCATTTTTCAAGATTGGAATATTTTAAATCTGCAATAATATTTTGAAATTCTGCCCTTATGGCAATAACCATAAGCTGATATATCGCACGATTACTTTTCGTTGTATAACGTTTTTCGTATTTTTCGAGCAGTTTGTTTGTAAGATTTTTATTTTCGTTTATAAGCTTTCTTAAATCCTTCACATCAAAAGCATTAAGATGAAGCTCTACGGTTGGCGCAAGTTTATTAAGCTCGCTGTCATAAAAACGTGTATCATTTGAAAGTGAAGAGTTCACCGCTTTTACCAATGCTCTGTAAAGCTTTATTTTTTCGGAGTTTAGGGCAATTTGTTTTTCGGTTTCGTGGTTCTTTTTGCTTAACTCCAAAAATTGATTTTGTGCAGTATCATAATTTTCTTTTGCGGTATTTCGTTTTTCTTCGTATGACGCAATAACATCTTCGCAGGCTTGCTTTGTTTTGTTTATCTCGGCATCACGCTCGGCAATTGCGGTTTCTTTCTTCTCCGTAAAGAAATCTATATCAGACTTAATGATATCAAGTCTTGCCGCACGTGCGTCTGTTGCTTCGGTTAATTGTTTTAATGTAAGGGATTTTTCTTTTATGCTTTCATCAAAATTTATTAATTCTTTTAAGCGCTTAAAAATGCCCATAAGTTTGGCTCCTTTGTAGCTTTATTCTTCAACTGTACCGATGACCCTGCCGAGAACACGCATATTTTCACTGCCTCTGATAATCTTATATTTTTCGTTGTGAGATATCAAACCCTTTTTGCCGTATTCTTTTATATAAACGTCACCGTCGTAATAAAATATACCAATATCACCGATATTCAGCGTATTCGTTTCTTCTACAAACACCTTGTCTCCGTCGTAGAATGTAGGTTCCATACTATCACCGCTTACCGAAAGAACAAAATCAGCATTTGCAGGCGGTTCTTCTTTTAAAGGTAAAACACTGCAATTTGTATAGTCGAGGTACTGACCTGTTCCGGCTGAAACGGGCATATCATAATATGATATATGATATATTTTTTGTTGCACCTTTGGAGTATCTACCCTTTTTAGTTCTATCTCTATACTTTTGTTTATGAGTTCTTTTCCTATATCGTCAAGCTTTCTGTATTTTTTTATCAATTCTGTTTCTTCTTGAGAAAAGGCATAATCAAGATTATCATTAGTGTTTAACCCTATTAAATAATTGGGGTTTACTTTCAAAAATTTAGAAATATTCTTTATCATAAGAACATCAGGTTCACGTTTTCCCTTTTCCCAATAATTCAATCTTGTAGGCGTAATATTCAATAATTCAGCAAGCTTTTTTTGGGTCATATTAGCATTTTTCCTTGCCTCGACCAATCTTTCACTAAAAATACTCATAACTGCACCTCCACGGTCATTATAAAACAAAAATAGTGTAATGTCAATCAAGAAATTAGCAAAATGATAAAAAAGTAACAAAAAACTATTGACAAATTATCAAAACGGTGATATTATGTAATAAAGATTAGCAAAACGCTAATTTAAAGGAGTGATGTTATGTTCCCTAATTTAAACGCCGAGCAAGCGAGAAACGGTTTTACAAATCAGTATGTTGCTGATTATTTGGAAATAAGCAGACCAACGTTTGAAAGAAAGAAGTCAAAGGGTAAGTTTTCTATTGAACAGGCAACCAAATTGTGTAAGCTTTACGGTTGTGCATATGATTATCTGTTCTCAACGGAACGATTAAAAATTAAAGTGAAAAGGGGTTAGAAAAATGCTTACAGGAAATGTTTATACACACAAGGACGGAACGGAATGGGAGTGCAAGGTGGTTTACGGCAGGGCGACTGCAAGGCTTATGCGGGTTAAAGACAAATTTACTTTACTTGCGCACGACATTGTTTTTGACAGCGACGGAAAATTTGAATGGTGTTATTCTACGGGAGGATTTTTTGATGAATAAAGGTTACATTTTTCCGCTCGTTTTGATTACGCTTGATTTATGTGCCGGAGTTGTTTATTTGGCGAGCGGTGATGTGAGAAAGTTTGTTTACTGGATTGCGGCGGCGGTGCTGAATATAGCAGTTACGTTTTAGGAGGTTATTTATATGTTTGGAGTTATTTTTAAGGTTATTATGTTTATTGCATTTTCGTTTATATTTTGGTTTGACGGTGTATTGCTGTATGCAAACATCAAGAAAAAGCAGACATTTGAAAGCGTGATGTATTTATTCAATATGGTGTTTGCGGTTGTTTTTGCAGTTATTATTTAAAGATTATTAAAACGGTTTTAAAAAGGTGAAAAAGAGATGGATTATGTAACGGTTGCGGAATTGGCGGAGCTTGCAGAGGTTGATTTGAGTACAGTTAAAAGACGAATCCTCAAGGGTGATTACGATGCAATTTCGGAAATTAACGGCAGAGGGCGAAAAAAATACAAGATAGCGGTGGAAAGCCTCCCTGATGACATAAAAAGAAAATACTATGCGAAGAAAAACGAACCTTTGATTTGCGAGGCACTGAAAACAAAAGAGGATTTAAACCGTCCGTTTGAGAGCTTTAACGAAACGGAGCGAAGTGAAATTCTTTTTTGGCAGGGGGTTATAAAGGATTGGGAAAAATTTCGCAGTGACAAAATGAGCAAATCGCAGGCGGACGCAATGTTTTTAGAGCTTATAAAAAAAGAGTATCCCGAGAGGAAAATTTCAAAGGCTACGCTTTACCGCAAGCGCAAAGCGGTGATTTCGGGCGATTTGGGAGCGTTGTGCGAAAGGCGCGGAGGCAAAAACAAGGGCGAAAGCAAGATAAGAAGAAAAGTGTGGGACTATTTTGTGTACGTCTATTTAGACCAAAGACGGCTTTCGGTTGCGCAGTGCTATGAGCTTACAAAGGCTTGGGCGGCTGAATTTGACAAAGAGGCGCTCGAAGATTTTCCAAGCGCAGTGACGTTTGCACGCCGGATTAAAAGAGAACTTTTTGACGCAACCGTTATATACGGAAGAGAGGGCGACAAGGCATTAAACGACAAGGCAAGCCCTTACATACTACGGCGTTATGAGGATTTGGAGCCTAACGATTACTGGATTGCCGACAACCACACGCTGGACGTTATAACCGAAAACGAGGGCGGCAGACTGCACAGGCTTCACCTTACCGCATTTATAGACGCACGGAGCCAGGTTATGGTCGGCTGGAATTTGACGGACAACCCCTCAAGCGCCAGCACTGTTTTGGCACTGCGAAATGCAATTAAGCGGTTTGGGATACCTAAAAACGTTTATATGGATAACGGCAGCGAGTTTTTGACATATGACATTGCAGGACGAGGGCACCGAACGAGAAAAAGCAGCAAGGGCAAAAAGATACCGCCGCACATATTTGAACGGCTTGGCATAAATATGATAAATGCATTGGTGCGGAACGCAAGAGCAAAGCCTATTGAGAGAGCGTTTTTGACATTTAAAGGGAGCATAAGCAGAATGTTTGAAACATTTTGCGGCGGCAATGTTTTGGAACGTCCCGAAAATCTTAAAATTAAGCTTAAGGACGGCAACGTTTTATGTGACGGCGATATTGCGCCTATGATTGAAAAGATGATAGACGGCGTTTACAATGTCGGTCAATACGGCGGATATGTAAAAAAAGACAAAGGAAAACGGCGCATAGACGTTTGGAATGATAACATAACGGAAATAAGAAAGCCCTTGTCTGACGAGGATTTGAATTTAATGCTTATGCGCAGTACAAGACCCATAAAGGTGTCGAGAGCCGGCATTGTGCTTAATATTTCGGGTGTTAAGCTGCATTATTACAATGATGAAATTTGGAAGTATTTAAATAAAAAAGTATATGTACGCTACGACCCGGACTGCCTTAACGAGGTGCGGCTTTACAACGCAGAGGATGACAGATTTATGATGACCGTGCCTATGAGCGAAGAAACGATGCTGCCGTTTAATGCAAGCGGCGACAAAGTTAAAATTGCGCAGAAACGCATAAGAGAAATACGCAAGGCGGTTAAGGATGATTACAACGAGAAAATTACATCTCTTGCGCCCGAGGAACGCATAAGCATTGTTGATATGCAGATAAGACGTGCGACTGCCGGTAAGGAGCAATTTGAGGTAAATCCTAAAAATGCGAAGGTTCTTAAAAAAGCGTCGGGCGAGGTTTTGCCGATTGAGGAAAAGATGAGCGGCAAGGTTATTACGATATTTGATATAAACAAGAAGCTGTAATTCGGGACGTTGCGGAAAAAGTCCCCTACAATGCGATAAAAGACAGGTGATTTTTTAAAGAAGTGAGGTTTAGTTATGGAAGCGAAAGAATTGTATGAAAAACGTAAGAAACAAGGCATATGCGTATACTGCGAAAAGGAAAAGGCATATGTGTTCGGTGCCGTAAGGAAAAGACTGTAAAAGGACGGGTTTTATGCACAGGCTGTGCGAGCAAAAGGAGGAAAAAATGAACAAAGGAAAATGGAAAGTTATTTACAACCCCTTTGCGGGTTACATTGTTGCACGTGTGAAACACAACGGGGAAATTGTGCACAGCGGCAATTTGGAATATTACGGCGAGTATTCGGATGATAAAGCCGAGAGTCAAGCCGTTGCGGATATGCTTAACGATAAGGAGGCAGGCGGAAATGATAAATAAAGGTGATAACGTAATGATTATAGGCAGTGCCGAGGCAGAAAAATACAAAGGCTGTATTTTCGAGGTTTTATCAGAACCATATAATATTTGCGGCACAAAGGTTGTTAAAATGAAATGCAATGAAACAGGTAAATATTTTGGCGGTGGATATGATGTTGGATTTTTGAAGAAAGTTGAGGTAGACGAAAATGAGTGAGAGAGAACGTCTGGTTGAACTGCTTTTAGAGAGCGAACCGATAAAAGAAAGAGATTTAGACGACGACTGGGGCGACAATGAAATATCAGACATTGCCGAACATCTTATTAAAAATGGCGTAATTGTATTGCCTCGTAAGTTAAATTTGCCTGATGAATTGTATAGATATATGTTTGATGATGACTATCAACCCGTAGTAGTTAAATGCAAAGTTGTCAAAATTACAGGATACGGTTTTACTCTTAGACATCCTACTGACGGTAGAGAATGGGAATACAAATATAACAGTATGGGCAACACGGTGTTTCTTACCAAAGAGGAAATGGTCGACCGTATAAAAGCATTGAAAGGCGGTATAAAAAATGAATAATGGGTTAAGCCGATATGATTTTATTCTATACAGGGGCAAAAGCTTAATGTTTTGGGCATTAGAATGGTTTTCAATGTCTAATGATGTATTTTATGACTTATACGAATTTAATTTTAATCCGCACAAATATCCGAATTTGTACGAAGAGGCAAGGTCAAGGAATTTTATGAACAGGCTGTGCGAATAAAAGGAGGAGAAAATGAACAATACCAAGACAGAAAGTGAGAAATTTAAGAAAAAATACTGCAATGCGAAGGGTATTAACATTAAATGCAAAAAAGGCGACATAAAAAGGGCAAACGAACTTAACGGACAAATTAAGATGTTTTAAAGGAGGAGTTTACAGTGGCAAAAAAGGTTTACACGGAGGACGAGAGAAAAAAGCTTATTGACAGGGCATTTGAGGAACTGGAAAAAAGAAATTTGAGCGGAAACAAGGCGAATTTGCTTTTCGGAATTTCGGGCAGTGTGTTATCGGGGCTTAAGACGGGGAATTACAAGGGTGACCAGGACGGGAAGTTTGAAATTTTAGAAAGGTATTTTGACGCTTCGGATTACAGCGCAAATGCTCCGAGCGAGGACGGATACAAGCCGACGAGCATATCGGAAGAGATTTATGAAAGAATACGCAATTGCAAAAACAAAGGCGGTATGGCGGTTGCGTGCGGTGACGCAGGCATCGGAAAGACGCAGGCGGCACTCAAATTTTTGCACGACGAGCCGGAACGTACAATTTACATAGCGGTTAATCCGTGCGTGATGAGCTCGGGTGCGTGCCTTAAACAGGTTGCGAAAAAGCTTAACATAAAATCAAAAAGAAACGATGAGCTTTGGTATGAAATTGTTAATGCCATTCCCGACAAAACTGTTATTATCTTTGACGAAGCGCAGTTTTTGACAATGCGCACCATCGAAGTGTTTAGGGCAATGATGGATTTAAAAAAACAAGAGGGCTGCACACTTGGGGTTATGTTTATAGGCAACCGTACAACAAGCGGAAAGATAAAGGGCGATTCGTGCGCCGACTTTGCGCAGATTGCAAACAGAACGAGGTTTCCGGCGACGTTTTCTGTAAAGGATGTTAAAAAGGACGATATTCTTCTGTTATTCCCTCAATACGCAGGCAGGGACAGAGAGCTTGAATTTTTGCACAGAGTGGCAAAATCAAGAGAAGGAATCAGAAACACCGTTCAGCTGGTTTTAGAGGCGCAGAATATTGGGCGTGATGATTATGAGGGGCTTATTGATATGGCGAAGTTTATGCAGCTTACAATATGAGGAGAATGGGAAAACGTGGGGTTTCTATTCCCCCTGTCTCGCCTGCCGTCTCGGTCGGCGCTAAACATTTGCCACAGGCAAACAGCGCCCCCTAAACGGCAAGGGCTCTGCCCTTGAACCGTTCAGCTGACGACAACATACAAAAGACAGATAATTATCTTTAGTTGTTAATATTTAAAAATATGAATTTTATGGAATGAAAGTTTTCAACAACGGAGGTGAGGAAAACGGACAGAAAGAAAATGCGCACTATTTATGCCATTGCAAAAAAACTTGGAATATCGGACGGAACGAGAGAGGATGAGCTGCACGCACTTGTGTTTTCGATTTCAAGAAAGGAAAGCATTACACTTCTTACCGATACGGAGGCTGACAAGGTTATAAAACATCTTAAGAACTTATGCCCGAAGGATGACATAAAAGGTAAAATGACCGAAAAACAAAGAAAAAAAGCGTGGTCGCTCATATACACCCTTACCGAGCTTGACGGCGAAACGAAAACGCAGGCTCCGGCAAAAATGTGCGGTGCGGTAAAGAAAATTTTAGGTTATGACGCACCGGGGAAAAATCCGCTTTTGTGGGTTACATACGAGGACGGGTCGAAGCTTATAGAGTATCTTAAGAGGTATGTAAAAAGCGCCGAACAAAAGAAGGTGAACAGGAAAGATGCGAAAACTTAACGAGGAGGATTTTAAAAAGCTTTCAGACGTTTACGACACTATGGCAGAGGCAATCGGCTTTGAGGCGGCTTTTAAGATTGCAACTATATTTGAGGGCGAAACGGTGTTTTTCAAAAAACTGGACGGTGCGGAAAGACCGAGCAGAAACAGGCAGATTATTGACGAATTTAACGGATACAATTTTAACGCACTGGCAAAAAAATATGAGCTCACACCGAATATGATTAGGCTTATTGTGAAAAACGAGGTTACAAGAAAGCGAAATGCGCCCGAGGAAGGACAGCTTTCTTTTTTTAATTCGAGTTAGAAAAAGTGAAATGTTTTCCTAAAATATTTTAATAAACAATTTAAACTATAATAAGGTATAATACCGGTATCGAACGATATCGGTATTTTTATTTTTGAGGGATTTTGAATATGAAAACTTATGTATTTATTTCGGCAGTATTTATAATTGTTGTTTTTGCGGTTTTATTAAAAAACGCATTTGTGCGAATCGGCAAAAACGAGAACGGCATAAAAATGGCAAACGAAGAGATTAAGAAGATAAAGGATGATTATCTTACCAAAGCGGATTTTGTTGCCGGGATAAGTGAAATCAACAGCAAGCTTGACAGACTGATAGACAAAATAAAATAGAGGGGGTTAAAATTTGGATAACAAACAGATTATTGAAAAGGCTGTTTGCAGAAACAACAACGGAGCGGTGCTCAGAACCATCAACGTTTTGCGCAAAAGCTACAATAAGCTCAAGGTGGTGAGAGAGGCGGTTAACGGCTGCGGAATAAGCGAGGGTGAATTTATTGATGCGGTTAACTATCTTGATTTGGCGGATTATATTACGCTTCGGCACATTGCGCTTAAAAAGCCGGTTGTTTTTGCCGACGCAGATTACAATGAGCTTGAGGCAAAGCTTACGGCGAAAGGAATAAGCCTTCTTGCCGGGGTTATAGCCGACCCTTTGGTGGAGGTTTAAAAAATGAGCAGAAACAGACGGAAGTGTTCAAAGATAGACGCCCTGCCGGCAGACATTAAAGAGGCGGCGGAGCAGATGATGCTTAACCCCTCATTCAGATATACCGATATTGTGGAGTATGTAAAGAGCAAGGGATATGAAACATCACTTTCGGGTGTTGCAAGACACGCAAAGAATTTAGCCGAGAGCGTTTCAAGCCTTAAAATGGCACAGGAAAATTTTAAGGTTATGATGCAGGAGCTTGACCGCTTTCCTAATCTTGACACGACAGAAGCGATACTGCGGCTTTTATCAAGCTACCTTATTGAAACCATAAACAATGCGCCCGAGGAAAAATGGAAAGAGATGGATTTAAAAGATGTTGTAAGACAGGCTACGGCGCTGACAAGGGCGGCGGCATATAAGCAGAGAGTTGATATTACAAACAAGGACAGCCTTGAGAGGGGCTTGGAATATGCCAAAAAGATGATATTTGAGGCAATGTCGGACGAAGAACCCGAGCTTTACAAAAAGGTTGAGGGATTTTTAAAAAGGGTAAAAAAAGAATGAAAATGTATGTTTTATATGTGCGCAGCGGACGTGAAAAGGATGTTGTACGGCTTTTAAAAAACAAGAACATTTTGGCATATGCGCCGTCGTATTTTTGCGAACTGCGGACAAAAAGCGGTTTAAAAAAACAGGAAAGAATAATATTTACAAATTATGTTTTCGTTATGTGTGATATGACAGACGAAATTTATTACAAGGCAAAAGGTACGCAATATGTTGTTTCATTTATAGGGCGTGGTAATCCGACCCCGGTTTATGAAGATGAGGCGCAAAGGATTTTGGCTCTTTCTCAGAGCGGAAAACCGTTTGAGGTTTTAAAGTGCGAGGAGGACGCCGAAAAACTTGGATTTAAGGTTATAAAATGCGACAGACGGCAAGGGATAATTACCGCAGCGTTTTTACTGTACGGTGAAAAAAAGTGCGTTAGGCTCGGAATTGAAAGAAACAAAGCACATCATACACTACGGCTTGAGTATTCGCCGTAAATTTGTACGGTGTGCGGCATAAAAAATTTGCAATCGAAGAAAGTTTTTTCTTTGAGTGGCGAAGCATACCCGCAAAACGGACACGGCTTGCGCTGTGCAAATGTTTTTAAAAGGTGTTTAATTGCGTTTTACAGACGTTTAAATATTTTTTGCCGATACAATTGAGTTTTTAAAATAAAAAAGCGTTACAGGGCAAATTTGGAAGGTGAAGCAAAATGCGGATTTCAAAAAAAGACGCAAAGAAAAGACTTAACAAAATTTTTAATGACAAAAGCAAAAAAAGCGACCTTGAAAGGGCGCTTTTTTCAATAGGAAAGAAAGTTAATATCAAAGATACGGCTGATGAAGATATAAGCACGTTTGAAAAAATTCTTGAAGGAGTGAAGAAAGCTTGAGCGAGGTGTTCACCGAAAAGCAAAAGGAAATTATAAGGGTTTTGAAAAGTGACGGATTTAAAAGAATAAATCTTTTGGAAGGGTCCGTAAGAAGCGGCAAAACCTGGATAAGTCTTGTTGTGTGGGCATTTTACGTTGCGTCGGGAAACATTAACGGCAAATATCTGATGTGCGCAAAATCGCTCGGCACGCTCAAGCGCAACTGTCTTGACCTTTTGCAGAGTTTGGTCGGCGAAAAGAATTTTTGTTATTCGCTTTCAAAAAAAGAGGCGGTTTTGTTTGAACACAAGGTTTATCTTGAGGGCGCCTCGGACGCAAGGGCGGAAAACAAAATAAGAGGTATGTCGCTCTCGGGCGCATACTGCGACGAGCTGACGCTCTTTGACGAAGAATTTTTTACAATGCTGCTTTCACGTTTATCTGACGATAACGCAAAGCTTTTTGCAACAACCAACCCAGACAATCCGAGCCACTGGCTTTATAAAAAATACATTGCACGGTGCGCAAAGGAGCAGAACGACAAAAATATTTCCGAGTGCGACAAGCTTTCGATGAATGTGTATAAATATCTTATTGATGACAATACATTTTTGCCGGATGATTATGTAAACGAGATTAAAAAAGAATACACCGGCGTGTTTTTCGACCGCTACATTTTGGGGCGCTGGGTTGCGGCAGAAGGGGTTTGCTATCCTCTTTTTGCAGACAACCGCCAAAAATTTATTGTAAAGGAATTTAATCCGGACAAAATACAGTTTGCAACTATCGGCGTTGACTTTGGAGGTGACAAATCGGCGCACGCCTTTGTGCTTACCGGGTTTACAAAGAATTTTAAAGAGGTTGTAACGCTTGACGAATTTTATCTTAAAAAACGCATAAGCCCTGCCGAGCTTGAGGACAAATTTATCCGCTTTGCGAAAAAGGCGCAGGAAAAATACAGAGTTTACGATGCCTACTGCGACAGTGCGGAGTCAACGCTTATCGAAGGCTTTAAAAATGCGGTGTACCGTGAAAGGCTTCCGCTTAACATACACCTTGCGAAAAAGACGAGTATACTCAACCGCATACGGTTTTACAACGCCATTCAGTCGCAGGGGCGGTATTACATTTTATCGCACTGTATAAACCTTACCGAGGCATTTTGCACGGCGGTATATGACGCAAAAAGTCTTGATGACAAGCGGCTGGATGACGGAAGTGTTAACATTGACAGTTTGGATGCGGCGGAATATTCGGTTGAACCTTTTATGAAAGATATTATAAGTATGCAGGGGACGCTTTAAAAGGGCTTGGGAAAGTATTGGTGGGGGCTTCTGCCACAAGACCCCGTTTGAAAACGGAGAATTTACAGAAGATTAAAAATGCCAAAGCGAGCGGCGGACAAGATACAGAGGTGAAATGATGATATTTAAGATATTGAAAGATGAAGGTTATGATGTAGGAGTGCGGGATTTTTACACCAAAATAAACGAATGGAAAGAATGGCACGAAGGCAAGGTTGGAAGTTTTCACACATACACGCAATACAACGGTGTAAAAAGACTTACACGGGAGCGTGCAAGCCTTTGTATGGCGAAAAAGGTGTGTGAAGAATGGGCAAATCTTTTGATGAACGAAAAGGTTGAGGGCACGGCGCAAAACGACGAATTTGATGCGATTTTAAAAGATGTACTCACAAAAAACAACTTCCGTGTACGCTCCAATCAGCTTATTGAGCTTACATTCGCACTCGGGACGGGTGCATTTGTTGAAAACCGAATCGGCGGAAACATTAACATTGACTACATAACGGCTGATATGATTTTTCCGCTTTCTTACGACAACGGCGAAATTTATGACTGTGCGTTTGCGAGCGAAATAAGGAAACAAGGCGAAAAATATTACTACATACAGTATCATTTAAGGCAGGATGACGGCTTATATCTTATAAAAAACAAATTTTATTCGGCTAAAGACGGCAAAGAGGCGGCAGACACTTTTGGCGGCATTGCAAAAACGGTTAAATCAAAAGTGCCGCTTTTTCAGATAATTACGCCGAACATAATAAACAATTATGAGTTTTCAAATCCTATGGGAATTTCGGTTTTTGCAAATTCGATTGACGTTTTAAAGGGTATTGACCTTATTTATGACAGTTATCAGAATGAATTCAGGCTGGGCAAAAAAAGAATTATTGTACCTATGGGAATGGCGCAGATAATGGACACTCAAAACGGCAAAATGCCTGTTTTTGACGACAATGATACAGAGTTTTACGCTATTAAGGAAACAGACGATTTTACGCAGCTTAAGGAAATAAATATGGAAATACGCTCGGAGGCTCACAAAGGGGCGCTCAAAAATTCGCTTGATATTCTCTCAAGCCTTACGGGGCTTGGCAGTGACAGGTTTTCGTTTGAAGCATACAAAAACGGAATTAAGACTGCGACGGAGGTTATAAGCGAGAAAAGCGAGCTTTTTCAAAACCTTAAAAAGCACGAGCTGGTATTATCGGCGGCGCTTAAAAGACTTTACCGGGCAATTCTTTATTTAAGCGGCAAGGATGCGGATGAGAAAAACATTAAAATTGATTTTGACGACAGCATTATTCAGGATAAGGAAAAGGAATTTGCGCAGGATTTGCAGCTGGTGTCGGGCGGAATTATGCAAAAGTGGGAGTTTAGGGTTAAGCATTTTAACGAGAATGAGAGCAAGGCAAGAAAGATGTGTGCTGAGGATGAGTTTGCGGAGGAATAAAAGGACGGTGACAAAGGTGTGATTACGCCCGAAGGTTTGAGTTATATGCTTGATATGCTGAGCGTTCACAAGGAGCTTGAGGCGAGCATATTAAGGGACATAACAAGGAGGATATTAAAAAGCGGATTTATTACCGACACGGCATCATATCAGACAGAGAAGCTTAACGAAGCCGGGCTTTGCTATGATGAAATTTTGTCTGAAATATCAACGAGGACGAAAAAAAGCAAGAAAGAAATAAAAACCGCATTTGCGGATGCGGAAACAAGGGTTTTTGACTATGACGAAAGTATTCTTGCAAATGCCGGGATAAACAAATACGAATTTAAGAAAATATCACCGAGAATGAAGCGAATTATCACCGCAGCACTTGCAAAGACAACTACCGAGGCGATTAACCTTACAAAAACCACAGCGAACACAACGCAAAGTTTATACATATCGTCCTGCGACCTGGCGCATATGCAGGTTATGTCGGGTGCATTTGACTACAACACTGCAATTAAAAATGCAATAACAAACGCAGCAAGAGGGGGTGTTAAGGTTGTTTACCCCACCGGGGCGGTATCAAGCCTTGACACAGCGATACGCAGAAGCGTTTTGACGGGTGTAAACCAGACGTTTGCAAAAATAACAGAGATGAGAGCAAAGGAATTTGACGTTGACCTTATGCAGACAAGCGCACATATCGGCGCACGCCCCGAACACGCAGTATGGCAGGGATATATTGTTTCGCTTTCGGGCAGAGAGGGTTATTTATCACTTTCCGACGTCGGCTACGGTGACGTTCGGGGAATATTCGGCGCAAACTGCCGTCACAGCTGGAATATGTTTTTTGAGGGTGCGTCACATATGCAGTATACCGAGGCACAGCTTGAAAAAATGAGAAATGCGACTTGCACATACAACGGCGAGGAGCTTGAAGTTTTTAAGGCACGTGATAAGCAAAGGGCAATGGAGCGAGGTATAAAAAGCACAAAAAGAAAACTTATTTGCTTTGATGAGGCGATTAAAAATGCGCCTGACAAAATGGCAAAGGCAGAGTTTAAAAATGAATTTGCAAATCTTTCCGCAAAACTTAAAAAGCAGGAGGCGAAGCTTTCGGATTTTGTAAACCGGACCGGGCTTAAACGTGACAGAGTGCGTGAACAGGTTTTTGCCGCCGAAACCAAAAACGGTATCAAAAACTTTGGTAAAAGCGTGTCGCAAAAGGCGGTATGGGAAAACAAGAATCTTGACTTCATAAAAAATGATGCTATAATTAAGAAGAACAGCGGACTTCCAAAGGTAGTAAAAGTCGCTGATGAAAAACTGGCAGGAGTGTCAAATGTTGACTTTCCCAATATTCATTCAGTGGTTCCGAAGGGAGCTGAGCTTACAAAAGTATGCGTTATTGCAGGTGACGGAACAAGTGTTCCGATAAGAGATTTAAAACGATTATACTGCACACACAAGAGTGCAGGCGCTGCCGAAAAGTGGCGGAAGAAGGTCGGAACAGTCAAAGGTGATAGCTTTTTGTATGAAATTCACTGGTATTCAAACGGAAGTTATGTTCCGTTAGATGATATTAAAACTGTGAGGGTAAGAAAATGAAAAAACAAATGCAGGTCAGATATATAGGTCCGAACATTGGTTGCACGGGGCTTACAAACGGCAAGGTCTACAGTGTACTTGAGGTTGACGAGTTTACCGGGGCTCTCCGAATTATAGACGACAGCGAAGAGGAATGCGGTTATTTATACAGCCCGAAAAAGCCTAAAGCATTATGCGGAGAATACAAGGGCGGTAAGTTTGAAATTATAAAGGACATTGACGACACACTTAAAAAGGCAATATTATGATGGCTGAAAAAATAAAAAACAGACTTTTGGAATGTGCTTCACATATGTGTTTTGACTACAACGGCAAAGATTGCGGAGTTGACCCCTTTTACATTCCCGAAGAAAGAAAAATATATTTTAATATGTGGTACGGCGAAAACACCGTTCATACGGCACACGATATTGATGAGGTTATGACGATAAATTTTTTTGACGGGAAAAGCCTCAATGAAATTGCCGATACAGTTGAAATTACAGAATGGTAAGTATAAACAAGTTTTAAACACCCTTTTAAAGGGTGTTTTTTGATTGCGAAAATTTATGCGGTTTGTTTGGCAGGTTTTGTTCCGCATACCAAAAAGCAGAAACCTTGCTTTGAAATTTTTTGAGGGTTTTATAACCCTCTTTTTTAATTGAATTTTATGTTTGGAGGTGCGATAAATGGAATACACATTAATAATGACGCAAGGCAACAACAAGAGTTTTACTGTCAGAAACGACGACGGCGATTTTTCGGAGGGTGACAAGATAACGTTTTCGGTAAAAGAGGATATTTTATCTGACAGATATTTGCTTAAAAAAGAGGTTACGGACTTTGACGGCGATTTGGCGGTTATTGACATTATGCCCGAGGACACATCCGGCATAAAAAGCGGCACATATGTTTACGACGTTCAGTTTAATGCTGTCGGCGGTGCGGTTAAGACCATATTTAAGGGTGATTTTATTCTTGACTGGAGGGTTAATGATGGATGAATTCAATTTTTCGCTTTTGGATGACAAAGAGCTTGATTTTTCGGCGGCAACTGATTTTGAAAGGGCGAAAAAATATACTGACGGTGAAATAACGATAAAATCGGTATCGGCAAACGGGAAAAAAATTTCTCCCGACGGGGACAAGAATGTTGATATTGACGGAAACACCATTGTATCGGAAAGTTATTTAAAGGGCAATGGAGCGCCTACAAAAACAACTGTTGCGGATTTTGTCGGGCAGATGTATTTGGACAATACAAATACAAAATTATATCAGTGTACGAGTATTACAACAAGCGAAACTGACGGTACAAAATCATATGAATGGATTAAGGTTATACGAGGTAATGATTATGCTATAAGTATGGGAGAGCCAGGTTGGAGGTATGGTGTTGTAACAACCAAAAGTGAATACGGAACTAGCTTTGTTTATGTAACAGGAGCAGAAATATATTCTGTAGTTTCAACCAGTATGGCTACAATCTATGATATAAACAACAGAGAAAGCCATTATAAACCTATCGTACCACATACTCTTGATTATGCAGTGCGCAGTGTTCGACCTGTTACGTCTGACACTTTGCCTGCAACACTTGCAGTCAACACGATTTATTCGATAAATAACACATCAAGCACGAGCATTGCACTTACACTGCCGCAAGGACAAAGCGGTGATTTTATTCAATATGATTTTGTGACGGGGGCGACTGTGCCGACGGTCACGATAACCTCTAACTACGGTATGACGGAATTTGACTTCACGCCCGAGGCAAACAAGATTTACTCTTTATTTTTCGACTGGGGCGTTATTGCGGTTGAAAACAATGCCAATGTATACGGATGGCGGATATCATACACGGAATATGATTACACACCGAGTACCGAGGAATAAGGGGGGCGGATATGATTTATGCTGATTATGCAAGACGGAAAATGCACAATGCTGTAAAGCTTGGCAATGCGGAAGGGTATCCGCTTATTATAGGTAATGCGAAGGGAAAATATTTGAAAGATTACACCATTGAGGGCAATACCGAGTATGGGGAAAATTTGTTTAATTATGACACAAAAGCCAATGGATTTACAGTTGATAAAGACGGCTGGATGACGACTACTTTGGATAATACAACAGGAACAAATGTCAAATACAGGTGGGTAAGCGACAAACCCTGCACGCTTATAAAGCCGGATACAAACTATTATATATACACACAGATAGAAACTTTTGATGTAGAAAGTACACCTGCTGCTTCGGATACAGGTTATTATCTGTATGCAAAGAGCGAGCCCAATGCGACGGCTGCTAATTCTCAGTTTGTAAAACCAAGCTTAAGATATAAAGCCGCAGGAATTTATAAAGCCACAATTACATCAAGGTCTGATTTTTCGGGTTGCACCAATATGCTTCGGACATTTCTCAACGCACCGCCGGGGGTAAAGATTACGGTTAAATTCAGAATTGCCGTATACGAAACCGAAAAAGACGTATTTTTACCGTACACAAAGACATCTGTAGGTGATTTGACAGGTAATTTGCTTCCGTATCCGTATGAAAATACAACAATAACAAAAAATGGAATTACCTTTACAGATAACGGTGACGGAAGCATAACAGTAAACGGTACAGCAACATCAAAGTCTACAATCAGGTTGCGGGAAATGCAGAAAACAAGCTTCGACATGACAAAAACATATATTTTATCAGGGGGCGGAAACCAGTTATGTTATTTGGCAGCCGATTTTTATTATGGCGCAACTTGGTCTAAGCTTGTATATACAACATCAAACGGAGATATAATATTGGATTTTCCAAATATTGACGTTCGGTGGAATAAGGTAAATATTAATATACTTGTTGTTTCGGGTTCAACCATAAATAATATGATATTTAAACCTATGCTGGAAATTGGCGAAACGGCTTCCGGTTTTGAGCCGTATGGCAAATACAAAATTCCTATACTTATAAACGGCGAAAACAACACAACAATATACCTTAACTCTCCGCTTGCTGGCGGTGAGAGCATAAATTACAAGACTGATAATTTGCCCGATATTGTGTTAAACAAAGGCACGAACACAATTACAACGGACACTGCGGTTAAACCGAAAAAAATTTCGGCAAAGTATTATAAAACTAATTGCGGTAATAGAGTTAAGGAATACGGAGTGCGCTGGAATGGTACGGCTTCTACTTTGTGCGATAGACTCGGAAACGCTGTGGGTCTTGTTGCAAATTCACACCGTGGAACTACGGATTATGTGCAAAATGATTTTGATAGTATATATCCGTGGAGTGATATTAAGACGTGCAACATTGATGATAGTGGTAACGTTACTGCATACATTGGAGATGCTACTTTTAAACGTGACGGTAGTAATGGTGATGTTATGGTAGAAATACCCAAATTCTATTACAAGAGAGTCAAGACAGGCATTGTCGAGGAAATGTGGATTTGTGAAAAACAGTTACCTGGATATGAGCTGCACCCTCTTTTCATCGACAATGGAAAAGAAGTCAGCAAAGTTTTTCATTCGGCATATAATGCAAGCTCATACACCGATGAAACCGACAACAAGGTCAAATTGCAGAGTATTACGGGCGTTCAGCCCAGAGTGAGAACGACAAGAGCGACCTTCCGCACATACGCCCGAAACAAAGGTGCTATATGGGGTATTGAGGATTTATCTTGCACGAGTGCATTACAAATGCTTTATTTAGTTGAATATGCCAATACTAACTCTCAGGCAGCTCTTGGTGAAGGCGCTTGTAGATTACAACATACTACAAACCATAAAGCATTGGTAGCTACAACAAATGAAAATACCATAACTATTTCTTCCGCATATAAAAACGCTTACAAATTGGGTCAGCGTATAGAAATAGGTACATCATTAGGCGCTAACAATAAAGCTACCACACCAAGAACAATAACGGCAATTTCAACAGATGATGAAGCAGGACAGACTACAATTACATTTGATGGTGACGCTATAAGCGTTGCGGTTGGCGACATTGTATGGAATGTTGCTCCGCTTAATGGCTCTTGCGATGCCTTGAATGGAAAAAGCGGCTGGCTTGCAGGTATCAACAATTACACAAACGGCTATGCAGATGTTAACTATCGGGGCATTGAAGGCTTCCACGCAAAACTATTCAGATTTATTGACGGCGTAAATATCAAAGACAGGGTGGTATATTATGCAAACAGTATGAGCGATTATGCTGACGGCGTTTACAATGGCAAGTACAGAGCAGTCGGCTACACGAATGCAGAAGCAAACGGCTATGTGTCCGCTTTCGGATATGATGAAAAAGCCCCGTGGGTAATGTTCCCGACGGCGACAGGAGGAAGTTCATCAACCTATGTTCCGGATTGCTACTATCAGAACACAGGCGTTCGCCTGCCTTTGCTCGGCGGTTACAGGAACACCGCTGCTTACGCCGGAGCGTTCTCTCTTCCCTGCAACAACGCTTTCTCGCACTCGAGCTTCCTTTGTGGGGAGCACCTTCTTGTCAAAAAGCCGTAAGAATACTATAAAAAATAACGGAGGTATTTTAAAATGGACAAAATGTATTTATTCAAAAACGAGAACGAAGTAACCGAATACGACGGTTCACCGCTTAGGTTTTACGTCGGAAACAGGCTTATCAAGCAGATTTTTTCGCCGTCGGAGGACGAATTAAAGGGTTTTGGGTATAAAAAACTTATTATGGCGATTATGCCCGAATATGATGCGGAAACACAGTATTTAAGCAAAAAATATGTTGACGGCGAGGATATAACCGAAACATACGAGGTTTGCGATATACCTGCGGAAACTGAAGCAACTGAAGAAACTGAAGAAACGGGGGAAACGGAATAATGGAAATTTTATCGAATTATGTGGTTGCGGTGTGTATGGCAATATGCTTGGCGGTTGGGTACATTATAAAGCACAGTCTTAATTTTATACCGAACAAGTACATACCACTTATTTTGGGCATTTTGGGCGTTGGTATGAATATTTGGGTAAATCGTGCGTTCACGCCCGAGATACTTTTAGGCGGACTTGCTTCGGGGTTGGCGGCTACCGG
Source organism: uncultured Clostridia bacterium (assembly GCA_934500875.1). Classification (GTDB taxonomy): domain Bacteria; phylum Bacillota; class Clostridia; order UMGS1810; family UMGS1810; genus Qingrenia. The sequence continues at coordinate 20,924 of CAKSTL010000014.1, read as the reverse complement.
AGCATTTGAAGCGGTAAGGAATATTAAAAATGGTGACTAATGAAATGGTTGGTGTAATCATAGCGGCGGCCGTTGTTGTGGGCGGTTTTGTAGCTATGATTGCCAAAGCTTTTAAGCCTATGCAGACGCTGAACGAGTCTATCATAAACCTTACCGCCGTAATAAACAGGTTAATTGACAATGACAAAGTTCAAGACGCGCGCATTTCAAAGCACGGTACGGAAATTGACGAGCTTAAGCTGAAAGCGGAAAATCACGAGGCAAGGATACACAGTTTGGAAAGAAAATGAGGTGGCAATATGAAAATATTTATTGATGCGGGGCACAACTACTCGGGTGCGGACACGGGGGCAATCGGGAACGGCTTAAGAGAGCAGGATATTACGTACTTTATCGGCTCATATCTTGCAAAATTTTTATCCGACGCAGGGTTTTTGGTAAGATGCTCGCGAAACAAGCTTGCCGACAACGTTGCGGCGACGCTTAACCGTTCGATAAACTACAGGTATATTCAGGCGAACAAATTTGGGGCGGATTATTTTATTTCGCTTCACTGCGATTCTTCGCCCGACAAGAATACGAGGGGCGCACATATTTGCGTATATTCAAAAAAATCGGCTGCGCAAAAGCTTGCAAGTGCGGTTATAGAGAGGCTTATACCCTTGGGGCTGGACGGCAGAAGTGAGAAAATTGCCGAGCGGAAGGATTTGGGTGTATTAAAGCACACGAATATGCCGGCGATACTCATTGAAATGGGATTTATTACAAATCCCGAAAACGCAAGTCTTATGCGGTCACCCGAGGTGATTGCAAGGGCAATTTTTGAGGGCATTTGCGAATTTACGCTTGTTAAAACCGAGAAAGAATATATGCCGGTGACCGACGCCATTGCACTGCTGAAGGACAAGGACATTATATCCGACGCAGACAAATGGTACAACGGCACGTGGGATGATGACGATTTTAAATGGCTTTTAAGAAAGGTGGGGACTTTCATTGCAGATAAAATGTAAGGCAGGTAGCAATATTTTTGAGGTGAACGGAGCGAACATTACAAACGACGCTGCACCGTTCGAGAAGAATGACAGAACGTTTTTACCGATTAGATTTATTGCCGAGAATATGGGGCTCTATGTTGATTACGACGACAAAACGGGGATTGTAACGGTGGCAAATCGTAAGAAGTATTTTAACACGATTGATGAGTGCGCTGTCGATTTCGGTGTGTATGCAAACTGTGCGAGCATTGCACTGTACCGTGAATTTGGTGCATATGTATTTAAAGATGAAAACGGATATTATTGGGACGGTCTTGAAATTGGCAAAAAAGATATGCAGAACGTCAGCACCAATGCGAACTATGCAAGGGCGTGCGCTGCAATGCTTCATACGCACGGCGGTACGGCAGGAGGTGCTTCAAACAATCATTTTTCTACTGCTGACAAAAGGATTGCTTCTAAATACAAAAAGGCGATATATTTGTGTTCGCCTGTCGGTGAGCAGTTAAGATATGAGCCTGATGTCGGCAGAGGCGGCAGGGTTACGTGTGTAGGTTATGCGCCGATTGATTGGAAACACGAGGATTTTTGCACCGATTTGGGTTACAGAAATTACGAAACGGCGAAAAATGATTTTCTCGGTTATTTCGGCGGAAGATACAGACCTATTGCGGACAGCTGCAAGTTTGGGTACATATTTGATTATTTTAACTATATGTTTTTGAATGGTGATATTTATTGAAAACAAACTTTCTTAAAAAGTTAAGAGGGTTTATTTTTTTACGGTTTTTAAGCATTTTATGGCTTTTAAACGACTATAAAACAAAATTTTGAAAGGATGAAAAACAATGGACTGGATTAAGGAAATTTTTAAGGCAAACGGCATTGAAGTTTCGGAGGAAACAATCTTTGACGCTATTTTTGAGGAAATAGGCAAAAGATACGCCGACAAGGCGGAATTTGAAAAAAAGGAAAATGAAATTACCGAGCTTAAGGGTAGAATTTCAAAAATTAAGGAAAAACAGAAAAACAAAGCTGATGAAAATGACGGCGGCGAAAAGACATACAACGACGCTGACATTGAAAATATCAGAAAAGACTACGAGGACAAGCTTAATGCGGTTAAATTTTCGTCGGCTCTTGACCTTGAAATACAAAAATCGGGCGCAAAAAGCGAAAAAGCCTTGAAAGCGCTTTTGGATATGGACAAAATCGGATTTGAGGACGGAAGCCTTACGGGTTTTGCCGAGCAGCTTGAAAAAGTCAAAAACGAAAACGGATATCTTTTTGACACGGGTCTTGACACGGGACTCAAGCACGGCAGCGTTGACGCCGCAAGCGGTGTTGAACAGGCTTTTTACAGCATTAATCCCGATTTAAAAAATTAATTTACAGGAGGATTTTTAAAAATGGCACACACATTACAGGAAAGATATTCAAAACTCATTGACGAGAAATTAAGGGCGTCGCTTGTTACAAAAGACAACTTTATTTTCAACAACCGATACGAAGGTGAACCGAAAGCCGGCAAGGTTAAAATTCCCGTGCGTTCAACCGAGGTTGTTGTCGGTGATTACAACAAGGCAACCGGTCTTGCGCTTTCGGGAGGCTCTACAACATATCTTGATTTGAACCTTTCGTATGACAAGGCGGTTAACGAAATTATTGACGGTTATGACGCACAGGCAGTGCCTGACAACATTGTTGCTGAAAGGCTCGACAGTGCCGGTTATGCACTTGCTGCCGAAATTGACGCCGTTTCGATTGCAACGCTTGAGGAAGGCGGAACGGTTGACAACAGTGCAGCTTGCACAAAAACTACCGTTTACGGAAAAATCGTTGACCTTCGCACGAAGCTTTCAAACGCAAATGTTCCGAATGACGGAAGATGGCTTATTGTTTCGCCTGAGATTTACGCACTTTTATTGCAGGACACAACGAACTTTATAAGACAGGGCGACTTGTCGCAGAAGCTTGTCCAGGCAGGCGCAGTCGGAAAGATTGCCGGCTTTAATGTGTTTGAGAGCACACGTCTTGCAAAAGATAAAACGGGCGTTGTAACAAGCAAAAAGGTAACAACCGAGATGATTGCCGGTCACCCGAACTGGTGTCACAGAGTTGAGGAATGGAGTGTTCCCGTTGCGATAAAACCGCTTACAAATACATTTATCGGGTCATCTGCGGTACAGGGAAGAAAGATTTTTGGCACAAAGGTTTCAAACAGCAATGCCGTCATTGTTAAAAGAGTTGAAACCTCGGTATCGTAAGGCTTATGATGTATGCTGATTTTGATTATTATGTTAATTCCTTCAAGGGGCGCAAAACGCCCCGGGAGGAATTTGACACGTATATGAAAAAAGCTTCGGATTACATTGACGGAATTACCCTATACAAGGCTTTGGCACAAAAGGATGATGTACGCATCAAAGACTGTGCGTGCGCACTTTGCGATTTTTATTTTGAGTATGACAGCGAGGGTAAATATTCGTCTGCGAGCGTTGATGGCGTGTCGGTCACGCTTGCGGACAAGGATATGTCAAAAAACAGTGCAAATGACATTGTTTTGCTGTATCTTGCGTCAACGGGGCTTCTCTACAGAGGTATGAGATAATGATTTTTAAGGACAATACTATTACCGTATTTCATTATGATGATATAAACGAAGCGTATATAAAAAAAGTGTTTTCGGGTGCTGAGGTAACAAAAGCCGAGGGCATAAGCACCGGTAAATTGGGTGACAGTGAAAAAACAAAGGGTATCATAAGAATACCGAGCAAAAAGAGCCTTGATATTTATACCGGCGATTATGTTTATATCGGCAGAACCGACGATTTGCGTCCTGACCGTTCAAAGGTTAATAAAATTGTAACGGTTAAAAACAATCTTTGCGGAGCGCCTTTTTTACGCCACATAAGGATTGAATTTATATGAGCAAAATTAAACTCGAATTTTGGCTTGATGAGGATATTGAAATTTTAAGACGCCGCAACCTCGAAACGGGCGGCTTGGTACAAGCCTACATTGACAACGAAGTGATAAGTTTATCTAAGCCGTATGTGCCCTTTGATACGGGATATTTGTCAAAAAGCGCAGACGCATCCGAGATTGGCAGCGGTGTTGTTGAGTATGTTGCACCGTATGCGAAAAAACAGTATTACACAAACGAAGGCGACGGACTTAGGGGAAAAATGTGGGTTGACAGAATGAAGGCTGACCGCATTGATGAAATTATTAAAGGTGCGGCACACATTGCAGGAGGTAAAGCGATTGATTAAAGCTATTAAGGACTATATTAAAACGTGTCCGCTGATTAAGGGCAACGCAATAAACGTTAACTATCTCGGCGACAAGCCGGTGAGGTACACTGTTGACTGCGTACCCTGCAACCCCGTTATAAAGCGTTATATTGACGGCGGTACGCAAAGGCAGTGCATTGTTGTGTTTGCGTCAAAAGAACATTACGGCGAAGATGTTCCGGGACAGGAAGCTGTAACAAAGTTTTTTGATGAATTTTCATTGTGGATTGAGGAAAACAACAAAAACAAGGTTTTTCCCGATTTCGGCAAAAATTTGCGTGCCGGAAACGTTAGTGTTACGTCGAGCGGTTATTTGTACGACGTTAGCGGGCAGAGTGCACGTTATCAGATGAGTATTAAATTTATTTATTACAAGGATTAGGAGGAATTTTTTATATGAATATCACAAAAAGAAGCGAAAAAATCCCTTTTATGGGGGTTAAAAACGGTCAGACGGTTACATATCACAGGCTTAAAGGTTTTACCGAGTTTTCAAAATCGGCAAACGCAAAGGAATATTCAAGGCAGTATATTGATGAGGATTTTGAGCAGTCGGACGTTGTGGGTTATTCGCCGTCTATATCGTATGCGTTTGACTTAGATTCGTCAAATGAGGTACACAAGGACCTTGTATCCATTGCAGACAATGAGCTTTGTGCAAGCGCAGCGGTGAGAAGTATTATCATTGTTGACCTTTCGGCAGAGAGCGCAACCGAAGGCACATACAAGGCGGTATGCCGTGATTTTGCCGTTATTCCCGATTCTGAAGGCGACTCTTTGGACGCTTATACATATTCGGGAAATATGAAAGCAAAAACAAAGGTTGTTTTCGGCACGGCAACAACAACTGATGAATGGCAGACACTGACCTTTACGGCGGAGGAATAAAAACTTTGGCGGGGCGGCTGAAAAACCGCCCCTTTTTTAAAAATAAGGGGGATTTAAAAATGGCTGAATTTAAGTTTGGAAATTTTGAAAAAGAATTTGACGCACTGGATTTGGATTTTCAGACTAAGGTTGAAAATTTATCGGAAGAAATGGATACAGAGATAAAAAAATTAAAAGAAAACGCCGAAAATATCAAAATGAGTGAATACTTAAAGGGCTACTGCACTGCTGTATTTGAGTTTTTTGAGAAACTGTTTGATGATGAAAATGCGGCAAACAAAATGTTTGGCAAAAGCGTGAATTTGGGCGAGTGCGACAAGGCGTATTTATGCTTTATTGAGGCGAGAAATAAGGCATATAAAGAATATCAGACCAAAGCCGCCGGCGCACTCAAATTAAACCGTGCGCAAAGAAGAACCGGGAAATGATTAACCCGATTACACAAAAACTGCCGGATTTTATTGAAATTGACGGAAAACAGATAAAAATCCGCACAGATTTCCGCATTTGGATAAGGGCAAGCCTTTTATTATATGAAAATATTGAACTTGAAACGAAGCTTATAAAGCTTATAAAACTTTGCTATATTGACATTCCCCCGACGCTTAAGGGCGGCATTGAGGGAATTTTGTTGTTTTTGTCGGGCAGTGAAAGCGAAAAAGGCAAGACAAAACCAAATCATAAAAAGCCGCTTTTTGATTTTGACGCCGACGCAGGGCTTATTTATGCGACATATCTTACCGAATACGGCATTGACTTAACGGAGTGCAATATGCATTGGTATAAGTTTTTGGCGCTTTTTAACGCTTTGCCTCAAGAGTGCGGATTTTTGAAAATCGTTTCTTACAGAGGGGCTGATTTATCAAAAATCAAAGACAAGGAGCAACGCTCATTTATACGGCGGATGAAAACGAAATATGCCCTGCCCGACAAACGCAGTGAGGAAGAAAAAGAAAAAAGTATTATATCTGAGCTTGAGGGACTTTTTAATTTTGGGGGTAATAGTGATAAAGAAAATTAAGTGTCCTTATTGCAATAAGGAAATGTCAACCGTTATGCAGGCTGACAAAGCGAAATGCAACGGTATATTTATTAAATGCAAAAACAAACAATGCAAAAAAATATTTGAAATAAAAATTCCCTAACAGTGCCAATGTGCCGAGAATTTTTACCTATCGGAAGGATGGTGAAAATAATTGGCATATGACGGACGTATACGGATAGACACATCACTTGATAACAGCGGAATCACGAATGGTTTAAAAGCTTTAAAGGGCGAAGCGGGGAAGCTTGCCGCAAAGGCAGGCGCTGCCATTGCAGCAGGGCTTGGGCTTAAAACGATGATTGAAATGGGGTCTGACTTTGAAAGCCAGATGTCAACTGTCGGCGCAATAAGCCTTGCAACAGCCGAAGATATGGAAAAGCTTGCCGCAAAGGCAAAACAAATGGGCATTGACACCGTGTTTTCTGCAACCGAAGCCGGAAAAGCGTTTGAATATATGGCAATGGCAGGCTGGAAAACAGAGCAGATGATGGGCGGTATTGAAGGAATTATGAATCTTGCCGCCGCCTCGGGTGAGGATTTGGGACTTGTTTCGGATATTGTGACCGATGCACTTACCGCATTTGGTATGTCCGCAGAAGAGAGCGGACACTTTGCTGATGTTTTGGCAGCAGCTGCGTCAAACGCAAATACAAATGTCGGTATGATGGGCGACACGTTCAAATATGTTGCACCTGTTGCCGGGGCAATGAAGTTTTCGGTTGAGGACACTGCGGTTGCGATTGGTCTTATGGCAAATGCCGGAATTAAAGCTTCTCAGGCAGGCACGGCTCTAAGGCAGGTTTTTGCACGTCTTGCAAAACCGCCTAAAGAGGCGGCAGACGCTATGGAAGCATTAAGTCTTTCAGTAACCAATGCGGACGGCAGTTTTAAACCTCTTATGCAAATTATAGAGGAAATGCGTGATAAGTTTTCTGCGCTTACCGACGAACAAAAGACAACCTATGCCGCAATGCTTGGCGGTCAGGAGGCTATGAGCGGACTTTTGGCAATTGTAAACGCTTCGGAAGGTGATATTACAAAGCTTTCGGCGGCAATTGACAATGCGGACGGCAGTGCAAAGAAAATGGCTGAAACCAAGCTTGACAATTTGCACGGTCAGCTTACACTTTTAGGTTCGTCCGCAGAGGGACTCGGCATTGCGGTCTACGAAGGTATTGAAAATCCGCTGAAAGAAGCTGTTAAAGCCGGGATTATCGGTCTTAATGAATTATCGGACGAAATACAGGGCGGCGATTTAAAAAAATCGGTTGCAAATATCGGTGCACTTTTGGGAAACGGTGTAAAGCTTTTGTCAAAAATCACATCTTCCGTCCTGCCTCCGCTTGTTAAATCGCTTGGTTTTATAGGGAATAACCTTGAAACGATTACACCGCTTGTTATCGGTATTTTCGGTGCAATGAAGTCATATACCGTTGTGCTTTCTGCAACAAAGGCAATAGGAAAAATCAACACACTTTGGAGGGCTTCAAAAGTTATAATTACAGAATATACCGCGGCGCTCGCTGTAAACAGTGCAACGGCAGTGACGGGCGCGACTGTTTCAACGCTTTTAACTTCTCAATTAACCTTGCAGGATATAGCGGTAGGTCTTTTAACGCGTAAAATCAGTCTTGCAACGGCGGCGCAATGGGCGTGGAACGCTGCGCAAAATGCAAATCCCGTCGGTCTTGCCATAGCGACTACCGCGGCGCTTGCCGGAATTATAACGGCGGTAGTTATTGCGACGAACAAAGAAACCGAGGCGGAAAAAGCGCTCCGGGAAGAAAACGAAAAGCTTTTATCAAATACAAACGAACGCATCAAGGCTTATGACGAATTAAAGAAAAGCCAAGATGAAAGCGTTATGTCCTCACTTGCGGAAAACGAGCATATAAAAACGCTTGCGGATTCTCTTATGAGCCTTGCTGATGAGGACGGACGTGTTACCGATGCAAACAGGGCGAGAGCCGAATTTATTTTAAATCAGCTTAACAACGCCCTCGGTACGGAATACGAACTTACCGGCAATCAGATACAGAATTACAAGGACTTGCAATCAGAAATTTACAAGACAATCGAGGCTAAAAAACTTGAAATTCTTATGGCGGCACAAGAGGAAAAGTATAAAAATGCCGTTCAAAATAAGGATACTGCCAAAACTGATATGGCAACAGCTTGGGCAAACGGCGGTTACGTTCTCGACTTAATTGCGGAAAAACAGGAAAAAATAAAAGAAATCCAAGAAGAGTTAATCGCCCTCAACAATGACGTTAACGCAAGCGATATTGAAATTTCGCAAAAAGGCGAGCAATTGGTGCAGTTAAATGAACAAATAGACGACCTGAAAGAAACCAATAAAACTGCAATAGAGGCATATAAAAAAGCAAGCGAAGAGTATAAAACTTACTGTGACGATATTATAACTTACGAAACGGCGTCAACATTGGCATTATCAGGTCAGACGGATGCGGCAATAGATTATTTATCGAAACAGAGCGGCGCTTTTTTAACTGCTTCTGCTGCAAATGAAAAATACGCCAACGACAGTAAAAAGGTACTCAGCGATTTGGGTAATCAGTATCTCGGCAGTTTGCAGGCAACCGCCATTGCATTTGAACAATACTTAAAAAATCCGTCAGACGCAACGCTCAATTATTTAAAAACAGCGCTCAACAATTTAAATTCTGCAAAACAGGAGTTTGAAAAAGCAGGCGGCGACAGTGCAAAAGGCTATGTTAATGCAATGAACGGCGTCGAGATAAGTTTTGAGCCTTTTCTTAATAAAATCAAGGCGCAGGAAAAGGATTTTAAAGCAAGCGGAAAATACATACCCCTTGGTGTTGCGGAAGGAATAAAGGAAGGTAAACCCAACGCCATAACAGCTGCTGTTGAAATGATTGCCGACATCCTTAAAGCAACAAGAAATGCTGCCGAAATTAAATCGCCGTCACGCCGTTTTAAACGAGAAGTCGGAAAATACGTTCCGCCGGGTGTGGCAGACGGAATAACAGAAAACACACCGTGCGCTGTAAAAGCGGCGGTTAATATGGTTGATAAAACCGTAGACGGTGCGGCGGCGAGAATTATTGACACAAGCTATAAATTATCCGACGCTGCAAAACAGGCTTTTGACAATTTGGACTTGCAGCTTGATTTCGGTTTTATCAGCGAGGCTGATTATTATTCCGAGATGGTAAAACTAAGGGACAATTACATTAAAAAAGGCACAAAAGAATGGTGGGATTACACCAAGAAAATACGTGATTACAAAAAAAAGGTATGCGAAGATAACATAAAAGCGTATGAAAATGCCGTTGAAGAATATGAAAATGCAGACGATTGGTATTACAACCTTAAAAAGAAGCTTACAACGCTTTCGGCAAATGATGAGGCATATATTTTACGGCAGAAGGCGCAAAGATATAAAAAATACGCTGAAGATGTTTTAAGTCTTGAAGGCATAACCGAAGAAAAAAAGAAGGCGCTTAGGGAAAAGTACATAAAGCAAGCTGAAAATTCGTATATTGACAGTTACACAATAATTTACAACAGTGCTAAAAAGGCTTTTGACGACCTTGCGGACAGCGTTGATGACAGCATAGACGATATAAAGAAAAAACGTGACAGCCTGGAAAAATCATTTACACAAAATACTTCGTTTGTTCAGAAGATTACCTTTAGGGGCACAGGAATCAACGGCAGTGATGAAACAGGATATCTTTTATCCGATTTAGAGGAAAAAGAAAAACAACTTTCGGAGTTTGAGAGCCTTTTAAACAATCTTAAAGGAAAAATATCGGACAAGAAACTTTTTAATATACTTGCTGAAACAGGGCTTGACGGTGTCGAACAATTGAAATATCTTGATTCTCTTGCACCGGACAAGCTCTTTGAGGCTGTTCGGATTTGGGAAAAATACCGCAATAATGCAAAGAGCGTATCGGAGAATATCTTCGGTGACCAAATATCAGACCTTGAGGCGGTAAAGATTAATGCAGACGCAGGATTTTCTGAATTTAAGGAAAAGATACAAAGCGAATTAAGCGAATTTTTCGGCGGTATTCCGGAAAACTTTTTTGATATAGGCAGCGATAGCGGCGATAATTTCGGGGAAGCTTTTAAAAAGCAGTTTGAAAACATTTTAAACACTGTTAAAACCACGTTTTCGGACACTGTAAATTCGCTTATACCGAAACTTGTTTTCGACGCAAACGGTGCGTCGTTTTCGTCCGGCAACACATACAATACAAGCTACTACATAAGACCGTCGAGGGGCGAGAGCGCAAGGGCGCAGATAAAGGCGGCGAAGGATGCGCAGACGCTTGAAAGAATGAGGGGTGGATATTAATGCTTATCACATTAAAAAACGAATACGGTGCATTTTATATAGGCGGCGGAAATCACGAAACCGCACGCCTTATTGAAATAACCGGTTTAGGTCTTGCCGGCAAGGAAGTAACAAGCGTTGTTTTTCCTTCTCAGGCGGGGCACACGGTTAAAAAAATCCGGGACAGTGAGCGCACTGTCACAATGTCGTTTGATTTTTACGGCGAGCCGTACATTGCAGAGAGGTTATACAAAATTTTATATCATCCTTTGTATATTTGCATTAACCGGGGCGACGGTGTAAGAAGAAAAATTTATGCATACATAAGCGGGGAGTGCGAAATTGAAAGCATTATTTTCCACAAGTGGCAGAAAATTGCCCTGCAGTTTATTTGCCCGAATCCGTATTTTAATGACGGAACCAATCTTACAAAAAATATCGGGGGTCATATTGACCGCCTTCCCAACGCTTATGAGGGGAGCGAATGGAAAATTTCGCTTCCCTGCATTGCAACCGAGAGGACCACGAGGAGGATAATTTACAACAACGGCGACGTTTTGGTTTATCCTGTTTTTACGATAAAAAACCACGGCAGCAACTCGCAGAGTGCAAGCCACACGGTGACGGTCAAAAACCACACGACAGAGAAATCAATAACCGTTAAGGTGATGATTTCTTCTTCCGATACGGTTATAATCGATGTGCCGAAGCGGAAAATTACGAAAAACGGCGCTGTTATCACCAACTGTCTGAGTGACACAAGCGTTTTATCCGAGATGTATCTTGCAGTCGGGGAAAACGACCTTGAAATTCTTACAAACGACGCAAACGATATTATCGGTATGGATATTGAATATACAAACAATTATGCGGCGGTGACCTTATGAACGATATATATTTTTACGATTTTGATTTTAATCTTTTACACATTTTGCCTCCGTTTGCCGAGGATACCGGGTATATTTCGGTTAATGCAACGCTTGATTTTTGCGGTGACGGCTCGTTTGAGCTTTCTTTTTCGGATGGTGAATTAAGAAGTGTTATTGAAGGCAAAAAGGACGAGATTTTTGTAAAATGGGGCAAGTTTGAGGGGTTTTTGACCGGTTTCAAGTGGGAGGATAATGCGTCATACCTTTACGGAATGTCGCTTTCGGGGCTTTTGCACCGCATTGTTTTTCCTCCCACAAAAACGGCGCAGACAAACAACCGAACCGCCGAATTCATTGTCCGTGATATGATAAGTCAGAGCGGAGTTTTTTTATCGCTCGGAAGCGAGGCGGGGTTAACCTCGGTTGTGGATTTTCAGAGCGACAAATATCAGACGGCGGATATTTTTGTAAGCGACTGTTTGAGGCTTGACAATGCAGGATTTGAAATTTATGCCGATTTTAACGTCAAAAAATTTATGTTCAGGTGCAAAAAACGCACCGAAACTGACCTTATCATAAGCGAAAACCTTTTAAATGCGTATAATTTTACAACCGCTTACACAAATAAGGAAGCTGCCTTCGGCGGCTGGTATGAGGAAGAATACACAAACAGCGACGGCGAAAGTGCAAAGCGGTGGAAATACATAACTTCGGCAGAAAAATCCGGCATAAGGAAGATTGACACCGTTCTTTCGTCAAACACCAAGGCGGAGGCGGAAAAGGAGCTTAAAAGGCTTTGTCCGCAGTATGACATTGAGGCGGAAACAAAGGATTTGACGTTTGGAACATCATACGGGCTCGGCGATATTATACGCTTGCAGTCGGGCGGCGTTACGGTAAAAAAGGTGATTTCGAGCGTTGACATATGGCAGGAAGAAACCTACGGCGAGACGCCGAAATTTAACGATTTGGAGGGATAAAATGTCGAGCGGTATTTTTTACAATCAATCTGTTACGGCGGATGATTTAAACGAAATTGCGATTGATTTGGGACTGTCGTCGTTCAGCGGCTTCGGTACGGAAAAATTCGGCGCAGAAGAACTTAATAATATTACAAAAGACCTTGTCGGAAAGGGATATTTAAATGCGGGAAACAGGTGCAAGCCCCTTGTTTCGGCGGACGGAAAACTCACCGTTCTTGACGGAATTGCGGTGTTTTCGGACGGCGCAAAGCTTGTGCTTAAAAATTCCAAAACGTATTCGTTTGACGCAAGGGGCAAGGCGATTTATTTCAAGCACGATATATCAAACGGAAGGGTCACGATAAACTATCGGTCAGCTTTTCCCTCGGACGACTATGTGCCGCTTTGCGAGGTGCTCTCCGACGGCACGGTTATTGACAAGCGCACATTGGCTGTGGCGAAGGTTAGCATTAATGTAGCCGAAAAGAACAAAACGGAAAATGCGGAAGGAACGTTTAAGGGAAAGCATTATGAATGGACCTTTGCCGGCACGCTTGAGCTTACGTATTCGGGGTATAACGTTGTGTATGTGGAAAATGCAAACAGCGGCTATACAAAGTGGCTTGTCCTTCCGGATACTGGCGAAACGGAATACACAAGGGTAGGTTTCATAAGGGTTAAATTTGCACGGTGCGCCGAGGGACTTGCGGTGTATGCATACGGCTGCAGTGATAATTCACCTTTTGAGACAGAAACCGTGAAAGTTACACTTTATTAGGGGAAAATTTTATGGATAAGGTTTAAATGTAAAACAGAAAATTTAAATTGTATTTGAAAATGTTTTAAGACTTTTTAAAAGCATTGAAAATGTAAGAAATATTAATTTGAAACTTGAATTTTATATAAAAAAGACAAGCAAAACGAGAAAAATATAAATTTCTCAATTCGCTTGTCTTTTTTTGCATTTTGCGTGTTGCGGCACATCTGATTTACCGTCTGAATTGTATTACTGTACACATAATCTGTTATAATTATGTTTGTATCATACGGATCAACCAAAGGACGCATACTGTTATCGCCATCCCACAGCATAATTCTGACATGATGATTTTCGGTAATGGTTTCAAACGGCAGATTAACATCACAAACAATTTCACTGCCTGCAGTTCCGTTCCCCGGCACATCTACTATTTTCAAATTTTCAAGCACACTGCCGTTATATAAAGCTGCATACAATTTTGCAGACTTATTTTCACTTGTGTTTTTTACAAGTGTAACACTATCTAACTTTCCGTTTGTCGTGCAATCATGAATGATGACATCGTTGCTGTTTTTTATAATAGCTTGTTTAATCCTATAATCTTCACTTTCATCGCTTGCTTCGACAGACATTATTTTTGTTGTATCAGTACTTATATTTTCGCCGTCATTTATGACCTCTGCCGAAGCAGGAATTATATATACCATTTCATCATTTATATCGTCCCAGATAAAAATAGCTACAAACTGTGTATCGGAAAAATCCATATGTATCCACGCACCGTTATCATAGTCCTTAAGCTTTCCTTTGAAAATCGTTGTCTGTTCACCGTCAATTTGCTTAACAACCCGAACATTAAGCTCGGAATTATCAATTACATTATTGTTTATTTTCACAGTTTCACTTTGCTCCGGTGCATCTGCCAACGCAACCGAAATCATACTGTCATTTATGCCGATTGCCGTCATTAAACAAATCGCAATAAATATCGAAACAAGCTTATTTATTCTTTGCATAGTTATCCCCTCCTTCTTTGTTCGCTTATGTAAAATTTTGAAGTGTAATGAAAAAGGCAAAAGGATATTATGCAACTCTCACTGCATCAACTACCCTTTTGCCACAAATAAACAGGTTCTATCATACTTGCGCCCTCCATATTCAATTGCCTACCGACCTATATGCATTGCTCCCCACCGTTTTTATAGCACTTATATTATACCACATTTTGGGCGTTTTTTCAATACAAGCGGCCTCATTTCGTTGATATGCACAATAATTCAAGAAACATTTTTGACAATCCGACATACCCGTGTTTTTAATAATTAATTTTTGTTTCTTTTTCATATAATTTTCGATTCTGTCTTTCCACGATTTATCAATCAGGCGCTCGGCTCTCATACAAGCCACAGTTTCACTTACTGCATCGAAATTCGTTCTTGTTCCGACAGAATCCGGCTGATATGTTACCGCTCTGTCTGCATTTATACCAAACGTCCCTGCCGTCTGCACTGCGTCTATATTTGCCCCCATGAATAAGAACTCCCAATTATATTTTTCTTTTTGATTCTCTATCATCTGTTTTACTTTGTTTAAGCCAAACTCACGGCTCGCATTTTTGTAGCCGTCTGTTATGATAACTACCATAGTCTTTGACGGTATTTCACTGTCCGGTGCATATTTGCACCTGTTCCCCACATGATTGATTGTGTCATTCGTTTATTGAGGTGGAATACGAAAATTTTTATAGAAACGGCAATTTGAGATATTGTTAGAATGATTAAAGATATGTGTTGACATTTTAAGCGTTTTTTATCGCATAAAATAAGGGGTTTCAGAGGTCAAAACGGGCAAGGTAATGGTTTTATATTACCTTGCCCGAAGATGCGTTTTTCATTCTCTGCGCACATAAAAAATATCGTGATACACAAAACAGGTATCACGATTTTTTGAGTTTTATAATATAGCCATTTTTGAAAATTATTTCTGATCGGATAATAATATTATGTCGTATGGTTTTTCGGGACTTGTATCACGCACAATATATCCGTTGCCGTGTACTCTTGGTTCAGGGATGTCTTTCGGTATGATTGTTATATAATTTTTCTTCGGCTTACCGAAATCAAACTCCCATTTTTCGCCTCTGTAAACGCCGTCGTGAAAACTGTAACCGCCGGCATATACAATAGTGGATGTTACTGCTGCTACGATGAAAGTTAAAAACCATATTTTTTTCATTGCCTTTTCACCTCCGATTTAAAGACGGTATCTGCAACAGTGCAAAATAGTTGCAGTTTTACTTATATTCGTAAATTCTTACCAATGTAACAACGGTTTGTTCCAGCGAAAAAGGTGTTTTCGGCGAAAACGTTTCATTGTCTACGCCAATCATTATTTTATGCGTTTTCATTGAATATACGCTGTTTTTAGCCCAATCACTGATTGTATTATCATCAGCGTACAATTTTTCTTCATCGGAGTTGTCTGCATCCGTTTTATAAACAAACTTAAACAGCCTGTCGAGGATAGTTGCGGCTTCTTCCCGTGAAATAGAATCATTCGGGCAAAATTCGGTTGCCGATTTCCCTCTTACAATTCCGTTCTCATATAAATAGGCCAATTCTCTCTCGTCCTTATCAACATCGGTAAACGGGTGAGTGCGTTCGATTACATTTATCTGCTCTTTTTCGTTCAACATTCTGTAAGCCATACGGCAGAAGTCTATTCTTTTAGCGCTTTCGGAAAAATTTAATTCCAGCAAAATAGTTGGAATAAAAGATTTTTCCGCAGCTTTTGTCACATAGCCCAGCGCCCATTCCGAACATTTGGGAATACCCTCAGCTGCATTTTGATTTATATAGCCGTTTATGCCGGTTTGACATATTTGAGATAGTTCATTTGATACGGCGGCGGATTCCGCAACTATATATTCGCAATAATTAGGCTTGTTATAATCGGCATACCGACCGAAAAACATTTCGCCGTTTTGGGTTATGCAAAGATACAGATAGTTACCCGCTGTGCTTTGCAATGTAATATAATATCTTTCCGCCGTCTGTATAACATAAGGGTTTTCTACTTTCTCAATTTTGTTATTAAATATATTATATTCCGATAAATTCCCGGTCAATACCCATAATTCGTTTTTTCTGTCCGTGTCCTGAATTGTGATTTTATCAAACGCAGCATCTGCACCTTCCCGATAAATTTCCGAATAATAATTTTTAATATAATCTTTTACGGTATATCCGTTGTCTGCATTTACAGCGGTCAACACAGAACAAAGCAAAAATATTGAAAGAAAATAAACCGCCACAACTTTTGATTTCATTATAACATTCCTCATCTCTTAAAGTTTATCAGTTGATTTTTTCAAGCGTTGCTTTTTCCAGGTCGATCCGATATTCTCGATTTTCCTCAATGCCGTTGGTCATATTGCTCCACGAGCAATATAAGAATTTTCCGTCATCGCTGAATTTGAAAGACTCTTTATTGAATTTGTAGGGACTGATTTTCCCGAACTGTCCCATTATATCTTTTCTTCCGCCGTTTTTATAAACGATCCAAAAGCCGCTTCTGCCCGATAAAAAAGCCGACGCAAATCCGACTTCGACCGAACAGAAATCGTTTTCGCAACTGTATATGCTTTCATAATTTGGCTGTCCTTTGACTTTTCCGAGCAATTCATCATACGACCAAAAGCAAAGATTGTCTCCGTGATAGCGACTTTTTATACCGGCTTTTTTGCACAGTCTTACAAACGTTGCATAGCATTGCTCACGGGTGTAGGGATTTTTCGGAGCAAAAGTGCCGTCGGGCATACCCTGCATAATATTCAGCGCACAAACCTTTTTCACGGAATCCCTTGCCCAATCGGAAATGCTGTCCGAATCTGCCATGTCGGCAACTTCGCTTTCGGGTGCGGGTTTGTCGCTTGCGTACATGGTGCAAACCCTGCTCAGCATCACGGCGGCTTCTTCTCTTGTGATCGGCGAAAACGGATCGAAAAGATTATTTCCTTTTCCCTTTACAATACCCATTGCCGCCGCCGTCATAATGTAATCTGCATATTCGGTTTCGGAAAGATCGTCAAACAAAGTGATCTCGTCCGCCGACACCTTTGACAAGCTCCCGCCGTTTATATATAAATACTGCATATCGCCAAAATCCATGTTGTTTTGATAAGCGACAAACATCATGGCAGTTACGGCAAAATCTTCTCTTGTGATGTTTTTCTGATAATCCTTTTGCAAATTTTCCGCAACGATCCCAAGCTCGACGGCTTCTTCGATTTCGGCTGCCGCCCATTCTGACATGCCGTTGTCTGCGTTTACAGCACAAAGCGTTGTCGTCAAAATCATAGCGGTAATCATTAAAAAGCAAAGTAATTTCTTCAATTTACACACTTCCTTTCATTAAAAAATCGTATACTATGGCATAATAATTATAACATATATATAGTATTCTGTAAATATATTTTCGCCAAATTTGTTTATATGCACAAATAAATTTACACCTGATATTCTGAGTCAAACTTGTTTTGATACAGAATATCAGGTGTGCAAAAGGGGAACGGGGAAAATGCCTTTTCCCCGTGATAAATACATTGTTGATACAGCTTATCTATAAAATGTGATTTTTAATTAAAGTCCTGTTGCAAACTCATCAATTAAATATCTGCCGTTCTGCTGTTTTAATATCAGATAAAACGAAGTTTCGGTTTGATTCGGGTCAAAAACAGAATTTTCGGCAGGTATCATTTTTACTTTTGGCTGTGCAATCCATTCGCCGTCAGTAAAGCCTTTTTCTGCTAAATTATCAACTGTGGCTATGCTTAAAGGCATTGCTTTTTTCATGCCGAAAACATAATCATCGCCAAAGAAATTGTCTACACAGCTTTGAGTGCAGTATCTTTTCATTTTCTCAAAATCCTGATTATAAAAGGCCTTAAAAAATAACTCCACTGTTCTTATCGGATCCGGCATTTCTCTCAGATCTTTCTCTGTTTCCAATGCATCAGTTACGGAAAAGGTTATATCGTTTCTGTTTTTATCAAAAATGTTATATTCTAATTTGTATAAGTGCGTTCCGTAAATTTCATTTAAAACACCCGATACAGAACCTAATTGAACATATGTGATGCTGTCCTTCAAAACAGGCGGAACAATTAGCACATCAAAATTTATGGGTTCCGGATTTGATAATATTTTTCGTATTTCCTGACCAATTTCAATTTGATAAGTATATTCCGAATATCCGTTTACGCTTCTTGACGGCTCGTTGATTGAAACGGTTATTTTCCCATTATCCCAGTTAATATAATTTTCAGGATTACTCATAATACCCATTTTTTCAAACAGTTCCCTAAGCGGAACATATACCTCACCGTTTTCGATAAAGGGTTTGTTCTTAAGCTCTATTTTTTCGCCGTTGTTTGTAATTTCAATCGTATAATCATCAGTCGTCAAATCCGATAATACGCCGCTTGCAAATACCGTTGTCGAAAGCATAATAACCGCAATGACCGCTGACAATACCGACATAAATCTGCTTGTTGTTTTCTTATTCTTAATCATAATAAATCTCCTTTTCAAAATTTTTTTACTGCTTGCCATTTGTGTGGTAAGCGGAAGCTGTTTGGATTTTCCGGTCGAAAGCAGGGAAAGAATTGTGCACACATAGCTCATTTCCTCGCTTCCCGACATATTTTTTGTAACCGACATATCACAGGATATTTCGCACTCGGATGCAATTTGCTTTGAAACATACCACGAGATAGGGTTAAACCAATGCACGCATTTTACAAATTCGGCAAACCATTTATATAAAATATCGTGCCGCTTAAAATGCGTCATTTCGTGACGGAGTATGTTATGTAACTGTTCTTCCGAAAGCTCCGTTTTCGGCAAAATCAGCGTTGGTCTGAAAATACCTGTTATAAACGGTGACGCAACATTTTCCCACACACGAACATTGATTTTCCTGTCAGTGTACGCTCCTGTTTCGGGGCAGTATATAACCTCGCTGTTTTTGCGTATTTTAATATTCAGCCTTATATACCGTAAAACATTTAAGAGCATTAAAGCTATTGCGCCGATAAGCCATACATACGCTAAAATATTCATTCGGTTATAAATTATCCTATCCCATATAACAGTTGCTTTCTGCAAAAGCTGCGGTTTTTGAATCGGGGCTGTCTGCACAATATTCTCGGTTGTTTCGGGTTGTTCGCTGACAACTGTTTGCTGTGTCTGTACCGTTTGCGTTGCAATGTTCGGCGCAGGCGTTGTATTAACATTAAACCGCACCGGCATAAGCATTACAAAAAGCACGCACAGCCATATGTAATAATGCCACGAATACCCGAAAAGCTTTTTTGTAATCGGGCGAAGCAGGCTGATAACAACCGCAAAGGCAGAGCCGGCAAGTGATGTGATTAAAAGAGCTTTAAATAATTCACCAATCAAGTTTACCCCTCCTTTTTCTCAAAAATCGCTTTCAGTTCACGTATATCCTTTTCCGAAAACTGCTCCTCCTCAAAAAGTGCGGCAACCAAATTTTCGGCTGAGCCGTCAAACAGATTTTTAATAAGATTTTTTACCTGTGATTTTTTATATTCCTTTGCCGTTAAAATCGGTGTGTAATACCATGCCTTGCCCCGTCTTTCGGCAGACAATGCGCCTTTTTCAACAAGCCTTGCAAGAAATGTGGCAATCGTTGTGCGCTTCCAGCCCTTTTCTTCAACGGCTTTTCCGATTGCCGTTGAACCTATCGGCTCATCTGCTTTCCATACAACCTTCATAATTTCAAGCTCTGCTTCACCTATGTTTATATGTTTCATAAGGCATACCTCCAATATAATCTACTGTTGTCGACATATATAGTCTACCACATTAGACATAGTTTGTCAAGACCTTTTAATGAATTTATAAATTTTAACTAAGTCTTGACACATAAAACTGTTCGGAATATATAAATACATAGCCTGTGTGAGCAATGCGCTGTTTATCGGCGGCATATCCCGATAACAAAAGTTGCCGGCGCAGTCGGTTTTGAGGCTGTATGCCAGCTCTGCCGTACGGTATGTCAGCGTATAATTTACTGCTTTTTTAAAAAACAAATCCGACAAGGAATAACCCTGCCGGATTTGTTTTCGGTTATGATTATGCTCTTTTAATTACCGAACATTATTTATCATTATAATCAATATAACCGGCTTTATGTAATTCATCCCGGCTATAAATCGGCGGAAGTATTTCCGCACCGTTAAAGTCGTAAACACCATAGACTGTTTCACCCCACGAGCCATACTCGGCGGGTTTTGTTACATCATAGGTTATAATATACTTTCCGTCCTCTGTAATGCCAAGAAAATATCCCGCCTTTTTCGGAAGTTCAAGAATTTTATTGCCGCTCGGAAGTTCGTAAAACTCCGTATGTGCTTCTGTTTGCGGTGCGTCGCTGCCGAATACGGCAATCACAGTCTTTCCGTTATGTTCAAAGAAGTTCCAACTGCTGTAACCGTAATCAATGCGGTAATCATATGTTGCCCAGTACATCGGAAGTATAAAAATCACATTGCCGTCTTTGTCCTCAATCCACATCTGCATTAAATTAAAATAACAGGATAGTTCCGAATTGATTTCGCTGTGATGTGCAATGCAATTTATAAGCCGCATTGCGATTGCAGCCGCCTGTTCCTTTGAAAGGCAATTTATACGGCAGCTTTTTCAAATTGCAATATTGGGCAGCGCGGCTTATAATGAGAGCTGTTTCCTCTCT
>CAKSTL010000013.1 GCA_934500875.1 uncultured Clostridia bacterium | reverse complement strand
ACACGGCAGTTAAGCTTTGTAGTGCCGAAAATACTTGGCTGGCGACGGCCCGGGAACATAGGAAGCTGCTAAGACAAGAGACCCAATCCTAAATAGGATTGGGTTTTGTTTTTGCAAATTTTATTATATGTTTTCATATTTAAGTTTTATATGCTATACCATATATTTGAAATTTTGTACTTAAAACCTAAATGTTAATGTTGCGGTAAAAAACATCTTCAAATAACAATATTTGAAGATGTTTTTTGTGCATAAAGAAAATTGTGTGCGTTGCCGCTTATTATTTTATTTTCACTGTAAATTTTTTGTCCGCATTCACAATCACATCAAAGCTTCCGTTTTCGTAATCAGACTTGGAAATTTCAAAAACTTTTGAATCTGTTGCGCTTATTCCGGGGTTCAAATCGCTTAAAACTTTTCTGTTCGGATCGGTTTCCGTTGCGTAGTAGCTCGATGCAGTAATATCCGAGTTGAACGTTACCCCGTCAGAATTTTTAAGCTTTATTTCAGGGCAGGAAAATGACGATACAGGTTCCTTTGATATGTTTTTATACTCAAAATCGACGCAAACAAATATTCCGCCATCGGCTGCCTGCTTTGATACATATTTTCCGCCTACACTCGCTTTTGTCTGAACGCCCTTTATTGTAATTTCAAACTTGTCACTTGTCATAACCTCGCCAACCGAATAAACACTTTCATTGTTTTTGGTTTCGGATATCGTGGGTGTTTCGGTGTCTGCTGACGGCGCCGGCGTATTGCTTTTTCCGCCTCCGATTGCCACGGATATAACGACAGCCGCAGCAATAGCCCATATCCACCATTTTTTATAAAATGGTTTTACATTGCTCATTCCGCATTGAAGACAAGTGTTTGCGGTTTTAGAAATCTCAGCACCGCAATTTTTGCATTTTGTTAATTTGTTCATATTTCCCTCCTAATTATGACATTTAGTAAATGTCATATTTTTTATTATTATAACATATAATTTCTATATTGACAAGTACTAAATGTCAAAAAAGGAGAAATTTTATGTTTATAAACAAATCGGCTGACGGGTTAAATAATATTTGCGGAAAAAATGTTGCATACTACCGCAAAAAAATGAATATTTCACAGCGTAAGCTTGCCGACCTTTTGCAGCTTGAAGGTCTTGATGTTGACAAAAATGCAATCCAGCGGATTGAGTGCGGAAAGCGTTTTGTTACGGACATTGAAATTACTGCGCTTGCAAGCGTTTTGAAAATCGGATATGCAGACCTTTTGAAAACCGAAAACAAGTAAAAATATATGTTTTTTTGTGCAAATATGTTTGAATTTTTGCTTTACATTGATTGTGATACGTGTTATAATTGCACTTGATATTGCAAATATAAAAGAAAAAATTCCCGATTTGCATAAGATTATAACTTTTATTTACATAAGGTGGTATTAATATGGAGCTTAAGGGGAAAACGGTCAATTTTTTGGGTGACAGCATAACGCATGGTTCGGGTTCAACGTCGGACGAAATGTGTTATTGCAGTGTGCTCGGGCAAAAATTCGGTTTAAAGAGCGCAAATAATTATGGAATTTGCGGCACGAGAATTGCCCGGCAGCAAAAACCGAGCAAATGTGAGCAGTTCGATGTATATTTTGCGTCGAGGATTGACGATATGGAAAAGGATGCCGACGCAGTGGTGGTTTTTGGCGGAACGAATGACTTTGGTCACGGCGACGCTCCGATAGGAACGTTTTCGGACAGAACCTGCGACACGTTCTACGGTGCGTGCCACGATTTGTTTAAGCGCCTGACAGAAAAATATCCTGATGTGCCGATTGTTGTTGTAACGCCGCTTCACAGACTTGGTGAGGATAATCCCCGTGGCGACGGCAGCAAACCGCAGGACGGCAGACTGCTTGAGGATTATGTGGATATTATTTTGGAGGTTGCAAGATATTATTCGCTTCCGGTGTGCGATTTGTACGCAAAATCCGGACTTCAGCCGAATGTGCCTGTCCTAAACGAAAAATATTTTAAAGACGGGCTTCATCCGAATGACGCAGGACACGCAGTTATTGCGGATAAAATAGGCAAGTTTCTGCTCAGTCTGTAATAAAACATAAAAATGACCTCGAATGTAGATTTTAAGTTTGACATTCGGGGTCATATTAAATTTATTTTTCTGCATTTGTCTTTTCTTTAAGCTCTCTGCCTTTTTTCAGCAGCGCCTTAAGGGTATTGGCATTTTTGGTTTCAATCGCCTGTTTATATTCTTCAAGATGACCGATTATTGTTTCAATCTCACTGCAAAGACTTTGCCCGTTCATCAAAAAAAGCTCCGTCCACATATTTTCGTTAAGATATGCAACACGTGTCATATCGAGAAAACTGCCTGCGCTGAAACCGCATTGCAAAAGAGCAGTTGGGCTTTTTATATAAGCGCTCGACACAATGTGTGCAAGCTGCGAGGTAAACGCAATAATCTCGTCGTGCTTTTTTGCCGTGGTGATTACAATCTCTTTAAAGCGGCAATCTTTTGCAATTTTCATAAGCGGCGATATGTCAGCGTTGTTTTTCGGCTTTGCAATGATAAAATATGCATTTTCAAAAAGAGTGTCCGTCGCATAGTCAAATCCCGAAAATTCACGCCCTGCCATAGGATGCGTGCCAATGTAATTTATGCCGTTTTCGCAGAGCAAATCCTCCACTGCGTCCGCAATGCTCTGTTTTACACCGCACACATCACTCACAACAGCGCCCTTTTTAAAATTTTCAATATTGTTTTTTATAAAATCAATGCTTTTTTTAGGGTGAAGGCACACAAAAACAACGTCGCAGTTTTTCATCATTTTCAGGCTTGACATATATTTTGCACGTGTGGTGAGTTCAACCTTTTTAACCGTTTTATCATCAGTATCATAAAAGTGTATGTTGTGCGCTGCATTCCTGTCGAGCGACTTGATAAGAGAGCCGCCGATAAGTCCGCAGCCGATAAAGCCAATATCCATTTTTTCCTCCTACATAATACGGTTTTCAAATGCGGCAAGCATTTTAACCTTTTCCATAACGTGGTCAAACTGCATGGGCGTAATCGATTGGTCGCCGTCGCAAAGCGCCTTCGGGGGATTGTTGTGAACTTCAATCATAAGACCGTCTGCGCCGACAGATACTGCCGCTTTCGAAAGGGGCTCAACAAGGTTTGCAATGCCCGCAGCGTGGCTCGGGTCAACAATAACCGGGAGATGCGATTTTTCTTTAAGAAGCGGAACAGCCGAAATATCAAGAGTATTTCTTGTGGCGGTTTCAAATGTTCTTACGCCCCTCTCGCAGAGAATGACGTTTTCGTTTCCGCCTGCCATAATGTACTCGGCGCTCATCAAAAGCTCGTCAATAGTGTTTGCAAGACCACGTTTCAAAAGGATGGGTTTTTTGCATTTGCCAAGCTCTTTTAAAAGCTCGAAATTCTGCATATTTCTTGCGCCGACCTGGATAACGTCCACATCTGCAAAAAGGTCAATGTGCGTAAGGCTCATAATTTCGGTTACGATAGGAAGCCCGGTTTCTTTTTTTGCCTCAAGAAGAAGCCTTATTCCTTCGTCGTGCAGACCCTGGAAAGAGTAGGGGGAGGTTCTCGGCTTGAATGCGCCGCCACGAAGAAGCTTTGCGCCGCTTTTTTTAACCGCTTTTGCAATGCAAATCATCTGTTCTTCGCTTTCTACCGAGCAGGGACCTGCAATTACCGAGAAATTCTGACCGCCGATTTTTGCGCCGTTTACGTCAATTACTGTATCGTCGGGGTGAAATTTTCTGTTTACTGCCTTATAAGGCTCGGAAACCCTCTTTACCGTTTCGATTATATCGGAAGAAGCCATAACCGAATTGACGTCAAGATGTGATGTGTCGCCGATAAGACCTATAATGTCGATAAACTTGCCTTCGCTGTAGTGTATGCCTAAGTTGCGTGCCTTAAGCGAGTCAATCAGGCTTTTGATTTTTTCTTTGTCGGAGTTGGGTTTTAAAATAATAATCATTTCATTTCACCTTTCTTTGGCTTGGTTTATAATATAAAAAAACCGATAGGCTCTGCTTTTGCGGCAAAACTTATCGGATTTATATACTCATATTAAATTTGAAGTATTAACGATAATTTTCACAGCAAAAGTAACCTTGGACTAAAATAAAATCCAAAGTAAAAGAAGAAATAATACTTAGCTGCTGTGAATATGTTTCTCATACCGTTTAATCCTTTCTTAATCATTTAAGATACATATTTTTAAGCTTTTCAAGCGTTTTTCGCTCCAGCCTTGAAATATACATCTGCGATACATTCCACCTTGCGGCAATTTGTTTTTGCGTAAGGCATCTGTAATATCTATGTATTATAAGTCTTTTTTCTTCGTTTGTCAAGAGTTTTATTGAAGATTTTAAAAAATCTTTGTTTTCAATAAGCAAAAACTCGTTCTCGTCAAAGCCGACAATGCTGTTTAAAAGCGGCATTTCGCCGTTATATACGGGCGAATCGAGCGATATAATATTTACGATGTTTTCATATACCATACAGTCGTCAATTTCGTTTTTTCCGAGCTTTAAAACCTTTGCAATCTCGTCGATTGTAGGAATATAGCCGTCATACTGCATTCTTTTTAAACGTATTCTGTTCGCCTTCTGAAAAACCTCGTATATTTTTCTAGGAAGCTTTATAATCGTTCCCTTGTCACGGAAATATCTTTTTATTTCGCCAAGTATCGTGGGGGTTGCAAAGGTTTGAAATTCCACACCCACAGTCGGGTCAAAGCGGTCTGCGGCATTGATAAGCCCAACGCACGCAACCTGAAAAAGGTCGTCGTATTCAACACCCTTATTCAGATATTTTTTTGTAATAATCTTGGGGAGATACATATATTTTTCAATAATTTTTTCACGGATGTCTTTGTTTTTGGTGCAAAAATATTCGTCAAAAAGCTTTTTTTCGTCTGCCGTCATTATATCTATCCTCCCTTTTAACGAATATAATAACACAAGTTAAAAAAATTTGCAACATATGAAAATACACAAAACTTTTAAAAATAAGCCTTGTGTATTTGACATAAATTATGCAATTTCTGCAATTATTTTTATAATTTCATCTTCGTTTATTCCGTCCTGCGAAAAAAGTGCATATGAGGCGTCGTCTTTAAAAAGCGCAAGGTTTATCTTTTCGCCGTTTCGGTAAAAAATCTGGAGCGTATCTCCAGCAATTGTTCCCACGTAGCTTATGCTGTAACCGTCGGGAACATACGAGGGGGTCGGCGCAGTGAACGAAAGCTTGCTTTTTGCCTCGTCAACCGATTTATATTCAACAAGCGGATTCGGAATCTGCACTGCGTTATTGTCATCAGCACCCGCCTTTGTAAAGCTTGCATACTGACCGACTGCGCTGAAATTGTATCCTGCAAGTTCAAACATTTTTGCCGGGACATATGTTGTATCGTCAATAATCTTAGGCGCAGCGCCGTAAGTTTGCGGTGCGGTCATTCCTACAGCGTCCTTTATTTTTGTAACGCCGTAATAACTGTCAACGCCGATATTAAGAACAATTTCCCACTCGTCGCTGTTTACCGAAACCGAATTGTCAGCTTCGTTCCAGTCCACCTTGTAGCCCATTTTTTCGGCAACCGTGCGAAGCGGAACCAGCGTGTTCCCGTTTTCGGTATACATATACTGCGAAACGTTAAGCTTGCTTAAATCAACTGCGTTTCCGTCCACCGTAATCTGCGGCACGCCGACAATTGCCTCATCCGCCGCCGTTTGTGAATTTTTTGTTAAAACAATGGCTTTATCCGCCGCAAATGCAGATGCGCTGCCTAATGCCACGGCTGTAAGAAGTACTGCCGATATAATTTTCTTTTTCATAATAATCTTCTCCTTTTAAGTCATATTTGATTTAAGATTTTTTGTTTGAGATTTTCCTGTCTTTCTGAGGTCCTCACTTATATAACAACTCAAAAGGGTAAAATGCTGCAAAAATTTTTTATTTTTTTAATTTTATCATACTTTTTTAAAAAAATCAAAATAATTTGACAAAACCTTTTGTTTATGTTTTAATTTATATATCACAAAAAAGAGGTAACAAAAATGGAAAACAGAAAATATGCAACGGGCGAACTCGTAAAACGGTTTCTGCCATACTTTAAACCTTATAAAAAGGCGCTTTTTTTCGACCTTTTCTGCGCATTTTTAACAACGGTGTGCGAAATTGTTTTGCCGATAATAATGCGGAAAATTACAAATACGGCAATTTATGACATATCGCTTCTTACCGTAAAAATGGTAACTTCGCTTGCACTTTTGTATTTTGTGCTGCGAATTATAGATACCTTTGCAAATTACTATATGTCAAGCAAGGGTCACATAATGGGTGCAAAAATCGAAACGGATATGCGCTCGTGTGCGTATGCGCATCTTCAGAAGCTTTCGGAAACATACTTTAACAACACTAAAGTGGGGCAGATTATGGGGCGCATAACGAGCGACCTTTTTGACATAACCGAATTTTCGCACCATTGTCCCGAAGAGTTTTTTATTGCGGCGGTAAAAATTACCGTTTCGTTTATCATTCTTTCAAGAATAAACCTTGCGCTCACGGTTATGGTTTTTGCGTTTGTGCCGGTTATGACATACGTCTGCCGCAAAATTAACAAAAAAATGCGTGCGGCTTTTAAGCGCCAGCGCCACCAGATAGGCGAGCTGAACGCACGGATTGAAGATACGCTTCTGGGACAGAAGGTTGTAAAAGCGTTTGCCAACGAGGAGGTTGAAATAGACAAATTTGAGGAGGGCAACCGTGAATTTTTAAACATCAAAAAGCACTGCTACAACCTTATGGGGCTTTTCAACACCTCGACAAGGGTTTTTGACGGACTGATGTATCTTACGGTTATTCTCGGCGGCGGAATGTTTTTGATATACGGAAAAATTCTTCCCGGCGATATGGTTGCGTATGTAATGTACGTTTCCACACTTATTGCAACAATACGAAGAATTATTGAATTTGCCGAGCAGTTTCAGCGTGGTATGACGGGAATTGAGCGTTTTTTGGAAATTATGGACGCAGATATTGAAATTTTTGATGACCCCGATGCAAAGGATATTGTTTCGGTGAAGGGCGATATCGTGTTTGACAATGTGAGCTTTGAGTATCCCGACGACCACAATAAGGTTTTGCGGAATATTAATCTTAAAATAAACGCAGGAGAAAAAGTGGCTGTAGTAGGGCCCTCCGGCGGCGGAAAAACAACGCTCTGCAACCTTATTCCGAGATTTTACGACGCAACAAGCGGAAAAATTACGCTCGACGGCGAGGATATTAAAAAAATTACGCTAAAATCTTTGAGGCGGAATATCGGCGTTGTTCAGCAGGACGTATATATTTTTTCGGGTACGATTTACGAAAATATAGCTTACGGAAAAGTGGGCGCAAGCCTTGACGAGGTTAAAGAGGCCGCAAAAAGAGCGGGCGCAGACGGATTTATAGAAGAGCTTAAGGACGGCTATAACACATATGTCGGCGAAAGGGGAGTGAAGCTTTCGGGCGGTCAGAAACAGCGCATAAGCATTGCAAGGGTGTTTTTGAAAAATCCGCCTGTTATCATACTTGACGAGGCAACAAGCGCACTTGACAACGAAAGCGAATACGAGGTTGCAAAATCGCTCGGCGCTCTTGCAAAGGGCAGAACAACTCTTACAATCGCCCACAGACTTTCGAGCATAAAAAATTCGGACAGAATTCTGGTGCTTACGTCAGACGGTATCGCCGAGGAGGGCACGCACGACTCGCTTATGCAAAAGAAGGGAATTTACTGTAATTTTTATATGCGTGCAAACGAAATAAAGGTTTAAATAACGCTGCCGCAAAGGTTTTAAAAGTCATTATTCCTTCGGAATTTTCATAAATATTAACATTGGATTATGTTATATCAAAGAAAATTTCGGGGGATTTTTTTGTGACTAAAAAGCGTTTTTTTGTAAATACCGTCATAATCGCCGCAACGTCGCTGGTGTTAAAATTTGCGGGCCTGTTTTTCAGGGTATATCTGTCAAACACAATCGGCACCGAGGGAATGGGACTTTATCAGCTTATTTTTTCGCTCTATGTATTTTTAATTTCGCTTACAAGCTCGGGCGTAAGCCTTGCCGTAACAAGGGTTGTGGCAGAGCAGTGCGGCTCGGGTGCGAAAACTGCGAAAAGACAGGTTGTGCGCTGCGGCTGCGGCTACGTTTTTTTTAATTTTGCGGCGGTTCTTATCGTAATAAGCTTTTTTGCCGAAAAAATATGTATGCATTTTTTAAACGACGCACGCTGTACGGAGAGCATAAAAATTTTAACGCTCAGCCTTATTTTTATTGGACTTTCGGCGGTTTTTAAAGGATATTTCACCGCAGAGGGCAAGGCGTATCACATTTCCAATTCTCAAATTCTTGAGGATTTTGTCAAAATAGGCATTGTCATATTTGTTTTTGCAAAATTCGGCGTAAACGATATAGTCTATGCGTGCCGTGTAATAATGTGGTCGATTGTATTTGCGGAGTTTGCTTCCTGTGTATTTTTGTTTGTTTTTTATAAAAATGATACAAAGGGTTTGAAAAAAACATATAAACCGGGCGTCAAACGAAGATTTCTTGCAACGGTTCTTGCCGTTTCGGCAGGCGGAATTATAACGTCGTTTCTGCACACGGCAGAAAACGTTTTAATACCGTTCGGACTTTTAAAATACGGAAATTCGGCAAAAAATGCGCTGTCGCTTTACGGTATGCTTCGTGGAATGGCTATGCCCGTTTTGCTGTTTCCGTCGTCGATAATCGGCGCATTTTCAATGCTGCTCGTTCCCGAAATTACCCGTTCTGCGGAGAGGGGCGAGAAAAACAAAATAAACCATACAATCCGAAAAAGTTTTCAGTTTACATTTGTTGCCGCAATTTTTATTTCGGGAATTTTTATTGCATATTCGGATGAAATTGCGCTTGCCGTTTATAAAAATGCAGACGTCGGAAAAATTATAAAAGTGCTTTCGCCCTATCTTCCTTTTATGTATGTTGACGGTGTGGTTTTTGCCGTTCTTGCCGGGCTTGATATGCAAAAATGCGCCCTTGCAATTACAGCGGCAGACTCTTTGGCAAGGGTTGCGCTTATATATTTTCTTGTGCCGAAATTCGGCTTCGGCGGCATAATCGCAACGCTGTATGTAAGCAATCTATCAACGCCGCTCCTGGGAGGAATTGCGCTTTTTAAGCGTACCGGCGCAAAAATTGATTTGATAAAAATTTTTGTCCTGCCGTGCCTTTGCGTGTTTTGTTCAACAACCCTTGCGCTTAACCTTTCCGGCACAAATCTTATGACGGGCATTTTTCTTTCAGCGGTTTTGTATCTTGTTATGGTGCGTGGTGCGGGAGCTGTAACGCACGACGACGTTTTGTGGATTTTTTCGGCAGTAAAATTCGGAAAAAACAAAAATGCCCGTATATAACGGGCATTTTTTGATAAATTAAAGATTATTGATTTTTAGATTCTTCAAAGCATTTACTGCAAAGAACAGGTCTGTCACCCTTGGGCTCGAACGGAACAACCGCTTCGCCGCCGCAGTTTGAACAAACTACAGTATACATTTTTTTGTTGTTTTTAAAGCTTTCTTTTCTTGCTTTGCGGCAATCGGGACATCTTAAAGGCTCGTTTTCAAAACCCTTTTCAGCGTAAAATTCCTGTTCGCCGGCTGTGAAAATAAAATCATTTCCGCAATCTTTACATACCAGTGTTTTGTCTTCGTACATTTTCTTTACCTCACTTTAGAAAAATAATATTAAATTCCGCAGGCATACATGGCTTGTCTGCCTTAACGCCTGACGCAATAAAACACATAACGCCGTACATCTAACGCATAAATTTTGCAACCTTGCGCTTTATCCGCTGAAGAGCGTTGTCAATTGACTTTTCGCTTTTTTTAACCTTTTTTGCAATTTCAACGTAACTTTTGCCGTCAAGGTAGAGCGAAAGAACATTCCATTCAAGCTTGCTTAAATTTTTTGACATTTTCTCTTGCATATCCATAAAATGTTCTTTTGTAATTATAATTTCTTCAGGGTCAAAAACCTTTTTTTCCGAAATGGTATCGAGCAGGGTTTGCTCGGCGTCATCATCAAAAACGGGCTTGTTGAGCGAAATATACGAATTAAGCGGAATATGCTTTTGCCTTGTTGCGGTTTTTATGGCAGTAATTATCTGCCGTGTAATGCAAAGTTCTGCAAACGCCTTAAAAGATGCGGTTTTCAAGCTGTTGAAATCTCTTATCGCTTTAAAAAGACCTATCATACCCTCCTGAACAATATCTTCTTTATCAGCGCCGATAAGAAAATATGTTCTCGCCCTTGATTTGACAAGATTTTTATACTTGCCGATTATGTATTCGGTGGCGGAGCCGTTTCCGTTTTGGGCATATGCGACAATTTCTTCATCCGTCAGCGAATCAAACTTTGCGCTGCCGCATTCTGCGTCATAAGACATATAAAACGCCCCCTTTTCCAAGTACACGGTTTAATTCTACATAAAAATCGGGCGGTTGTCAAGTTTTTTTGTTCTAATTGTTAAAATTTACGAATAAACTATATTAAAACAAGCCTTACGGAGGAGTAATTTTGATATACGACAGCATAAAAAACGATATTTTCCCGTTTATAGCGCCGAAAATAAGGGAGAATATATCAAAAATTTCAAGAGCCGACGCAGAAAGAGTGTGCGAAATACGCATAGGACGAAATATGCCTGTTTCGCTGTCGCTTTTTGATTCGGTTGTGTTTCTTAAAAAAAACGGCGAGCTTTGCAAATCGGGCGGCGATTTGGCATATGCGGACGACGAAGATTTTGAGAAAACCCTTGAGCTTATGACAAAAAGCTCGGTTTATGCGGCGCTGGATGAAATAAAGAGAGGGTTTATCACAATCGGCGGCGGATATCGGGTCGGTCTTTGCGGACGGGCTGTTTTAAACGATGGAAAGATTTCATATATAAAGGATATCTCTTTTGCAAACATAAGAATAAAGCGTGAAATCAAAGGCTGTGCAAATGATTTGGCAAAATATGTTACCGAGGGTCAAAGCCTTAAAAGCACGCTTTTGATAGGGCCAGTAAAAAGCGGAAAAACAACTCTTATACGTGACCTTGCAAGAATTTTGTCCGATACATTTTTTAAACGTGTTGCCGTTGCGGACGAGCGGGGCGAAATTGCCGCTATGCACCTCGGAATGGCAAAAAACAACGTGGGAAAGCTTACTTGCGTTATGGATTTATGCCCGAAGAGCGAGGCTTTATATATGATGGTGCGTTCAATGGCGCCCGACGTTATCATAACGGACGAAATCGGCAGCGACAAAGATTTTTATGCCGTCAAAAAGGCGGTTTTGTCGGGCGTTTGCGTAATTGCAACAATGCACGGCAAA
Organism: uncultured Clostridia bacterium; assembly: GCA_934500875.1. Lineage (GTDB taxonomy): Bacteria > Bacillota > Clostridia > UMGS1810 > UMGS1810 > Qingrenia. Next base: position 38,344 of record CAKSTL010000013.1, on the reverse strand, counting down.
AAATTTTCGGACGCAGGAAAGCTTCTTTCGCTGTTTGACGGTGCGGCGCTTTTATCGGAGAAGGATATCGGAAAAATCCAAAAATACATACAGGCCGGTGATAAATTTGTTTAAACTTTTTGCTTCGTTTATGATTTTAATTTCAAGCACGCTGCTCGGATTTTTAAAAGCCGCCGATTTTGAAAAAAGAGAAAAAATATTAAAACGTTTAAAATATGACCTTGATTTTATAAAAAACGAAATAACGTTTATGCGCACACCGGTGGAGGGAATTATCAAAAAACTGTCCGAAACGGAGGGCGAATTAAAAATTTTTTATAAAACGGTTTATGGCGAAATAAGAAAAAATGCCGACACCTCCGTTTCGCAGATTTGGCTGTGCAAAACGGAGGAGGCGTTAAAACTTATGCCGATAACAAAGGGCGACGCAGATGTTTTGCGCCTTTTGGGACAAAGCTTTGGCAAGAGCGATACCGACGGACAAAGCGCCGTCATAAATACCGCTGCCGAAAATCTTAATCTTCAGCTTTGCAATGCGGTTTCGGAAAAAGAAAAAAACTCGCACCTTTTCAAAAGTCTGGGTTTTTATGCCGGAATATTGATTGTTGTAATGTTTTTTTAATAAAAAACGGAGGTCAAAATGAGTATAGATTTAATTTTTCAGATTGCGGCTGTAGGAATACTTGTGTCGGTATTAAATCAGGTGCTTATCCGCTCGGGCAGGGAGGAGCAGGCAATGATGACCACTCTTGCGGGACTTATCTTTGTACTGCTTATTATAATAAAGCAAATAAGTATGCTGTTTGATACCGTAAAATCAGTGTTCGGGCTGTAACCGCTATGGAAATTGTAAAAATATGTGTTGCCGCAATTGCCGCAGTTTTTTTAATTTCGGTGTTAAAGCCGGTAAAAAAAGAATTTGCGATTGCCGTTTCAATAATCTGCGGAGTGTTTATTTTCAGCGTTGTTTTTTCGTATCTTTCGTCGGCTGTGGGAACGGTAAAGAGCATTTTTTCGTATTTTAACGCCGATAGTGCAATGACGGTTATAATTTTAAAGGTGATAGGCGTTGCGTATATTTGCGAGTTTGTATCGTCGGTGTGCAAGGACGCAGGCGAGAGTGCTGTTGCTTCAAAGGTTGAGGCGGGAGGAAAAATTATTATTGTCTACCTTGCGCTTCCGATTATAACATCGCTTCTTGACCTTCTTGCAAACTTTTTATAGGAGGCAGACTGTGAAAAAACTAATGATAACTGTTTTTTTGTCAATACTTCTTATACCGGGAATTTGCTTTGCGGACGAAGTAGCGGATTCGCTTTTTGACTCGGGCGTGTCGGATACCTTTTCCGACGCTGCGGATAAAAGTTCAAATATAGACGCTGTTTATAAGGATTTTGATTTTTCCGAGTTTGCAAAAAAGATTGCGAATGCCGAAAATGTTTTTAAACCCGACAGCATAGTAAAAAAAGGAGTGCACCTCTTTTTCGGCTCGGTTGCAGAAAGCGCACGCCTTCTGACGGTTCTGATTGCGCTTGCGGTGGTCGGCGGAATAATTACAAACCTTGAAAGCTCATTTAATTCAAAATCAACGTCGGAAATTGCATTTTTTGCGTTTTACACAATGTATATCGGTATTCTTACTGTGTCGTTTTACACCTGTGTAAAGAGCGCAAAGGACGCAGTTGAGCAGCAAAGCGCATTTTTGCAGGCAGCAACGCCCACTTATATAAGTATGCTGATTGCAACGGGGTCTGTAGTCTCGGCAACGGCGGTAAAGCCGATACTTTTGTATTTTACGTCGCTTATTTCCATTGCTGTAAAAGATTTTTTAATTCCGGCGTCGCTTATGATTTTTGTAATGTCGGTAATAAACAATCTGTCGGGAAAAATACATATAACAAAATTTGTAAACCTTGCAAGAATGATTGTAACACGCACGCTCACCGTAATAATGACGGTGTTTGTAACGCTTCTCACACTGTCGGGGATGGGTGCGAAAGGGGTGGATAAATTTTCTGTCCGTGCCGCAAAATATGCCGCTCAGAATTTTGTTCCCGTTGTGGGAAACGTTCTGTCAAGCACGGTGGACACCGTTTTTGCGTCTGCGGCGGTGGTTAAAAATGCGCTCGGCGTTGCGGGAATTGCGGTGATTGCAATAATCTGCATATATCCGATCATAAAATTTGCGGCGCTTATTTTAATATACAGGCTTGCGGCGTCCGTAATAGAGCCGATTGCCGACAAAAGAATTTCAAATGCCGTAAACGAGGCGGCAAGCGGCATTTCAATGCTGTTTTCGCTTCTTGTGAGCGTAACGGTTGTGTTTTCGCTTTCGATTGCGCTTCTTACAGAGTTTGCGGCAGGAGGCGGTTAAATGGAATACATAAAATCTTATGTTTTAAGCATTGCCGGCGTTATGATTGCAAGTGCAGTCATAGAGGCGATTGTGCCGGAGAAGTCGTTCAAAAAGTATATAAAAACCGTGCTGGGACTTGTTATTTTAACAACACTTGCAAAGCCTGTTTTGAATTTTTCTGATTTTGACAGCATTTTGGAAAAATATTCTCTTTATGCAGATTATGATTTAAGCGTGCCTGAAACCGCCTTTTCGGAGGAAAACACCGATACGCTCATAAAATCGGAATTTGAAAAAAATTTATGCAAAACCATTGAAAATGATATAAAAAAAGACCTTGGAAAGGACTGTGTCATAAATGCTCAGTACAGCGATGGGAACATAAAAAATGTGACTGCCGTGTGCAGTGATACTGACTTTGATGAAATCAGCGAATACATTTTGAAAAAATATGATTTAAACTGCACAAAAAAATGAAAAACGGGGTATTAAAATGGAAATTATGCCTTTTTTAAAGAATTTTTCGTTTAAAAAGAATAAAAATACGCTTTTGATAATATTAGTTACAGGAGTGCTTATGCTGTTTTGCAAAAAAACGTTTTTTAATACGCAGAAAGCTGATGAAAAAAGCATTTCTCCGCCCGATACAAGCTTTTGCGGCGCCTCTGCCGAAATGGAGGAAAGACTTTCCGGAATGCTTGCAAAAATTTCGGGGGCGGGCAAAACCGAGGTGATGATTACATACGAATCCACTCCCGAAAAGGTGACTGTTTCGGACACCAAAACGTCAAAGTCGGAATTAAAAGGCGAAAAGAGCGAAAATACAGGAGAGAGAAGCACCGTTATGCAAAAGGACGGCAAGGGCGATTCGCCGTTTGTCAAAACCGAAATTTTTCCTAAGGTGAGGGGGGTTTTGGTTGTTTCGGACGGTGCATCGGACGAAAATGTTTCGGCAAATTTAAAAAAGGCGGTGTGCGCCGCTTTATCCGTTCCACTTCACAAGGTGGAGGTTATGCCGAGAGAAAAGTAAATTAAAAAAGGAGAATTAAATTATGAAAAATTTTGAAAAAAAGAAAATTACAAAACTGCTTATTTGTAAAAAGAAGGCTGTTGCGCTTTGCGCATTGGTCGTTCTGGTCGGCGTTGCGGGATATCTTAATTTTGTTTACGACAAAAGCGGCAATAGGAGCACTTTGTCAGAATACGTGGAAACTGTCAGGGATATTGAAAACGAACAGGAAAACGCAGGCGAGGCACAGCCTGTAAGCGGCGAGGCAAAGGCTGCGGATTATTTTGTTTCGGCACGTTTAAACAGAGAAACTGCACGAAGCGAGGGAATTGAGCTTTTAAAAAGCACCATTGATGATGTAAACGTATCCGCTGAGGCAAAGGCGGAGGCGGAAAACAAAATTTTTACAATTTCGGATAACATAGAAAATGAGGTAAATATTGAAAATGTGCTTAAATCAAAGGGATTTTCCGACGTTTTGGTGTCGGTCAGTGACAATCAGGTGAATGTTGCCGTGCGTGCAAATTCGCTTACCGCTCCGCAGACTGCACAGATTAATGACGCTGTTGAACAATTTGTAAGCACAAATAATGTAAAAATAGTTGAAGTTCCGTAAAAAATGTTGTATAATATAAAAAACAGAAGAGAAAAATATTAAAACTTATGTTTTTAATGTATTGAAAGGACGGGGTTAAAATGGACAAAACGTATGAAATTAACGAAAATTCGGGAAATGTTAAAATATCGGACGAGGTTATTGCCACAATTGCATGCATTGCCGCAAACGAGGTTAAAGGAATTGTCGGCACGGGCTTATCCTTTGCGGGCGAAATAAAGCAGATGCTTTCTAAAAAAGCGCCGGGCAGCAAGGGCGTTAAGGTGCAGACCGAAGGCGACGAGGTTACGGTTGACATCAGCGTTATTGTTGAATACGGTGCGCTCATTCCGAACGTTTCGTGGGAAATTCAGGAGAGCGTTAAGAAAAATGTTGAATCTATGACAGGACTCAGCGTTAAAAAGGTTAACATTCACGTTGTGGGCATAGAGGCAAAAGAAGAAAAAGACGAAACGGAAAATGTAAGCGGCGGTCCGGACGAAGAGGTTAAAGAAACGTCGGAGGAATAAAATTTCTTTCAAAAGCCACTCCTCGATAAGTAAGCATTGCCTTAAAAACATATTTTTTGCGCCTTTCTGCGTTAAAAAAACTCGCAATCCGTCAGGATTACTCGCTTTTTTGCCTTGAAATTCATCAAAAAATCTCGTTTTTAAGGTGCAAAGCAGTTTTGAATATTGGATTTTACAATTCAGACAAGAAATAAAACCTGCCATTATGCTTATCGCTTATGACAGGTTTTTGACGTAGTATGAATTTAAAATACAGCTTCAAAACCAATGCTTTCTTATCGAGGAGCGGCTAACTTCGCATATTTTTTATGCGGAGTTTATTTTTTTTAACAAAATATTAAATAATGCTTTATTTTTTGAAAAAAATGTTGTATAATAATTATTATGTATAATTATGTGAATTTTGACTTACGCAGGAGGAAAAACAATGAGCAGAAAAACTGCGAGAGATAATGCCTTTAAGCTTATCTTTGAGGCGCCGTTTTACAAAAACGATTTGAGCGTTGTTTTTGACGCATTTGACAGCGGCGAAAAAGAAGGTCTTGGCGAAAATGATTTGGAATATATAAAATCCACCGTTTCGGGAGTTGTTGAAAATTTTGACGTTATAGACGAAAAAATCAATTCAAAGCTTGTCGGCTGGAGCATTAACCGTTTGCCGAAAACCACTGCGGCAATACTTCGCCTTGCGGTGTACGAAATGAATTTCAACGATGATATTCCCGTTCAGGTTGCTATGAACGAGGCAATTGAGCTTGCAAAGATTTATTGCGACGATGATGCCCCGAGGTTTGTAAACGGTGTTTTAGAGTCAGTAAAGAAGGGTTAAAAGGTATAAAATATGGCTGTAATTACTGTTAGTCAGCTTAACAATTACATAAAACGGTGCTTTGACAGCAATCAGAATTTTCAGCGCCTTTATATAAAAGGAGAAATTTCAAATTTCAAGCGCCATTCGTCGGGGCATATTTACCTTACCCTAAAGGACGAGGGCGGAGTGCTCAGAGCCGTTATGTTCCGCTCTGCGGCATCTTCTCTGAGGTTTGATGCGTCAAACGGTATGAAGGTTATTGCGTGCGGCCGTGTTGCGGTTTTTGAACGTGACGGCGCATATCAGCTATATATTGAAAGTATGATGCCCGACGGCGTGGGCGAGCTTTATCTTGCATATGAGCAGCTTAAGGAAAAGCTTTCAAAAGAGGGGCTTTTTGACGAGGCACACAAAAAACCGATACCTAAATATCCGAAGAAAATAGGGGTAATCACTTCGCCTACCGGTGCGGCGGTGAGAGATATTTTAAACGTCATAAAAAGAAGGTATACGGCGGCGGATATATATATTTACCCGGCGCTGGTTCAGGGCGCCGGCGCTGCAAAAACAATTGCGGACGGAATAAAATATTTTAACGAAAACAACGCTGCGGATGTTCTTATAGTGGGCAGGGGCGGCGGTTCGATTGAAGATTTGTGGGCATTTAACGAAGAAGAGGTTGCATATGCGGTTTATAATTCGCAAATTCCGATAATTTCGGCGGTAGGACACGAAACCGATTTTACCATTGCCGATTTTGTATCCGACCTTCGCGCGCCGACTCCATCGGCGGGGGCAGAGCTTGCGGTGCCGTCGCAGACGGACGTAAGGCAAAGCCTTGTTATGCAAAAAAGCAAGCTTGCGGTGTGCCTTACAAATTTGTATAAATTAAAGGCGCAGCAGCTTGAAAGAATAAAAAATTCAAGAATTTTTACCGACAGCGGTGTTATTTTTGACGACAAACGTCTTTATCTCGATTCGCTGTCAAAATCCATATCCGATTTATACACGAAAAAGGTTGAATCAAGCAAGGCGACGCTTGAAAAATATCTTGCGAAGCTTGACGCACTTAATCCTGCGGCGGTTTTAAAAAGAGGCTTTGCCTCGGTTAAAGATGACAGAGGAAAAATTATAAAAAGTGTAAAAAATTTGGAAAAGGGAAGTTTTATAGACGTTACATTTGCGGACGGATGCGCAAAATGCAGTGTTAATTCCGTTGCGGAGGGGAGATAAGCTATGAATAAATTTGAAGATAACATAACAAAGCTGGACGAAATTGTAAAAAAGCTTGAGAGCGGCGACGCTGCGCTTGACGAGTGCGTTGCGCTTTTTGAAGACGGCGTAAAGCTTACAAACGAGTGCATAAAAATGCTGGATAATGCCGAGCAGAAAATAAAGCTTTTGGTACAAAATAAAGACGGAGAGGTAAGCGGCGAAACTGACTTTGTTCAGACAGACGCTTAAGCGGTAAAAAATATGAATTTCAACGAAGAATACAACAAGCGTCTTGCGCTTATAAACGGCAGTATAGAGAGCTTTTTTAAAAACGAGTGCAAAGATTTGGAAAATTTTGTAACCGAGCCTGTTATATACAGTGTTCTCGGCGGCGGAAAGCGCATCAGGGGAATACTTACAACCGAGGTTGCAAAAATGCTTGGCGGAGATGAAAATACTGCGCTTAAGTTTGCGGTTGCCATTGAATTTATTCAGGCTTACTCGCTTGTTCACGACGATTTGCCGTGTATGGATGACGACGATTACAGAAGGGGAAGGCTGAGCTGTCACAAAAAGTACGGCGAGGCAAAGGGCGTGCTTTGCGGCGATTCGCTTTTAAACCTTGCGTATGAGGTTATGCTCAAAAGTATACTTACGGGCGGCGACGGTGAAAAGTTTGCCGCATACGAAATTGCAAAAAGATCAGGCATTTTCGGTATGATAAAGGGTCAGCTTATCGATATTGATTTAATGAGCAAAAAAGATATTTCGCTAAGCGACGTCGAAAGGCTTATCGAATATAAAACCACTGCGCTTATTACGGCGGCGGCTCTTGCAGGTGCGCACATTGCAAATGCCGGAAAAGAGGATATTGAAAATATTGAAAATTATGCCCGTCACATAGGAACGGCGTTTCAGATAAGGGACGATTTTGAGGACGAGCAGGAGGATAAAATAAAGGAAGAGGATGAAAAAACGCCGAACTTTATAAACCTTCTCGGACGAAAAAAAGCTACCGAGCTGCTTGTTTATCACAGGGATGAGGCAGACAGAATTCTTAAAAAATACGAAAAAAGCGCATTTTTGCGTGAAATGAACAGTTTTTTGTTCGGCGCTTTTTAAAATATGTTGCAAAATTAAAAAAATTATGTTACAATGTAGGGATAAATTAAGTTTACGTAAATTACCTTGGAAGGAGTTATATAAAGGTGAAACAACTACTTGAAAAAATTAAATCGGAAGCTTTGAAAGCTTTGGAAAATTCCGAAAAAATGGAGGAGCTTGAAAGCTTCAGAGTAAAATATCTCGGAAAAAAAGGCGAAATTACCGGCGTTTTGAAAAATCTCGGCTCGGTTGCCGCCGACGAAAGACGTGAAGTGGGCGCTCTTGCAAACGAAATAAGGGCACGCATTGAAAACGGTCTTGCCGAAAAAAAAGAGGCAATACAGGAAAAGGTTTTGCAGGAAAAGCTCAAAAAAGAGGTTATAGACGTTACCATGCCCGGCAAAAAAAGCGATATCGGCTCGGCTCATCCGCTTACCATTGTGAGAAAACAGCTTGAGGATATCTTTATGGGTATGGGATTTTCAATTGCGGAAGGCCCCGAGGTTGAACTTGATTATTATAACTTTGAGGCGCTCAACATTCCTAAAAACCACCCCTCCAGGGATACGCAGGATACATTCTACATTAATGATGATGTCGTTTTAAGAACGCAGACTTCTTCTGTTCAGGTGCGTGTTATGGAAAAAACCAAACCGCCGATAAGAGTTATATCTCCGGGCAGAGTGTTCAGAAGCGACGCTGTTGACGCAACCCATTCGCCCGTTTTCCACCAGCTTGAGGGTCTTGTGGTTGACAAGGGCATTACAATGGGCGATTTGAAAGGAACTTTGGAACTGTTTATGAAAAAGCTCTACGGCGACGACGTTAAAATACGTCTGCGTCCGCACCATTTTCCGTTTACCGAGCCGAGCGCAGAGGTTGACGTTTCGTGCTTTGTGTGCGGCGGCAAGGGTTGCAGAGTGTGCAAAAAAGAAGGTTTTATAGAGGTTCTCGGCGCAGGTATGGTGCACCCGAAGGTTTTGAGAGAATGCGGAATAGACCCTGAAATTTACAGCGGTTTTGCCTTCGGTATCGGTCTTGAGCGTATTGTTATGCGCTCGTACAACATAGACGATATGCGTCTTTTGTATGAGAACGATTTAAGATTTTTGAAACAGTTTTAAGGGAGGGTAAACGACAATGAAATTTCCGATAAGTTGGCTTAATGATTATGTTGATATAAGCGGTGTTTCCGCAGAAGAATTTGCGCACGCAATGACAATGTCCGGCTCAAAGGTTGAGGGCGTTGAAAATGCGGGCGAAGAAATAGAAAAGGTTGTTGTGGGCAAAATTCTGAAAATAGAAAAGCACCCCGACGCAGATAAGCTTGTTATTTGTTCCGTTGACGTCGGAAGCGAGGTTTTGCAGATTGTAACCGGCGCAAAGAACGTAAACGAGGGCGATTTTGTTCCCGTTGCGCTCTGCGGTTCTCATCTTCCGGGCGGAATTGTTATTAAAAAAGGAAAATTAAGGGGCGTTGAATCGTTTGGTATGCTCTGCTCAATCGGCGAGCTTAATTTAACGCTTGAGGACGCACCTTATGCTATAGAGGACGGCATACTTATTTTTGACAGAGAGTATCCGCTCGGTATGGACGTTAAAGAGATTTTCGGTCTTGACGAGGACGTTGTTGAGTTTGAAATAACGCCTAACAGGGCAGATTGTTTCAGCGTGCTCGGAATTGCAAGGGAGGCGGCTGTAACGTTTGACAAACCGCTTAAAATCGACACCCCCGAGGTACACGAAACAGACGATAAAATTGAAGATTATGCAAGCGTTGAAGTTATTGACACCAAAGATTGTATACGTTATGCGGCACGTGTTGTAAAAAATGTTAAAATTGCGCCCAGTCCCAAGTGGCTTGCGGACAGGCTTAAGCTCAGCGGTATAAGAAGCATTAACAATATTGTCGATATCACAAACTATGTTCTTTTGGAATACGGTCAGCCTATGCACGCATTTGACCTTGACAACGTTGCGGGTCATAAAATAGTTGTGCGCAAAGCAAAAAACGGCGAGATTATGACAACTCTTGACGAACAGGAAAGAAAACTTGACGATTCTATGCTTGTTATCTGCGACGCAGAAAAAAGCGTTGCGGTTGCCGGCGTTATGGGCGGTCTTAACAGCGAAATCGAAGATACGACAAAAACTCTTCTTTTTGAATCGGCGTGCTTTGACGGCGCAAATGTTCGTATCACCGCAAAAAAACTCGGACTCAGAACAGAGGCTTCGTCACGCTATGAAAAGGGTCTTGACCCCGAAAATGTTATCGGCGCTCTTAACCGTGCGTGCGAGCTTGTTGAAATGCTCGGCGCGGGCGAGGTTGTATCGGGAATAATTGATGTTGACAATTCAAATAAAAAACCGCATATACTTCCGTTCAGACCCGATTATATCAATTCCTTCCTTGGTACCGATATTTCAAAGGAAGAAATGGTAAAAATTCTTACCGCATTTGAATTTAAAATTGACGGCGACAAAATTACCGTTCCAACCTTCCGTGCAGACGTTGAAGGCGAGGCGGATATTGCCGAAGAGGTTGCAAGAATTTACGGTTACGACAAAATAGAGTCGTCGCCGCTCAGGGGCGAAACCACCCAGGGAATGAAAACAAGAGAGCAGAAGCTGGTTAACAAAATTGAAGAAACCGCCATTGCGCAGGGGCATTACGAGATTATGACATTTTCGTTTGTATCGCCTGATATATTCGACAAAATCAACACCAACGACGAAAGCATTAAAAATCCCGTTGTTATAAAAAATCCGCTCGGAAAAGATTGTTCCATTATGCGCACAACGCTTATTCCGTCAATGATGGACACTGTTTCGTATAACTACAATCAGCGCACGCCGCAGGGCAAATTCTTTGAAATTGCAAAGGTTTACCTCCCGGTTGAAGGCGAAAAGCTTCCCGACGAGCGCAAGGAAATCTGCCTCGGAATGTACGGAAACTACGATTTTTACGATTTAAAGGGCAGTGTTGAAAGTATTCTCGACAGCCTTAACATTAAAAATTATGAGTTTGAGGCAGAGAGCAACAACACAACCTTCCACCCCGGAAGGTGCGCAAATATTATTTGCAGAGGCAAAAAAATAGGCGTTATAGGCGAAATTCATCCTACCGTTGCAAAAAATTATTCGGTAGGCGCAAAATCTTATGTTGCAGTGCTTGACATAAGAGAGTTAAACGAGCTTGCAAACAGCAACATTCAGTATAAGGCGCTTCCGAAATTCCCTGCGGTTACAAGGGATATGGCGCTTCTGGCTGATGACGGCGTAACGGTTGGCGAAATTGAAAAAATTATTAAAAAATGCTCGGGCAAAATTCTTGAGGACGTTAAGCTTTTCGACGTTTACAAGGGCGAGCAGATTGAAAGCGGCAAAAAGAGCCTTGCATTTTCAATTATCTACCGTGCCGACGACAGAACTCTTACAGATGACGAAATTTCAGACGTATTCGACAAAACCGTAAGACAGCTGTTTGAAAAAACGGGCGCACAGTTAAGATAATCGGACAAAAGATTAAATCCGGCAAAAACTTTTAAAATTTTAAGGAGGTAAGGATTATGGATTTTAACGAAACAATGGTGTTTAACGGCAGTGTAGACAAACAGGCGCTTATAAAAGAAACGCTGTCTGCGGTATATGAAGCGCTTAAAATTAAGGGCTATAATCCAATCAGCCAGCTTGTGGGATACATTATGTCGGGCGACCCAACCTACATTACAAGCTACAACAATGCCAGAAGCCTTATTTCAAAGCTTGAAAGAGATGAAATTTTAGAGGAGCTTTTCAAGGATTATCTGAGAGATAAATAATTATGAAAATTTCCCGAAACAAGACAAAAAATGCGGCGGTTACGGCGATAATCGTGTCAGCGGCCATGCTTTTATCAAAGCTTTTCGGTATGATAAGAGATATGCTTATAGCATATCTTTACGGCACCGAAAGCGTCAGCGCAATTGCGTTTTCGACCGCCTCAAGAATTCCCCTTCTGTTTTTTGACATTGCCCTCGGAACTGCCGTAACTGCGGCGTTTATACCGATTTACAATGAATTTTTGCAAAAGGACGAAAGAAAAAAAGCACAGGATTTTTCAAACAAATTCATTACGCTTGTGTCCATAGTAACGCTTGTTATGGTGGTTTTCGGCATATTGTTTTCAAAAACCGTCGTTCACATTATTGCAGGCGGGCTTGACGGCGAAAAGCTTAATCTGGCGGCAAGCCTTGTTAAAATTCTTTTCCCGGCAATCTTTATAACGGGCGTTGCGTATTGTTTTGTCGGAATTTTGCAGTCCGACGGCGAATTTGTCATTCCTGCGCTTATTTCGCTTGTGTCAAATGCCTTTTTAATTTTATATATCGTTATTTTCGGCGATAAATTCGGTGTTTGGGGCATTGCGGCGGCTATGCTTACAGGGTGGATTTTGCAGATTGTCATTCAGATTCCGTCCCTTATGAAGATGAAATACCGCTTAAAAATTAAAAATCCGTTTGGTGATGAAAACATAAAAAGGGTGTGCCTTCTTGCGCTTCCGATTATCGTAAGCGCTTGGGTGCAGCCGATTAACGCAATGATTAACATTAATCTTGCGTCGGGTTTGAACAACGGGGCGGCTGTTCCGGCGCTCGATTATGCAAATAAGCTTTATATAATCCTCGTCGGGGTGTTTACCTACACTATAACAAACCTTACGTTTCCGTCGCTTTCACGGTTCGCTGCGGCGGGCGATATGCAGTCGTTTGCAAGCGTTGTAAGAAAATCGGTAAGGTTTGTTGTGTTTATCATTGCACCGGTAATGGCAGGATTTATGCTGCTGTCAACGCCGATTATAAGCGTGTTCTATGAAAGAGGTGCGTTTGATTCTTCGTCAACAGCCCTCACCTCGTCGGCGCTGTTTTTCTACTCTTTGGGTATGATAGGCTTCGGCATAAACGAGGTTATGAACAAGGCGTTTTATGCGCTTCAGGACGGAAAAACCCCCATGCGTGCCTCGGTGTTTGGCATATGCGTAAACATTGCACTGTCGGTTGTGTCGGTTTTGTTTATAAAAACGGGGCTTGAAGGTCTTGCGTTTGCTGCGTCGGCTGCGGCTAACGTTATCGGCTTCGGATTGCTTGTTTTGCTTGGAAAAAGGGTGAAAAACATTTTTACAAAAGAGCTTTTTATCTCGTTTGCAAAAAGTGTGATTTCGGCAATTGTTATGAGCGCCGCCGTAATGTTTTTTAAAAAAGAAATTGTTGTTTCAAATAAATATCTGAACCTTTTCGTACCTGCGGCTTTGGGTGCGTGCGTTTACGTTTTAATGTGCATAATATTAAAATCGGAAGAATTTTTTACAATATTAAAAACCGTTCTTAAAAGGTTTTCAAAGGAGGGGTAAACAGTGGAAAAAAGTTTTGTTTTAGCATATTTGTCAAGGTTTTTCGGTTGGTTTGCCGCCTGCTTTAACGAAAGCTTTCTTAAAAAAGTTCAGGAGTTTTTTAAAAAAATTATAAGCAAAGATTCCAAAAACAGCTTTTTTGTAAAATTTTTTACAAAGCCTTATAATGTGAGCAAAACCGCTATGCAAAGCAAAATTGCAGCCGCTCTTCTTTGGCTGTGCAGAGGCTTTTCGCACATTGTAAAATTTGTTTTTTCGCTTTTGAAAAAATCTGTTATTATAAACGGCGTTTTGTGGCTTTACAATAATATTTTCAATATATCCGTCCGCTGTTTCGGAATGTTTTTGCTTTCGCTTTCGGTTGTGTATGAAGTTATAATGATGTTCTCAGGCTCGGCAGGCAGCATTTTTGCCCTGATTACGGCAATTTTTGCGGCAGTTTTGATTATGGTTAATCTGTCGGCGGCGTCGGTTTTCAAAAACAGCGTCGTTGTAAAAAAGACAATGCTGTATTTCGGAATTAACGTTGACGAAAATGCGTATACAATAAAACCGACTCTGTTTTGCCTGTCAGTGTTTGCGGTCGCCGGCGCAGTTTTCGGAGTGGTGGGCGCATTCGTTCCGCCGCTTTATGTTTTGGCGGCAGCAGTTTCGGTATGCGGAATTATCGCAGTTATGATTAACTTTAAAACAGGCGTTTATATTGCGGTTGCTGCGTTTGCGTTTCTGCCCACAATGGCGGTGGTCGGTCTTATGCTTCTTGCGTTTTTGTCATTTGTTTTAAAGCTTGCGTATGATGAAAATTTTAAATTTAAAAAAACAAACCTTGATGTTTTTATAGTGCTTTTTGCGCTGGTAATGCTGATTTCGTCCGTTACATCGTTTGCAAGAGAAAGCAGTATTAAAATATTTATGGTTTATTTTGTTTTTATGGCAGGATATTTTATAATTACAAATACAGTTACAAGCAAAAAAAGCTTGTATCTTCTGATATCGATTATGACGCTTTCTGCGTTCTTTGTTGCAATGTACGGCATTTATCAGTATGTGTTCGGCTTTGCCGAGGGTACAACGTGGATTGATACCGAAATGTTTACAGATATCGAAACAAGGGTTGTTTCAACATTCGGAAATCCGAATGTTCTGGGAGAATACCTTCTTCTGATGATTCCTGCCGTGTGCGCATTTGTGTGGGGTGCGCCGAAAATCGGAAACAGGATTGTAAATTTTGTGCCGCTTGCTGCGCTTCTTCTTTGTATGGTGTTTACCTATTCGAGAGGAAACTGGCTCGGGCTTATTGCGGCGGCGGTAATTTTTATCTCGTTTTACGACAGAAGGTTTATATGGTTCGGCATTGTGCTTGCGCTTTTGTCGCCGCTCGTTATGCCGCAGAGCATAGTAAACAGATTTCTTTCAATCGGTGATGTTTCGGACACCTCAACCTCATACCGTGTATATATCTGGTTCGGAACAATCAGAATGCTCAAAGATTATTGGTTTTGCGGAATAGGACCGGGGATTGACGCATTCAATATGATTTATCCCCATTATGCGTATGCTTCGATTGTTGCGCCTCATTCGCATAACCTTTATCTGCAAATTATTGCCGAAAACGGAATACTCGGAATTTTAGTTTTTGTATCAATGGTAATTGTGCTTTTAAAAGACGTCATTTCGGCAGTTTCGGGCGCAAAAAAGGGTTATGCAAAGGCAATATGCACAGCCCTTGCGGCAGGCGTTATGGGATATCTTGTTCAGGGCGCATTCGATAACGTGTGGTACAACAACCGAATAGTAATGATGTTTTTTATGTTTCTCGGCTTGTGCGAAAGCTCGGTTCTGATTTTGCAAAAGGAGGAAACGGATGATTAAAGTGATAAACGTTACGTCCGACGCAAATATCGGAGGGGCGGGAAAATGTATTCTTACCTTTTTAAAGCATTACGATAAAAAAAGGTTTGACGTAACGGTGATAGTTCCGCCCAAAAGCCTTCTCATTCCCGAAATAAAAGCAGCCGGCGGAAAATATATTGAGGTTGACGGCATAAGCGACAAATCGCTTGATATCGGCGGTATAAAGAGCCTTAAAAAGGTTTTTGACAACCTTAAACCCGACATTGTTCACGCACACGCAGCAATGAGTGCAAGAATTGCCGCACGGTTTTCGGGAGCAAAAGTTATTTACACCCGTCACAGTGTGTTTGACCCGCCGAAAAAAATTTCAAAGGGTATAGGAAAGCTTATAAACGGTGCCGTAAATAATTTTTTTGCAGATAAAATTATCGCCGTTGCACAGGCTGCAAAGGATAATCTTATAAAAACGGGAGTATCCGAAAAAAAGATAACCGTTATAAAAAACGGCGTTGACGCACTTAGAAGATATGACAGCGAAAAAATAAAGCAAATCAAGTCGGAATACGGCATAAATGATGAGTTTGTCATAACGATTGCGGCACGTCTTACCTACGTAAAGGGACACACATACATTCTTAAGGCAATGCGTCTTTTGGCTGACGAGAAAAGAAATTTCAGGCTTATAATTGCAGGTACGGGCGAATATGAGGGCGAAATAAGAAAAGAAATTTCAAATCTCAATCTTTGGGATAACGTTATTGCGGCAGGCTTTGTAAAGGATATTGAGGCTCTTAACAACATAACCGATTTAAACCTTAATTTTTCGTTCGGAACAGAGGCGACAAGCCTTTCACTTCTCGAAGGAATGAGTCTTGGTATTCCGGCGGTTGTGAGCGATTTCGGCGGAAATCCCGGGGTTATAAAGGACGGCGAAAACGGATTTTTGGTACCGGTAAAGGATTATAAGGCGCTTTTTGAAAAGGTAAAGCTTGTTATGGACGATGGTGCGCTGTATAAAGAGCTTTGCAGAAAAAGCAGAGAAATTTTTGAAAACGAGTTTACCGCCAAACGGGTAACAGGGCTTATAGAAGGCGTTTATGACGAGGTTTTTGCAAAAAGGAGAAAATAAGATGAAAAGAAAAATAAGCACAATTGACATACTTATAATTTTGGCTGTCATAGCGGCAATAGTTTTTGTGGTGAAATATTTTTCGGCAAATTCAAAAAAAGCATATAATGTTCCCGAGGTTTCATATGTTGTGGAATTAAAATCGCTGCCGGACGATTATCTTGACGTTTTCAAAGAGGGCGACAAAATAACCGACGGCGTTAAGGGCGGCTATCTCGGAAAGGTTTCAAAGGTTGAGATAAAAAATAACGTTGAAACGAGAGAAGATACCGAAAACGGCAAATTTGTTCAATCGTCCTTTGAAAAACGAAAGGATGTATATCTTACAATTTCGGGTGTGCCCACAACTTATACCGACGACGAAATTCTTTTTGCAACACAGGAAATAAAAGTCGGAAAACAGCTTCATATGAAGTCGAAAAATTATGTGGGTCACGGGTATATAATTTCGGTGAGCGACGGAAAATAAGGAGGCATATTTAATATGATAACAGACGAAAAGGGAAGAATTTTCGGAAAAATAAACATTGTGGACTTGCTGGCAATTCTGATTGTGGTTGTGTCGCTTGCCGCAGTATGCTTTAAATTCGGTTTTTCGGCGCAAAAAAATGTAGGCTCCGCAAACGACGAAATTACCTATGTTATGAAGATTAAGGCAATCAGGGAAACCTCTGCGGACGCACTGAGAATCGGCGATAATCTTACCGAAAAAACCACAAAAAAGAAAATAGGAAAAATTATTGACAAAAAAGTTGAAACCGCAAAAGAATTTGTAAATATGGCGGACGGCAGCTTGTCGGAGGAGGTTGAAATTCCCGACAGGTACGACGTTTACATTACGGTAAAGGGAAGCGGAATTTCAAACGACACCGGGTATTTTTTAGACGGCGCATATCAGGTGGGCGTGTTTTCAAACGTTGTTTTTTCAAGCAAATATATAGAAACGACGGGAATTGTTACACAAATAAAATAAATTGTAAGGGTGATTGAGATGATTAAAAAAATTGTGTCATTTTTTACAGCTGCATTTATTATGACATCACTTTGCGCATATGCAAAAAACGCAGTCGATTCTCTTATCGGCAGCAATGCGCAGTACGTTATCCTTGCTACAATCTCAAACATAACCGACAACGAATTTGAGCTTACAAAAGGTTACAGCGTAAAGCAGCCGGCAAACGCTGCCATTCCCGATACTTTAAGTGTTGCAAAATTTAAATACGGCTACTGTGTTGAGCATGCCGACAATTATAACAATCCGCAGATGGGGGATAATATTATTGTCGCACTTGATTATTCAAACGGCGAGTACCGTGTGAGTTCAGACGCTTTTATGGTGGACAATACCTCGAAAAGCGCAAAGGTGAAAATTCCTGAGGAGCTTAAAAACCGCGACTGTATGAGCGAGCTTTTATCGCTCGGCTATTACATACATTCCGACGGCGCACGCAGCGAATATGAATACTCGAACGGCTTGGTTTACGCAATAGACGCAGGCGGCGAAAAGTTTGAAATTAACAGGCATATGGACGATTATGTGGTTTTCTTCAACAAAAATAAGTCTGATTTGTCCGACAAACCGCCCATTGCCGAAAACAGAGAAAGCGTTACGGGCATTATCGTTATGTTTCTTGCCTGCGGAGTGGTTTTCGGAATTTTGTGCGTAATGTCGGTAAACTATATTTTAAACCGAAGGGAAGAATAGCTTTTATGATATTTGAAGAAAAAACGGTTTCCACCGAGCATATTTTTAAAGGACGTATTATTGACGTCAGTGTGGATACCGTTAAGCTTTGCGGCGGAAAAACCGCAACAAGAGAGCTTGTAAGGCACCCCGGCGGTGTGTGCATTGTTGCGTATGACGACGGGTTTATTTACCTTGTAAAGCAGTTCAGAAAGCCGTATGAAAGCGTTATCACAGAGCTTCCGGCAGGCAAGCTTGAATACGGGGAGGACCCTCTTGAGTGCGGAAAAAGAGAGCTTTTGGAGGAGGTCGGAATGACGGCAAAGAGTTTTTCGCTTCTCGGAAAGTTTTATTCGTCGCCGGGATTTTGCAGCGAAACGATTTATGCGTATCTTGCAAAAGGGCTTGAAAGCGTGGGTCAAAAGCTTGACGAGGACGAATATCTTGACGTTTATAAGGTTAAATTCTGCGACGCTGTAAAAATGGTTGAAAACGGCGAAATATGCGACGGAAAATCGGTTTCGGCAATACTTCTTGCAGAAAAAGCTTTAAATAAATAAAAAAATCGGGGAACGGCAAACATAACCCCGATTTTTTAGTTTAAACCCAACTATATGTAATTGTCGCACATCCTGTATCCGACGCCAAGCTCGTTTACAATATAATTCTTTTTTCCCGGTTTTGCGCCGAACTTTTTTCTGATATTTGCCATATTAACCTGAAGCCTCTTTGTGCTGCCCAAATCGTTGTAGCCCCAGATTGATTTTATGATGAACGAATATGTCAGAACTTTTCCCGAATGTTCCGACAAAAGCGCAATGATGTTGTATTCGGTCTGAGTAAGCTTTATTTCGGCTTTGTCAATAAAAACACGGCGTGCGTCATAGTCGATTACAAGACCGTCAAGCTCGAATTTTCCACCCTTTAAAAGACCTGTATCGCTGCTGTAGTGGGTGCTTCTTAAGACCGAGCGCACACGTGCGACAAGCTCTGCCGAACCGAAAGGTTTTGTCACATAATCGTTTGCGCCCATATCAAGAGCCTTAACCTTGTCCCCCTCCTGCGTTCGTGCCGACAGCACGATAACCGGCGTCAGCGAAGTCTGACGTATTTTGTCAAGAAGGCACATTCCGTCAATGTCGGGAAGCCCCAGGTCTAAAATTATCAAATCGGGGCGGTGCGAAACAAACATAGTGCTGCCGTCCGCCGCCGTTCTTGCCGAAAGCGTTTTGTAGCCGTTTGCCTCAAGAAGCGCCGACACAAGATTGCTTATGTTTTTTTCGTCTTCTATAATAAGAATTTTATACTTATTGTTCATCGTCAAAACCCTCCATATCGAGAGAAAAGCTAAAGACAGCGCCGCCCGAAGGTGCGTTTTCAGCCTTTATCTCGCCGCCGTGAGCTTTTATAATGGTTGCGCATACGCTGAGTCCTATTCCGGCATTGTCCTTTGTTCTGTCCGAGAGCGAGGCGGTGTTCGCATAACATCCGGTAAATAGATTTTTCATTCGTTCGGGCAGAATACCGCAGCCGTTGTCCGAAATTTTAAAAACCGCCTTGTTTGCTCTTGCCGAAACCGAAAGCTCAAGGTGAGTCATACCTTTGGCGTGACGCACTGCGTTTTCCAGAATGTTTATAAGCACCTGTTCAATCAGTACAGCGTCCATAGGAATTATTACAAAATCTTCAGGGATGTTTATTTCAACATCACATCCGGGATAGCGTTTTGCAAATTTTAAAAGCACCGAATCAATAAGCTCGTCAAGAGCAGTGGGAGTTTTAATTATTTTTACATTTCCCTTGTCAAGCCGTGTAATGGAAAGAAGGTTTTCGACCATTCTCGACAGCCATTGCGCATCCTGACATATGCCTTCAAGCATTTCTTCCCGCTGCTTATGCGTAAAGTTTTCTCCGTTATCTATAAGCGCCGAGCTTGAGCCGTAAATTGTGGTAAGCGGCGTGCGCAAATCGTGAGATATTGCACGCAGAAGATTAGCCCTCATCCGCTCTTTTTCGCTTTCAGCCTTTATCTGCTCCTGTTTTTTTAGCTTTGCCGTAAGGGCGCAGGTCATAAGCGTGATTATAATAAGAATTACTGCCGAGGCAAGATTTTCGGGTATTGTAAAGTTCACCTTGAAAAACGGAAAGGTAAACGCAAAGTTAACAGCAAGAACGCTTGCAAGAGCCGACATAATTCCGTATATGTATCCCTCGGTTATAAATGAGGTTAAAAACGTTCCGAGAACAAACACGGCAGGAATAAGCATATCTGTTCTGAAACGGCTGTGTATAACCAGACACAACACAAAGCAGGCGCATATAATTGCGCCTGTTATGATGGTATTTTTTATGATTTTGTATGATTTGCGCATTTTTCATACACTCCCCGGGTTTTAAAAAAATTTCCCTGAAAGTAATTGTACCATAAAATGCGGTAAAGATGCGGTTAATTTTCTGCTTTTTTCACCTTTTTTACATTATATTTTTTCTTGTATGCGTCATAGAGGTTGTCAAAGGCAAAATTATCGTGCTTTATATTGTGCAGATATTCGTGCGCCTCAATGCCTTCTTTCTCCGATTGGATAAGGCTTACCGCAATATTTGAGCAGTGGTCTGCAATGCGCTCGAAATTGGTGATTATATCAGAGAACACAAATCCCATATTTGTGGTACATTCGCCCCTCTGAAGCCTTTCTATGTGGTTTGACTTAAGCGTAAGCTTAAGCTTGTCAACAACCTGCTCGAGCGGTTCAACCCTTGTTGCAAGCTCAATGTCCTTTTCTTCAAATGCGTGAACGGCAAGATTTACAATATCCTTAACCGCCGACGACATAACCTCGACTTCTTTTTTTGCGTCGGGCGAAAATTCAATATTTTTTTCTTTTATTTCCTCTGCGGTCTGCATAATGTTGAGTGCGTGGTCGCCCATTCTCTCAAAATCGCCTATGCAGTGCAGAAGTTCGGAAGTTTCTTTGCTTTCTTCGTGGCTTAAGTTTTGGCTGCTCAGCTCCACAAGATATGTTCCTATTTTGTCTTCGTATTTGTCGATGTTTTTTTCAGCCTTTGCAATATATGATGCATCGGCGCTGTCAAATTCGGTTAAAAGCCCGATTGATTTTTCTATGGATTCTTTTGCAATATCCGCCATCTGATAAACATATTCCTGGCAGTGCTTAAGCGCAAACGCAGGAGAGGAAAGAAAACGTGCGTCAAGCATTGCAAATTTGTTTTCTTCATCATCACCGTTTGATTTTATTGTTGCAACGGAAAGTTTTTCAATCGATTTGCAGAACGGCATTAAAATAACGGTTGAAAATATGTTGAACGCAGTGTGTATAATCGCAATTGAGAGTGCGCTTACACGCATTTCCATAAAGGAAAAACCGACAAACATATTTATTGTATAGAACAAGACGGCAAATATCACAACGCCAATCATTTTAATATAAACGCAGGATGTTGCAACCCTTTTTGAACTTGTGTTTCCGTTAATTGACGAAAGCACGGGGGTTATGGTTGTGCCGATATTCTGACCGAGAATAATCGGAAGAGCGGTTGAAAACGGAATTGTACCGGTAAGCGAGAGCGCCTGCAAAATTCCGACGGACGCCGAGCTTGACTGAATTATTGCCGTAAGAAGCGTGCCGACAAGTATTCCCATTACGGGGTTTGAAAACATTATAAGCATTTTTGCAAAAGCGGGGCTGCCTTTAAGACCGTCCATAGAGCCGCTCATTGTTTCCATTCCGAACATCAGAATTGCAAAGCCTATAAGAATCTGACCGATATTTTTTCTTTTTGAGTTTGCGGACATTGTCATAATAAAACCTATTACGGCAAGAATAGGAGTAAAAGACGACGGTTTTAAAATTTTTATCCAGAAGCTTTCTCCGCTTATGCCCGAGAGGCTCAAAATCCAGGCGGTCACTGTTGTGCCGATATTTGCGCCCATAATTATGCTGATTGTCTGCGAAAGTTTCATAATTCCCGAGTTTACAAATCCCACCAGCATAACGGTGGTTGCGGACGAGCTTTGAATTACGGCGGTTACCGCAAGACCGAGCAAAAATCCTTTTGCCCTGTTTGAGGTAAGGCGTTCAAGAATGTTTTCAAGACGTCCTCCCGACAGTTTTTTTAAGCCGTCCCCCATAGAATCCATTCCGTAAAGAAACAGCGCAAGTCCGCCTATGAGCGTCAATACCGAAAAAATGTCCATATTATTCTCCTAATATTCAAGTTTAGTGCAGAGCGCAAACGGCACCTGCCTTTTTATTATAACAGTAAAATTTTGAAATGTCTACAGTTTTTTCCTTATTCATTTTTTATTATTCTCTTTTGCATTATAAAATATTGACAAAAAGGCATATTTTTTGGTAAAATGAATAAAAATTCAGTTGTGAAAGAAGTTTTTATATGGCAAACGATGGTTTTAAGTGCGACAATTGTATGAATTTTGTATATGACGAAGATTATGAAGAATATGTGTGCATTGCAAATATTGACGAGGACGAATATTACCGTTTTGCGTCATACGGAAAATGCCCGTATTTCCGCTTCGGCGACGATTATACAATTGTTAAAAAACAGATATAAAAATTGCCTTTATATCAGGTTAGAAAACGCCGGATATAAAGGCTTTTTAAATTTTTTAAAATACAGCCTCGCAGCGGTAAATGGGCTGACCCTTGTCGGAAAAAAGCTGTTCGTATTCGGTCATAACGTTTCCTTCAAATCCGCTGTTGTGAAGGTCTAATGTGATGTTTTTCATACGAAGCCCGAAATCGGAAAACGAATTGAGCGAAAACTCAAAAAGGCTTGCGTTATCGGTTTTAAAGTGAACTTCTCCGCCGTCTTTGAGTATTTTTTTGTAAATCGAAAGAAAGTTTTTGTGTGTAAGCCTTCTTTTTGCATAGCGATTTTTCTTCCACGGGTCGCAAAAGTTTATGTAAATGCGCTCAAACGTTTTTCCGCCGTTATATTCTGCAAAGGCGAGTGCGTCGCCGGGCAAAAATCTTACGTTTTTTATGCCGGCGCTTTTGATTTTTTCCGCCGCAAGCAAAAGCACGTCAAGATTTTTTTCCGCCGCAATAAAATTTATATCGGGATTTTTCAGTGCGGTTTCGGTTATAAACCTTCCTTTTCCGCAGCCGATTTCAAGAAAAACGGGATTTTCGTTGTCAAAAATGTGCGAAATTCCGTTTTTAATGTTTTCAAAATCATCTATTATGTAATCCGAGCACAGCAAAAGACGATCCTCTCTGTGCTTTTTCTTTCTCATACGCATAAAAATAAGTATCCTTTCCAATTACAAACTCCGTACAAGTATAACATCCAGTCAAAAAAATGTCAATATATTGACTTTAAAGCTTAAAAAAGCTATAATTAAAATTGTTGTAATTTAAGAAAGTATTTTCAAAAGGATTGATAAAATGGCAGAAGCACCGCTTGAAAGCTATGTCGGCTCTGTTGCCGAAATTATATATCAGAACGAAGATAACGGCTATACGATTGCGGAATTTGAAACGGAGGATATAACGTTTACCGCAGTAGGGTATATGCCGTCGGTTGCCGAGGGCGACAGGCTCAAAATTTCGGGAAGATGGGTAAATCATCAGACATACGGCGAGCAGTTTAAAACAGAAACGTATGAAAAGTGCGCACCAAAGGGAAAGAGCGCAATTTTAAAGTATCTTTCAAGCGGAATTATAAAGGGCGTAAGAGAGGCGACGGCTAAAAAAATTGTTGAAATGTTCGGCGATGATACGCTGGACGTAATAGAAAATCATCCTTTAAAGCTTGCGCAAATAAACGGAATAAGCCCGAACAAGGCCATCATTATAAGCCAAAGCTATATTGAAAAAATGGGTGCGTCCCAGCTTGTTATGTTTTTGCAGCAGTATTCGGTATCGGTAAATCTTGCGGCAAAAATTTATAAGAAAATCGGCTCGGGCGCAGTGGAGTTTATAAAGCAAAATCCGTACATTCTGTGCGACGAAATTGACGGAGTGGGCTTTAAAACCGCCGATGGCATTGCGCTTTCAATGGGATTTGCAAAGGATAATGCAAACAGAATAAAATCGGGCACGCTGTATGTGCTTAAGTCGAACACGCTTTTCGGGCATACATATCTTCCGAGAAACGTTTTGGTTTCGGAATCTTCAAGGCTTCTTAATGCTGACGGTGCGGAAATTGAATTTGCAATAGAATCGCTTATTTATCAGAAATTTATCGTTTCAAAAAAGGACGGAAACGAAGAAAAAATTTATTATTTTGCGCACTACAATGCCGAAATGTACGTTGCCGAAAAGATAACCGCCCTTGCAGGCGTTTCGTTTGAAGAAGACGGCAAAAAACTCTTGAAAGAAATTGAGCAGATTGAAAAAAGGCAGGGGATAAACCTTGCCGACAATCAGAAAGAGGCGGTTATAAACGCTGTAAAATGCGGTGTAAGCATTATAACCGGCGGACCCGGAACGGGCAAAACCACGATTATAAACACGGTTTTAAAGCTTTTGGAAATGCGCTCTTTAAAAACGGTGCTGACAGCGCCTACCGGAAGGGCCGCAAAGCGTATGAGCCAGATATGCGGTATGGAGGCAAAAACCATTCACCGCCTTCTGGGCGCAGGCTATTCGGACGGCGACGACAACCTTACGTTTTGCGTTGACGAGGAAAATCCGCTCGGACACGACGTTATAATTGTGGATGAGATGTCAATGGTAGACATTCTTATTATGCAAAGCCTACTGAAGGCGATAAAAAAGGGCAGCCGCCTTATTATGGCGGGCGATATAAATCAGCTTCCGTCGGTGGGACCGGGAAATGTTTTAAAGGACATTATAAAAAGCGGTATTGCAAAAACGACATATCTTACCGAAATTTTCAGGCAAGCCGAAAAGAGTATGATTGTTGTCAACGCTCACCGTATAATAAACGGAAAACTTCCTGTATCCAACGGCGAAAACACCGATTTTTTCTTCGCAAATCTTCCTGATGCGGTCAAGGGGACGGAGTATATTGTTTCGCTTGTGACAGACAAGCTGCCGAAAAGATACGGAGTCGGCGCTTTTGATATTCAGGTGCTTTCGCCCTACAAAAAGGGCATTGCGGGGATAATTAATCTTAACTCAATGCTGCAAAAGAAAATCAATCCCTTCGATATAAAGAAAAACCAAAAGGATTTCGGCGACATAACCTTCCGTGAGGGCGACAAGGTTATGCAAAACCGCAACAATTACGACATAAAGTGGACGGATATCTCAAACGGCAGCGAGGGCAGCGGCGTGTTCAACGGTGATGTGGGATATATTCAGTTTATCAATCATTCGCTGAAAAACGTGACGGTGATAATGGACGAGCGGTGCGTTGTATACGATTTTAAAAATCTTGACGAGCTTGACCTTGCATATGCGATAACGGTGCACAAATCGCAGGGCAGCGAGTTCAAAATTGTGATAATACCGGTATACGACGGGCCGTATATGCTTATAAACAGAAATCTTTTGTATACGGCTGTGACAAGGGCAAAAAACGTTGCGGTGCTTGTGGGAAGCGAAAGTGTAATGCAAAAGATGATTGACAACAACAAAGAAACGAAAAGATATTCGGGTCTTTGCGACGACATAATTATGACAGAGGTTAGGGGCACAAATGATGAAGGCTGCGACGGCAAAGAAAATTTTGAAAAGGGTGAAGGAGTACCTTTTTAACGTATTCTTTCCGAAAAGATGTATTCACTGCGGAAAAATGCTTGATTACAAAAGTACGCTGAGCATATGCGAGGGCTGCATTGCAAAATGCATTACGAACGAAAACCCGAAACGGAATTTTGATGTGAAATACTATGATTCCGCTTTGTGTGCAGCGTATTACAAAGGTCACACAAGAAGGGCAATGCTCAGGTTTAAGTTTCACAATATGACTTATCTTGCGCCGACGTTTGCACACATTATGCTGGTCAAACTCAAGGAGGATTACCGTTTTATTTACTCTGACGTTATAACCTGCGTGCCGCTCGGAAACAAAAGATTTGCGCAAAGAGGGTACAATCAGTCCGACCTTGTGGCACGGATTGTTGAAAAACAGCTTCCGGGTTTGTATATTGACAATCTCTTAATCAAAGTCAAAGATCTTCCGCCGATTTCCAAAATGACGGCTGCAAAAAGGCGCAGGATTATAAGAAACGCTTATAGGTTTAACGGCAGTTTTGATGTAAAGGGCAAAACGGTAATGCTTATTGACGATATTTTTACAACCGGCGCAACCGCAAACGAATGTGCAAGAATTCTTAAAAAGAACGGCGCCGAAAAGGTGTTTGTTATGTGCGCTTGTGAAACGAAGGAAAAAATTTTTAAAGAAGATTTCAAAATTGAAGTTCCGGGGATGCAATACGAAAAAAATATAAAGGTGTGATATGCTTTGAAAGAAAAAATATATACAATTCCCATAAACGACGCATTTGATAAAAACTGCGAGTGTGCGGTGTGCGCTTTTATGAAGGACGAGGAAAAAAAGCTTGTGGAATATACCGTCGGGGCGAGTATGATGGAGCCGGACGTGCGTGAGGTGACAAACAAAAAAGGCTTTTGCAAAAAGCATTTTTGCGATATTTACCATACTCCCGAAAAGCTTAGCTGTGCGCTTGTTACTCAGACGCATATGCAGGAAATTATCAAAAATTTAAAGGAGGGATTTGAAAAAGCCGAAAAATCCGATAAAGGATTTTTTAAGAAGAAGGACGGTTTTGACGCTGTGATTGCCAAAGAGGGCGAAAATCTTAAAAATCTTAACGCCTCGTGCGTTATATGTTCAAGGCTTGATGAAATATCGGAAAAATTTATGGATAATCTTATTTATCTTTATGATACCGAGCCGGAATTTAAGCAAAAGTTTATAAATTCAAAGGGCTTTTGTATTCCGCATTTTGAAAAGCTTTTGGCAAGCGGATGCAAAAATTTAGAGGGCGCAAAAAAAGAAGAATTTGCAAAAAAACTTTACGAAATTGAAATTTCGCATCTTGAGCGCAACCTTGGGGATTTGGGCAACTTTATAAAAAAATTTGACCACCGTTATATAAACACCGAGTTTGAAAATGCGCACGACGCTCTTATCCGCTCGACACAAAAAATATCGGGATATTTTGAGGATTAAATATAAAAACCGTCTTAAAAAAGACGGTTTTTCGCTTTTATATATATTTTTTCATATGGTCGATTGCGCTCTTTTCAAGCCTTGAAACCTGTGCCTGCGATATGCCTATCTCGTTTGCAACCTCAATTTGCGTGCGGCCCTTGAAAAAACGCAGATTTAAAATGTGCCGCTCACGTTCGTTAAGCTTTCGCATTGCCTCCTTGAGCGAAATTTCTTCAATCCAGTTTTCGTCGGTGTTCTTTTCGTCCGATACCTGGTCCATAACAAAAATTGCGTCGCCGCTCTCATTGTAAACAGGCTCAAAGAGCGAAACGGGGGCAAGAATGGAATCCAATGCAAACGAAACATCCTCTTTTTTCATCTCAAGCGCCTTTGCAATTTCCTCAATGCTCGGGTCGCGCTCGTTTTCACGCACAAATTTTTCTTTAAACTGAAGCGCCTTATATGCGGTGTCCCTTAAAGACCTTGACACCCTCACGGGCTGATAATCCCTCAGATACCGCCGAAGCTCGCCTATAATCATAGGCACGGCATATGTCGAAAATTTAACGTTAAGCGTTGTATCAAAATTGTCAAGCGCTTTAATGAGCCCGATACATCCCACCTGAAACAGGTCGTCAACGTTTTCGCCACGGTTGTTAAAGCGCTGTATTACCGATAAAACCAGTCTTAAATTTCCCTTTACAAATTCCTCCCTGGCGGTCATATCGCCGTTTTTTATTTTCTCGAGCAGTTTTGTTTTTTCGTCGTTTGAAAGTACCGGAAGCTTTGATGTGTTCACGCCGCAGATTTCAACCTTGTTAATCAGCAAAACAAAAGCCCTCCCAAATTTTTCTTCGGTTCACAAATTTTATTATGCCCTTTAGCTGTTTTGATATACAGTCACTTGACAAACGCAGTCTGTTTAGCTATACTTTAACCTGTTAAGAATAAATTCGGAGGAAAAATATGAACTGGATAAAAAGCATAATACATACAACGAGTGAAGGAATAGAAAGCGTTACCGGACAGCTTTTGAATATTGGCATAAACGGCACTCAGGTTGAGGATGAGGCGGATTTTAACGACTTTCTTGAGCATAACAAGCAGTTTTGGGATTTGGTTGACGACGAGCTTATAGAGCAGAAAAAGGGTGGTACAAAGGTTATTTTTTATCTTGCGGACAACGAATATCTCGCTGAAAATATTGCAAACGTGAAGGGGGCGCTTGCATATTTGAAATCGTTTGACACAGACAAAAAATTCGGCGATTTAAGCCTTGAAACCGAGTCGGTCTGCGAGGAGGACTGGGCAAATAACTGGAAAAAATATTTTAAAATTCTTGATATCGGCAAAAAAATCACAATTTGCCCGGTGTGGGAAAAGGAGTCCGAAACTGACAGAATTGTGTTTAAAATCAATCCCGGAATGAGCTTCGGCACAGGCACTCATCACAGCACAAAAATGTGTATAGAAGAGCTTGAAAACATTATAAATCCCGGCGATGAAGTGCTTGATATCGGCTGCGGAAGCGGCATTTTGTCAATTGTTTCGCTGCTTCTGGGTGCAGATAATGCCACTGCGCTCGATATTGACCCGAACTGCGTGCATATTGCGTACGAAAATGCGGCGCTCAACAACATTTATAAGGATAAATACACCGTTCTGTCGGGAAATGTCCTGTCCGACAAATCGCTTTTTAAAAAAATATCGGTTAAAAAATACGACGTCGTTGAGGCAAATATCATTGCGGATGTAATTATCGCACTCGCACCCATGGCGGCGAAATTAACGAAAAAAGGCGGCACGTTTATCACGTCGGGAATAATAATAAACCGTGCCGACGAGGTTGAAGAAGCTCTTAAAAAATACTTTGCAATCGAAAGAATCAAGCAAAGCGGAGAGTGGATTTCGATTGTTTGCAAAAATCAGTGAAAAGTTGCAAGAAAATGTGATTTTTGATGTGTAAAAAATGACAAATATTTCAGCCGAAACAATATAATTATCAAACATTTTGTGATTTTTAATATTTTTTTTATAAAATTATGTGCGAATTTTACAAATATTGAGAAAATGTTTTGTTGCGGTTGACTTTTAATTTGCGTTGTATTATAATGATAACGTAAATATTTATGGTCGGGGTTTTATGCCGGCTTATCAGTATTTAACCGTTCGGAGGTGCTTTTAAACCGTGAAAGTTAAGGAAGGTTTTATCGTTAAAAAGGTTATTGACGACTATGTTGTCGTTCCGGTGGGCGATAATTTTATGGATTTTTCTTCCATTATAAACCTTAACGAAACGGGTGCGTTTTTGTGGGAGTGCCTCAAAGAGGACGTAACGGAGCAGAAGCTTGCCGAAATGCTCGCAAAAGAGTATGAAACAGATGTGTCCGAGGTTAAGGATGACGTGAAGGAATTTGTCAAAAGTCTTTCGGATGCCGGCCTTATCGAAGAATAATTATGAACAGCAGTGAGAAGAAAAACAGCACGTCCGCAATTAAATGGATTGCAAAATGTGCGTCGCCGCATTTTTTGTACCTTGCGGTTTTAACGCTTGTTTCGGTGGCGGTTTCGGTTATGGCAGTGTATTTTGCACTGTGCTCAAAGAATGTTATCGACGCTGCAACAAATCCCAATCTCAGAGGCAGGCTGTTTTACGAAATGCTTCGGTTGGTTGCACTTTTGGCGGCAAATATTGCACTCGATTCGTTTGCTTCGTTTTTACATATCAGGGTTTTAAGTAAATTTAAAATAGACTTGAAGAAAAACTTGTTTTCTTCGATTTTGCGAAAGGATTACCTTTCAATTTCAAAGTATCACACCGGGGATTTACTCAACAGAATTAATAATGACGCAAGTGTGGTTGCAAGTTCGGTCACAACGGTTGTACCGGGGGCAATATCGCTTGTATCAAGGCTTGTTTTAAGCCTGTATGTGCTTTTTGTGCTTGATAAATTTCTTGCTCTTATGTGCATCATCTTAGGCCCCGTCATTGTCGTAGCGGCACGGCTTTACAAAAAGAAATTTAAAGCATTGCACAAGCTTTATCAGGAAAGCGACGGAAAAACATCGTCATTTATGCAGGATTCTCTCTTAAATGTGCTGGTTATAAAGTCTTTCGGCAATGAAAATAAGATTTTGTCGTATCTTAAAAAATTGCAGGACAAAAATTTCCGTATAGCTTTAAAACGCAATAACATCAGTATTGCGGCAAACATCTTGTTTTACCTCATTGTTACGGCAGGTTATTATTTTGCACTCGGGTACGGCGCATATAAGATTTCGGCGGGCGTTATGACGTTCGGCACACTGACGGCGCTTTTGCAGCTTGTGGGCGATTCAATCGCACCGTTCAGGACGGTTTCGTCACTTTTGCCGCAGTATTACCAGGCGCTTGCCTCTGCGGAAAGAATTATGGAAATTCTTGATATTGATGATGAATTTTTGCTGTCTGACGGCGCAAAAACAGATGTGCAGATTAAAAAAATTTATGCCGATATGCAGGAAATCTGCTTTGAAAATGTGTGCTTTTCGTACGACGGAAAGAAGAAAATTCTCGAAAATCTTAATTTAAACATTAAAAAGAATGAATTTGTGGCAATCAGCGGAAGGTCGGGAATAGGCAAAAGCACGTTTTTGAAATTGATGTTGGGTATAATTTCGCCGACAGACGGTGAAATTTACATAAAATGCAGAAATGGCAAGATCCCTTTTGACAAAACTATGCGAAAAATGTTTTCGTATGTTCCGCAGGGAAATATGCTTGTTTCGGGAACAATTTGCGATAATATCGCATTTTCGGAAAATGAAATATGCGAAGAAAAAATTATCGAATGTGCAAAAAATGCACAGATTTATAAGGAGATTTCAAAGCTTGAAAACGGCTTTGACACAATGCTCGGCGAGGGCGGAGCAGGACTTTCCGAAGGGCAGATTCAGCGGCTTGCAGTCGCAAGAGCCATTTATCACAACGCCGATATACTCCTGTTGGACGAGGCAACGAGTGCGCTTGATAAAGATACGGAACTGAGCCTTTTAAAAAGCCTTAGGGCAATGAATAACAAAACGCTCATCATTGTAACGCACAGAAAAGAAGTTATGGACTTCTGCGACCGTATTATCAGCGTAAAATAAACGCTTTTAATAAAATTGATGTATTCATCAAAAATTGCCTTGAGCCGTGGCATAAACGGCTTGTATAACCTGAAAAACGGTTGTGAAAAAAGAGGGAGGAAGAATTTAATGAGAAAGAAAAGTTTGCTAACAAAAGTTGTTGCACTCGGTGCAATGACAACGTTGCTCGCTTCGTCAACTGCGTTTGCGGCGGCAACATATTCTACAAGAACACTTTATAAGGCAGGAAGTAATGAGGGTAAGGTTGAGGTTGCTACCATTGTTACGGGTTTGACCGAAAATGATGAAGTTACATACCTTGCAGGCAGTGCAGAAGAACCGGTTTATATTAACCAGTATACTGCTAATCCCGTGAACGAGGGCGGCAAATATGTTTTTAAATACACAACAGACGCTGCAAATATAGGTACGACTTCAATTAAAATGGCAAAAACCGCTTCTGATTTTACAGGTGGTGTAGCAGTAACTGCTGCAAACGGCGAGAGCGCAACTCTTCCTGCTACAGGCAAGTTTAGTTTTGAGGTTTATGTTGATGATGTAAATAAGGGACTTGTTTATGTAGATCCTAATACAGTAGCTGCGGGCGGAATTGTTAATCTTTCTGATATTAAGATAGCAGATGACCGTGAAATTGTATCTGCTGCTATTGGTGAAAGCGGCGCTATTTCTGTAAAAGTTACAAAGGCAGAGGCCGGTATCAATGTTGAACTCCCAACCGGAAATGATGCTTTAGTTGTTATTGATGACGAGTTGAATGTTTCTCCTAATCAGCTTGCACTTAAAATCACAACAAAGCAGACAGTTGTTAAAAATCCCGAGATTAGTTATGTTGGCGGATATAAGGCTGCGACTTATGAAAATGCTACAGTTGCAAAAGAAGATGGCACAACAGAAAATATAACCGGTCCTATGTTTGCTATGTATGGTCATGCTAAAGATTGTGATGAGTTCGGTGTTGCAGTTTCGTTTGTTGGTGAGTGGGACGGAAACACCACTGACGGTAAGGATGTTTTAAGGTATCAGGCATTAGCAAATGATGATGGCAATTTTGCTGTTGCAATTATAGACGATGCCAACGCAGAGAATTGTATGAAAGAGGCTTGGGCAAGAGTTTATATGACCTACACACATGACGAAAATATTAAAAGGGTTGTATATGGCGACTTGATCCACATTTCTTTCAAATAATGTTTAGATTTAGTACATTAAATATTTAATCATATAAAGGAGGTTATTACGATGAAAAAATATACAAAACCCTCAATGGAGATTGTAGATTTGAGAGTAGAAGATAAGCTTACTGCACCTACAACATTCTACAGAAGAGGCATTAACGTTTTGGCAACTGATAAGGATGCTGTGGTAAAGCCTACAACATTTGATACATCACTTGAGGCGAGCTTATAATTGAAAAACTGATTTATGCGTTATTAATGGGCGGGTTTTAAACCCGCCTATTGTTAGTTAACGGAGAAAAAATATGAACATAAAAATTGCAGATTACAATATAAGAATATCGGGTGCGGACTTTGATGAATTTAACGAGCGTTTTAAAGATTACATTACCGACAGCGCTCCCGAAGATGCTGACCTTGATATTGACTTTTCGATTGACGATAATATAACGGTGCCGACAGAAAAATTAACCGTTCCGTACAAAAGGTGGCAGCATTGCACACTGCCCGACAAAAGCGTTTGCACAATGCGTTTTGACAGCGAGGGCGCAGTTTTAAAAAATATAGTGTCCTGCGACGGAAAATATGCAAAAATTTCAATTGCAAACCGTGAAAAAATTTACGGAATGGATATTTGGTACGTGTCATTTTTTGCAATAGGTGAGGCTTTTGCATATTCGCTCTTAAAAAAACAAAGCGCTGTGCTTCATTCTTCGTCAATTGTTTTAAACGGCAGTGCAATAGCATTTTCGGCAAAGTCGGGAACGGGAAAATCGACCCATACCGCACTTTGGAAAAGCCTTTTTCCGAATGCCGAAATTGCCAACGACGACACGCCCGTTATAAGATTTAAAAACGGTGTTCCGCATCTTTTCGGCTCGCCGTTCGCCGGCACAAGCGGCATTAACAAAAATATTTCCGCTCCGCTCAAAGCCGTTGTATTTTTGCAGCAGGGCGAAAAAAACAAAATCGAAAAACTCTCGGGCGCAAAGGCGGTTTCGTACTTTCTGGACGAGCTTAAAAAGCCTATTGTTTCCGATTATCTTGACTTATGTATGGATTTTACCGAAAATATTATGATGACAACGCCTGTGTATCTTTTAAGCTGCACTCCCGAAAAAGAGGCGGTTGAAACGGTTATGAAAACAGTGCGTATTTGAAAAACGGAGGTTTTGCATATGAAAAAAATTATCAGTCTGACGCTTGCGCTTGCTGTTGTTGTTTCATCAGCTTTGACGTTTAGCGTATTTGCTTTTTCCGACCTTGACGGTCACTGGGGAAAGGCGTATATCGACACTCTTGTAAACGACGGCACCGTTAACGGATATGAGGACGGAACTTTTCGCCCCGAGGGAACTGTTACAAGAGCGGAATTTGTAAAAATGATTGGCAAGGGAAATGAAAAATCAAACGTCGTTTATACTGATGTTCCCGAAAGCCACTGGGGCTACGACTACATTATGTATTCCGGGCTTGACGTTTCGGGAACGCAGTTTTTGCCCGACAAGGCAATTACCAGAGGCGAGGTTTTAAACCTTATCTGGAAGAGATGCGGAAGCAAAAAAGGCGTTTGCGCACCGAGCGTTATCACAAATCAGTCTGATAACAAGGACGCAGCGGCATGGGGCTATACTTACGGAATTATGACCGGCGACGACGGACTTGACCTCCGCCTTGACGACACCCTTACACGTGCGGAGGGGGCGGCTCTTATTGTGCGTTCAAGAGAAATCAGCGATAATTCGGAGATGAAAAACTTTGTCGATACCGTTTCGGGCGATATTCTCAAGGCGGTGTTTGGCAGCCAGATGCTTTTTGACAGAGAATACGACGAAAATGCTAATATTTCAAACGGCGAAATGGCAAGGGCGGCTTTGAGATTCGGGTCAAGACAGTATAACCTTACTTTCAAAAACGTTTCGGCAGTGAACGAACTTGACTGCGACTACGGCAAGGAATTTTACGTTGCACGCAGCGAAACGCTTTCGTCTGTGCCCAATACAAAAGAATTTGTTGAAAAGAACGCTGTTATTTCAGACACGCTTTCGCAGATGTGCTACAATCTTATAAAGCTTGTTACCAAATCGGCAAAGTTTGAAACAAACGCTTCGTACAGTGATGTTTTGCCGACAAACGACGTGCAGAAAAGATATCTCGATTATGCGGCGGCAAACGGAATTTATCTTTACGCAGACGGCAAGCTTCACGCTGACAAAGAAATTACAATGAAGGAATTTGCATGCATACTCCTTCAGCTTGATTCGCTTATCGGCACGCAGGTTTCGTATGCGTCCGACGGCAGCGGCACCAACGAAAATCTTAATACCAAAATTGCAACTTATCCCGAAAATTACGGCGATTATACCGCAATTATAAAAGGTATTCCCAATTATGTGTATGCAAACAGCATCAGCAGTGCGAAGGCGAGCGAGAGCTATGCGTTTGCAATCGCTATGAAACAGATGTTTGTAAATCCGCTTTCCGATATGGAAAAAGCACTTGAAAGCGGCGGTATTAAGGCACGTCTTACGTATTATCCCACACTTGTTACAAACCCCGATTCTTACTTTGTTTACAGAATTAAGGCGGATGTTTCGGAGGCGGATAACAAGTCTTTGTCTGCGGCTTTGGGCGAAAAATACAAATGCGCAGATGTTAATGTGTCGGGCGGCGATACTGTGTGGATTGACCTTAAGATTAAGCTGCCTATGGGCGACTTGCTTCTTTTCTACAGTGATGCGGAAATTGTAAACGCTTTTAAGTAAAACTTAAAACAACGTAATTTGAGGACGGTTTCGGCCGTCCTTTTTTATGCTCTTGACTAATGCATACTTTTTTAGTATAATTTGAATAAAGGATGTGGACAGATTGAGCACAGAAATATCAGAAAAAACGGTTGACAAGCTTTTAGCCGATAAAAATTTGAGTGATGAGCAGTTTTTATCGCTTCTTAAAACCGACCGGTTTGACGGTTATCTTTTTGAGTGTGCCGATAAGGTGCGGCGCTCGCATTACGGCGACGAGGTTTATATAAGAGGGCTTATAGAAATTTCAAATTACTGCAAAAACAACTGTTACTATTGCGGAATAAGAAACGGCAACAAAAACGTTTTGCGCTACAGGCTTGACAGGGACGAAATTCTTGATTGCGCCTGCGAGGGATACAGGCTCGGTTTTCGCACGTTTGTTCTTCAGGGCGGCGAAGATATGTTTTATACGGATGACATCATCTGCGGCATTGTATCTTCAATAAAGAAAAAATTTCCCGATTGTGCGGTTACGCTGTCGCTCGGGGAAAAGAGCTTTGAAAGCTATAAAAAGTATTTTGACGCCGGTGCAGACCGCTATCTTTTGCGGCACGAAACCGCCGATAATGAGCATTATTTAAAACTTCATCCCGAAAGTATGAGCCTTGAAAACCGAAAACAATGCCTTTTTAATCTTAAAAAAATTGGTTATCAGACAGGCTCGGGGTTTATGGTCGGCTCGCCGTATCAGACAGAGGAAACAATACTTAAAGATTTGCGTTTTCTTCAAAAACTTGAACCGGATATGATTGGAATAGGGCCGTATATTACGCATAAGGATACGCCGTTTAAGGATTTTGACAGCGGCTCACTGAGTCTTACCCTGAGAATTCTGGCAATGCTGCGGTTGATGTTTCCGTATGTGCTTTTGCCGTCAACAACAGCCTTGGGAACAATCAATCCTAAGGGCAGGGAGCTTGGGCTTAAGGCAGGCGCAAACGTTGTTATGCCAAATCTTTCGCCCACGAGCGTAAGAAAGCTTTATTCGCTCTACGATAATAAAATCTGCACCGGAGATGAGGCGGCGCAGTGCATAGAATGTCTTAAAAAGAGGGTTGAGAGCGTAGGATACAGAATTGTTACCGACGTGGGAAATGTGAAAAAACAAGACGCAAAAATATAAATAAAACCGCTGCCGGATAAGGTAAAATTTTCTTATCCGACAACGGTTTATGCACGTTTGTGCGGCATATGGAAATTGCTTTCCAATGCTTGAAAATAAGCGGAAAATTTATATTTTTGACTGTTTTGATATTTCACATATTGCGTCTGCAATTTCGGCGTTAAACGCATTTTGAGAAGCAATATCGCCGATAGAGAGCATTCCGACAAGCTCGTTTTTTTCAACAACGGGAATACGGCGGATTTTGTCCGTACCAAGCTGTTTTATAACGTCTTTTACGTCAGCGTCGGGTGCGGTTTTTTCAACCTCGGTTGTCATAATGTCCTTAACCTTCATCTCACATACGTCTTTGCCCTGCGAAACCGTGCGCAAAACAATGTCACGGTCGGTCACAATGCCGTTAATTTCGTTTTTTTCGCTTACAACGGGAACAGAGCCGATATTATGCGCCTGCATAATTCGTGCCGCCTCGCAAACGGTATCTTCGCCCGACACCGAAATGGGAGGATTAGTCATAATATCCCGTACCTTCAAAATAATCACCGCTTTCAAATTGGATTTTACTGCGGTATTATTTTTTGTTTTCTTTATTCTTTATATACTCTAAATTTCTTTCCAAAACCTTTTTTCCTCGCCACGAAAACGCACGGCAGCCGTATTTTTTCTTAAACTCTTTGTTTGAAAGCTCTGAAATATCATCAAGCGACAGATGCGTTATAAGGTTATTTGAAAATTCTTCGATATTTGTTTTTTTCACGTTTTTGTTGTGAGGGCAAACATCCTGGCATATATCGCACCCGAAAACCGTGTTGTTATCGGTAATAAGCTTAATTTCGCCGTCTGTCAGACTGCCTTTTTTCTGCGTTACGGCAGAAAGACATTTTTCCGCATCAATTGTAAAATCTCCGTTAATTGCACCGGCAGGACATTTTTTCTTGCACGCTCCGCACTTTTTGCAGGTTTTGTCCAATGCTGACGAATACTTAAAAGCTTCATTGCAAAAAATATAACCGATAAAAAAGTACGAGCCGTAATCTTCGTTAATAATGAGCGAATTTAATCCGTAAAAGCCAAGACCGCACATTTTTGCAATTTTTCTGTCGTCATTTTTGCCGGTATCGCAAAAAATTTTGTAGTTTTTAAGCCCTATGTTTTGCGCAAGAGCCTCCAATACAGAATGAATAACCTTGTGATAGTCAAACGCAAAGCAATATTTTGAAATGTTTGCACCGTCAAATGTGCCCGTATAATACGGAAAAGCGGCGGCGATTATTGATTTTGAGCTTTCGTCAAAATCCTTTGCCGGGCAGAATCCTATTTTTTCAATTCCAAGTTTTTTTGCGGCGTCCAAGACCTTTTTATTATCCATTTTTACCCCTTTTGCTCAGTCCGCCAGCCTTCCAGACCCGAAGTTTTTATGGCGTTGAAAATTCTGTCTTTAAAGTGATGGTCAAGACGGTCTTTTTCATTGACAAATTCCTTCATTTCCTGACGTTTGGTGTATCCGTCGGCAGGGCAGGGATTTTTGCACACCGGCATATTAAGCCTTTTTGCGGCACCGCGGATAACGCTTTCGGGTGTGTAGATAAGCGGTCTTATAAGGTAAATTCCCTTTCTGTCAAGGTGCGTAACGGGCGAAAAACAGTTAACTCTGCCTTCATAAAAAAGGCTGAGAAAAAACGTTTCTATAACGTCCTCGTTGTGATGACCCAGCGCAACCTTGTTGCAGCCGTTTTCTTTTGCGGCGCTGTTTATTGCACCGCTTCTGAGCCTTGCACACAGGGAGCAGGGATTTTTTTCGTTTCGTATATCAAAAACAACCTGTTTTATATTAGTTTTGACAACCTTATATTCAATGCCTTTTTCATCGCACATTTTTTCAACCGGCGAATAGTCGCTTTCGGAATATCCCATGTCAAGCGTTATTCCCATAAACTCAAATTTTTTCGGATAAAACATTTTAAGATGA
Organism: uncultured Clostridia bacterium; assembly: GCA_934500875.1. Taxonomy (GTDB): domain Bacteria; phylum Bacillota; class Clostridia; order UMGS1810; family UMGS1810; genus Qingrenia. The sequence goes on along the minus strand of CAKSTL010000013.1, from coordinate 331 downwards.
TAAAACATATTAAGAAGGATGAGCGAATCTTTTCCGCCCGATACTCCCACAGCAATTTTGTCACCGTCCGATATCATATTGTAGTCTTCAATTGCACGTCTTGCGTAGCTTAAGATTTTTTTCACGTAAAAAACTCCCTTATGTGTAGCCGAAAAATTCCGATATCTTTCGGCTAAAGCGTCAAAAAAGCAAGGCTTTATGGCGCATAAACTATGTATATTAAAAATTCCCCACACTTTCGGTGTGAGGAATTTGTTGGAGCGGAAGACGAGATTCGAACTCGCGACGTTCACCTTGGCAAGGTGACGCTCTACCACTGAGCCACTCCCGC
>CAKSTL010000012.1 GCA_934500875.1 uncultured Clostridia bacterium | reverse complement strand
TAAAAAAACAAGGTTTTTGCTCGCAACAAAAACCTTGTAATTGGCGGACGGGGTGGGATTCGAACCCACGTGCCGGTATTACCGACAAACTGATTTCGAGTCAGCCCCGTTATGACCACTTCGATACCCGTCCTTATATATTTTAGCAGTTTGAAAAAGCTCGTAAAAATGAGGGAACTTTTTGAGGGAACTGCGAAAATAGCAATATTAAATTTTTCAAAAAAGCCTTTATTTATGCGGTGTTCAGCCGATAAATGTTCTCAATACATCACTGGATTTCGAGTGCGCCCCGTTATGACCACTTCGATACCTCTCCTAATATTTAATGCAGTGCAATTCAAACACTACCTTGCTATTATACAACAAAACAGGACAATAGTCAAGTGTTTTGCGGCAAATTTTTATTTTTTTGTAAAATCGAGCCGAATTTTTAAAACCTGTATGCAAAAAAGTTTTCAAAACCGCAAAATTAAGCTCCCTTATCCGAAAATGCGAAAGGGAGCTTATTGTCACACAAACCGTTATTTTTATTTTGCAAAAACCTCGTTTTGTATACGGTTTATTAAATTTTATCCTTTTTTATGCCTTTTTACTGCTGCAATTCGACAATTTTTTTGAGCAGCATATTAAGCCAATCGCCCTCAAAAAGCTCAATCATCCCCTTATCGCAGGCAGATGCAAGCTTTTGGTCAATCGGAATTTTGCATACGGTATCAATTCCAAGCTCATTTGCAACGCCGTCAACCTTGCTCTCGCCGAAAACCGCAATTTTTTTGCCGCAGTCGGGACACAAAACATAACTGAAATTCTCAACAAGCCCCAAAATCGGGATATTGAGCATCTGCGCCATTTTAACAGCCTTGCCCACAACCATGGATACCAAATCCTGCGGCGAAGTTACAACAATAATTCCGTCAATCGGGATGGACTGATAAACCGTAAGCGGTACATCACCCGTTCCCGGCGGCATATCAATAAACATAAAATCAATATCGCCCCAGATTACGTCCGTCCAGAACTGTTTTACCGCACCGGCGATAACAGGTCCTCTCCAGACAACCGGGTCTGTGGGGTCCTCCAAAAGCAGATTTATGCTCATAACGTCAATCCCGGTCTTTGATTTCACCGGATAAATTCCGTCATTGTCCGTTTCGGCACGCTTTGTAAGATTAAACATTTTCGGCACCGAAGGGCCCGTGATATCAGCGTCAAGTATTGCGGTTTTGTATCCGGCACGGCTTGTAAGAACCGACATAAGAGCGGTTACAAGCGATTTTCCCACGCCGCCTTTTCCCGATACAACGCCGATAACCTTCTTGATATTGCTCAGATTATGCGGTTTTTCCAAAAAGCTTTTCGGGTCACGTGAAGAACAATTTTCACCGCAGCTCGAACAATCGTGCGTACATTCACTCATATTGCTTTCCTCCAAATTTATATATTTTCTATTTGCCAGTCAATCGGCTCTTTGCCGTTTCTGACAAGAATTTCGTTTGCTGTTTTAAAATGATTACAGCCTAAAAATCCTCTGTGAGCCGAAAGCGGACTCGGATGCGTGGTTACAAGCACATAATGCTTGTTTTTGTCAATAAACCCCGCTTTTTTTGCCGCAAAGCTGCCCCACAAAAGAAAAATTACAGGTTCTTCTCTGTTGTTTAAACAGCGTATAACGTCATCTGTAAATATCTCCCACCCTATTGACGAATGAGAATTTGCGCAATCCTTTACAACCGTAAGCGACGCATTAAGAAGCAAAACCCCCTGGCGTGCCCACTTTTCCAAATAACCGTTATTGGGAATGTAGCATCCCAGACTTCGGTTTAATTCTTTATAAATATTTGCAAGCGAAGGCGGAATTGCAACGCCTTTTTTCACCGAAAAGGCAAGTCCGTGCGCCTGATTTACGCCGTGATACGGGTCCTGCCCTATTATTACAACCTTTGTTTTTGAATAAGGAGTCCATTTAAGCGCATTAAAAATATCGTACATTGACGGATAAACGGTTTTTGAGGCATACTCGTTTTTCAAAAAAGCACGCAGCCTCAGATAGTATTCTTTCTCAAATTCGCCTTTTAATACCTCATCCCAGTCGTTGCCAAAATTAACCACTTAAAAATCCCCCTTTAGCCGCTCCTCAATAAGAGAGCACCGGTTTTGAAGCCGTATTTTACAATTCATACTGCGTCAAAAACCTGCCATATGCGTCGGGATTGCGAGTTTTTTTAACGCAGAAAGGCGCAAAAAATATGTTTTTAAGGCAATGCTTACTTATCGAGGAACGGCTTTAAGTTAGTTTTTGTTTCTTGCCTTTGCACGAAGTGTCTTGTCAAGAATTTTCTTTCGTAATCTCAAATGCTTCGGTGTAACCTCCAAAAGCTCATCATCCGCAATAAATTCTATGCACTGCTCAAGCGACAGAACAACGTGCGGAACAAGACGCAGCGCCTCGTCCGAGCCGGAAGCACGCATATTTGTAACGTGTTTTTTCTTGCAGACGTTAACCTCAACATCATCAACACGTGAATTTTCACCGACAACCATACCCGAATAAACCTGCTCACCCGGACCTATAAACATTGTTCCTCTGTCCTGAGCGTTAAAAAGCCCGTATGTTACACTCTCACCCGTTTCAAACGCCACAAGCGAACCACGCTGACGTGTGGGGATGTCGCCCTTGTATTCCTCATAGCCCGAAAGAACGTGATTCATAATGCCGTTTCCTCTTGTATCGGTCATAAGAATTGAGCGGTATCCGATAATTCCTCTTGACGGAATTTTAAATTCAAGACGTGTGTATCCACCGTTTCCGCCGGTCATATTAACCATCTGCGCCTTTCTTTCGGCAAGCTTGTCTATAACTGTGCCGACGCAATCCTCGGGAACGTCAATCATAAGAAGCTCAATCGGCTCCATAAGCTTTCCGTCGATTTTTTTGTTTATAACAACAGGTCTTGAAACCTGGAACTCATACCCCTGACGGCGCATTGTTTCAATAAGCACCGAAAGATGAAGCTCTCCCCTGCCCGACACCTTAAATGCGTCGGCAGAATCTGTTTCTTCAACCTTTAAGCTTACATTTGTTTCCATCTCCTTAAAAAGCCTGTCCCTGAGGTGTCTGGACGTTACAAATTCGCCGTCCTGACCCGCAAACGGACTGTTGTTTACGCTGAATGTCATTGAAAGCGTAGGCTCGTCTATTTCAACAAACGGAAGCGGCTCTATGCAGTTAGAATCGCAGAGCGTTTCGCCGATATTTATTTTGCCGAGTCCCGAAACGTTTACAATATCGCCAACTTTAGCCTCTGTTACCTCAACCCTGTTTAATCCCTGAAACTGATATATTTTTCCTACCTTAACGTTTCTTACGGAGCCGTCCTTTGAGCACAGCGCCGTTGACTGACCAACCTTTATTATGCCTCTTTCAACCCTTCCGAGCGCCATTGTGCCAACATAATCGTCATAGTCAATGTTTGAAATAAGAAACTGCAAGGGCGCATCTTCGTCGCCCTCGGGCGGATTAACATTTTCCAAAATCATATCAAAAAGCGGCTTCATACTGCCGTCGTGCTTTTCGGGATGACGTGTTGCATATCCGTCACGTGCAGAGGCGAAAACAACAGGAGAATTAAACTGTTCTTCGGTTGCGTCAAGCTCCAAAAAAAGCTCCAGCACTTCGTCCACAACCTCATACGGACGTGCGTTGGGACGGTCTATTTTGTTTATGACGATAATGGGTTTAAGGTTTAGTGCAAGCGCCTTTTTAAGAACAAACCTTGTCTGCGGCATACAGCCTTCAAAAGCGTCAACAAGCACCAGAACGCCGTCTACCATTTTCAAAACACGTTCAACCTCGCCGCCGAAATCAGCGTGTCCCGGTGTGTCAACAATATTGATTTTCACCCCGTTATACATAAGCGAAGTGTTTTTAGACAAAATTGTAATTCCTCTTTCTTTTTCGAGGTCGTTGTTATCCATAACACGCTCGTCAACGTGCTGATTTTCTCTGAACACGCCGCCCTGTTTGAGCATTGCGTCAACCAGAGTGGTTTTGCCGTGGTCAACGTGCGCAATAATAGCAATGTTTCTCAAATCTTCTCTTTTGCTCATTTAAAATTAACTCCTTAAATTCTTCTTGCCTTCTAAAATTCATCTACCTTATAGAATAATACAAAAAACCGATTATGTCAATAAAAAATCCGCTGTTTCGTCAAAACAACGGATTTTTTTGTCATTTTTGCTAAAGTCTACAGTCTTTTTTCCAAATCCTTCTTCATATCCTCATAACCGGGCTTGCCCAAAAGCGCAAACATATTCTTTTTGTATGCCTCAACACCGGGCTGATTAAACGGATTTACGCCCAGAACATAACCCGAAACGCCGCACGCTTTTTCAAAGAAATACACAAGATTGCCGAAATGGTAAGCGTCAATTTTCGGAACATTTATAACGATATTCGGAACATCTCCGTCCGTGTGCGCCAGAAGTGTTCCCTCAAAAGCCTTGCTGTTAACGTAGTTAACACCTTTTCCGGCAAGAAAATTAAGCCCGTCAATGTTGCCTTCAACCTCGTCAATCACAATGTCGTTTGCAGGCTCATCAACCTTTAAAACGGTTTCAAAAATCATTCTTGCGCCGTCCTGAATATACTGCCCCATAGAGTGAAGGTCGGTAGAAAAGTTAACCGACGCAGGGAAAAGACCTTTTCCGTCTTTGCCTTCGCTCTCGCCGAAAAGCTGTTTCCACCATTCCGAAAAATACTGCATACACGGCTCGTAATTTACCATAATTTCGGTTGTTTTGCCTTTTCTTAAAAGAATATTTCTTAACGCCGCATATTTTAAACAGTCGTTTTCTTCATACGGCTTTTTATATTCCTCCATTGCGTCCTGTGCGCCTTTTAACATTTCGTCAATGTCAATTCCCGCAACGGCAATGGGCAAAAGACCCACCGGCGTCAAAACAGAAAATCTGCCGCCCACGTCGTCGGGGATAACAAAGGTTTCGTAGCCTTCTGCGTCCGAAAGAGATTTAAGCGTGCCTTTGGATTTGTCGGTCGTTGCAAAAATACGCTCTTTTGCGCCGTCCTTGCCGTATTTCTTCTCCAAAAGCTCTTTGAACATTCTAAAAGCAAGAGCCGGCTCGGTTGTTGTTCCCGATTTTGAAATAACGTTAACGCTTATATCTTTATCCTTAACAAGGTTTATCAAATCGTAAAGATAATTTGAGCTTATGCTGTTGCCCGCAAAAAGTATCTGCGGCGCCTTTCTTTCACTCTTGTCCAAAAGGTTGTAGAAAGAATTGGTAAGCATATCGATTGCCGCTTTTGCGCCGAGATACGAACCGCCTATGCCTATAACAACCAGAACGTCGGAATTTGCTCTGATTTTTTCCGCCGCCTTTTTAATTCTTTCAAATTCTTTTATGTCATAATTTACAGGAAGCGTCGTCCAGCCTAAAAAATCACATCCTGCGCCGCTTTTGTCATCAAGAGTTTTTTGTGCGCTTAAAACAGCGGTTTTTATGTTTTTTATTTCGTCATCATTTATAAATTTTGAAGTCTTTGAGTAATCGAGTTTTATCATAATGTAACACTCCCATATTTAAAATCGTTTTGATTATACTCCTTTTTTTACCGTTTGTCAAATATTATCGACATTTAATATAATTTGCACATTTTTATCGCAAAATATAAGAGTTTTTTTATACAAAAAAGAGATGAAATTTTAAAATTCCATCTCTTTCGTATTTATACAATCTCGTCTTTTCTGTCACGCTTCATAAGACTTATTACAGCGTCCTTCGGATTAAGATTTTCAAAAAGCACCTCGTATGCCTTTTTGATTATCGGCATTTCAACGTTCATTTTTTTCGACAGCTCATATGCGGCGGACGACGAATATACGCCCTCAACCACCATATGCACCGTATCGAGCGCCTCTTTTAAGGTTTTTCCCTGACCGATAAGTATTCCGGCACGTCTGTTTCTTGAATGCATACTCGTGCAGGTAACTATAAGGTCGCCTATTCCGGCAAGACCGTAAAAAGTGCTCTCGTTTGCACCCATTGCCTTTCCGAGCCGTGAAATTTCTTTTATTCCCCTCGTCATAAGCGCCGCTTTTGTATTGTCGCCAAAGCCTATTCCGTCGGTTATTCCTGCGCAGAGGGCAATAACGTTTTTCAGTGCGCCGCCAAGCTCTACACCCAAAATATCGTCATTTGTATAAACTCTGAAACTCGGGCACATAAAAACTTCCTGAACAAATTTGGCGGTTTCCGTATCCTTGCAGGCTGCAACAACCGCAGTCGGAATTTTTCTTGCAACCTCCTCGGCGTGCGAAGGACCCGAAAGTGCAACGCATACGCTTTTTTTTATTTCATCACCGACAACCTCGGACATTGTTTTTAAGGTTTTATCCTCCAGCCCCTTTGACAAAATAACAATCGGTGTGCCGCATCTGACAAATTCCGCCATAGCGTGCGCCGTGCTTCTTACCGCTCTTGACGGAACGGCAAGAACAATCAAATCCTTATCCGAAACGCACGAAAGAGCGCAGGTAAGATGTATTTTTTCATCTATCTTCACACCGGGCAAAAACTCTTTGTTTTCGCCGTTTTTGCGTATTGCTTCGCTCTCTTCTTCTTTCCACGACCAAAGCGTTACGTCATTTCCTTTATCCGAAAGCATAACGGCAACCGCACAGCCCCAGCCGCCCGAGCCTATAACCGCAATTTTTTTACCGTTCATTTTCTCCTCCTGCCAAGCTTTGATTCCGTACCGTGTGCAAGCCTTACAATGTTTGACCTGTGTCTGTAAACAATAAGCGCCGCAAGTAAACTGCACAGAATTATAAATCTTATATTATCGGTTCTGAAAAATACCGAAAACGCAACTGCCAGAACCGCCCCCATAACCGAGCCGAGCGAAACATATTTTGTCACCGCCATAATAAGAACGGATATTAAAAGCGTCGCAAGCCCCAAAAACGGGTCAAGCGTAATTATAACCGCTATCGACGTAAGCACGCCCTTGCCGCCTTTAAAGCCGAAATACAAAGGAAAGTTGTGCCCGAGAACGGCAAAAAACGCCGCCGTATATGTAACGCTTTGAATATTGGGAAGGTGAAACGCAGCAAAAATACGGTAAAAAAGCTTTACCAGAAAAATTGCCGCAACACCCTTTAAAGCGTCGCCGACAACCGTTATTGCCGCCGCCTTTTTCCCGTATGTGCGAAGAATATTGGTTGCGCCGGCATTATGGCTTCCGTAAGAGCGTATATCATCATTATACAATATTTTCGACACAAGTATTCCTGTGTTTATGCTTCCCAAAAGATAAGACACTGCCGCAAAGATAAAATAAACCGGAAAATCAGTCATCTTTTTCTCCTCTTTCACGAATAATAAACTTCACCGGTGTGCCGCAAAGACCGAACGACTCACGGATTTTGTTTTCAATATAGCGTACATACGAAAAATGTGCAAGCTCTTTGTCGTTTACAAAAAGAACAAACGTGGGCGGACGTGTCGAAGCCTGGGTAATATAGTAAATTTTAAGCCTTCTGCCCTTGTCGGACGGCGGCTGCACCATACTCGTTGCATCGTTTAAAATATCGTTCAGAACGCCCGTTGGAATACGCATTGCGTTCTGCGCATTTACGTATTTTATAAGTTCAAAAAGCTTGTTCATTCTAAGACCCGTCTTTGCCGAAACAAATTCGGACGGCGCATACTGCATAAACGGCAAACCGTTTAACACATCATTTTTAAAGTTTTTCATAGTATTGGTTTCTTTTTCAACCAAATCCCACTTGTTTACAACAACAACGCTCGCCTTTCCGGCATTGTGGGCATATCCCGCAATCTTAGAATCCTGCTCGGTCACGCCCTCGGAAGCGTCAATCATAACCAGCACAACGTCGCACCTGTCAATCGCCGCAAGCGAACGGATTACGCTGTAACGCTCGATATTTTCGTCAATTTTGCCTTTTTTTCTCATTCCGGCAGTGTCCACAAACAAATATTTTTGTCCGTCACGTTCATAATAGGTATCGATTGCGTCACGGGTGGTGCCGGCAATATTGCTGACAATAACCCTGTTTTCGCCGAGAATTTGATTAATCAAAGACGATTTTCCGACGTTCGGCTTTCCTATAACCGCAACCTTTATAATATCTTCCTCAATCTCATCATATTCCGAAAAATCCACATACGAATAAACCTTGTCGAGAAGGTCGCCCACGCCAAGACCGTGGATTGACGACACCGCAACAGGCTCGTCAAGACCGAGATTGAAAAATTCGTAATATTCCATTGGCACATCACCCGGAGAGTCGGACTTATTGCACACAAGCACAACGTTTTTCTTCGATTTCTGAAGCATTGCCGCAACGTCAGCGTCCGCCGCCGTAAGACCGTCCCTTATGTCAACCATAAAAATTATAACATCCGCCATTTCAATCGCAAGATTTGCCTGGTTGCGCATTTCGTTTAGAATTTCGCTGTCACTTTTCGGCTCAATTCCGCCGGTGTCTATGAGTGTAAATTTCTTTCCCCTCCACTCGCCGTCCGCAAAAATTCTGTCCCTTGTAACGCCCGGGGTATCTTCAACAATCGAAATCCTCTGACCGATAATTTTATTAAAAAGGGTGGATTTTCCAACGTTCGGTCTGCCGACAATGGCAAAAATGGGTTTTGACATTTTACTTCCTCCTTCTTACATCATTAAACAATCCAAAAGGTCTGCGCCGTCATTTTTGACAAGCACAACCTTAACGTTAAGCTCTTTTTCAACATCACAAATGCGAACGTCGTCCAAAAAGAGGTCGCTGCCCGGTTTTATCATAGAATCGGACAAAAGAAGTATTTCGCCCAAAAATTTTCCTTTAAGCTGATTTATAATATCCCGTCCGCACAAAAGCCCGGTAACGGTTATTTTGTTTCCGAAAAAATCATTGCGTATTTTAAAGGTTTCGCAATTGGTATTTTTAATTTTATCGGCGTCCGCTTTAAAACTTTTTATATAATCGTAAGCTATATGCGAGGTTGCAAGAGCCTTTCTTACAGGAGTTTTTCCGTTATCCGAAAAAACGCTTAAAGAATCGTAAAATTCCTTTTTAAAGCAGGTCATAAGCCCCACGCCGTTTTCAATCTGCGGAAACGTTTCGTAATGCTCATACGAAGGAAGACTGCGCCTTGCCGAAATATAAAATTCGTCCGCAAGATAAACAAGGCTTGTCCCGTACATACTTTTAAATTTTTTCTGATAAGGCTCAACAAGGTCTATAACCTCGCCCGCCGATTTTTCGTCAAACCCTTTGAGCGGATAAAGCCCTTCTCTGTAATCGCTGATTCCCACAGGAACAATCGAAACGCTCATAAGCGAAGGATAAAGCTTTTCCAAATCGGTTATGGATTTTTCAAGATATTTTCCATCGTTAATATCTCTGCACAGCACAATCTGCGCATTCATAAGAACATTTCCGTCCTTGAATTTGTGCATAATATCAAGAATTTTATCGGCAAAACGGTTGTTTAACATTTTCTTTCTCAGCTCGCCATCGGTGGTGTGCACCGATACGTTTATCGGACTGATTTTAAGACGCACAATTCTTTCGATATCCGCCTCTGACAAATTTGTAAGGGTAACATAGTTTCCCTGCAAAAACGACAGCCGCACGTCATCATCTTTAAAATGCATAGTCGGGCGCATATTGGGCGGAAGCTGGTCCATAAAGCAAAAAATGCATTTGTTTCTGCACTCTCTCGGCTTGTCTATAAGCTGATTTTCAAACTCAACCCCGAACGGCTCAAAGTCATCGTTATAAATTTCAATTTCTTCAATATCGCCGTTTTTCTTTTCGACCGTCACCACATAATAGTCGTTTGAAGTAAGATATTTAAAATCTATAAAATCGCATATTTCTTTGCCGTCAATCATAGTTATTACATCACCCGGCTCAATATATGCGTCATATGCTATTGAATTTTCAACTACGCTTTTAACCTTAGCAATTCCCATAAAATCCTCTTAAAACTTTATTGTCAGTCAAGAAAAAATGTGCGCAAATCATCAACGCTTTCGGCAATGTAAACGGTTTTGTAACGGCGAAGCTCGTCGTATGTACCGTAACCGTATTCAACCGCAACAGCGTCAATCCCCACATATTCTGCGCCCATCAGGTCAAATTTTGTATCGCCGATAAGCACTGCCTCGCTTTTATCGGTGATGTTTGCCATTTTAAGCGCATTTTCAAGCACCGCCTCTTTTGTCGCACGTGACGAATCAAGCGAAGCGGCGTCCATACGGGTAAAATATTTTGCAATTTTAAAATATTCAAGTATTTTAACGCAAAAATCGGTAGGCTTTGACGAGCCGAGCAAAATAACATATCCCGCCTCGTGCAAATCTTTTATAAGAAGGTCAATTCCGCTGTAGAGGCTGTTCCATTTAAGCATACCCTCTTTTTTGTAAAGCACTCTGTAATCTGCAAGAGCTTTGTCCGCCTCCGATTCGGTCATACCGAATTTTTTCATAAAAGATTCTTTTAGCGGAGGGCCGACAATTTTTAATTTTGTATGGTCCGAAACCTCTTTGCCCATTTTAGACAGCGCATAATTAAAGCATCTTTGCACACCGTCGGCAGAATCGGTAATTGTGCCGTCCAAATCAAAAATGATATATTTGTATTTTGTCTTTCTCATATACCTGTTCTCCCCGATTTTTCCGATTTTTAATGCACCGTAAAACTGCGTCCTTTAAATTTGAGCGCAAATAGTACAAAAGCAACCCGTCCGGAAAAAGGACAGGTTGCCGCTTAGCACTTTGACAGTCAATATAAAAGCTGTCCGCAGACATTATTGAGCTTTGATAACCTCGCTGTCTTTGTAAAAACCGCATGCTCTGCAAGCTCTGTGCGGAAGTTTAAACTCCTGACATTTCGGACACTTTACCAAACCGGGTAATGCCAACTTCCAGTTTGCTCTTCTTTTATTTTTTCTGGCTTTAGACGTTTTTCTCTTAGGTACTGCCATATCTTTCCACCTCCTAAAATACTTGCTCGGAATAAAAATATCTTCCGTAATTATTTTTTAAATTTTAAAAGTGCTGCCATTCGAGGGTCGATATCGTCACTGCCGCAGCTGCACTCTCCTTCGTTTAAGTTTTGTCCACATTTTTGACAAAGACCTTTGCAATCGTCTTTGCAAATAAAACTTATCGGAAGATTCATATACAAATGCTGCAAAACAACATCTTTCAAATCGATTTCGTTATCCGTAATGCGGAAAACGTCATCATGCGCACTGTTTTTAACAAATGTTTCGTTTATGTCATAAGAAAAATCAACGCTGAAATTTTTAAGACAGCGTGCGCACACGGTCTCAAACCGTGTTGCTGCCGAAAGAAAAACTTCAACATCACCGCCAACGTTTTTTGCAGTTCCGCAAACCGAAACGGGTTTGACAAAATGCAGTGTATTGCCGTTAAATTCAATACAATCGGCAGCGATTTCGGCATTAACATTCTCTGCAAGCCCATCCGACGCCAAAATATCGGAAACATTGATTTTCATATCACACCTCGGCATAACAAAATTATTATACATTTTTATACCTGATTTGTCAAGATTTTTTAACAATATTTTTAAAATAGTTTATTTAACAAGTCTTGCGGTATCTTCGGCAATCATAAGTTCTTCGTTTGTGGGAATAACCCAAACCTTAACTTTGGAAGCGGGAGTGCTTATGCATCTTTCGTCTTTTCTTCTCTCTGAATTTATCTTTTCGTCAAGCTCAACGCCGAGATAAGAAAGCGATTTTGCAACAGCGTCCCTTATAATAACAGTGTTCTCGCCGATACCTGCGGTAAATACAATTGCGTCAACGCCGTTCATTGCGGCAGTGTAGGCGCCTATGTACTTTACAACTCTGTAGATGAACATATCAAGCGCAAGCTTTGCCATCTCGTTTCCGTTTTCAGCCGCATCCTCCAAATCTCTGAAGTCGCTGCTTACCTTTGAAATGCCGAGAACGCCCGACTGTTTGTTTAAGATATTCAAAACCTCGTCAACCGTTTTGTTTTCTTTGTTTGCAATATACTGAACAACGGCAGGGTCAACATCACCGCTTCTGGTGCCCATTACAAGACCCTCCAAAGGAGTAAGACCCATACTTGTGTCAACGCATTTTCCGCCGATTGAAGCCGAAATGCTTGAGCCGTTTCCGAGGTGGCACACAATAACCTTGCCTTTTTCTTTGTCAAGGCCTATAACCTCAAGCGCTCTGTTTGCAACAAAATTATGGCTTATGCCGTGAAAACCGTAACGTCTGATTGCATATTTTTCATAGTATTCATAAGGAATAGCGTATGTGAAAACCTTTTTATCCATAGACTGACCGAATGCGGTGTCAAAAACAGCAACCTGCGGCGTGCCGGGCATAGCCTTTTCGCAAGCCTCAATACCCGTAAGGTTTGCGGGATTGTGCAAAGGTCCCAAGTCGAAGCACTCTCTTATAACTTTCTTAACGTCGTCCGTCACGATTGTTGACGCACTGTAGTATTTTCCGCCGTGGAGCACCCTGTGACCTACAGCGTCGATTTCGCTCATCGACGAAATTACGCCGTATTCCTTTGAGGTCAAAGCGTCGATAACCATTTTAATTGCGTCGGAATGGTCTTTCATATCCTTTACAAGCTCATACTCCGGCTTTCCTTCAGCCTTCTGCGAAATTTTAGAGCCTTCAATACCTATTCTTTCGCAAATTCCCTTTGCCAATACATCCTTTTTTTCGATATCTATAAACTGATATTTAAGCGAGGAGCTTCCCGCATTTATAACTAAAATTTTCAAAAAAATCATTCCTTTTTATGTTTTTATTATTTCGCCTGTGCCTGAACGCAGGTGATTGCAACAACACCTACGATATCTTCAGAGCTGCAGCCTCTCGACAAATCGTTTATCGGCATTGCAATACCCTGTGTAACAGGGCCGTAAGCCTCTGCCTTTGCAAGACGCTGAACAAGCTTGTAACCGATATTTCCTGCGTCAAGGTCGGGAAATACCAATACGTTGGCTTTTCCGGCAACGGCAGAATTCGGAGCCTTTGATGCGCCTACCGACGGAACGATTGCGGCGTCAAGCTGAAGTTCGCCGTCAAGTTTTAAATCGGGCGCATTTTCTTTTGCAATGCGTACAGCCTCAACCACCTTGTCAACATCTGCGTGCTTTGCGCTGCCCATTGACGAGTGAGAAAGAAGCGCAACTCTCGGCTCTTTTTCAACCAAAAGCTCAAACGACTGAGCCGCACACTGTGCAATTGCGGCAAGTTTTTCGGAATCGGGGTTCTGTTCAAGACCGCAGTCTGCAAACACAAACACACCGTTTTCGCCGTATTCGCAGTTTGGAACAACCATAACGAAGAAGGACGAAACAAGTTTAACACCCGGTTTTGTTTTTATAATCTGAAGACTGGGACGAAGCGTGTTTGCCGTAGAATGGCAAGCGCCCGAAACAACGCCGTCAGCGTCGCCCGCTTTAACCATAAGACATGCATAATACATATAATCGCCGAGCGCCGTCTTTTTAGCGTCCTCATATGTAAGACCCTTGTTTTTTCTGAGTTCAACAAAAAGGTTTAAATATTCTTCTGTTTTTTCATATGTAAACGGATTTACGATTTTAGCCTTTGAAATATCAAGACCCTCGCTGTTTTTTGCGATTTCCTCCTCCGTTCCGATAATTATGAGATTTGCAATATCCTCTTTCAGAACCTGTGCCGCCGCCTCAAAGGTACGCCTGTCCATAGACTCGGGCAGTACAATGGTTTTTTTGTCCTGTTTTGCTCTCTCCTTGATTTTTTCGATAAAACTGCTCATTTTTTTACTTCCTCTCACACTAATTTAGACATATACCTACATTATAATACGTCCGCAATGATTTTACAAGCTATTTTTAGCAAATATTTGCGTTTTTTATAAGTTTTTCAAATTCTGCCGCAAAATTTTCATCATTTTCGCCGGTTCTTTTCTTTGCGCCGCCGTGATATCTTCCGCTTCTGCGTATTTTTTTGCCGATATGCCTCTCAAACAAAAGCATATCTATGTTTTCATTTGTGTATACAAGACCGTTCTGATTTATGCATACAGCGCCCTTTCCCAGCGCAAGCGCAGCAACGCCGTAGTCCTGCGTGACGGCAATATCTCCCCTTTCAAGGCTGTTTGCAAGGGCAATGTCAACGCTGTCGCTCGCCTTGTCAACGGTTATAACCTTTGCGTAGCCTTCTTTTAAAATGTGGCTCGTATCGCAGAACATCAAAACCGGAATATTATACTTTTTTGCAATGCTTACAACCGCCTCTTTTACAGGGCAGGCGTCAGCGTCAACCAAAATTTTCATATTATTTCAAAATCCTGTCATCCGAAAATACCGATTCTTCCTCATCTTCGGTATCTTCATTCTTCGGCATCATATATCTGTCAATCGCTCCCCAAATTGAAAACACCGACACAAACCCGATTGTAACGGGAACAATAACCATCATAAGCGTTACCGCAATCATATCGGGCAGCATAAACACGCCGTACAGAATTGCTCCGCTTATTATAAGAACCAAAATATTTACCGGAAAGTTTGCAAACGCCATAATAAGCGAATTTCTTAAAATCTGCTTAAGCTTTAAATCAAACGTAACCATTATCGGATAAACATAAAGATATGCCGACAATACAACAAGCACGCAAAACGTTGTAAGACACAAAAGCCCTGTTCCCCACAGCGTGTTAATACCCGCATAATACCGAATTGCAAAGGTAAAAACAGCCGGCAGAACCATTGCGAGCAGCCCCACGGGAACGCTCTGTTTGAAATTCTTTTTAAACTGCTCAAAAAAGTCGGACGCCATAAACGAATGGCGCTGATTTGCGTAATTTCTCAATACATATACCAAAGCGGCGGTGCTCGGCCCGACAATGATTCCCGAAAGAATCAAAACGCCGTATGCAATAAGAGCAATGCCGTCAACAGTCCCCTTCTCGTGCGGAGCGATAATGCTTACAACAATAACCGCCATTGAAAGAACCGATATAATATTTACAAAAAAGTAAAGAAGATTAAGTTTTATAAGCTTCCAGAATTTGCGGAAATACAACTCGAAAAACAAAAAGAATTTTCGTTTTTCAACGTCATCTTTTGAAACCCCGGGCCCCTCCTTCTGATAGCTTCTTCCGAACAATCCCATAAAAATCTCTCCCTAAAGTTTAATAATTAATTTTATCATATTGTATATCATTTGTCAAAAGTATTTTTTTGGCGCATATAAATCTATATTGAAAGGTGTGTTTATTAATGAGAGAAAGCTTTAAATTAAAATCCGAAATAATAAGCGGCAATGTGGAAAAAGAGCCATGCAGCGGCGGCATAAACATTGAAATCAGCATAAAAATCCACACCGACATTCCGCCCGACTGCGTTGTAAGGGCATATTTTGCCTCCGGCAGCACAAAAGAGCTTACGCCAATCGGAATTGTGGATAATTTCGGACATCTTACCGCATTTATCAAAGACGGTTTTTATACCGATACAATTGTTTTCGGTATAAAAAACACCATAACCGATGAGGTTGAATATGTAGGATATGCATATCTTAACGGCGAATGGACGCTTGACGGCGACCCTGCCGTGGAAAACGCAAAAAAAATTCTTGACGATATAAAGCAAAACTGCAATCATATGACAAACGAAATGAAGAAAAATATTCTTGACGAAATAAACCGTAATCTTGAGCCGTATGATGAAGCCGACATAAATTTTCAAAATTTCAAAATCTATAAAATCACCGATTTTAAGCCGATTTTAAGCATTTCCGCCGTTAAATACGCTATGTTTGAAAGAAGCGCAATGTATTCGTTCGACAATTTTTCGCACTATCTTTTCGGAATATGCGAAAACAGAATACTTATTGCCTTCAAATCCGAAAACGGCGAAAACCCCATTCTTCATATGGACACCTTGTGCACCGAAATAAAGGCGGAGGGCGCACTCTATTTTGCCGTAATTATAGAGCTTGCCGACGACGGACAGTATTTTGTAAAAGATTAGCGTTTTTGCAAATTAAATTATGTCGAAAGTATGAACATTATATTAAGTTTTGCCGTTTCGCTTGCCAAATTTTTCACGCTGTGATAAAATTTTTATATAAATTAGCATTACAAAAGAGGTGACGCAATGGATAGACTTAATTCAAATATTTCGCCGTATATTGAAAAGCTTGCACAAATTTCAAACAGCGGCAACAATATCAAACCCGAAATGTATCTTGAACATAACATATACAGAGGGCTGAGGGATTTAAACGGCAACGGCGTTGCAACAGGGCTTACCGAGATTTCATATATCAAGGCTAAGCAAAAAGATGAAAACGGAAACGACATTCCGTGCGACGGCGCCCTTTTTTATCGGGGATATAACATAAAAGACCTTGTTTCGGGCTTTTTGTCAGACGACCGTTTCGGCTTTGAGGAAACGGTTTATCTTCTTTTGTTTTCACGTCTGCCGAATAAAGATGAGCTTTCGGAATTTAAACAGGCTCTTGCCGGTTACCGCACCCTGCCTGATGATTTTATAAATAATTCCATTTTAAAAAATCCGGGAAGGGATATGATGAATATTCTTTCAAGAAGCGTGCTTGCGCTCTATGCATACGACGACAATCCCGACGATATCTCAATTGCCAACGTTATGCGCCAAAGCCTTCAGCTTATCTCGGTTTTTCCGCTGCTTGCAGTGTACGGATTTCACTCGTTCAGGCATTATCACAAGGGCAAAAGCTTGTATATTCACCGTCCTGACGATAGTCTTTCGACTGCGGAAAATATTTTGCATATGCTCAGAAAAAACGGAAAATATTCGCATCTTGAGGCAAAAATTCTCGATTTGTCGCTCGTTCTCCACGCAGAACACGGCGGCGGCAATAACTCCGCCTTTACAACTCACGTTGTAACGTCCTCCGGAACGGACACATACTCCTCCGTTGCGGCGGCGCTCGGCTCGCTTAAAGGGCCGAGGCACGGCGGTGCTAACGTAAAAGTTGTGGATATGTTTGACGATATGAAGAAAAATATTAATGTAAAAAACAAGAGCGAAATCGAAGATTATCTTGTGCGCCTTCTTAATAAGGAAGCGTTCGATAAATCGGGGCTTGTATACGGAATGGGTCACGCAGTTTATTCAAAGTCCGACCCGAGAGCGGATATTTTAAAAAAATGCGCCCGTGATTTATCGGTTGAAAAGGAATGTGAGGAAGAATTTGAGCTTTACGAAACGGTTGCAAACCTTGCGTCGGATATAATATCGCAAAAACGCAGAATTTATAAGGGCGTAAGCGCAAATATCGACTTTTATTCAGGGCTTGTTTACAAAATACTGCGGCTCCCTGCCGAGCTGTTCACCCCCATTTTTGCAATGTCGAGGATTGCAGGCTGGAGCGCTCACCGCATTGAAGAAATTCAAAATGCGGGAAAGATTATCCGTCCGGCATATATAAGCGTTGCAAAAAATAAAGAGTACGTTCCGCTCTGTAACAGATAAATTTTAAGACGTTTTTTTAAACGTCTTTTTTGTCTGTATAACAGCTTTTTGCGGTCTTGCCGTGCCGAAAATAAAAAAATTTGAATTTTTTTGAAAAAATATTAAAAATACTATTGACAAATGAGTTAAAATCAGTTAAAATAGTCAATGTTGCTGATGTTTTATACAGCAAGTTTTTTGCGGCAGTGCTGGAATCGGCAGACAGGCACGTTTGAGGGGCGTGTGTCTATGACGTATGGGTTCAAGTCCCATTTGCCGCACCAATTCGGCAGAATATCCATTCTTTAAAAAGTTTAGTTTTTCCCTTTGTTTAAGGCAAAAGTTGAACTTGGAAAAGAATGGATATTTTCGTTTTAATATTTGAAGTGGGTTACAAAGTGGGTTATTTAACCCACTTTTGTTTTCAATAAATATCGCCGTTCAAAAACATAAAATTGTAATAATCAAATATGTACCCAAACTTACAGCTGTCCGCAATAGGTCTGTATCTTCCGCCAAAATAACCGAGAAAATCATTTTTCGCCGTTTCGTAATTTCTGTAACCCAAATCGGTGCAAAAATCCTCGTGTTTCCAATCAATCGGCGCATAACCTACACACGTAATCCTGCCGCCTCTGCCGACATCAGGCTCATATCTTAACTGCTCACCGGCAGGCGAACACAAATATATCGCCTTTTTGTATTTTGAAGCAATCCTTGTATCTGCAGTAGAAAAATGATTGTTTGAAGCACCTCCTGCCGTACCGCCGTGCGTGTGAAGCATTGCAGCGCACGCCCTTGCATAGTCCGCATTGGTGCTGACGTTCTGCATATCTTTTTTGCCCATTTCAAGACCGTCCCAATAATATCCGTTTTCGTCCTCAAATACGTATGCGCCGAATTCACGGTACAGTGCAATGCTCGCACAGTTTGCATAGAGGAAGAAAAAAGCATTATTGAATATCAGCTAAATGAGGTTAAGTCAAAAGTTGAAAACAACACATTAACCGAGGATTCCATTATTGAGGCTTTCAACAAGATAAAAGCGGAGTTTGACAGCGGAACGCTAAAAGGTATGCGAGAAATAATCAGCCTTTTTGTTAATAGGGTTATTGTTTATTCTGACAAAGTTAAAGTTGTTTTGACATATGGGAGTGATTTGTTGAAAATCACCGCCGATGAATACAACCGCAAAGCAACTGCTTTGCGGTTGTGCGTTAGAAACAAAGAAAATGACACAAAAAAAGAAAACACAACTATTAAAAATTGTGTTTTCTGTGGCGGAGAAGGAGAGATTTGAACTCTCGCGCCGGTTGCCCGACCTACACCCTTAGCAGGGGCGCCTCTTCGACCTCTTGAGTACTTCTCCAAAAAGGTTTGCCGTATAAAAAATATTAAACTGCGGCTACAAAACAAAGGTGGCGGAGAGGCAGAGATTCGAACTCTGGGTGCTGAAAGCATCACTAGTTTTCAAGACTAGCTCCTTAAACCACTCGGACACCTCTCCGTGAAGTTTTGCAACATAGACAATTATACCAGTTTTAATATAATATGTCAAGCATTTTTTTGAAAATTTATCTTTAAAAAGACATTATAAAAAGCTTTGTTTATCAATATTTTTTGCTGAGAAGCGCTCTTTCGGTATTCTCAATCGCCTTAAGCGCCAAATCGTCCTTTCGACAGACAAGATAAAGATACAATGCGTCAATAATGGCAAGCTGGGCAATGCGTGAATTAAGCCCCAAAATAGAGTGTCTTGTTTCGTTCGACGCCGTAAACAGCACAATATCGCTCTGCTTTAAAATAGGAGATTTTCCCTCATTTGTAAGGCAAATTGTGGTTGCGCCGTTATCACGTGCAAGCTTTAGGGCCTCAACAACGTCCTTTGACGAGCCGGAATGTGAAACGCCTATCGCAACGTCACCCTTTTTAAGGTGAGAAGCGTTAATTGCCTGCATATGGTTATCGCTGTAGGCAAAAGCATTGCAGCCCGCACGGAGGAATTTATGCTGTGCGTCGATTGCAACTGCGGCAGAATTACCCAGTCCGTAAATCGAAACGATATCCGCCTTTGCGATAGCGTCCGCAGCCTTTTCGATTTCGTTTTTGTCAAGCGCACCCTTTGTCTTTTCAAGCGAACAGTAAATATCGTTGGACACCTTTTCAAAAATTTCAAAACAACTGTCGCCTTTTTTTACGGTATCGTCAATATTCTTTTTGCCTTCGTCCCTCGCTATCGAGATTTTAAGCTCCTGGTATCCGCTGCATCCGAGACGGCGTGCAAAGCGCACAATGGTAGCCTCCGAACAGTCGCACTCGTCTGCAAGCTCACAAATCGAGAGCGGTATCAAATTTCCGGGATGCGCCAAAATCCAATCGGCAATTTTCTTTTCCGCCCGACCCATTTTGTCATATAAAATTTTCACCTGCAACAGCGTTCTGTTCATAATTTCCCCCAAAAATCCTTATTCAATCATAAATTTATCGCTAAATCCCTTTTTAAGTGCATTTTGTGCATATTCCTTGGCAAGAGAAAGGCTGTGAAGCCTGTAGTTTCCGCACTGCACCTCGTTCGCTGCGGGAATACTTTCTGTTTCAATAACCTTTTTAAGCGAATTTTCAACTGCGGCGATAACTCTTTTTACATCCTCCTCGCCCCAGACAGTCATATAAAATCCTGTGCGGCAGCCCATTGGCGACAAATCAATTATATTATCCATATCGTCACGCATATATGTTGCCAGAAGATGTTCAAGGGTGTGTATTCCCTCGCTTTGCATTTCTTCTGCGTTCGGCTGCATAAAACGGATGTCAAACTTTGTAACCTTATCGCCGTGCTCTCCCGTAAGAACACTGCATTTGCGCACAAACGGCGCTTTAACTTTTGTATGGTCAAGCGAAAAGCTTTCAACCTTCATTGCAAACCCTCCAAGTGTAAAAAAATCATTACAGTATATTTTACCAAATTTTATGAAAAATTTCAAGGGGAAATTTTTCCTTCTTTAGATAAAAAGCAAAATTTCCCCTTTTTGAATATTGATATTAAGCCTGCAATGTCCTTATTTTAAACTGTTTCTGTATATAATCTCGTTTGCGGCAACCAAAAGAATATTTTTTGAAGGGCACCATACAGCGTCAAAATTGCTGTTGGGATAAGGATAATTTCCCACATACGGACAAAGCTCAACCGTGATGGTAGGTTTATCAAAATTTCGGTAAACGTAGTCGAAGAACGAACCTCCGACACCTGTTCCCTCATCTTCGTATGGCGTAAATCCGGTGTCCTTTTTTATGGCGTTCTGAATATACATAGGATTGCTCTTGCTGTCCGACCAGTAAAAAATCTGCCCCTGCGTGTGGAACGACAAAAACGCCTCGAAAGAATTTTTGTCCACATATGCCGAAACTGCCGCCGTTTCAGGCTCGCTGTCGGGATAATCGCCGTTAAAACCTGTTGAGCCCCTCTCGTTTTTGTTACGCTTTGCAGACCAGTCCTTATCGTAATTCCAGTTTACGTCAACACCGTGGACATTTGCCTTCCACGAAGAATATCCGTATCCTTTGTCAATAATTTTCATTTTTGAAATTTCGTCCGCATACGGTGTGGAGGAAGGCCCATTCTGCACAAGGTTAACGCCGTCGGGATTAACCATAGGAACAATGCAGAAGGTTATTTCGTCAAGTATATCCCTGGGGCTGTAGCCGTTCCACATACTGCCGGTTCGGTATGCATAAGCGTATCTGTCAATTGCATACATAAGATACGTTGTAGCCATATATTCTCTTGCGTGGTGTGTTCCGCACACAAAAACCTTTGTATCTCCCCTGCCGAATTCAATAAGCAGAAGCTCTCTGTTTTCAACCGACCTGCCTATTGACGACGTTTTTATCAAATCGGGATACATTTTTGCAAGAGCCTGTGCGTCGTTTAACATCATATTGTAGCTGTATTCAACATAAGGATTTACAACATACTCTGCCCATACGGGGTAATTTTTGTATACATAATCGTCCGAACTGTGCGTGTCAACCTTGCCGAAATATGTATTTTCGCTTCCTTCGCCGAGGGTTATAACGCCGCTGTCGTAGCTTATGGGACATCCTGCAAAATTCGCAAGCTCACGGAGCGAAACAAAAATATTTCCGTCCTTTGAAAAGAACTTATACTTTTCGTCCACCAAATCGTCATACTGCGAAATAAGCGTAAAATCCGTCTTTTTTTCGTCCTTTGAAACGGTAAAATATCCCACCGTATCAGGCACCCAGTCAACACCGCAGTCAAGAAGCGCCGCAAACGAATACAAATCGACATACGCCCTGCCGAAAACCAAAAGCGGTGCTGTTATGCTGTGTTTTTCTCCGTCAACAACCGCAAAATCATTATTGATTGCGGATATTACCGAAATGTTTTCTTTTGAATAATCTTCATTTGCCGCATTTGCCGGCATAACACTGCAAAATGTCAGTGTTAAAACAAGTGTTAACAGGGTGCTTAATTTTCTCATAAAAATCTCCGTTCCGCCGCCATACGCCGACATTAATACTGGTTTAAAATTTCTCTTATCCGTATGGCAAGGAATGATAAGAGATTTTTACGCCCATGTGCGTTTTTTGCGGCAGCAAAAAAATTTCGCACGGGCACTTTAATCCTGCCGGAGGCTTTAACGGGAAAGTCCCTTTCACGTTAATTCTCCATTCCGCCGCCATACGCCGTCATTAATACTGGTTTAAAATTCCTCTTATCCGTATGGCAAGGAATGATAAGGGGTTTTTGCGCCCATGTACGTTTTTTGCGACAGCAAAAAATTTCGCACGGGCACTTTAATCCTGCCGGAGGCTTTAACGGGAAAGTTTATTTCACGTTAATTCTCCTTCTTTACTTCATTAAGTTTTCAATATTTATTTTCATACTGCGGTTTTTTCTTCCCGCAGGATATGACTTTGAAATACTCGAAAAGGCATACCATTTTGTAGAAAAAGTGGTCTTTATGCCGCCTTCTTTAAGCCTTTTATCCACACTTTTTGAAAATTCGCCGTTCGGATAGCTTGCCGTTTCAACCTTTTTCCCGATTATCGACTCTAAAAATTCACCGTTTTTGTTAAAATCGGCAATAATTTTATCCTCGCAGTTTTTATCGGCATACATAAGATTGAGCGTTGACGGCAAAAGCGAATGAAGCCCATAGGTGTGATTGCCTATTTCGGCACATTTTTTCTCGGACAACCGTTTAACATCATCCTTTGTAAGGTATCCGTCTGTGCCGACAGCACCGCCGAAAATGTAAAACGACGCACAATAGCCGTATTTTTCAAGAAGCGGCACGGCATACTCGATATCGCTTTTGTAACCGTCATCAAAGGTAATTACAACAATTTTTCTGCCTTTAACATCTGTGCTGCCAAGCTCTGAGGCAAACACGCTCGAAAACCCTTTTTTCTTAAAATATTTTAAATCATTCTCAAATGTTTCGGGCGTAATGCAATAATCGCCGCCGCAGGTTTTATCGGTGCAAATTCTGTGATACATAAGTATTTCCACCCTGCCTCTTGAGTCTAAAAACGACACTGCAAACGCTGTTTTGAAAACAAGTGCAAATATTACGGCAAACACCGCAAATTTTTTCATAATTTATGCTCCTCACGCAAAAAAGGGGCGATTTTTCCGCTCCCAAAATAAGCCGGCAATGCCGTTCTTATTTAGGATTAGCTTTTCACGCCCCTTTAAGACTTCAGTTTTTATTATTCGGCAACATAGCCTGCCGCACCGGTATAACCGGCATAACCGCCGCCGAAATCGGCGTCAACACGGCTTACGCTGTCAATCATATAATCGCCTTTTTTATCCTTTACCCAAACCTGAATTTCGGTATCGGTAACCTTAATGTGGTAATTTCCGAATTCACCTGTGGGATAACGGTAAACCGGCTCGTTGTTTTCATCAAGAGCAAGCACCATTTTGCCCGCAGCATTGCGGATATATTTATACTCTACAACATTAAACGGATAATCAGCCTCAACAAAAGCATATCTCCAATCTACAGACGGAGTTGCCTTGCCGCTTGTATAACGCCAGATTTCGGGTGTATCGTTGCGGCCGTCCATTACAAGACCGTTGATAATAAGATACTGATAATAATTATAGGGTTCATTCATTTCATATGTAGGCTCTGTCCACTCGATTTTTGCCCCTCTTTCGCTGCGAACCGTGTCGGCATCCCAGCTCCAGCCCTTGCCGTATGACCTGTAGTACATAGCGGCAACGTCCTTTGTCGGATTTTCTCCGTAATAGGTAGGACCGGTTACAAATTTTGACGCCATTATGTCGATATTATCCGCAATTTCTGCGTCCGAAACAACATAACTTCCGTCAAGAGGATTAATAAGGCTTAAGTTTTCATAGTGGAAAAAGTCGCCTTCTTTAATTTTCTTTGTAGGCTCGCCCTCCTCGTCAACAGTAACGTTGAAGGGAGCGGGAATAACTTCAAAATCGTTATAAAGAGCAAATTTTTCTTCATTATAGATTTTGCCGTTGATATCAAAAACGTAATTTCCGTTGTTGTCAAGATTTGCAATGCCATACTGTCTGAAGCTTTCGGTAACATCTGCAACACGGGTTGTGGGAACAAACACCATTGCCTCATCCGAAGCGTCCTTGCCGAAGTCCCAAGCCCAGTATTTGTTGTTTATCTTTGTCTGCTGACGCTGATAAATTCTGTGCTCGCCCGAAACTTCCCACATAAAGTCTTTAAATCTTGTTTCCCACTGCGGAAAATGCGAAACATTTCTGGTTATACCCTTTTGAGCATTGCCCTCAAGGTAGAGTCTTTCGTATCCTGCGTGCGGATAAGAAAGTTCATAGCCTTCAAATTTCCACACTACATCCTTTTCATCAACCGGCTCAACCTTAGTCTTACTTGTGTATTTGCCGCCAATCACCTCGTTGTAAATTTTTCCGTAAGAATCAGGCACCGTAGTGTCATAGCCGGAAAATTCCCAGCCTGCAAATGCCGCCTGTGACGACAAAAGCGCCGCCGCACCGATAAGTGCAGCAATTTTTCTTGCCTCAATCTTCATTCTTTATTCCTCCATTTGAAAAAGTATAATATTGGTTGACAGTAGTAATATAACACAAACGAAGTCGATTGTCAACCCTTTTTGAATTATTTTCTAAACATTTAATTCATTTTGGGTCTTTTCACAAATTATACTTGTTTCTGTTGTATAATATTTTCATATAAGCATATGAATATATTGGAGGATTTTTTGTATGTTTCACGTAAATTTAAGAAATGTACGGGAGTGCAGCAATATATCTCAGCGGCAGATGGCGGAAAAGCTCGGTATTCCCGTGACAACCTACCGAAATTACGAAAACACCCTGCGTGAGCCAAGCTATGAAATACTCGCTAAAATATGCGAAATTTTATCGGTTTCGGCAGACGAGCTTCTCGGCATAAAAAGCAAAAATGCAAAATTTATAAATCTGTTTTCAAAAATCAAAAATATGAACGAAAATAAACTGCAAATGCTTAATCTGTTCGTTGATTTTTTAAACTCGACGAAATAGACCGCCTGCTGCACTGACTCTGCATTTTCCTTTTTTAACTCAAAAACGGCAGTCTGAAAAGCGTCTGCCGGGGTAGTTGCCGCCTTTATCGGGCGCCGTCTTTTTTCTCTGCCCTTTTATATTTGACAATCCCGGCATCATAATATATAATGTAGTCATACTTTTGTAAACGGAGGGTCGGCTATGCCGAAAATCAAAAATTTTCTTATCCTTGCGCTTTCGCTTTTAATTTTTGCCGGCGGATGTGCAAATACAAGCGGCAAACTCGGCGAAAAAAAGTATGCTGACGAAAACGACAGGGTTTGCGCATTTTTCAAAAAATATTTTGACGGCGGAAGGTATCTTATCGAATTCAAAAGCTGGGAGGACAGCACCGGCAATGCTATGACCTGCACAATGGCGGTTGACGGCGAAAACTACTATCTGCAATACGAAACCTCTGACGGCAAGCAAACCTTTTTTGTCAAGGACGGAAAAAACTACGGCATTTTTGACGATATGAAGTCATACGTTGTTGAGGACGCCGACAAAAACGGTCAGCGTCAGGAAGATTTCAATTCAAAAAACATTCTGGGAAAAGCATATACCGTTTGCAGAGAAACCATTGGCGACAATACATATGAATGTGAAAATTTCGCTTCGCAAAACGGCGAAGAAAGCCATTACTGCTTTGATAAAGAAGGAAATCTTAAATATATTGTCACAAAAATGGGCGAAAAAAAGGTGTATCTTGAGTTTTTGAGCATTGACACCAACGTATCGCCGGCATATTTTGAAATTCCGCAAGGATATGAAAGAATTGAATACTAAAGCACTGATGCAGCCAAAAAGATGCCGAAATTATGCTTTTTTTGGATTGCTTTTTTCGGCTGATGCGTCAGAAAACTGAATTTCGTATACCTTGCATTTTGAAAATTCTCTGCCTTTTCGGCTCACTGTCCAAAAAGGTATCGGGTTGTCCTTACATATTAAAACAAGCAAAACGGTGCGGTTAGAATCAGTCTGATGATTTAACCTTTGCACCGTTATTTTTTGTAATTTTTTACAGCACCTTGTTGAGAAAATCAATAGTTCTCGGATTTTGCGGATTTGCAAAAACCTCCTCGGGTGTGCCTTGTTCCATAATAATTCCTTCGTCGATAAAAATTACTCTGTCCGAAACCTCTCTCGCAAAGCCCATTTCGTGGGTTACGACAATCATAGTCATACCCTCAGCCGCAAGCTCTTTCATAACGGACAAAACCTCTCCAACCATTTCGGGGTCGAGTGCGCTTGTCGGCTCGTCAAAGAGCATTATGTCGGGCCTCATTGCAAGCGCTCTTGCAATTGCAACTCTTTGCTGCTGACCGCCCGAAAGGCTCTGCGGATAAGCGTTGATTTTCTCGGCAAGCCCTACCCTGTCAAGAAGCTCTCTCGCCTTTTTTGCCGCCTCGGATTTATTCATAATTTTAGCGTCAATCGGCGCCATTGTAATATTTTGCTCAACGGTAAGATGCGGAAAAAGGTTAAACTGCTGAAAAACCATACCGATATTGCGCCTTATTTTATTTAAATCGGCTTTTTTGTCCGTAATTTCAAATCCGTCAACGGTAATTTTGCCGTCTGTCGGCACTTCAAGAAGGTTAATGCACCTTAACATTGTTGACTTTCCCGAGCCTGACGGACCTATAACGCAGACAACCTCGCCTTCGTTAACTTCAAGGTCAATTCCTTTTAAAACTTCATTTTTTCCGAAATATTTATGCAGATTCTCTATTACTACCTTTGGCATAGTTCAATCTCCTTTCCAGGAAAGATGACAAAAACGAAAGAACGGTTACCACTGCAAGATAAAAGAGCGCAACAATGCTCCATATTGCAAGCGGACTGTTGCCGCCGAGCGACACAATGTTCTTTGCGTGATACACCATATCCTTAAGTCCGAGCGCACAAAGGATTGACGTATCCTTTAGCGTTATAATGCACTGGTTTACCAGCGACGGGATTGAAATTTTGAATGCCTGGGGCAAAATAACCTTAAGCATTGCCTTTCCCTTTGAAAGACCAAGGCTTCTTGCAGCCTCCATCTGACCTTTCGGAACAGCCTGAATTCCTCCCCTGAATATTTCCGATATGTATGCGCCTGCGTTTGCGGTAAATGCAGTAAGGCACGCCGTATAAAGATTTACCCTGAACGTTGGGATAAAGCTTTGCATAAGCTGCGGAAATGCATAGAATATAAAAAATCCCTGCACCAGAAGGGGAGTTCCTCTGATAATCCAAATATAAAATTTTGCAATCCATACAAACGGCTTGAACTTGGAGATACTCATAAGACAGCTTATTATTCCCACAATAATTGCAAGAATAATTGATATAACCGCAATCTGAACAGTTGTCTTAAGTCCGAGCAAAAGCACAGGGCTTGCAACCTTAAATGCCTCAATAAAATTCATTGTTAATTAATCACACCAGTCTTAAACGACAAACAGGGCTGCATATTTGCAGCCCGTTTGGCAGCCTTATTAAAATTATTTCTCTTTTATATACTTATCAAGAATTTCCTGATATTTTCCGTTTGCCTTAATGTTTTCCAAGCCTTTGTCAAACATTGTAAGAAGCTCTGTGTTTTTGCCTTTCATAACGGCAAAACCGTAGGACGAACCCTGTTCCATATCGGTAACCATTTTAAGTTTGCTGCCCTTTGCAATCTGATAACCCATTACCGGATAATCTTCAAAGCAAGCAACAGAGTTTCCCGAAGTTACATCCATATACATTGTGGGCGAATCGTCAAAAAGCGTGATATCAAAACCGTACTGCTCTTTAAGCTTTTCAGCAAAGGTTGCGCCCTCCGTGCCCCTCTTTGCAGCAACTTTTTTGCCTGCGAGGTCTTTATATTCCTTGATGGTATCATTGTCACTTGAAACTGCCATTACAACGCCCGAATCATAGTAAGGAGCCGAGAAATCATAAGACTGTTTTCTCTTATCCGTAATACTCATACCTGCAATAACAGCGTCTGCCTGGTTGGATTCAAGCGCAACAACAGCTGCGTCAAAACCCAAAACGTCAAGCTCATACTTAAAGCCCTGGTCCTCTGCAATAGCTGCAAGGATATCAATATCGATACCTGTAAGCTTGCCCGAGCCTTTTTCATCAGGAATTTCAAACGGCGGAAAAGCCGTATCGGTTGCTATTCTGTAAACCTTTTCAGAACTCTTTTTCTCTCCGCAAGCCGCAAAAGAAACACACATAACGACTGCAAGAACGATACCTAACATTCTCTTTAACATTTTCATCTACCCTTTCTTTACTAATATAATCACAGATTATTATATCACTGTTTTGCACATTAATCAACTAAAATTTTAAAAATTGTATATTTTTTCTGCAAAAAGGACATAATTATTTTAAGACGGATACAGCATCCGCAATGGTTTTTTCAAGCGCCTGTCTGCCGTATTTATCAACGTCAAGCTTGTTTTTCTCACCGTGGGTGAGGCATCCCGCACCGCCAATGCAGCCGCCCTGACAAGCCATTCCTTCAATAAAGTTTGCGTCAAGAAGATTTTTGTTCTTCTTAAGAAGCGCAATTCTGCACTGCTCTATTCCGTCGCACGACACAGCTTTAAGCTCAAAATCCTTGTCAAGACCCTGTTCCTTAAGACCCTCTGCAACTGCGTCTGCCAAACCGCCGCTTCGGGCAAAAATTCTGCCGTAGTACGAAGCATTGTCCAGAACATCCTCTTCAAGCTGAGTAATATCCAAATCCCTGCTGTCGAAGAGCGCCTGAAGCTCTTCAAACGTAAGAACGGCGTCAACATATTTTTTAACCTCGTCCTTTTGCGCCTCGGCTTTTTTTGCCGTACACGGTCCGATAAACACAATTTTTGCGTCCTTTTCGGTGTTCTTGATATATTTTGAAATGGCCGTCATAGGCGAAGGATTGTGCGAAATATACTGAACAAGGTCGGGGAAATTCTTTTCAACATACGCAACAAACGCAGGACAGCACGAGCTTGTCAAAAACTTTTTCTCCGCAAGCTCTTTCGACTCGGACTGCGCAACCATATCTGCGCCGAGCGCCGCCTCGATTACGGTGTGAAAACCGAGTTTTTTAAGACCCATAATAACCTGACCGAGCTTTGCATAGGTAAACTGGCTTGAAATTGACGGCGCAACAACTGCATAAAGCTTGCCGTTTTGTCCCGAAATGCTTTCTTTCAAAAGCTTTACAACGTCCAGAATATACGATTTATCCGTAATTGCTCCGAACGGGCACTGATAAACGCACGCACCGCACGATATGCATTTTTCGTTGTCAATTTTAGCCGCCTTGTTTTCGTCCATTGAAATAGCCTTTATTTTGCACGCACTCTGACATGGACGGGTTCTGCTGACGATAGCCGTATACGGACATACCTTTGCGCACGCTCCGCACTCAACGCATTTCGATTTGTCTATATGCGCAACATGGTTTTCGTCAAACGAAAGAGCGCCCCTTCTGCACACGTCCTCACACCTGTGGGCAAGACATCCTCTGCAAGCGTTTGTAACTTCGTATCCGCCCACCGGACATTCATCGCAGGCAATATCTATAACCTGAATAATGTTTTTATTCTCATCCGTGCCGCCCATTGCAAGCTTTATCCTCTCCTGCAAAATAGCACGTTCCTTATAAACGCAGCAGCGCATTGTGGGGGTGTTTCCCGGCACAATAATCTTTGGTATTTCAAACATATTTTTAATAAGGGTATCGCTCCACGCCTGCCGTGCAACCTCACGAAGCACCTTATATTTTAAATGCTGCACTTTTGTATCAAATTTTCTCATTTTTAACCTCACTCACCCTTTTAAAAATAGCTTATTTTAATTCGTTTGCCCATTCTTCTGAGGCAATCCGAAAGTTCTTTTACCAAATTCATCTTGATGTTAAAATTAATCGGGAGTTCAGGATTTTGATGCGCCGGGTTTATAGCCCTGCCGACAAAAAAGTTGATGTCGGTTGCCTCCTCAAAAATAAGGCGGCATATAAGCGAAGCGCCGTCACGCTTCATACTCCACTGAGTATAGCTTTCGTTATCCTCAAGATAATCCTTTGCATAGGTAAGAACCTTGTTTACCGTAATAACCCCCTCTGTGACCAAATCCACACCGTCTATATATGCAATCGGCGGAACGTCCGACTGCTCAAAACTTAAGCTTGCCCGAAGCGGTTTTCCCAAATATTTTGCCGCAATGGACGAAGTTGTGCCGCCGCATATGATATGCTTTCCTTCTTTTGAGAAAAACAGCGACATCATACGGTCTGCGTCGTCACGGTTTGAAGGCGGCCCAAACAAAATATTCATAGGCTCTCTTCTTCTTATATGAACAACGCACGCAGTAGCGTCGTCGCCCGGCTCAAAACCGTAGAGCTTATCGCACTCGTCCGCTATGATTGTGGAAAGCGTTTTTGCCGTGTAGCCGGCGATTGAAACGGTTTCGACAAAGCTTATAATGTCATCTCTCTCCCAGCCGAAGTTATACGCAGTTCCAATTCCTGCGTGAGGGCAGCCGTCGCTCATTGCAACAAAAATATCGCCCTCCTCAAGGCTGATTGCCGACTTATAAATCTTTTTCCCGCCGATATTAAGCTCGGTTTTGGGATAATCAAAATTTTTGCCGTCCCTAATCATTATAACAAGCGGATTGTCATACTGAATTATTTCCGCAGTTTCGTTGTTAATCAAATGGATAATTGTAAATGTTGAATACGCAACCTTTCTTACAGAGCAGATAGGAAGCGTTGCGGCAATGGTTTCAACGCAGTCCTCAAGCGACAGCCCCTCCGACATCATTGTAGAAATTATCTTTGATGTAAGTGTTGACAGAATACTCGCTTTAACTCCGCTTCCCAGCCCGTCCGCAAGCACAACAACCGAATCGTCGTCACGGTTTATAATGTCAACATGGTCGCCGCAAAGCTGTTCTCCGCTGTGATTAATGCTTTTGTAGCCGATATCGGCGCATAGGTTATTCATCTAAAATCGACTCCTTAAGTTTTGAAAGCGCAATTTTTGTTTCGGCAGCGGTTTCGCCAAGAAGCGAAGCGATTTCCTGAACAATTCTCATCTGCTTGTCCACAACCTTGTCCGCAACCTCAACGGTATTGCGGCTTATAGCTTCCTTCTTTTCTCTTTCCTTTTCCTCATCCGTAACGTCACGCATAATGCAGATGATAAGCCTGTTTGCGGTATCGTAAATAACGGTTTCTTCAACATATTTGTTATATTCGGCAAGATAAACAAGCTTGTTTTTTGCCTCGTTGCCTGCCATTGCGTCGGTAAACACCTTGGGGTCAAGAATACGCACAACCTGGTCGCCCAAAATATCCGAAGCGGAACGCAGGTTTATAATGTTTCTTGCGGCATTGTTTATCTGCTGAACCTCAAGCTTTTCATTCACCACAATAATTCCGTTCGGCGTGTTGTTTACAATATTGTCCGAAAAGCTCTCCGCCTTATCCTTAAGATACGGCAGACACATAGAAATTTCTGCCTTGCCCTGATAAATTGCAACCGCCTTGTCACGGCAGGTGTTGTATCCGCACGAGCCGCAGTTAAGCTCGTCGCTGGGCTTCATTTTGCCCATCTGACGCAAAATTTCGTTTATTTCATAATCGCTCGGGGTCTGAAGCTTATGCTCGATAAATTCAAAATGCTTTCTAAGCTCCATTTTATCGGGCTGCGAAACGTTAAAATCCTTTTCGCCGGCATATTTTGCAACCGCTGCATAATCCCTTATCGGCATACGGTGATATTTCTCCATAACCGGTCCTCCCACGCAGCTTCCCGCACACGAGGACATTTCAATAAAGCAATTATGTATTTTTCCGCTTTCAATATCCTTAAGCGCCGCAATGCAGTTTTCGGTGCCGTCTATTGAAATATATGTATACTTCTGAGCGGTTTTTGCCATAGTCTTAAGCACTCCGCCGTTCGTCGGGAAAAACCTTGCACGGCTGTTTTCATCTTCGTCCATCTCAGGCTCGGGAACAATATTTTCACTTTTAAACCAATTTGTAAGCTCCTCAAACGTAAGAACGCCGTCAACAATACCCTCATAATGCTCCGCCTCGTCCTTTTTTGCAACGCACGGCCCGATAAACACGGTTTTTGCATTGGGATAACGTCTTTTTATATCAAGACAGTGTGCCTGCATTGGCGAAACAACGTCTGCAAGATAAACAAGAAGATTCGGAAAATACTTCTGAATAAGAAGATTTACCGAATGACAGCAGGATGAAATAAGAATATCCCTGTCCTCTTCGCTTAAAATTCTGTCGTATTCGTTTTTTACAATCGTTGCACCCACGGCGGTTTCTTCAACGTCAAAAAATCCGAGCTTTTTAAGCGCTTTTTTCATAGAGTTTATGCCCACTCCGTCGTAATTTGCCACAAACGACGGCGCAAGACTTACAAAAACGGGGTCGCCGCTCTGAAGAAACACCTTTATTTTTTCGGTTTCATCCACAATCTGCTTTGCGTTCTGGGGACAGACTACAAAACACTGACCGCACAAAATACACTCATTGCCGACAATATGCGCCTGATTTGCAGAAAAACGGATTGACTTTACAGGGCAGTGTCTTATGCATTTATAGCAGTTTTTGCAGTTGGATTTTTTTAATGTAAGACAGTTTGGCATTTGCTTTTATCTCTCCTTATAAAAATTACAGGCAAGCCTTTTTTATCTCTTTTTCAAAAAATTCTTTTGTGCCCTCGGGCGTTACCGAATGAAACATATCGTCAACCGTCACGCACACACCCTCCTGACAGCGTCCCATACAAAATGTTCCGCCAAGCTCCACCTTATCGGTAAGATTATTTTCCGAAATAAGATACTGGAGCTGCTCAACAACCTGTCTTGACCCTTTGATGTGACAAGAACTTCCAATACAAACCGTAACCTTCATTTTCATCTACCTCCGAATTTTTTGTTTTCGGTGCAAAACGCCGTTTTGCGCTTTGCACCGTATATAATATTTATTTTTAATAACTTACTGATAATCCACAACGTTTGCCCATGAAAGCAAAAATTCTCTTTCCTTTTCGTTGCCCTTTACAGATTGCGACGCCGCTACAATCGGCATCCACTTCTGCACATATTTTTTTTGCGTGTTGCTCATTTTGCAGAATATATCAAGATATTTTTCCGCACCGTCAATATCGCCGTTAAGCCAGAACAAAAGATAGGTTCTTGCAGCGTCGGCAGACGCATTTCCCTGCGTTGCGTGCGACCAGTCAAGTATATAAGCCTCATCATCGGGCGTTATTATAATGTTTCCGGGATTAAAATCGCCGTGGCACAGCTTTGTGTGCTTTGGCATTGCCTCAAGCCGCAAATCAAGGTCGTAGCGCAAATCTTCATCAAGCGAGCTTTGCGCAATTTTTCTTTTCATCTTATCCTTAAGCTTGTTTAAAAGAGGACACGTCTGCGAATGCATTTTAAGCTGTATATCCACAAGGCGCTCAATATATTCCGTCTTTTTTGAAGGATTTTCCCTCATAAGCAAATCAAGCGTTTTTCCTTTTATATATTCCGAAACAATTGCCCATTTGCCGTCCGTAACCGTAACCGAGAAAATTTTCGGAATGTTAAGCTGTGTTTCTTCAACCCTCGCCTGATTAAGCGCCTCGTTCAAAACATCCGCTTTTGAATAATCCGAATTAAACACCTTTATGCATTTGTCGCCGTCACGGTAAACCGTCTTGTTGTTTCTTACAGCAATAATCTTTTCAGGTTTCATTATAATCTCCTCCTTATAACTCGGTATATTTTCCGTAATAAGCGTCAAGATACATTGTCTTTATTTCGCTCATAAGAGGATATCTCGGGTTTGCGCCGGTACACTGGTCGTCAAATGCCTGCTCGGTCATATCGTCCAGACGGCTTAGAAAATCGTTTTCGTCTATGCCATAATCTTTGATTGTCTTTTTAATTCCTACCCTTTCTTTGAGTGCGCCGACCGCCTCTGTAAGACGATTGAGCTTTTCCTTGTCGCCATTTCCGCCAAGGTTTAGTATGTCGGCAAGTTTGGCATACCGCTCAAGCGTATGCGGATGGTCATACTGCGGAAAAGTTCCCATTTTTACGGGCGCCTCGCTTGCGTTAAAGCGCATAACGTACTCAATCATAAGTGCGTTTGCCACACCGTGCGGAAGGTGATGAAATGCCCCGAGCTTATGCGCCATTGAGTGGCACACACCCAAAAATGCGTTTGCAAAAGCCATACCTGCCAGCGTTGCGGCATTTGCCATTTTTTCTCTTGCCAAAACGTCCGATTCGCCGTTTTCATATGCCCTCGGCAGATATTCAAATATAATTTTTACCGCCTTTTCCGCCATAGAATCGGTATAATCCGTAGCCAGCATAGAGGCATATGCCTCAAGTGCGTGTGTAAGTGCGTCAATGCCGGATGCGGCGGTAAGCCCTTTGGGTGCGGACATATGCAAATCGGTATCCACAATTGCCATATTCGGCATAAGCTCGTAATCGGCAAGCGGATATTTCACACCGGTTTTTTCGTCGGTTATAACCGCAAACGGTGTAACCTCCGAACCTGTTCCGGCAGATGTGGGAATTGCTATAAAATATGCCTTTTCTCCCATTTTCGGGAAGGTGTAAATTCTTTTGCGTATATCGGAAAAGCGCATTGCCATATCCATAAAATCGGCTTCGGGATGTTCGTAGAGCACCCACATAATTTTTGCTGCGTCCATTGCCGAGCCGCCGCCGAGCGCAATAATGCAGTCCGGCTTAAACGCTTTCATACGCTGCGAACCGAGATTAGCACACTCCAAAGTCGGGTCCGGCTCAACGTCAAAAAACGCCTCATGCGCTATACCCATTTCGTTAAGCTTATCTTCAATCGGCTTTGCATAGCCGTTTTGGTAGAGAAAACTGTCGGTAACAATAAACGCTCTTTTTTTGCACATAACGTTTTTAAGATCATCAAGCGCCGTCTTAAGACAGCCTTTTTTGATATAAACCTTTTCGGGTGTTCTGAACCAAAGCATATTTTCTCTCCTTTCGGCAACCGTTTTTATATTCAAAAGGTGCTTTACGCCGACATTTTCGCTCACTGAGTTTCCGCCCCACGAGCCGCAGCCGAGCGTAAGCGACGGTGCAAGCTTAAAGTTATACAAGTCGCCGATGCCGCCGTGAGAAGAAGGAGTGTTAACAAGTATTCTGCAAGTTTTCATACGCTTTTCAAACTCGCACAGCTTATCTTTTTGAGTATTTACGTCAAGGTAAATTGAAGATGTGTGCCCGTATCCTCCGTCCGCAATAAGCTGTTCCGCCTTTTTGAAGGCGTCGGACGTATTTTTTGCCTTATACATTGCAAGAACGGGCGAAAGCTTTTCATGTGCAAATTCTTCGGATATATCGGTTTTGTCAACCTCGCCTATTAAAATTTTTGTATTTTCGGGAACGCTTACACTTGCAAGAGAAGCTATTGTATGAGCCGTCTGTCCCACAATTTTTGCATTAAGCGCACCGTTTATTATAATGGTTTTTCTAACCCTTTCGGTTTCGTCACGGTCTAAAAAATAACAGCCTCTTTTTTTAAATTCATCCTTTACCCTGTCGTAAATACTGCCCGGCACGATAACCGATTGCTCGGAAGCGCAAATCATACCGTTGTCAAAGGTTTTTGAATGAATAATTGAGTTTACGGCGCAAACAATATCTGCGCTGTCGTCTATTATTGCCGGTGTGTTTCCGGCGCCTACGCCTATAGCAGGCTTTCCGCTTGAATATGCAGCCTTCACCATACCGGGGCCGCCGGTTGCAAGAATTATATCAGCCTCTTTCATAACAAGATTTGTCATTTCAAGGCTGGGCGAATCTATCCAGCTTATTATATTTTCGGGAGCGCCCGCTTTAACCGCCGCCTCAAGCACAACCTTAGCCGCCGCAATGGTGCTGTTTTTTGCCCTCGGGTGCGGACTTATGATAATCCCGTTTCGGGTTTTGAGTGAAATAAGTGTTTTAAATATTGCAGTTGACGTGGGGTTTGTGGTGGGAATAACCGCTGCAATAACGCCAATCGGCTCGGCTATCTTTTTAATTCCGAAAGATGCATCCTCTTCTATCACTCCGCAGGTTTTTGCGTCTTTATATGCATTGTAAATATACTCTGAAGCATAATGATTTTTTATAACCTTATCCTCCAAAACACCCATTTTGGTTTCTTCAACCGCCATTTTTGCAAGAGGGATACGCATTTTATTTGCCGCCGACGCTGCTGCGAGAAATATTCTGTCAACCTCGTCCTGTGAAAAACCGGCATATATTTTTTGTGCCTGTGATGTACGCAAAATTGTATTTTCCAAACTTTCAACGCTGTCGGTTATCGGATAATTCTTCGACTTCATATCATTAAACCTCCCGTTACAATCTTAAAAAAACGGCAAAAAACAGCACGCCGTTCTTTGTTAAAATTTTAACATACTGCCGCTTCTTTAGGAATACTAAAATAAATATAGTAGATATATCAAAAACTATATACCTGCATTTTTAAAACATTCACGTTTTATACGGCATATTTCGGATATAAACGCATTGTCAAGCTTGGACAGCTTATAATCGCTGCGGTAAATAAGGATATCTTTGTATATCTTTTTGCTCTCACCGCACTTTTTCTGAATAAGACCGTATTTTTCGCAAAGTCTTTCGGGCAGCGGCGACACCCACATAAAGCTGTCGGTATTCTGCGACAGAATATCAAACTGGCTCGCCCTGTCAAAAACAAAAATGCGCTTTTTAATATTATCTTCCGCTTCTTCCCTTTTATGCGAATAAAACGGCTGAGGAGGCGTTGAAGAATCGGTATGAACTATCTCGGTGTAATCGCAAAGGCTTGAAATATCAAAATTTTTATTTTTTGCAAGAGGATGATTTTCGCTCATGGCAACAACATATTCAAACTCGGCAACAAGCTCATACGAAAGATTTTTTTCGTCCAGAAGGCGTTTGAAATACCTGTCGTAATTGGTTTCGTAACGAATAATTCCTATTTTGCAAACGCCGTTTACAACATTGCTGACGCTCGTCATTGAGTTGGTTTCCTGATAAAAAATTTCCGCCGCTTCTTTTTTGTCAATAAATTTGTTAAGCGCCAAAAAAGCGTCCGCAATATAGCTTGCCCTCGGCACCGACGCCGAAAACCTTTGCTTATCGCCCCTTACTCTTTTGTAGATATTTTCAACCTCATCTATCTGCGCAAGAATTTTTCTTGCGTATTCCAAAAATTTTTCGCCCTCGGCGGTAACAATCATTCCTCTTGTTGTGCGCTCAAAAATCGCAATGCCGAGGTTTTCTTCAAGCTCCTTGATTGCACGGCTCAAATTCGGCTGATTCATATAAAGATTTTCCGCCGCTTTGTTTATAGAGCCGGTACTTGCAACCTCAACGGCATATTTTAAATGAAGTATATTCATTTATTGCACCTCCGCAAATTATTATCAAACGCACATCAAAAATTTATATACAAAATCAGTATACCACATACTTTTTGCAAGGTCAATTATTTAAAACAAAAAAATACCGTTCTTTCTAAAAAAAGAACGGTATTCTGAAAATTCAGACGTCCGCAGCCGGAACACCTAAACCTCGGTAATATCGGTATTTGTCTTTTTAAACTTAGCCTTGCAGGCTTCGTCAAAATGTGCGTCGGTAATTATAAAATCAACCTCGGACGCCGTGCAAAGCTTGATATGCCCCACTTTGCCGAACTTGCTTTTATCGCACAAAAAATATTTGCTTTTTGAATTTTTAAACATCTTTTGCTTTACAGCACATTCTTCGCCGCTGCTTTCCAAAATCAGGCTGCCATCCAGAAAGCCTTTTGCCGAAAAAAACATTTTGTTTGCAAAAAGGCTGTTTTCAATGCACGATTCGGCAACGCTGCCGACAAACGAATGATTTTCGCTTACAGCTCCGCCGACGCCGACAACTCTTACATCCGTATCGCACAAAAGCGATATAACCTTTAAAGAGTTTGTTATAACGGTAAGATTTTTAACCGTTTTAATTTCTTCCGCAAGAAAATATGCGGTTGTTGAAGCGTCTATAAATACCGTGTCAAACGGCTCAACGCACTTTGCCGCCGCTTTTGCAATACGTATTTTTTCGCTCACATACGACTTTATTCTGCGTGTGTATGACAGCTCGCCGAGCTTTTGGTCAACGCACACCGCACCGCCGTGAGTACGGATAAGCTCTCCGGTTTTTTCAAGCTTTTCAAGATCACGCCTTACGGTTTCTTCGGTAACGCACAAAACAGTGCTTAAATCGCTTACCGCCGCCGCACCCTCCGATTTTAAAATTTCAAGAATTTTATTGTGCCGTTCGATTGCGAGCATAAAAATCTCCGTTCCGCCGCCCTGTACCGGCACGGGCAGCAATGAATTTCTCTTAATCCGTAAGTTTTATTTTCTCATATTAACACAGCAGGACGAAACATTACATTCTTTGCAGTCCTGACCGTTGCAAAGATTTGCCGGGTGTTTGCCGGTCATTTTAAAGTTTCTTCTTATTTGATAAAGACGTTTAATATTTTCGTTATCAAATTTGTTCGGACCGCCGAGCTGTTTTGAAAGGAACAAAAGCTGAGCGTAGAACTCGAGCGACTCCATTTTGTGATATGCGGTAAGAAGCGAATCGCCGTATGACAAAGCACCGTGATTTTCCAAAAGAACAGCGTCAAAATCCTGCAAATATTTTGATACTGCGTCCGGAATTTCTTCTGTCGAAGGAGTGCCGTATTCTGCTATAGGCACAGCGCCGAGCGCAATAACAGCCTCGGGCATAATGGGGTCAACAAGCGGAATTCCCGCAATTGCAAAGCTTGTTGCATACATAGGATGTGCGTGAACAACGCTCATAACGTCGCTTCTTTCTTTATACACTCTCATATGCATTTTAATTTCGGACGACGGTCTGAAATTGCCGTTTGCCTCCAAAACATTTCCGTCTGCGTCAACCTTGCATATGTATTCGGGCGTCATAAATCCCTTGCTTACGCCGGTCGGGGTGCACAAAAACTCGTTTTCGGCAATTTTAACCGAAATGTTTCCGTCGTTTGACGCAACCATTCCTCTGTCATAAATTCTTTTGCCAATGTCGCAAATTTGCTTTTTGATTTCTGCTTCTGTCATCATAAAAACCTCACTTTAATCTACTTAAGTTATATAATAATTTTAACAGATTTTCTCAAAAAGTCAAGCTTTTTCAAAGATTTTCAAAGAAAATAACAGATTTTTGACAATCCGCAATTTTTGACAATCCGCAATATATAAGAAGAAAGTCCGCAGCATTAAAGCCACAGCACGATAAAGAAGCATTGGTTTTGAAAGCCGTATTTTATACTTCGTCAAAAAGACAACGTATACGTTAGGTATTACGGGGTCTTTTTTTCTTGTCTGAAGCTTAAACTGCAATTTTCAAAACTGCTTTGCACCCTGAAAACAAAATTTTTTGATGAAGTGCAAGGCAAAAAAGCGAGTAATCCTGTCGGATTTCGAGCTTTTTTTAACACAGAAATTCGCAAAAAAGATGTTTGCCGGGGCAATGCTTCCTTGTAGGGCTGTGGCTTATGCCATCTAACTTTCTTCTAAGGGTGATTAAAATAAGGTTTTTTAAATTTTAAAGCGCTGCCGCTTTTCTTCCGAGCGCCTTGCACATTTCAACAGCGTCATCATCAGGCGCTTCGTTAACGGTAAGTCCTTCAGGCTCCACACATTTTGCGCCCGAAGCTGCAACTCTTTCTTCCCAGTTTCTCATCCATTCGCCGTCGCCCCAGCCGTATGAACCGAAAAGAGCAACATTTTTACCTGCAAGCTTTCCTTCAAGCTCGGTAAAAAACGGCTCAAACTCGTCCTCTTCAAGCACTTCTGCGCCCATAGCAGGGCAGCCTAAAATAAGCGTATCGTATTCTGCCGCCTTGTCCGTCGAAATTTCAGCAACGGTAAACACGCTCACATCAGGGTTAACCTCTTTTGCGCCGTCCGAAATCGCCGCCGCCATAGCCTCGGTATTACCCGTACCGCTCCAATAAATAATTGCTGTTTTACTCATATGTAAAACCTCCTTAAAACTTTATATAATAAATTATCCTGCGATAAATTTATCAGCTGTGTGCTGCACAGAAAATCTGTTCCAGACTGCTGCCGCCCTCAATGCGCCTCATAACCGCCTTTCGGCACGCACCGTAGCGTGCAAAGAGCTTTTTTGCACCATCTGCGTCCTTATAAACCTTCCATTCGCCCGTAAGAAGGCACCCTGTGTTCTTGTGATTTATAAATCCGTAAATATCGTGCGCCGGATAGCCCAGAAATGCGCCTATCTCGTGCGGAAAAACATCAAATTCAAGCCGTGATTTAAGCCTGTTTATATACCCCTCTTCGTCGGAACATTTTTTATATCCGTATTCTTTTAAAAGATTTGATATTTCACTTGTTTCAAGATATTTTAAAAGAAGCTTTCTTCGGTAAACCATAACAAGCGCACGTTTTTCGCACTCGCACAAAACAACAAGATAAATGTCTTTTTTGTTAAGCTGAGCGTTAAGATTGGCAATTTTTTTATGAATATCGGGGATTTTATCCTTGTAACACGAAACAATATTTGCAGGCTTAATTCCCGCAAGCGCAGGTGCGCAAAAATATGCTATTGTTTTTTCAAACATAATACCCCTCCATAAGGTTAGTTTAAACTAACCTTATTTCAAAAAAATTTCCTCTTTCACCACGGCGCATCAGACACTTAAAAATCCAATGCGCCGCAAGGTTAAGTTTTATTTATGACATTTGCCGTTTAAGGCACAGGTTGAACAGCCGCAGCCGCAAGAGGACTTACCCTGCCGTTTGTTCTTTACAAAACGGTACACTATTGACACAATAATCGCCAGCAAAACCGCTCCTATAACAATTGTTGAAATATTTGCACTAAGCCAACCAAGCATATGTATTCCTCCTTTTTCAAAATCAGCATAAGTTAGTTACATCTAACTTGCTGTAATTAGAGTGTAACACATTATTTTTTTATTGTCAATACCCTTTTGAAAAATTATTTTTATATTTTTTTAAAAAACACTTGATTTTTTGAATATATTGTTATATAATAGCAAGGTAGCATTTGCCGCTGTGATGGAATTGGCAGACGTAGCGGACTCAAAATCCGCCGGTAGCGATACCGTGCCGGTTCGACTCCGGCCAGCGGCACCATAATCGGAGCAAGCCTTTTTATATCGCTTGCTCCGTTTTTTTATCGGTTTTGTTATCCTTATAATATACCGCCTTTGTCAGTTAAGATAACTTCTGCGGTATGCGGCAGGGGTCATATTGGTTATGCTTTTAAAGGTTTTGCAAAAGTACGATTTATCATAAAAACCCAGACAGTATGCAATTTCGTCCACCGTAATTCCGCTGCTTTTCAAAAGCTCCTTCGACTTTGCGATTCTCAGACGGTTAATATATTTTACGGGGCTTTCGCCCGTTGTATTCTTAAAAATTCTCCGAAAAGTCGTTTCGCTGACGGCGCACATTTTTGCAAGCTCGCCCACGGTGATTTCCCTGTTGAAATTTTCTTCAATATATTTAATTCCGTTATGTATTGCACTGACGTTTTCATCTGCGCTGCCGTCTGCAATATACGATATAATGCTGTAAAATATGCTTTTTACATTCAGAATACGGTTTTTAAAATACATTGACGTAATGTTTTCAAACATACCCGCAAGCACGCCGTCTTTATCGGAATAAAGCATTTTAATGCCGTCCGAAAATGCCGCCTCATCTCCGTCTGCGGTCAAAACATTAAAATTTATAAGATATGCGCCAAGCGGACTTTTGGAACACACCTCATAGTTGGCGCCTTTCGGAATATACATAACATCTCCGCTTTTGCGCAGATATTTTTCGCCGTTTGACATAACATATTCGCAAAATCCGTCCGTAATATAATAAATGCCGTGGTCGGGGCGTTTTTCTTTGATATAGCTCCAAAACATATTGTTTTTCCACGTTTGCTCCATACACAAAATTTTGCTTACACAAAAATTTCCTTTTTTAATATCAACAAAATTCAACACCCTCACCCCCTTTTCACAGGATATCACATATGGTTGAAAAATACAATAGTTTTTTTGAAAAATACATTGTATTTTTGC
Source organism: uncultured Clostridia bacterium (assembly GCA_934500875.1). Classification (GTDB taxonomy): domain Bacteria; phylum Bacillota; class Clostridia; order UMGS1810; family UMGS1810; genus Qingrenia. Next base: position 8,636 of record CAKSTL010000012.1, on the reverse strand, counting down.
CGCAATTGTATATAATTAACCTAACAATTTTTTTGAAAGGGAGATAAAAATGAGTAAAATTTCATTGCAGATGTATACCATGCGTGAGCATACAAAGACCTTTGAAGATTTGAAAACAACGGTTAAACGCCTTTCGGACATAGGTTTTCAAACGCTTCAGTATTCAATTCCCGAAAGCTTTGACGAAAAAGAGGTTAAAAGGCTTTTTGACGAATACGGAATAGTTAACGATTCTGTTTTTTGCCCGGTGCTCAAAATTGAAGAAAGAACAAAGGACATTATTTCGCAATGCGAACTTTTTGACACAAAATACGTAAGAATTGAATCTATTCCGGGAGGTCTTACAAACGCAGCAGGCGGCTACAGGTGCTTTGCGCATTATCTCAACGAGCTTTGCACCGAACTTAAAAAACACCAAATTAAGCTTGTTTATCATTTCCACGCATTTGAATTCAGACGTTTCGGAAACAAAACCGGCATTGATATTCTGCTTGACGAAACCGACCCCGAAGGTATTCAGATTATCCCCGATACGCATTGGATTCATTCAGGCGGAAAAAGCATTACAGAATTTTTGGCAAAATATTCCGACCGTTTTGACTATATTCATACAAAGGATTTTGCAATCGGCGCACAGGGCGCAACCTGGGAGGCACGTCCGATTGAGTTTGCCCCCGTCGGCGAAGGCAACCTTGACTGGAATTCCATTATCAATTTCTGCAAAAACAAAAACGTTAAAAGCTATGCCATTGAGCAGGACGAATGCTACGGCAGAGATGAATTTGACTGCGTAAAATCAAGCTTTGACTTTTTAAAAAATCTGGGGGTAGATGACTAATGCAGTATAAAAGCGTTAAAACCGCAATAATCGGCTCGGGTATGATAAGCGACATTTATATGGAAAATCTTAAAGAACGCTTTTCTATAATCGACCTTGTGGGCTGTTCCGACATTGTAAGCGAAAAATCGAAAAAGCAGGCCGAAAAATACGGAATTAAGCAGATGACAAACGAAGAAATTTTAAATGATCCCGAAATTGAACTTGTGCTTAATCTTACATATCCGACGTCGCATTTTGAAGTAAGCAGGCAAATTCTTTCGGCGGGCAAGCACTGCTACAGCGAAAAAATTATGTGTCTGACCCTTGACGAAGCGAGGGAGCTTGACAAAATACGAAAAGAGAAAAATTTGATGTTTGCTGTTGCGCCCGATACGTTTTTAGGCTCTGCACAGCAAACCGCCCGGTTTATAATCGAACAAAATCTTATTGGCGATGTTGTTCAGATTATTTCAAACCGCTTCAGAAGTTACCATCTTATAAAGACCACCGAGGATGACAGATACCGCAAATTTTCGGTAATGTGCGAGGGCGGCGGAATTCCCTATGATATGGGCGGTTATGATTTGCATACGCTTTTTAACATTTTCGGGCCGATAGAAAGCGTTTGCGGCTATGCGCAAACAAGAAACGCAAACAGACCGTATCTTAACCCCAGGCACGAAAAATTTAACGAAAACTTTTTTGTAAACACAGAAAACACCGTGTGCGCAAGTATGCGGTTTAAAAGCGGTCCGCTTCTTTCGTTTACAATTTCGTCCGAATACAATGTTTCGGGCAGTATGCTTATGATTATGGGAACGCAGGGCATTTTATACCTTCCCGATACAAACGATTTCAGCGGCACGATTTATTTACAGAAATGGGACGGCGAAAAAGCAGAATTTCCGCTTTGCCGCCCGTTCAGAGAAAACTGCCGGGGAATAGGTGCGGCGGATATGGCATGGGCGCTGCGCACAAACAGAAAACCCCGTCTTTCGTTTGAAATGGGCTATCATACCATTGAGGTTTTAAATGCTGTTTGCGAATCTTCAAACAGCGGCACGTTAAAACACCTTAACACCGATTTTGACCTCCCGAAACCGATTTCCGGTGAGTTTTACAGCGGTACAAGCGAAGAAAGAAGTTTGTTTATCTGAAAAAAGACCTGATTTTGCGAAAAACGGAACAGATTATAACCTGCTCCGTTTTTTGCTTATTAGAACAAATATTTACTGAAATTTTAAAAATGTGCGGCGAAAATTACAATTTTCATACCCTGTCAAATACACGTACAAAATCCGCAATAAATGCGTCGTCTGTAAATTTTCCTTCAACTTTAGCCGGTCTTGGCACACGATACCCCTTAACTTCGGTTGTCAGCAGAATAAACTGCGGAAATTTAAGTCTTGAAAGCGTTGCCTCGCACGTAAATTTATCTCCGAATCACTTTCACAATGTGTTCAAACACAAAATTTGAAAAACCCTTCGTGTAGCAAACCTCAATACAAATAATATTCAGACGGTTAAGACTAGTGTACACCTGTCGTAAAAATTTTTTCTCATTCATTTTTTTCATCCTTTCATTTTTGGAAATACAAAAAAAGACGATAATCTCTATTTAGAAACTATCGTCTTAATTTATCCATATTAAGTTGTGTTACGGTTCAAAACCATTATGTTATACATTGCATCTGTTTTGTACATTAGCGTTTTTTGAATTGATTTTATATTTGATTTTTACGGTGTCCCCGGTTCAAGTCCGGTCAAACCGGTGGGTGCATCTACTGTTTTTTAGTCAAATCGAATTTTTCAAAAATGCTCAAAAACCGCATAAGAATGCGGTCAAAACAGATTGCATCTATTTTGACCGCTTTTTCTGGCTTTCGCGTTCATTATAGATGCAGGCTCTTTTTTGCTTTTTTGCACTCTATTAAGAGTCATCTATTTTATGATCCAAATTCCGTTTCGGTCTGAACCTTCTCTTTCAATAACATTTCTATCTTTTAGTGATTTTATTATTGCGGAGATTGTTTTTCGACTCTTTCCTAATTCCATCGACATTGCAGTTTGTGTTATTCTTGTATTATTTTTCATTAACCTTATCACAGACATTTCTCGTTCTGTGAACTTATCTGCCACCTTTTCTGTTACCTTAAGGGTAACAGAACTTCTGTAGAAGTTTACTCTGAAATCCCCATCTATATCAACAAGCTCAGGTTCTGCTAAACCGTATTTTGAAAATCCATCAAACATACGGAGAATTCCACTTCCCAATCCTTCAATTATTCTTATACAATTTGCCGACAGTGTCCGGCATTTTGAATCACTTCAATAAATTTCTATATAAGAACATCCTTCCAATTAGTCGGAAATCCCATAAGCTCCATTTTAACATTTGGATACTTATCGAGCAAAGTTTCAATTAGATCAATAAAATCATTCCAATGTCTATCCCTCGGAAGAATATTGCTTAAACACACCAATGTGGCAAATACTCTCACGCTGCTTATTCCCTGCTTTGTATACTGCTTATACAGCGCAGGTGTTTTTGAAAGATTCACATTATACAGCCTTCCATAATGCGCACATATATTTCTGACAAATGCTATATGCTCAATCCAGCTTTCAAGATATGTATATTTAACACCATATATCTGAGCTACCGCTTTCTTATCTTCATGCTTCATATTCTTATAAAACTTAGATAAAGTTCCGAAACTGAACAATATCAATCAAGGCATACATCGGGATTTTATCCGTTTCATAGTTGTTTCTGAAATTCTTAACGAAAGCAGATTTGCTATTTCTATCGACCTCATTATTAATTTCTGCCAAGAAGTGACTATGATAATCTTCATTTTCAAAATTAGCAGCGTCCTCATATCCAAAGTTGCCATATTTATACGAAAAATGATTTGCAATTCGACATCTCAAATTTATTTCTACTTTTTCAATTTGAGCAAACAATGCCTGTCTGAAATTACAATTGAACAGATACAATTCCTTTATCATATCAAATGTAACTCCCTGATTGTAATTGTCATTTTTCTTTTTGAGTCCTATGCTATATGCTTTTATCAATCTGAAATAAGACACATCATTAAGATTTTCAATTCCATCTTTTTACTTCTGTATAAATTAAATGACCCGACGTGGTCCGCATCGTTAAGAGGCGTGTCGGGTTCTGTTAATGTTAACATACTCATTTTTAATGGAAATGTCAATACTTTTCACGAAATTAGCTTTAATTTTTCTAATCAAACAGGCAAATTTTATTCCCTCACATACTTTTATATTCTACTAAATAATTATTATGTCTGCTATTTCGGAAAACGACATTTTCTAATGCGCTGCCGATGCCGGTATAGTGCCACAATTTTTTATAGTTAATATATGCCTGTACCGGAAGATATGTAGTTCTCTCATAGAGCATAGGATATACGGTCTCGCCGTTCACATTTTTCAGTGTCTGAACCTGTCCGTTTGTCTTGATTACAAAATCGCCCCGAAGTTCAGATTGTACCTTTTGAATGATTCCGTTTGCCGATGCGCCGACAACGATACCTGCTGCAAGTGCGCCTGTTGCATTAATTGCCGTAAGTCTTTTGTTCATAATTCATTCTCCATTCTGTTAATTTATTAGTCTTTATCCACTTCCCATATGTAGATTATTCCGGTCTGAGCGTCAATCTCAGCATCATACTCTACATAGTCCTTGATAAACTCAATCTCATATTCCCATCTGCCATCGTCAAAATCAAGCTGTGCTTTCTTAAAATACACTTGATTTTCGGTAAATCCCGCTTTTTTCAGTGCAATTTCTTTTGCCTGTTCAAGTGATATCTTTACATCTCCGCTTTGACTATTGGGTTGTTGAACGGTATTATACGAACCTGCTTGCGGCAAAGATTGATTGCTGTTTTGACTGCTTCCAAACCTGTCCGCATCCGTAACAGTCGGGACTCTCACTCTATGTGCGGTCAGATTATTCCATATATGCTGTGCTGTTCCCGACATTACCATTCCAGCCGTAAAACATATAGCGCAAAGCGTCAAAATAAGTATAATTCTCTTTTTATTACCTGTACGAATCCTCTCCTTTCCTACATTACAATTCTGCTGCCGGACATTCCGGCAACATTTCAGGCAGGCTGTTCCATAAGAATGCCTTAAACCTTATATTGTTTTCTTTTTCCCACTCCGCCGGCACCGTAACCGTCTGTTCTTTCCCATTGTCAAAATCAACGGACACGATGCGCACATCCGACAACTGCTCATTTTCATATCTGGCAAGAATAAGCTGTTTTTTGCCGCTTGTGCCGCTTAAATTTACCGTTTTCTCATCTGCAAATGAAACAGCGCTTTTCTCTTTTTTAATATTTTTCGTAAAAACCTTTATTCTCACCGCCACAGGCGACGCACTCCATCCGCTGCGATACCAATATGATTTCCCATCATTCTCGCTCATGGTTATATATGCATTTGTTACCTTTACAACCGCCGCAAAATTACTGCCTTGTTTTATCTCGACCGGATCATCAAGTTCTATACAATTAAATCCGCCATATTCAAAATATGTTGTTTTTGTTGCGGCAAGCGTTGCTGTTTGAGGATCAAAATATCCATCCTGTGTTTCCGTTACATCTGTGTAGATTTCAACCGTACATTCGGTATTTTCTCCGACCGTATTCACACTGACAGCTTTAATCTGCTCCGTTGTATTGTCGCTTCCGCCTTTTGCCGTGAACACATTTGCTGCCTGCTTAATCTGCAGGAGGCTTCCCGCACCGATATCAGATACCGACGCATCGTAAAAATAGTTGTTATCATATTTGTCATTCATAACATAGTCAAACGCATAAATCTGTTCACAGGTTACTTCGTATGAAAGATAAAAATACGGGAGTGAACTATAGCTGTTTTTAACAAGCCAGCCGCCGTCCGTTGTTGTCTTGCCCGGATAAAAGCTGCCCGCCGGAATGGTATCGTCCCAGCCGATTACGGTGCAGGCATGCGGTGAGCTGCCTTTCTCGCCGTTCGGATTGTAGTAATAGGTCTGCCTCATATTGTTATATGAAAATGTAACCGCACCGTATTTCACGATTGCCCGTTTCATTTTCTCTCTTGCCGCTTTGTCCGCATCAAGCCTTCTTCCATCAACGGAAATTGCGCTCTCCAGCCTATATGCCGCATTTTCCCAACCGTTTGCGTCATCTGCAATACCTGATTTCACAGGTCCGCACCATTCCGACAACAGCGCGGCGGCATATTTTGTTCCGCTTCCGGCATATTTCCAGTTCCCCGCTTCGTTTGTTTTTTCACCATTGGTGTTTCCAAGCGGATCTGCGCCTCTGTTATGTCTTGCAAATCCTATCTGATGCGGTGATAAAAATGCCGTTCTTGCACTGACATTTTTGTCGATACCGCTTCTGATTATCGAGGCTTCGGAGGCACTTGCCGTCGAATACGCCCAGCAAAGCGAGGTGTCTCCCTGATCTCTTACCGGCGTTATGATTCCATATTCGCGGGCGTCGAATTTCAGCTGCGACACGAGATATTCAATATCGGTATTCCGTAAAGACTCCGGGGTTTTCCCGCTGCTTGCCGACACCGTGTCAGATATCAGCATAACAATACATACCGCACAAATAAAATACTCTGTTATCTTTTTTTTCATACGCACCACTCCTTTTATAGCTTTACCATAAATCTCCGACTTCTTCGCCTTCCCCAACAATGCCTCCGCCCGTTTCAGACTGCTTTTTGCTATATACGGACGCTGTCCCGCCAATCGGTTTAATTGTGAGAAAGTCTTCCCGGATATATGCACGCAGATATACGCCGGTCTCATAGTCGCTTTCGCTGATATTTACGGGTTCCGTCTGCACTCTGATAACATGCTCATTTTCTGCAGCTTCCGTACCGGATATTTTCTTTATTGTAATCTCCGTCATAACTCCGCCGACATATTTTGCAAGAATCAGCGCGGCGTCCTCATATTTTTCTTCTATTACCGCCGTCGCTCTGTATCCGCCCAGCAAAAGTGTATACGCTTTTTTACCGTTATTATCGATAATTTCAGCCTTATCCGCCGCTACATTCAGTGTACATTCCTGTCTTATAACTCTGTTTCTTGTCGGCGCTTTTATTTTTATTCACATTATAGATGCAGGCGCTTTTTTATTTATTCTATGCTAATTATCCATTTTCCTGACTTCGCCGTACCTTCACGCTTAACGACTCTCATTTCTTTTAAGTAATCAATGTCTCTCTTTATTGTTCGTGTCGTTACACCTAAACTTTCTGCCATTTCGGTTACCGATATGTTCTCATCTTTTTTTATCATCTCTATTATTCCAAGCATTCGCACTGTTTTTTTACTGTTTTCCGACAATTTTAAAATCTTTATCAATTTTGCATCGGTGACATTATCGGTGACATTTTCTTCTTTTGTTCCCAGCCCATACTTTTTGAGGAGTTTAAGATATTTCTCACCGGGCTTACACAACACCATAATTCCTCTTTCCGATATTTCATATTTAGGAAGTGGTGTATTGTTTGCTTCACATTCCTCTTTTATCTTATCAAAGCCTCTGCCCCAACTTTCAATCATACCCGCCTTAAAAAGAACATCTGCAACTTTCGGATTATACGGAATTGAAGAATGTTTCTCATATATATTGTCTGCCGATAGCATTTCCGGGAACTTACCGTCATTCCAAATATAGATTTTGTCATCATAAACACTTATCTGAATCGGAACTCCCTTGCTGTAATCCTTATGATTAACGGCATTTAATAAAATTTCTCTGCAAGCCTCTTTCGGCAGCATATAGGTTTCGGTCCTCTGTATGCCGGCGTAGTCAATCAACGCTTTAAGATATTTCGTATAAAGCAGTTCAACTGCAGAGTCGATCTGTTTAATAAGTGAGCCGTGAATTTCGTCCTGATATATCAATTCGGAATCAGACGAACCAAAGTAGCCTATCTTAATGTATGCTCCCTGTATCCATATTTCCGGATTTTCCGCAAATAACAGCACCGCCGCTTTTTTAAGATATTTTCCGTCAGTCAAGCCAAGATTTTGAAACAATATTTCATCCGACACAGAAAGTGCTTTGTTGTCAAGCCTATGACTTTCCAAAGCCTTTTTCTTGAATAATTGAATTGCGGTTTGATCAAGGTTTTCAATTTTTTCTTCCGGAACCGGAACGCCGGCCCATGTAACACCTTGTTTTTTCAGCATAAATTCATCGAGAGCAAGCCCTGTCAAATGTTGATTGGTGCTGCCTGAACGATAATAATACTTGCCGTTGCAACTTACGGGGAAAGTATATTGATTAACTTTTATTTTTATATATTCCCCTTTTTCGCTTTCTTAAAGATTTATATCCGCAACAATTCCCATTGCATTTTTTATTTTGTTCGGTATATCTTCAAGCAATTTCTTGGAATTTTTCAGTCCGCTTATATTTCCGGAATCATCAATACCGATGTAGATAGTTCCTCCCTGTGCATTTGCAAATCCGCAAATCCAATTTAAGTATTCATCTTTCCAAACTTCTTTCCATTCTACATTATGTTTTTCAGCCATCGGTATCACCTCCGCAAAAAAACTTTTTTTATATTATACCACAAACTTTCAAAAAATCAATTCACGGTATATACAAATTTTTTATTTCTGATTTTTACTTATCCAATAATTCGGATGATCCGCATTACATATCAATCACCGTTATATAAGTTTTCAAAATATTTTGATATAATTCTTTTATAGAATTCCATCACAATAACATTCTGCATATGCTCATCAAAA
>CAKSTL010000011.1 GCA_934500875.1 uncultured Clostridia bacterium | reverse complement strand
TTCAGCAGTGTAGACGGGAATTTGTATAACAAGGATAAATCTGAACTAATTCAATATGCCATAGGAAAAAACAACAGTTCATTCAGCCTCCCGGACAGCGTGACCACGATCGGCTATAGGGCATTTTCTCGCTGCTTCAGCTTAACGAGCATAAATGTTTCAGGCAACAATTCATCATTCAGCAGTGTAGACGGGAATTTGTATAACAAGGATAAATCTGAACTAATTCAATATGCCATAGGAAAAAACAACAGCTCATTCAGCCTTCCGGGCAGCGTGACCACGATCGGCTATAGGGCATTTTTCTGTTGCCGCGGCTTAACGAGCGTGAGCATCGGAAACAGCGTGACCACGATCGGCGATTCGGCATTTTACAATTGCGACAGCTTAAAAAGCGTAAACCTCGGAAACAGCGTGACCGCGTTCGGTTATATGGCATTTGCCTTTTGCGACAGCTTAACGAGCGTGAATATCCCGAACAGCGTGACTACGATCGGCGAGAGGGCATTTTACAGTTGCCGCGGCTTAACGAGCGTGAGCATCGGAAACAGCGTGACCACGATCGGCGAGAGGGCATTTGACTTTTGCGACAGCTTAACGAGCGTGAACATCCCGAACAGCGTGACCACGATCTGCGAGAGGGCATTTGCCCGCTGCTGCAGCTTAATGAGCGTGAATATTCCAGACAGCGTGATTACGATCGGCGATGCGGCATTTGACTTTTGCGACAGCTTAACGGATGTGTATTATGGCGGCAGCAAGGCGCAATGGGACAAAATAATGATAAACTACGGCAACGACTTTCTCACAAATGCAGCTATACACTATAACCACAAACCGAGTGCGGTTGACAAAAATAAATACAATTCGGCAAGCACAGGAAAAAACGCTCCTGTTATAAAATCTGCCGTGCTAAAAAGCGGCAGAAAAAACATTGACATATTGAAAACGACCGTAAACATAGACACGGCAAAGGACAACAAGCAATATGATATAAAGCTCGATATTGACTGGAAAAACTCAAGACCCGAAAACCATTCTGTGTATCTGACGCAGGGCATAAACGGCGAATCAAGCCAATTTATGCAATACACGGGAGCGACCGATACGATTCATGTTAATTTAGGAAAATTGTTTGAGCCGAACAAGCCGGTATATATCATTGCCGTTGACAAATCAAACAAGGCGCTTTGCTCATCAACCATTGCAACCAAGCTGAACATTATCGGCAAAACGGATGACGAGGTTTTTGAAGCGTCAAAAAAGGGCGAGTTCGACTTCAAGATAGGCAAGGACATAAAATTCACAATTCCCGATGACGCGCCGATTGTCGGCGGTATGGAGCTTTCGTGGAAGCTGGACTTTATTCCGGTAACGGTTGCGTATTCGGATGATGATACTATGTCGATTGCGATAGGCATAAAAGACCTTGTGACAGAGGAAAAGGACGGCACGATTAAATTTAAGGACTTTGATTTTGACAGCTACAAATCGGCAATTGACGATTACAACAAAAATATTTCCGGGGCATACAAAAAAAGCACTCGTTCGCTCGCACAGCTTAGAAACGACGCAAGAATGAAGCAGGCGGCAAAGCTGAAAAAGCCGCTCAGTATGAGCATGTGGGGCGGAAATGTTTTGAAAAGCACCGGCAGCGGCGATTCCGATTTCGGCATCGACTGCAACGGCTATGCGGAAATCAAGCGAGACAAAAAAGGAAATTGGGACTATAACAATGTTCACGGTTACATCAATTTTGAAATAAAGATAAGCTATACATATGAAGGACAAGTTTTCATATACACAATTCCCTGCTACTACACAATAGGCGGCGAGCTTGGTGCGGGGCTGGAAGCGAACATATACAAATTCGATGTTAAGAATTTCCGCCCAATTTTCAGCGGAACAAATCAGGAAAGCGATGATAAAGACCCGACGGGACTTTATTTCAACTCACACGCCAAGCTGACCTTGGGTGCAGGAGTCGGTGTGCCGCACGTTGCAACATTCGGCGCAACCGGTGAGGGTGCTTTAAATCTCAAAATGGGACTCAGTGATGAGGTTGCGGAGTACTTGAGAGTGTTCCTGACCGCAAAGGCAGGCTATGAGCTGACTTTCCTCGGCAAAAAGCTTTCGTCAAAGGACGATATTGTAAGTCTTGATAAGGATAACGGCATTATATATTCAACATTCCCGAACGATAAGGATAAATCGTGGATTAAGCCAAAGGCGGCAAGCTTGATGTCGCTAAATGACCTATATGACGGCTACAGTGCGGAAAATGTATATGATACCGAGGTGCGTAGCTACAATGCGGATACCGAATGGCATGCCGGCGAGCCGCAAATTGCGCTTATGTCAGCTGATTATTCAAATAAAAATCAAACGCTGCTTGCCGAAAATATTTACCCGAACGCACAGCCGCAGATAACGGATATTAACGGCACAAGGGTTTTGATTTATACAGCCGACAACACCGAAAGAACCGCCGAAAGCAGGCAGATGCTTGTTTATTCTGTCTATGATTCTGCAAACGATACATGGTCTGCACCTGTGCCGGTATGCGACGATGGAACGGCTGATTTTTACCCGAGCATATCGGGCGAATATTTGGTATGGCAAAATCAAAAATCGGTTATGCAGGAGGGATTGTCGCTTTCCGAAATAGGCGCTATGGCGGAAATCTGCATTGCGAAATGGAACGGAAACGGCTTTGACGCGCCGACCGTATTAACCGATAATGCCGAGCTTGACACCTTGCCGAGGGTTACGCAAAACGGTGGCGAGGTCAGCGTTGTATGGATAAAGAACAGCGCAAACGATATTTTGGGAGCAGAGGGAAAAAGCTCTTTGATAAAGCGCACCTATAACGGCAAGTGGAGCGAGGAAAGCGTTATCAAGGACGGTCTTAATGCGGTTTGCGATTTGAGCATCGGGTACAGGGATAATCAACTCTATGTTTCCTATATTCACGATTGTGACGGTAATATCGCAACGATAACAGACAGAGAAATTTATCTTATCGGCAGTGAGGAAGCACAGGTTACACAGAACGAAGTGCTTGATTCCAACATTGTGATTGACAGCGGCAGGCTCTACTGGTACAGTGAAAACAATATAAATTATCGCGATTTGGACGGCGATACCGTGAGCAGAATTTTCGATGGCGAAAGATATTCTCTTTGCGAGAGCTTTTCGGTTTCGGAGAACGGCGGCAATATCGCAATTCTGTGGTCGTGTCCGACAGAAAACGGCGCTCAAATCAAGGGTGTTCTGTATAAGGACGGCGCATGGGGCGAGGTAATCGATGTAACGGAAAGTGACGACTTTTCGAAATACCCAACCTGTGTTTTGGCGCAGGACGGCTCAATCCTTTCGGCATACACAACCGAGTCGGGCAATTCCACGGCACTGAATACTTTAAGCCTTGTTCCGTCATATGATATTGAGATAGGCGCAGTCGATTTTATCGAAAGCAATATACAGACAAATGCCAAAAATGAATTTAACATAACCGTTAAGAACAGCGGAGAGCTGCCTATCGACGGCTATCAAATTACGGTATATAACGGGGACGGAACGGAAAACAACACGATTACATTTAACGAAACATTAAAAGCCGGCGAGGAAAAAACGCAGACGGCATCATTTATCACAGGTGATACAATATCAAAGGAAAAGCTTTCGGTAACCGCATCGATTTTGATCGGTGAGGAGTACAAAGCCGATAACAACAGCGCACAATTTGAAATCGGTCATGCGGACATTGCCATAAGTGAAATTAACAGTTATGAGTTCCTGCCTACTTCGGTAGCGGAAACAGTTGTGGAAAACAGGGGGTATTCGGCGGCTGAAAGCATCGTTGCCGAGCTTCACGCCGAAAGCGAAGATGGAGAGATTGTTGATACCAAAACAATTGATGTGCTGAATCCCGGGGAAACACAAACCATAGCGTTTGAATACAACCCAAAGGATTATGCAAATACAAGGTGGTATGTTGTGCTGAAAAGCGATGTCGAGGATTTTTCACTCGGTAATAATTCGGACTATTTTGTAAATGAGTGCGCAACATCCGAAAGCGCAGAATATGTAGGCAAAATTATATCAGTAAGTTGTAATGAGAATGTTTTGAGTATTAACGCATATGTTGCTAACAATACAAGTAAACCGCTTAATGCGCAATGTTATGCAGCGGTCTATAATAAATCGGGAAAGCTGAAAGCAGCTGCTATTCAGGAGATAATATCGCTTTCCGAATATACTGACACCGGTGTGGACTTATATATCCAAAACTACACCTATGAAGACAGTGATTATGTTAAACTGTTTCTGTGGAAAAAAGATACGCTGTGTCCGTTGACCGATGGCGATTTGGCACATTGTTTATCTGCAAAAACAAATTATTTAGGTGAAAACCGCATTAAATAAGGAAACTTAGCAGATTTTCAAAAGGAAATTACTACTATTTTACTACTTTTGAGCCTTGATATGATGAGAAGATATGCGAACAAATAAGTAAATATGAAAACAATGAAAGCAGCCTTGTAAAAAACAGGGCTGCTTTTTGTTATGCAATCACACACGGAAAGGAGGCACAACAATGTCGATACAATTTGAATACTTTTACGGTAATGAAGCCGAACAATTTACTTTTTACAGAATACCGAAAATACTTGTTACTTCCCCTACTTTCAAGAGGGTGTCGGACAGTGCAAAGCTGTTATACGGTCTTATGCTTGACCGTATGGGATTATCCATACGCAACGGCTGGGTTGATGATGAAAACCGAGCATATATATTCTTTACAACAAATGATGTTATGGAGCAGATGTGCTGCGGAACGGAAAAAGCGACAAAATTGCTTGCGGAGCTTGACTCAGAAAAAGGCATCGGTCTTATTGAACGCAAAAAGCAAGGGCAAGGAAAACCGGCAATCGTATATCTGAAAAAGTTTTATATTGATGAAGATACCGACCGAAAACCAAGACTTTCGGAAACCGAAATTCCAGACTTTCGGAAATCGAAAGTCAAGACTTTTGAAAATCGAAATCCAAGACTTTCGGAAGTCGAAAGTGCAGACTTTCGAGAATCGAAATCTAATTATAATAAATATAATAATACTGATTTTAACGATACTGAAAAGAATAATACTGAATCGAGCGATACTGAAATCATATCCTATCCTATCAATCGTGGAAATGAGAATAACTCTCCTCCCTTGCCTGCGCCAAAAGGCATTGATGCGATACGATGGATAGAAAATCGGCGAAAGTATGAAAAGCTAATCAAGAAAAACATTGACTATGACATTATCTCGGAAAGATACAGTAAGGCGTGGCTTGATGAAATTGTGGCAATAATGGTCGATGTGGTATGCAGCGACGAGCCGACAATCCGCATAAACAAACAGGAATATCCTCACGAGGTTGTAAAGAGCAGATTTTTGAAAATTGACTCGTCGCATATTGAATATATAGACTTCGCCCTGCGGAGCAACACATCAGATGTCCGGAATATCCGGGCATTTTTAATTACCACGATTTATCGGTCGTTTGAAACGGCGGATAATTGGTTTTCGGCAAGAGTAAAGCACGATATGGCAAATATATGAGAAACGGGTACAAAATCTCGGATTTTGGTGAGGTTTGCGACGTTTATGTTATAAATACCTGCACGGTTACGAGTATAGGCGACAGAAAATCGCGGCAGATGATAAGACGTGCAAAACATCTTAATCCGAACGCAATAGTCGCGGTGGTGGGCTGCTATTCGCAGGTATCGCCCGACGAGGTGGCAAAAATCGAGGGTGTGAACATCATTCTCGGCACAAAAGACAGAAAAAATTTATGCGAAATCGCAGATAAAATGCTTGCCGAAAAGAAAAGCTCCGAAAGGATAACCGACGTTAAAAATGCACTTAAAAACCGCGAATACGAGGAGCTTGAAATTAAAGAATATGCCGAAAAAACGCGTGCCTTTGTAAAAATCGAGGATGGCTGCAGCGAGTTTTGCACCTACTGCATAATTCCGTATGCGCGCGGTCCTGTCCGCAGCCGAAAACTTGAAAATATCGTAAAGGAAGTTGAATTTTTGGCACAGAAAGGCTTTTGCGAGGTTGTACTTACAGGTATTCATCTGGCATCATACGGCAAGGACTTAAAAAATGCCGAATTATCCGACGTTATACGTGCGGTTGCCGAGATTGGCGGTATCAGTCGAATACGTCTGGGTTCACTTGAACCGAGAGTTTTAACCGAGGAATTTATCAGAAAAATTGCAGACACAAAAAAAGTTTGCAATCATTTTCACATATCGCTCCAAAGCGGCTGCAACGAAACACTTAAGCGTATGAACCGCAAATACACAGCTGCAGAATATGAAAATTCGGTTAAGCTGCTGCGGAAATATTTCGATAATCCCGCAATCGCAACGGATATTATGGTTGGTTTTCCCGGCGAAACGGACGAGGAATTTGATAAGTCGCTCGCATTTGCGGAGAAAATCGCCTTTGCCGACGCTCACGTTTTTTCGTATTCAAACCGCAGGGGCACAAAGGCTGACGTCATGGAAAATCAGATTGACCCAAAGGTTAAAGAGGTGCGCCACAAGGCAATGGAAAGCACCGTTGCAAGGCTCAAAAGCAAATATCTTGAGGGTATGACCGGCAAAAAACTGAGCGTTCTTTTCGAGCAGGAAATTTCAGACGGTGTTTATGAGGGAACTGCCGAAAACTACGCCAAGGTAGTTATGAAAAGCAATACAGACATATCAAAAAAATGCATAAGCGTGAAAATCATAAAAGCCGAAAACGGTCTGCTGACGGCAGAATAGAGAATGTTTGCTGCAAAAGATGAAAAATCGCCTGCGTTAAGCCGCTTCCCGATAAGGAAGCATCGGTTTTGAAGCCGGCGCTTTCTTATCGGGAAACGAAATTTCGCCCGGGTCGGATTATGTTCTTTGGCAAACTGTATTTATGCAGCGGCTTTCCGGCAGAAATGACGAAACGGCATATACATTGCAAAAAGTTTTCCGAGTTTTTATAAACAGATCTGTAAAACTGTCATTTTTTCTTAATTATGATTTCGCCGCCTTTTAAAAACAAACCGTTAACGCTCCTGTCGTTTATATCAAAATTAACCGTAACCGAGGTGCCGTTTGAAAATGTAGTTTTTTGTACGGCAAAATCGGACGTGAGATACTCAAAGTCCGTCATTTCGCAAAATCCGACATTCGTCGCATTATCAACCGTAGCTTTATACGAATTTATAATTTTTTCCTTCAGCATTTCCCAGTTTCCGACCTTAAAACTGAAAATCGGCGAAAGACCGTAAAGTGCACAAAATCCGTCACGCAGTCCGGCACGGTTCGGAGCGCAAAGATGCGAATCGCCCCAATACCAGAACGACTGCACGCAGCCGTGAAAAACCAGCTCCCACAACGGCACGCGATATTTCGGATTGAGCATATAATCATCCAAAACGCACATATCGCCATCGCCGTCATAAATCTCCATCATACGCCGCCCACTGTCGGGTGCACGGTATTCAATCGGACTTAACATTCCCTCATTGTAATGAATCGTACGCGCCACCTTTTCGCATCCGATTTCAGTTCCGCATATACCGTCGCATTCTGTCACAACCTCCATAAGACGGTTTTTCGCCTCCCACGATTCTTTGCATGTCGTGATGTGATTTTTGTTGTAACATTCAACCGGCGAGCAGGCAGAGCCGTCTATAAAAGTGCCGTCCATACCTGTTTTTTTCTGCCTCGGCAAAATTATCTTTTCCGCTATTTTAACCGCTTCGGCGTCGCAGATTCTGTTTTGATAATACATTTTCGAATCCGTCCCCTTAAGCTGCCAAGCCTCGGTATACGTTCCGTCCGCTTTTTCTGCGACGGAATCCGGCCAATACGGCATACGAGCCTCGCACCTTTTCTGACGCGGTTTCGGAATTTTATCGAATATCGGCTTCGGAATAACATCGGTATATATATCGTAAAAAACTGTCAGATAACCGAGTTGTTTCATTTTTTCAATTTCCGAAATGTCAATGCTTTCATTAAAAATGCTCCACAAAACTTTGTTGATACCGTTTTTTTTCATATCTTCGGCAACTTTTAGCCGCTGCGCTCTTTGTTCCGCACCGGGCACAGAATATACATCGCTCTCCGAATACAAAAGCTTATCCGCATCGTCATTCCATACCCAGAAATTTGCGCTTCCGATAAACTTTTCAAGATTTTTTACCTTTTTCGCCTTTTCCTCTAATGTAACAATGTACCCGAGCTCGCCGGCAATTTTTCTGTATGCCTTGCATAAAGCGGTAACGCCGCCGCTGCTTCCCCATATAAACCTGATTTCACGCTTGTAGGAAAATTTTCCGAGCGACGGCGTCCATTCGGGCTTACAGGTGAAAACTCCGTTTTCAAATCCGGTGCATACCGCCCCATCGTCCGATGTTATAAATGCGCACAAAACCCAGCTGCCGTCCGAATTTGAAAATGCGGTGAACGCCATTGAAAGACCGCTTCCGCCCGACATTAAAACTCTGTTGCTCTTGCGCATTTTTACTTTTTCGTTTGCATAAAAAGCGACTCCTTCGCAAAGGGGAAGACAAACGCGGCAGTTCTCACTGTACTTAAATGACGGAGGATATTTTACACTTTTCGAGTTGTTATCGCCCTCAATTAAAAATTTGAGCGTATCGCCGCCGCAAAACTCATATCTGCAAGCGAATTTTTCACCATTATCCAAGGTAAAATTTATTCCGTTTTCATCACTTCTCACATTAAAAAAACTATAATTTTCATCTGCTCCGAGTGTTGAGAAAATTTCTTTTTCGCATTTGTAAAGCGTCACTGCGCCGCTTTTCTCGTCAAAATGCACACTCAAGCAGTCTTTTTTTAATTCCATAACGGTTTCCATCCTTATTTTTCAATCTGTAACGTGTATTTTTTTGCAAGCTCGGTGATTTTGTCAAATTCGCCTGCGTCGATAAGCGATTTTTTAACGATATTCGACCCTATTCCGAACCCCGAAACACCGATGTCTATATACGATTTCATATTGTTCTCGTCAACTCCGCCGACCGCCAAAAGCTTTATGTTTGAAAGGGGCGCTTTTACGGCTTTTATGTATCCGCAGCCCAAATTATCGGCAGGAAAAACTTTCACAAAATCGGCGCCGCAAAGGTCTGCCTCGCGTATTTCGCTGGGTGTGAGCGCGCCCGGAAGCGACACAAGACCGCATTTTACCGTTTCCTCAATCACTTCCCTGTTCGTGTCCGGCGAAATTATAAAAAGTCCGCCGGCATTCTTTGTAAGACGCACCTGCTCTTTTGTAAGCACCGTTCCCGCACCGACATACATTTTTCCGTCAAATTTATCTCTCAGCATTTTTATGTTTTCGGCGGTTTCTTCGTCGCTCACCGACTTGTCAGCACTGTACGTTATTTCGATAAGCCTTATGCCGCCGTCGTACAGCGACCTTGCAAGTGGGATAAGCTTATTTTTTTCAACACCCCTTACTATCGCGATTATTTTTTCTTTTTCTATTGCTTTCAGCACTTTTTCTCTCATAAATTTCATCCTTTTCAAAACCCGTAAAGTTCCCGTTTGTCCGCCACGAGTGACGCACCGTTGTCAATAATAAGCTTTGCGCCGGTAATTGATTTTGCCGAGTCGGACGAAAGATAAATCGCCGCGTCCGCAATTTCGGACGGCTCCGCCCATTTCTGCAACGGGATTTTATAAAAACTGTCCTCTTTTTTTCCGAGCCTTTTCGCACCTGTATCCGTCCATCCGGGAGCAATAATATTCACTCTTATTTTATATTTTGCAAGCTCTATTGCCGCGTGCTCCGCAAATTTTTCCTCTGCCGCCTTAACCGCACCGTAAACCGAAACATTTGCAAAATGCTTTGCCGCATTGTTTGACGAAATTACGATTATACTGCCCTCAATGCCGTTTTTGCACATAATTTTTGCCGCCTGCCGCGTGCAGAAATAGCTGCCCTTAAAGTCGACATTGCACATTGAGTCGAAAATTTCCTCGGTTGTTTCCAAAAACTCCGATTTGTCGGTTATACCTGCATTGTTTACAAGCACGTCAATGCGTCCGAAATCTTTTTCAAATTTATCAAAAAGCTTTATAATCTCACTGTAAATTCCCAAATCGGCTTTGTAAATCTCACATTTTCTGCCGATTCCTTCTATATATTTTTTCACTTCGAGCGCTCCGCTGTGGCTTCCGGCATACGATAAAGCAACGTCATAGCCCTCCTCCGCAAACCTTTGCGCAACCGCCTTTCCTATTCCCGAACCGCCGCCCGTTATAAATGCAACTTTGTTAATATTCTTGTTCATAATCATCTCTCCGAATTAGTTGAACTCCTTATGGTTATTGCGTACCAACCGTATTTTTCTGCCGCTTTTGAATAAAACTCATCAAATAATCTGTCAAAATACCTATCGGTGTCATAGGACGGTTTTCTGCAATAGTCACTTTCTATAATGCCGCGCCTTTTCAAAATCCTCTTTTCAAAGCTTATAATCTGCTCGACATTCTGCCTTATATGGTTGAGTATCGGCAAAAGAAAATTATGAATTTCTATCGCCTCGCTCCGATTGCCCGATACGTATTTGTTGTAAATGTCAACGTATATGTCATACATCGAGCAGCCCGGCATTGCGCCGATTGCACCTCTGTCCATACATTCAATAAGCTGAAATCCGGCATTGCCTACAAAAATTTTCATTTTTCCGTCCGTAAGATTCATAAGGTTTGTAACGTACGGGCCTGCCGGCTTGCACTCGATTTTATAGTAAATCATATTGGGGCACTCTTTTTCAAGCCTGCAAAAGGTTTCGGGCGAAATTGCAACACCCGTCTGTTCGGGCGCATACTGTGCCATAACCGGAATTTTAACCGCGTCGGCAATGGCTTTCATATGCTCATACAAATATTTTGCACCCGGCTTCAGGAAAAACGGCGGCAGCAGCATAAGGCAGTCGGCGCCTTTTTTCTCAAAATATTTTGCACGTTTCACCGCAACCTCGGTTGCGTGGTCGGTTACCGACACAATAATTTTTCCGCCTGCCTCGTACGCAGCTTTAACGCACACCTCAGTCATTTTTTCTCGTTCATCATCGGTGAGTTTATAATACTCGCCCGCAATTCCAAAAAGCGTAACCGCACCGCAGCCGCCGTTTATAAGTGTTTTTACAAGATTTTCAAGGCTTATGTAATCCACATCGCCGTTGTCTTTAAATGTTGCCGCAATTATAGGGCATATTCCCTTGATGTCCGTCATTTTACCTTTCCTCCCTGTACTGCATATATGTAAGATCGCACCCCTCGTCTGCCTGCGTCACGTTATCTATAAAGTTTCTTACAAAACCGCGCGTGATGTCGGGATGCACTTTCTTTTTCACATTTTTCATACGTTCGTTAAACTCCGCATCCGAAATTTCAAGCTCAATCAAGCCGTTGTCAACGTCAAGATGAATAATATCGCCGTCTTTCACAACAGCCAAAGGTCCTCCGACCGCGCTCTCGGGTGCAACGTGCAAAACCTGAGTTCCGAAGCACCCTCCCGACATTCTCGAATCGGTAATTCTCACAAAATCTTTAATCCCCTCTTTGTTAAGCTTGGGCGGAAGCGGCATATAGTTGCCGTTTTCGGGCATACCCGGTGCGCCGACGGGGCCGAATCCGCGCAGAACGATTACGGTATCCTTCGTCATATCGCTGTTTTCGTCAAGCAGATATTTCTGACATTCCTCCAAATCTTCAAAAACCTTTGCTTTTCCGCGGTGGTTAAGAAGATTTTCACTTGCCGCACTTCGTTTTATGACCGCACCTTTCGGAGCAAGATTACCGTATAAAACCGCTATGCCGCCCTTTTTGTCGAGCGGATTGTCAAGCGGACGGATAATATCGGCATTGTAAGGCATATCAATCTTTTCGAGATTTTCGCCCACCGTCTTGCCCGTAACGGTAAGACAGTCGGTGTGAAGGCTTTTCTCAAGCTCCTTCATAAGTGACGCCACACCGCCCGCATTGTGGAAATCCGTTCCGACAGTTCCTTTTCCGTGCGGTTTAACATCCACCAACACAGGGGTAGTGTCGCTGATACGTTCAAAGTCTTCAAGCTTTAAGTCGATTCCTCCGCGCCTTGCAATGGCGATGAGATGAATTATAAGATTGGTTGAACCGCCTGCCGCCATAAGCACCCTGATTGCGTTTTCTATGGATTTTTTATTTATTATGTCGTTACAACAGATGTTCTTTTTAACCAATTCAACCGCATATCTGCCTGTTTCTTCGGCAATCCTGCCTTTTTCGGCAGACACACCCAAACAGGACGCGGAATTCGGCAGTGCAATTCCGAGCGCCTCGGTCACCGTCTGACAGGTATTCGCCGTGCCCATAATCGGGCAGGCACCGGCGCTTCCGTATAAACATCCCTCGTGCGCAGTCATTTCGTCAAGGCTGATTTCGCCCGACGTATAGCGGTTGTATAAATAAAACGAATCGGTGCCGCACGCAAGCGTCTGACCGCGATAGCTTCCGGGAAGCATTGCGCCTCCGGGAAGATAAATCGTCGGCTTATTTGCCGAAACCGCCGCCATTAGCTGCGCCGGAACGTTTTTGTCGCAGCCTCCGATTAAAACCACGCCGTCAAACGGATGCCGTTCGATAAGCTCCTCGGTGGTTATGGAAAGAAGATTGCGGTAAATAAGGCTTGAAATATCGAAAAACACCTCGCATATCGACATTGTGTTAACCTCAAGCGGAAATCCTCCCGCTGCCCACACGCCGCGCTTTACCGCTTCGGCGAGTTGTTTAAAATGCAAGTGACCGGGGTTTGTTTCAGCCCAGGTGTTTATAATTCCGATAATCGGCTTTTCAATGTCCGCGTCGGTGTATCCCATAGATTTTAAAAGCGCATTTCGTATAAGTCCCGTCCTGTCACCGCGTTTTTTCCATTTTTCAGAGTAATTATTTTCCATTTGTTCAGTCTGCCTTCCTTATTGGTTTAATGTCTTTTTCATCACACGCACGTCATACGGATTGAGCGTAAATTCGCCTGTAACTGTTGTACGGTTCAATATATCGTCATATTTTTCGTCCGTTTTAATTACAACGGATTTATCGCTGAAATTCTGCACAAATACATATGCCGTATTGCCGTCATAACGCGCATTTGCCGAAACACCGTACGGAAGATTTCCGTCAAATTCACTCTTTATGCCGCACTTTTTGATAAGCTCGGGGTAAAAATCTTTTTCAAAGCTTCCGTCGCTCCGAAAAGCAACATAATACGCTTTTCCGTTGCCGTAACTGTTTTCAATAACGGCGGGCATATCTTTATAAAAATCATTTCCGTATTTTGCGATTGCTCTGCCGCCCTTTTGATGGACAACGGCACACATATCGCATATTTTATAATTTTTACCGTTATACACCGCAAAATTATCGTCTTCGGGGTAAAGCGCGTCTATTTCCTCAGCCCACACACCGAAAACGTTCATAAGCTTGTTTGCAGGAAACCCGCCGAGATATGCCATATTGTTTTCGTCCGCCATACCCGAATAATATGTTGTCACAAACGTACCGCCGTTTTTTACATAATCCTCTATTTTATCAATAATTTTCTGAGGCGTCATATACATCATCGGCGCAACAATAAGCTTGTATTTTGAAAAATCATCGTCGTAGCCGATAATATCCGTCGCTATACCGTTTTTCCAAAACGGCATATGATGCTTATACACCGTTTTTATAAAATTCTTGTCATTTGTATTGTTAAATCCCTTTGTAAGACTTGCTGCCCAGGTGTTTTCCCAATCAAAGAAAAGTGCCGTTTCCGCTCTTGTTTCGGTGCCGGCTATACAGTCAAGCTTTTTTAAATCGCCCGATAACGCGGCAACCTCTCCGAAAACTCTTGTTTTATCCGTTCCGGTATGGTCAATCACCGCACCGTGGTACATTTCCGAACCGCCGCGTCCTGCGCGGAGCTGAAAATACAAAACCGTGTCCGCACCGTGTGCTATGTACGATAAAGCCGAAAGTCTGTTTACATTCGGTCTTTTAAGCTTGTTTACATCAGTCCAGTTTGTTGCCGACGGTGCGTTTTCCATAATCATATACGGCTTATGCTTGAGCGAACGCTGAAGGTTTGCCGTAAACGACAGCTGATTTGCAATATATTCGCAGCCGAAATAATGATGCCAGTTGGGGTAATTGTCATCCGAAATAACGTCAACCTCTCTTGCAAGCTCACGATAGTTAAGCCCCAAATTCGCACCCATAAAATTCGTTGTTACCGGAATGTCGGGCGTAAACTCTTTAACCGCTCGTATTTCTATTCGCATAAATTCAGCCGTTTGATATGTTATAAACCTTTTCCAGTTCACAAGATGCGCCCAATTTCGCATTTCGCCCAAAGATGACGGCGGATCTATTTCGTCCCACGACGAATATGTGTGGCTCCAGAAAGTGTTCCAATATGCAAAATTAAGCTTGTCAATATTATTGTCATATCGCATCTTAAGCCATTCTCTGAAGGCTTTTTTGCATAACTCACAATGGCACTCGCCGTTAAATTCGTTTGAAATATGCCACATCGCAAGGCTCTTTGAATTTTTGTAACGCTTTGCAAGTTCTCCGTCAATTTTCGCAGTAAGCTCCCTGTATTTCGGCGAGGTAAAGCAATGATTATGCCGATTTCCGAAAAGATTTTTTTGTCCAAGCTCGTTTGTACGCAGAATTTCGGGATATTTTTTTGCCATATACGCAGGTCTTGCACCGCTCGGCGTTCCCAAAATAATGAGCTTACCGTGCTTTTCGGCTCTTTCAAAAACATCGTCAAGATACGAAAAGTCATACTTCCCTTCCTCCGGCTCAATGGTTGACCACGCAAACATATTTACAGTAAGCGCATTTATTCCCGCCTTGTCGAAAAGACGCATATCTTCATTTAAAATTTCCGGGGCATACTGCCACTGCTCGGGGCAATAGTCACCGCCGTGCCAGACAAAAGGAAATTTTTCGTTAATCAGCTCTTTTTTAGCCATCTCAGATACCTCATATTTTCGTAAGTTTAATTTGTCTGCAAATATTCCGTAAGCTTACCGGCGATAATTTCGTGACCGTTTCTGTCCGGAAATATACTTCCGCTCAAAAATGTTATTTCGCCGCTCCACTCATCGGTGTCAATATATCTTACCGTCTTGTCATTTTTAAATTCATCGGCAATTTTATCAAATGCCGCACTTCTGTTTAAAATATGCATTTCACCCTGTTTTGAAATCGGCGAAAACGGCTTTATTATATAGATTGCCGCATTTTTGTGCTTGGATTTAAGCATATTCACAAAATTTTTATAGCTCTCAATGAATTTTTTTGTTTTTGCTTCGTTCACAAACGCTGAATAGGTGTCGTTTGCACCCAAATTCACAAAAATTTTGTCGTATTTATCGTTTTCAAAATTCCATTCAACTGCGGCATCATACTTTTCTTTAAAATTCCGCGCCCCGATTGTGCGCAGGTATCCGTATGACGTCTGCATACCGATTGTGCCGTTTTCGCCGTCATTAAGCTTAACAAATCCGCTTCCGTCCTCAAGGGCAATACCCGACCGTGCAATTACGGAAAAGTTATATCCGAGCGCCTTGGAAACAATCGTCGGATAATCGTAAAATCCGCTTTCCGTCACACAGTCGCCGATAAACTGCACACTTGTTTTACCCGATTTTGTCTTGCTGATAACAGAGCAGCAATCGGAATAAACTCCCTTGAGGGTGAAAACGTTTTTTTCGTCGCCGCAATATACTCTTACAGTATGCTTTTTAGTGTTGATTTTGTCATTCCCTATATTTACCATTCCGACGCACCCTGTATATAGGGTTTCTTTTTCGCCATCGATACTAACCCTTATGTCTGTGCCGCCGTCGGTATCAAGATAAAGGCACTGCGCGTTTTCAATGTCAAATTCAAAATACGGCATTACCCAGTTGCTGCGCTTTGCACCGCCGACATCCTCCCAGCGCCCGTAATAAGTAATTCACGGGTTTGACGCTCCCTTATTCACAACCAAATCATTGTAGTCGGAAATATCTCCCGTTACCGCACCTTTTGTCGTTTCCGTTGCCCCTTTAAGCGGAACGATTTTTCCGTCCTCCCAGACAAACACTTTTACTTTTGAGTTGTCCGTTATGCCGTTGTTTATAACCTGGCACGAAAGATAACTTCCGCTGTTCACCGCGCTGAAAGAAATGGGGTCCGACGCGGAAACGCCGATAAGATTTTGGTTTTCGTCATATACTGCCAAAAATGCCTTCACGTCTTTTTTCGTAAAGTCAAACGGAGAATGTGCATAACAAAGCGCTGCAACGGTTGTGTCTCCGCCGTCGGTAATTCCTTTGTAAGTCACAACATCACCGGTCTTAAAACCTTCTTTTTTGCCCGAAATTTTAAAATTGCTTATTTCCGCATTGCAGTTATATGCGCGAAACTCTATTCCGCCGTTTGCATAATTAACCGAGGAATAATCCTGTGTGTACGGCTTGCCGTTTACAGAAACCGTTGCAGTCTGTCCTTTGATGCTGACCTTTATGCTGTATCTGTCCGTTCCGCCCCAATCAGATATACCCGTATCAATTCTTGCAATGCCGCTGCCGTAATTTTTTCTCCATACAAGAGTTTTGGTATCGCTTCTCGCGTTGTCAAAAAATACGTTGTAATTTCCTTTGTTCTGTTTTCTGAAAACAAATTCCAAGCCGTTCGGAGTTTTTGACGCATTGTTTTCCGTTATGTTCATATCAAATTCAACGGTATAATCGGTTGCCTCCGGCATACCTATAATAACGCCCGATACAGCGGCGGCAGTTGAATTTTCGTCTTCTCCCTCAAGTATTTTTCTGTCTTTTGCGTTAAGCATTAAAGTATTTCCGCTGATTTGATATGGGTCACAATGCTGGTTAAAATTAGTCCATACGCTTGTGTCCAGCTCCCCGTTTTCAAAACTGTCCGCAAATACAATTTCATCCTGCACAGGCGATACTGCACCATTTTCAAATACAATTCTGGGCTGCCATTGCAAACGCTGGTTAGCCGATTCAACCTTTTTCGCCGGCAAAGTTGTGCCCTCGGGTGCGGGTTGTGTTTCACCTTGTTCGTAATAAGTTTCAACTTCAAAAATCAGTTCGTCGCCGTATGCCAAATCAACGGTTAAACCGTTAAACAAGTCCTTATTGTCAATAATTCCGGTGTAATTGAAGTATTCGTCGCCGCTCGGCCATATTTTTTCATTGTTCTTTAAAATTTTAATTTTCAAACACGTATATTGACTTACGCCCTTAAATAAATCCGCACTGATGCTCGCTCTGCCGTTATACGGCGAATCAAACAATAAAACAGGATTATAATGCACCGTTGCGCTTGCAAGACCGGCTGCCATATACGACTTTGCGCTGTTGTCCGCCGGGCCCGAAATAAATCCGTTTGAAGCGTTTGTACCGGCATTAAAATACCATCGTGCGTTTGTGAAATTATAGCCGTAGTCCGCAAGACTGCCGCCGGTTTTGTTTTCAACCCGTCTGTACTTATAATGCCAGCCGTCTTGTCCCTGCACTCCCGAATACTGGTCTTTTATTGCAAATTCCAAATTGGCGTTATCGGCAAAAACCGAAACGCTCTGTCCTAAAACCGACACGAATACCGCAAGCATTACAGCAAGACTTACCGTTTTTTTAACAAACTTTTTCACAACTGTTCCTCCTTAAAAAATTATTTTTGTGCATTTGCCGCACGGTTTATCTCATCAATATAAACTGTTCCCTTTGAATCTTTCCATTTTTTCACATAAGCGTCAAACTCGGATGTAATATCACCGCTTTTTGACATAACCATACTTACGACTGACTGAAGCGTTAAATCGCCGAGCGTTTTTTTATCGTGCTGGGGAGCAACACTTTCGTCGATTTCAATATATTTAAGCGGATCTGCAATCGCATATTTTCTCGGAGATTCCAGTGATTTTTCAACCTCCTCCTTATTCGGAACACTGTCGGTAATTTTATAATTTCTCCACTGTGATAAGTTCCCGAGTCTGGATGCAGGTGCAGCCTTTGCAAGAGTTAACTCCTTGCCGTCAACATCTTTTCCGAGAAGACTGACATACTCGCCGTTTTCTTTTTTGAAATGCTCACCCTCTATGCCGTATTCCACAAGTTCGGTTCCCTCGTCGGTAAGCATATATTCCATAATCTCCAAAATTCTTTCGCGTTTTGCGTCCGAAACATCACCGCGTATGCAGCTCATACAATACCACGCAAGGTTTCCGTCAATTCTCCTTTTTCCGTCCGGCCCTTTCAAAACTTCAAGATATGTAAAATAATCCGACGGGTCGGTATTGGGATATGCCGATTTAAACTTATCGTAAATTTTGTTGTACGCTACCCCCATACCTCCGGGGAAAATGCCGATTTTGCCCGTAATAAATTTTTCGTACACCTGATCCTCGGTATTTACAACAAAGTCGGGGTCCAATATATTCTCTGCGTACATTTTGTGCAGATACTCAACCGCGCTTTTCATATTGGCGTTTATTGCCTCCGGCTGCCATTTTCCGCTTTCATCCTGTTTAAATGAATAATAGCTTGTGTCAAATGCATTCATCAGCGGATACATCCACCATATTCCGTTGCTCGTCAAACCGTAAGTATCCCTTTTTCCGTCGCCGTCGGGGTCATTTTCCGAAAACGCTTTCGCCACCGCGTAAAGCTCGTCTGTAGATGTGGGAAGGCTTAAATTGAGCTTTTTTACCCAGTCCTTTCTTATCCAGAACCCGTGCTTGTTTATAATACCGTTTTCATTCGGCTCACCGTTTTGCAGCGGAAGTCCATAGTGCTTGCCGCCTGTAAGCTTTGTTATATCCTTGTACATATTAAGCCGGTGATAAAGATTTGGATATTTCTCCTCGGTTACATAATCGGAAATCGGGCATAAAAATCCCTCTTTTATCCACTTTTTAAACTGCACGTCTTCGGTGCCGGCGCATATAAACCAGTCGGGGACTTCTCCCGACGCAAAAAGCAAGTTGAGTTTTTCTCTCCACTGCGCATAAGTTGCCGAAACGGGTTCAAATTCGCAGTTGAATTTCTCCGCAAGCTTTTTGTAAACCGTATCGCTGTCACCTCCGAGGTTGTCCAAATCCCAGTAGAAAACCGAAATGCTAAGCTTACTGTCTTCTGTTTCGTTTGATTTTCCGCATCCCGCGAAAAGTCCGAGTATCATTGCAAGACTTATCGCAAGCGCCGTAAATTTTTTCATTTTCCGAACACAACCTTTCTTTATATTTTCGCATATTTATTTTTGACTTATCAAGCCTTAACCGCACCTACCATAACGCCTTTTACAAAATATTTCTGCACAAAAGGATAAACAACAAGTATCGGTGTTATCGCAACTATAACCGTTGCCATCTTAACCGAATCCGAAAGCATCATTGCGTCACCGGTGTATTCATTGCCCATACTGTTTATATCGGTTTTTACAAGTATATCTCTTAAAACAAGCGCCATCGGCCAGAATTTTTTCTTGTTAAGATAAAGCATAGGACCATACCAGCTGTTCCACAAGCTTACCGCTATAAAAAGCGAAACTGTTGCAACGCTCGGAAGCGAAAGCGGCATTATTATGCGGAAAAATATTTTAAAGTAGCTTGCTCCGTCAATCCGCGCCGACTCCTCGATTTCCATAGGTATTCCCACAAAAAACGACTTCATAACAATCATATTGTAAGTTGATATTGCGTGCGGCACTACCATTACAAGCGGATTGTCGATAAAACCGAGCTTTTGATACAAAAGGTAGGTCGGAATAAGTCCGCCGCCGAAAAACATTGTTACGATTATGATGTTAAAAAGTATGCCGCGGCCCGGCAAATCCTTTTTTGTAAACGCATATGCCGCAAGCGCCGTGATAAACAGCTGATATACCGTGCCGATAACCGTAACCGCAACCGAAATCATCAAACTGTTTGTAAACCTGTCGGTTTGCAAAACATACTTGTACGAATCAAGCGTAAAGCCTGTCGGAAAAATAAGAAACTTTGCTTTTATCGCCTCTTCAAACGGAAGAATGGATTTAAGCAGCACATACCAGAAGGGATAGAGCGTCGTAAATGCAACCGCCGCAAGAAAGGTGTAGTTGATAATATTAAAAACCGTTCCGCCTGCGCCGATTTTCTTTCTTTGCAAGGATGTCTTTTTCATTGCTTCGCACTCCCTCCTTTAGTATAATCCGCTGCCGCCTACTGCCTTTGATATTTTATCGCTGGCAAGAAGCATACACATATTTATAATGTTTAAAAACAATCCGACGGCGGTTGCTGCGGAAAAACGTCCCTGTGTAAGACCTGTTCGGTAGATGTATGTGTCTATGATGTCGCCAACCTCGTAAACGGCCTCGTTATACAAGTTAAAAACCTGGTCAAAGCCGCCTGTCATAAGCCTTCCAAGCTTCATAATCAGCAGCACCGAAACGGTGGGCAATATACTCGGCAGCGTTATGTAAATTATCCTCTTAAAGCGATTTGCGCCGTCTATTTCGGCAGCCTCATACATATCCTGAGATATTCCTGTTATCGCCGCAAGATAGATAATTGTTCCCCAGCCCATTTCCTTCCATATGTCCGATATAATTATCAGCGGGCGAAAGGCTTTTGTATTGGTAAGAAAATTTATTTTCGCTACGCCGAATATTCCGAGAAAACTGTTTACCATACCGTCGGTAGACAAAAGCGCAAACAGTATTCCCGATATTACAACCCACGATATAAAGTGCGGCAGATATATTATAGTTTGTATGCATCTTTTATATTTCGCACTTGACACCTCGTTTAAAAGAAGCGCCAGTATTATCGGCACGGGAAAACCGAAAAGCAATCTTCCCATATTTATAATAAGCGTGTTTTTAAACACACTCCAGAATTTTGCCGACGCAAAAAGCTCCTTGAAATTTGCAAGTCCAACCCAGGGACTTCCGAAAATTCCTTTGCTTGCCCAGTAGTCTTTAAATGCCAGAATAATGCCGTACATCGGGCCGTAGCAGAAAATAAAGTAATACAAAAATGCCGGAATAAGCATTATATAGATTTCTCTGTACTCAAAGGCTTTTTTTCGTATTTCACCGTGATTTTTTCTTGTTTTTTCATTTTTTGCAGTTAGTGTATCAGCCATTTTTCCCTCCGTCATTCTAACAAATTATCATATATAACCGCATCGTCAACTCCCGTTATATTTAAAAGCGAATTTACATCGCCCGCAATATACGGACTTTTTTCAAATCTGTTGCCGTATATTTTAAGATGTTTTCCGTTTGTTATTTTAAGTCCGCCTCGTTCTTTTATACTGTTAGGCCTTTCCTTAAACCCGGTAAATCTGTTGTTTCGAATCGTAACATCGTCGAAAAGGTCTATAACAATGCCTCTTGCGGTTGTATTTACAAAATCGTTGTCCTCTATAAGAAGCCTTGATATAAGCGACGTTTCCGCACTGTATCCGCCCTGCAGATTGTGGGTAAAATTCATCGTTGCCTCCTGCTTTTCGCTTACATTGCAGTTTATAAATTTGTTTCCCTTAAACCACAAATGCGAAGACGGAAGTCCCGAAACCCAGCCCGATGTGATTTCAACCTCGGTCATAGTTGCACTTGAATTTGTATGCTCAAAGGTATTGTTTTCAATAAGTATGTGATCGCCGCGCACCAGAAGCCCTCTTCCGAGATTGTCGTGAAAACGGTTGTTTCTTATAATTCCCCAGGTATTTTGACCTATCGTTTTGTTGCTTACAATGCACGATTCGGGCAAATTTTGCGGAATCTCTTTGTCAAACGTAAGCTTTATACCTATGCCGTCAACATATTCCGCGCTTTTAACCGCTGCCACAAAACCGGTAACAGAAAAATCGTTGTTTAAAATTTCAATGGTATCACCGCCGCGTATCGGTGTTGACCAGTCCGCTTTTTTTGCTATAATACTGTATCTGTCACCTTCAACGAACGAAATTCCCTGCGAAATGCGCTGATGAAGATTTGAACAGTCATCTCCCATATATCCGAACGAACAGTTTTCTATTCTGTACCGGCTGTCTTTAGCCTGACCGTTTACCTGAACCCCGTCCTGCGACGAGGAAACCGGCTTTGTAAGCTCCTCGCCATCACGTATATCAATTTTAGAATTTATAATCTGCCAGTATTGCGTATGTTTTCCGCTTGATTCGTTTTCATAAAGATTGTATATTGTATAGCCTATACCGCTTGTTGAACATATATTTACATTATCAAACGTGAAATCCTGAATGTCGTAACAAACAAAGAAGTTGCCCTTATATTTATAATACTGAAGTCTGTAAAAGCACCCTTCTTTAATTCTTTCGTCAAAGCTTCCGGTGGCGAGATAAACTCTGAATTTGTTGTCGGCAAGCCGTTTCGTCTTGCTTGCATCAATATTATACGAAACTCTTTGCTGTATGTTGTTTACGCCGTTATCGTATCCGGGCGAAAGCGTTTCGGGGTCGAGCGGGCAAAAATCCGCAAGTGACACCTCGTTCTCCTTTACATAGCCGCGACTGATATACTCAATATCTATACTCTTGTCGGCAGCGTCAGCCTTCGTCACGGTAATAATATCCGCAAGAGGTTTTGAATCCCAATCCCATTCGTACTCAACATTCCTTATTTCCACACGTTCGCATTTTCTTGCACGAACAAAATGTTTTGCCGCCGAATTTACAAACACGGAATTCTGACCGTCAATCACAAAATCAGTAAAATCGTCCATACTTATAAAATCTTCTGTGGAAAAGTAATAATATCCCGTCGGAAACACGAGTTTGTCGGCATTTACCTCTTTGCAATATTCAAGTGCAGCGACAAATGCATCGTAATTATCAAACCTGTCCTCCGGCTTATCTGTTTCGGGATTATAAGCTTTTCCGCCAAAATCAGTAATATCAGCGATAATTCCCGTTTTTTCTCGCGCTCCGTAAATTTCAATATCAAGAGGCACAACAGGCAGAAGTCCCGTTTCGCACGCCCGTTTGTGAACTTTGGCAAAGGTGTGCGCCATCTCGGCGCGCGTGACCGTTCTTTCAGGCTCAAACCTGCCGTTTTCAACAGGTATAAATTCCATTTTTACCGCTTTTAATATGTCGGTTTTTTTATCATTCGAAAGATTGGAAATATCAGAAGCTTCGCTTTCCTCAGCCGTGTCACACTCGGCGCCCGACGCATTTTTATATGTATTAACCGCAAAGGACGCCAGCTCGGCTCTTGTGATATATTTGTCCGGCGTAATGTTTTTTCCGGCGGCGGCGCCTGCCGGAATTAACTTTGCAGCTGCTGCGGTACGGATATACGGTGCAAACCAGTCGTTTGTGCCGACATCGTCATACACACCGACACTCGGATATCCGTACCCGTCTGTTCCTATAACCTTCGGTGAATTTTTATCTCGTGCTCTTAAAAGGTCATAACCTATCGTCTTTACCGCAACCGAGCAAATTTCCGCAACAGTAGACTTCATTTCGGGCTCAAATTTTTCATTGCCGTCCGATAAAATATTTTTCTCGCTCAAATATTCGATGTCTTTTTTGTATTTACTGTTTTCAATATCGTCGTATTCCGACGAAATAACGGTTATGACAAAGTCTGTTTTATGCCCGCCGTCATTCGTCACAAGCCGCACGTTTGCCGTCCCCTTAGCCAGTGCTTTAACACTTCCGCCGTTTGCATAAACAACCGTTTCGTCGTCGCACCTTGATACGACACTTGCGTCATATACACCCTGCGGTTCAATATAAACCGGCAGCCAAAGCATTTCTCCGACCTTCATTGTTATGTCCCGCTGTATCGCATATGCGTTTTTAATTGTTTTCGGTGCAATAGGTGTAATTTTAAGATTATCAATCTTTGCAGCCGCGGCACTCCACGACGGAACACCGATTGAAAAGCTTCCCCTCTCCATACCTGTCGCAAGTCCCGACAAAAACAAGCTGCCGTTTACATAAAACTCAAGCTCATTTTTGTGAAGAACAATTTTAAGATTAACCTTATCATTCAGTCCGAAAGTATAATTTCCCTTTTCGGATATATAAGACGTTTTGCCGTCTGTGACTTTTCTTAACGATAAAATGGCCTTTGCGGAATTTGTGGCAACCATAGCGGTTAAATAATCCCCGTTATTTATTCTGAAATTAAACTGAAACCAGCCGTATTCGGTCAGAATCAAGTCCGTTTCAAGCACAAAGTCCTGCCATATTTCGTTTATTTCAACCGCCGTTTTGCTTGGAATTACAAGCATATGATTATCACTGTTTTCCTTTTCATAAGAAATTGCCGGCATTGCCGTTGAGGTTCCCTTTGCGGTAAATCTTGCATTAAGTTCTCCGCCTTCAAAATTCTCGTCAATCGGTTCCGGAAGTGCATTTTCCTCCGACGAGGTTTTAACATCTTTAAGCGTTATATTGCATCTGCCCTCCGCAAAAGATACTGTCTGCAAAGCAAATATCACTGCAAGAAGTATCGCAATAAATCTTGTTTTTTTCATTTTTACGCCTCCTCTTAAAGCTATCTGATGCACATTGCAAGCATTTTTGCCGTTTGGGCGCGTGTTGCATAATTTTTAGGATTGAATTTCCCGTTTTCGCCGCTTATTATTCCGTTCCCGTAAAGTAAGTCAACCGCATTTTTTGCATAATCCGAAATGTCGTTTTTATCGGAAAAATCAGCGCTTTTTTCTCCCTGCTCAAATTCGGCATATGCACGGCACAAAATAACCGCAGTATCTTGCTTTGTCACATATTCGCGAGGCGCAAATTCTTTTTCCGACACTCCCATAACAATCTTCGACGAATATGCGGTATTCACATATTTATAAAACCAATCGGAATTTTTCACATCGTCAAAAACATTTTCTGTCGTCGTATCAAGCTTTAACGCCGTTACAATCAATTTGACAAACTCGGCGCGCGTAATTTTTTCGTCAGGATTGAATTTCCCGTTTTCATCACCGCAGACAATACCGAGATTGCGAAGCTTTTCAATATATTCAAATGCATAGTGCGTTTTGGGCACGTCGGGGAAACTTTCTTTTTTATCAGCGTCCGTTTGGGCGTCATTGGGTTTAATGACGGCATCGGGTTTTGAAACAGTCATACCAAGCTGCGAACCCTTTGAACCGGAGCTTTTCGAACCACCTCTGCCGCCCGTTGTTTCCTTATTCAAATTTATTTTTACGTTATAAATTTTCTCGCTGCCGTTTTCTGCCGTAATTTTATATTCAACGCTGTCCGAAAAATCGTTTGCCGTCACCGCGCTTTCCTGCAGAACGTCTCCGACAAAAGCTTTTGCGTACGGCGGAATTTCAAACACCGCAACAATGCTTTTAATGTCCGTATCCTTCGTGAGATTAACGATAACGTTTTGCCCGTTTATGCTTCCTTTAACACCATCGGCGTAAAAAGAAATCAGCTCGCATTCGGACGACGCTTTCCGGTAATCGAAAGCTCCGTTCAAAACATTTTCGTTTAATGAAATTGTGTATTTGCCGCTATCTGCGCTCTCAGACAAAATATGTATCCCGGAAAATGCGCCCATCTCATTTACAGTCACAATGTCGTTTTCGGAATATCCGCCGTTTGTAAGCGTCACCTGAGCGTCCGTATTTCTCAAACCATAGCATATACCTTCAAAGGTCACCGCTCTTGACGCAGTATCCGCACTTGCCTTTATATATGAAAATCCGCTCATAGGGCCAATCATACGCGCCTCAAAAACGGCTCTTGCAAGGGCGCTGTTCAAAGCGTTTATCGCGGCAAATGCCTCTGACGCAGTATCTGCGGATATTTCCTTTTCTGCTGCGGATACGCTGCTTTCCGCTGCCTCTATGAGTAAAAGCTCATTTTCGTCCGAAACGGTCGTGCCTATTTTTAATCCCGAAATATTCACTGCATTGTCACAGGAAAATCCCAGTCCGCCCTCAGCTATAAATTCACCGCGGTCAAAATACGACAACGTTTCATCTCCGTTTACACCGGCGAATATGTATATTCCGTTTTCAAACGTATGTACCGATGCGCCGATTTCGCATTCGATATTCTCGCCAAATGAAAAGTTTTCCGCTGCAACCGGCGTTTTGTCCTTTAAAATTTCAATGCCCGCGGAATTTATTCTGACCGAATAGCCGCCGGTATCCGCGGTTGTCGGTACAATTTCAACACTGCCGTCAAGCTTGGACGGAATAATCTTAAGACTTAACGATGAATCCGAAAAACTGCCGTCAAACAAAATTTCCGAGGCGGCGGGGAATGTGATTTTATCTCCGTCAGCGCTGACTTCGTTTTCAGTCGTCCAGCCGTTTAAATTGCCGTTCAAAGTATATAAATTCTTTACCCCCGCAAAATTTTTATTGTAGCTCACACTCGGCGTCCATATCAATCCTTGTTCGGAAAGCTTGCCCGTTAAAACATCATCTTCGCCCTCACCTAGTTGTCCTCTTTTAACTTCAAAATCCAGAATGTCGCCTTTGTTCAGTCCGATGTTAAACGATTTAAATTCAATTTTTCCGCTGCCCGAATGAAAATGCCATTCACCATTCGACGGCCATATTTTTTCGCCGTTTAAAAGCACCCTTGCATACATTCTTCCGAACTTGCTTCTTCCGCCGAAATTTGACGCGCCGATTTCAGCAATACCGCTGTACGGCGATACAAATTCTTTAACCGATGAATATATCACACTGTCATTTTCATTTGCATATGTTCCGGCGAACATAACATTAACGGTGTAAGAACCGCCGTCTGTCGGCGAACAGAGCATCCCCTTCGACCTGTCCGCACTCTCGGTAGGATACCACCTGTTGTTTGCCTTGCGATATACATAATCGTTAAGCTCCCCGTCAACGCCGTCCTCTATTTTTCTGAATTTGTAATACCAGCTGTCCTGCCCCTGCACTCCGGAAAAATCAACCGCCGAATCAAAAATAAGCTTTTTTTCATCCGCAGAAACGCTGAAACAGAAAAAATCCGCAAAAACCAAGCAAAACACCAAAACTACACAACAAAGCTTCTTCGCTGATTTCATTTTAAAATCCTCCTAATCGGCATATCGGTAAATTACCATCTCTTTCGGCGAGGCATAATCAAATGTCATAAATGCCATATCACCCGGCACAATATCGCCTTTTGAGCCAATATATATTTCATTCTTTTTACCGTCGTAAATATAAACGATAAGATTAAATCTGTCGCCCTTAAAATTTACACCCTTCTCATTATCGGAATCTAAAATTGCCGCCGTCGCCGAACATCTCACCACTTTGTTATACATAACGGTAAGCTCGTTTGACAAAATTCTATCTGTCGGAACGGTGTCGTTTCCGTTTTTGTAAAAGCTGTCCGCACTGCTGTCAGGTCTGAATAATATCCGGAATTTCTTAATTTCGCCCGACGGATTAAGCGCATACTGAATTATGTCGCCTTTTTTAAGATTCTCAAGCGCAACGCCGCTATATCCCCACACACCGTTATTTCCCGACAACGTAACAAGTCCCGTTTCCTCTGCGGTTACACGCGTTTCTTTGCCGTTAAACAAACCGGTGACCAGCGTTGTTAAATCACCCGACCCGCTCAATGCCGCAGATACCTTCTCAACAAGCATAATTCTCGACGTTCCCGCCACACCGGCTGCATTTTTTTCCTTCATAATAACCGCACCGGCAAAATTGTCCTCATCGGCATCATATATTTCCACGCCGTCATATTTCTTGTCCGTTTCAATGGATGTCGGCGTTAAAAGCTGATAATTTTTATAATCGTCCGACTTGTCGGGAATACTGAAAATTTTTGTATCGGCAGCCGACAAATAATATTTTCCGCCAAACCGTCTTGCCACATAATGCACTCCGTCGCCCGAAAATGATTTGGAAAACACATTATAGCTCGGCGTATCTGAGTATTTGCTTATTGACTTTATCGTTTTGTCCTCGTTTAAGGAATACATAATAAGCTGATTATCCGTTGCGGTACCGTCCGTCTTTGTGAATTTTGCTATAAGCTTATATGCGTCGTCGCGCATTTCGGCGCCTCCTTGCGAAAATTTAATTTTTCCCTCCGCAGTATAATCCTCAACACGTCCGTTTTTGGTGAAAATTTTAAGCATCAGCAATTTTGGATTTTTCTCCGGAATATGCGCATCAATCAAATAACCGTAATCCTCTTTTTTGTCACTGTAATCGCAAGCGGTGATTTTGTTCTCCGCATCAAAATAAAAGCTGCCGTTTCTGCCCAGCTCAAAATAATATCCCTCATCATAAAAATTCTTTGCGACGCCGTATTCCTCACCGTCAATAACCGCAGCATCTTCGCTCGTTTCGTTCACAATTCCTCTGACAGAATTTTTAATCACGGCGATAACCGCGGCTTCACCGTCTTTGGTGTAATAGTCCCTTGACCCAAGAACCGAAACGACGTCCCACTCGGCAAGAGCAGTATAATCACAATCGTTTCCGCGAGCGTCGATTACCCTCACGTTGTCGTTTATATCAAGCTCGGTTACGGTATTTCCCTTTACATATATTTTTTGGTTTGTCTGTGATGAATGGCTCACCGCATACGACTTGTAATCCGAAATAAAAACAATATCCGCCGTGCCGTCCGCGTCATTGTCCAAAAGGTCAATATGTCCCGAATCGGGCATTAAATCGTCTGCTGCAACATCGGAGGTATAAAGCTTGCCAAGGAAAACTTCATTGTATATAATAGACGTGTTATCGCCCAGACGAATGCTTTTTTCCTTCGTCTTTTGCTCATCTGTGTAATACTTAAATGATTTTTTTGTTGTATTTGCACTTATAAAGTCGCTTTTTACGGAATAAAGTGTATTTGAGTCGCTCTCACGTATGTACAGCACCTTATTTGTATTCTTTTTTATGTAAACAACACTGTCAAATCCCAAAAACCTGCGCTGATTAATTCTATCGGTCTGGTAAGCCTTGCCGTCAAGCATTATCGTGGTGTCGGACGACGGAGTTTTTGAATAGATTCCCGTTGTCCCGTTTCCCGTTATAATTCCCTCCGCCGTTTCGGCATTAAGGTATATATTCAGCAAATTTTCGCCTTTTTCGATTTTATAATCGGTTTTATCCCCTATGATATTTGTTTTCATAACGTCGGTTTCGAGTGCGAGAAATGCGATGTGATATGCCTCACGTCGTGTTATTGTATCATCTGTGCCCTTGCCGATATTTATTCCAAGCACCGCGGCAACTTTAATATATCCTGCAGGATAACCACCCTCATACTCGGCGCGCAAATCATAGCCGAGTATGCTGACAACCGTTTTTATAAATTCGGCGTATGTCGTTTCGTTCTTGGGTCGGTAATAATTTCCGTATCCCGAAATGATGCCGCACTTTTTCGCATAATATATGTAGTCCGCGCATATCGACTTTTCGCCAACGTCACTAAACGAACCGTCGCCGATATAGCCTTTTGCAGCATCTTTGCCGCCTATAAGTCCCACCGCAAGACGCGCTGTTTCATATCTCAGAAGTGCACCGTCAAGAATTTCACTGTCTGTATCGGGCGCATCGATAACGCCCACCGCATTCAAAAGATACGGTGCGTTTTCATATATACCCCCGGCTGCTTTTGCATATTCCGGGCAGACAAAAGTGCAAAATATCATTGCAAAACACAAAAACATCGGCAAAAACTGTTTTCTCATTTGACATCCTCCCGTAAATTTGGTATATTTACACAAAATTTCACTATATGTTACAAAATTATTATAATACATTGACAACACGCGCACAATATGGTATTCTCTTATCATTACAAACTATTCTCTGATATGTTTTTTTGCAAATGTCATATTTTTACTTATATAAAAGCATTTTTTAGCAAAAACACCATACGTATAAAAACTATACTGTTATATTATTTTACATAATTTTATGTTTTTGGAGGCAGATATGGAAAACGAAATAAAATTCAGGGATATTCACCTTACGCGGCTTGAAATTCTGCGTCACGTTTTTTCAGATTCATACATTTACGACGGAAATATGGGAAAAATCGACTCTACCTTCGGCTGCATAAAAAAGGGCGAGGCGACTTTCGTGTGCGAAAACAACACGTTTATCTGCACTGCAGGCGATTTTTTCTACATTCCCGACGGAATTATTTACGAAAGCTACTGGAGCGGAAATCCTGAAATTGAATTTTACATCACAAACTTCCGTTTTACCGTAACAAAACCGGGAAACGTTTCGCTCGACCGTCTGTTTGCCCTGCAAAAGGTTATACTGCCGGATTCCGAACAAACCGCAAAAAAAACGGAAAGTCTGTATTATATTCAGCAAAAAAGCCCCACGCTTGCGATAGCGCGGTTCTACGATATTTTTAATGAAATTTACCCGTTTTTGAAAAAGGAAAAGCTGTCGTCGATAAATCCTGCCGTTCTGCCTGCCGTAACATACATAGAACGGCATCTTGAGGAGAATTATGACGTTGCGTTTCTGGCTGATTTGTGCCATTTGAGCGAATCGCACTTTTACAGTCTTTTTAAAAAATCTTTGAAATATACACCTGTTGAATATAAAAATTATGTGCGAATTAAAAAAAGCATATACTACCTGAACGAGCGGCACTATCCGATTGAAAAGGTATGCGAACTTTTAAATTTTAATTCAACCGCATATTTCGGCAAAGTTTTCAAAAAATTTACCGGTATGGCTCCGGGAAAATATGACAACAGTTTGATATAACGCATATAATCACACGAAAAATCAAATCGCTGCAATAGGTAAAGAACAAAAAAGCTTGCGAGCCTTCTGCCAAACATCATAATTAGGGCCAATATGATTATTAAATCCGTTTTAGCCTTGCAAGGGTGATAAGAAAAAATGACAAAATTATGAGTTTCAGGTGGGTTTGGATTTGCTTTCTTTCGACTAAAACGAACTTACGGTTCAAATAAAAAGGGGCTGCAGACAAACTTGATTTCAAAAATCATTTTGCCACAGCCTCTTCATTAAAATAATATTTCGTTTATACAGAAAACATCAATCAGCCAAATCTTCGATTTTCTTATGCAGTTTATGATAAAGCCTTAAGTCACGCATAACATTTTCCTTTGTATAAATACTTGCTTCGTACAAAAATGGTCCGCTATACTTTATCTTGTTAAGCGCCGTAATAAGCTCTTTCCAATCTATTTCCCCCTCGAAGGGCAAGAGATGGTCGTCGGTGACAACGTAATCAGATATGTGCAGCGTCACAATACGGCTTCCCAATTTTTCAGCAAATTCCTTCTGCGTGCCAAGCTCTATATGATTTACGTCAAAGCAAACCTTGAGTTTTGAATTCAGTGAAATAAGTTCTTCTATTTCCGTGGTGCAATTTCCGAGGCACATTCTCGGCAATGTTTCAACCGCAACATCTATACCGAACAAATCCGCATAATCGGCAAGCCTTGAAAGGCGCACTATTGCGTTTTCCATACGCACACCGCGGTTTTCAGCAATGGTTATCTCCGCGCTCGGGTGTACGACAACGCATTTTATATCAGA
This sequence comes from uncultured Clostridia bacterium, assembly GCA_934500875.1. Lineage (GTDB taxonomy): Bacteria > Bacillota > Clostridia > UMGS1810 > UMGS1810 > Qingrenia. The sequence goes on along the minus strand of CAKSTL010000011.1, from coordinate 39,134 downwards.
TTTTGACGCATTTTTTATAAGCCGCTTAAAATCCTCCAGCGCCTTATCTCCCTCTGTCTTATCAAGTGCGGACGGGTCAAAATAATCGCTGAACGGCAAATGATACGACCAGAGGCGCACGTTATACTTTTTTGAAAGCGCGTTCAAATGTTCAAAATCAATGCCGAAAAAGTCATATCCGAACGGCAGATTTACCTCTATTGCCGAAATATCCGAATTTGAGCAAAGCTTAAAAATCTCATCATTCAGTTCAAACGGCACGCCTCTTTTTCCCAAAGACGTTGCCGATACTGCTGTTTCCCTCATGAAATCAGACCTTTCTAACTTTTTTTAACGGCAAAACACCGCACAGTAAAACAACCAGCACGCCGGATAGCATAAGTGCACTCCAGATGTATGTAAGCCGTGTCCATCCGAATTTTGTAACCGCCGTTGCAAAAAACATATTTGCCGCCGACGCGGCAATATAACCGGCAAAATCAAAAAGTCCGTTTGCTGACGAAACACATCCGTATTTTTCCAAACTCGGTATAAAAAAGCTCCAGAGCGTTGAACTGACACACCCCACGCACACGAGCGCAAGAACGGCAGACGAAATATTTACCCACCTGTTTGACGCAAAATTCATCAATGCAAAAAACACGCACGCGGCAAAAAACAATGTTCCGATTAAAAGTCTGTCTTTGTTCTTTATAAGATTAAATATAAATATGCATAAAAACGGGCAAACCGAACGTATAACCGAAATAACCGAATAAATAAGGCTTGCCTGCGATGCGGAAAATCCGAGATTTTCGGCAAGATATGCAGGTATCCAGAAAACCACCGACGAACTTACCGTTTCGGTTAACGCACCCACAAAAAGATACATCAAAAATTTGTCTATCAAAAACATTTTGAAATAGCTTGTTTTTTCCTTTTTATCATCTTTTGATATATCGGCTATCACGCCCTTCCTTTCATAAAAACTAAGCAAAGCAAAGCTTAAAATCCCCATAATCACCGTAATTGCGGCAACTGAAAAAAACACATACCGCCAGTTCAAAACCGCCGCAAGCATACCTGCAAAAAGCGGTCCGCAAAGTCCTGCCGCGGAAAAACCTATGCAGATATTGCGCGCGTGCTTGGGAATTGTATTTTCTGAAATCATTTTCACAAGCGGGCCACGCAGCATTGACAACCCAAAACCGTTCAGTGCAAAAACAACAATCTGCATATACAAATTTTTCACAAGTAAAAAACAAATTGCTGCAAAGCCTGACATAAAAAGTCCCGTAACAACCATGTTTTTTGCCTTCACTTTGTCGCCCAGCCTGCCGTTTACAAGCTGCCCGAACGCATATGCCATAAAATATATTGACGAAATTGAACCGATTTTGTCTTTTGTAAAGCCGTCTTTAAGCATCTGCACTGACGATACGCTTAAAACATTGCGCATTATGTAACTTGCTGTATATGTCACAATACAGAGTGCGCCGATTTTTAATGCTTTCGAAAACTCAGCTTTGTCTGACTCTTTTTCCAACATAAATTTTACCGCCTTTAAAATTTTAGTAATCTTCGTCTATCGAAAGCCCGTCATAGGCTATTTTTACAGAGTAATTTCTTTCAAGCTTTGAAAAATATTCTTCAAGCTCGCTGTGACAAAGCCCTTTTGCCTCAATGTGCGACAAATATATTTGGGTTTTTTCGTCAACCGTACCAATCGTATAAAGCTTGTCAAGCATATCGACGCAGCTTGTCAAATCCATATGCACAGGGCAGAAATATCTGCCGTTTTCGTCTTTTGTATGTTCTTCGGGAAAAGTGCATTCGCCGACGAGAATATCAAGCTTGAAGTTTTTCAAAATCTCAAACGTTTCGTCAAGATAATAACCTGAATCAAGCGCATAATACATAATTTTCCCGTTTTTGAGCTTTATAAGGTAATTTGCGCCGTTTTCGCACACTGCAGTGCCATGATGTGCCTTAAGCGCCATAACCTCAATATCGTTTATTTTATACCATTTCAAAAAGTCAAGCTTTATAAACTTAACGTTTTTTTCGCTCATATACCCCGCATCTTTGTTGATAATAAGCGGCGTCGAATACAAAAGCTTATCCACAATATCGAACGAATTTTCAACAAAATAAACACTAATAGGCTTTTGGGGCGGTCTGTCCGACGCAACGTATCGCAGCCAGAACATCATATAGTTAAAATGATCCTCATGCGGATGAGTAAACAAAAAATGCTCCGTATCGTACAAATCATCATTAAGTCTTGCCGCCTGCGCTGCAAAGTCCTCTCCTATATCTATCATAATTTTTTTATCTATTCTGAATGCCGAACGAAGTCGAATTTCTTTTCCGCCAACCTTTCTGGCATTTTCGCACACTCTGCACCTGCAAAACGGCGCGGGAATTGTTCCGCCCGCGCTTGTACCCCAAAATCTCATAGGTAAATACATAACCTTTTTCCTCTCCTGATTTTATAGATTGAAGTTTTCGTATATTTTTATTTTTCTCAAAAAGCTTACCAGGTTGCTGATGGTGGGAAAGCTTAACTTTTTTAAAATATGCTTGACGTGTACCTTTATTGTAGAAACCTCAATAAACCTCATTTGTGAAATCTGCTTTTTTGTGTAACCCTGATAGAGAAGCTTTAAGATTTCCTTTTCCGTCTGTGTGAGAGTGGAAAACTTATGAATAAAAAACATAAGTGTTTCCTCGCTCTTTTTCATACGAACAAACTCTGCCCGCAAATTTTTTGCGATAAGCGGCCCTACAAAATCCTGTGTTTCGTACACTCTTTTAATATTTTTGCAAATATCGACCGCATCGGCGGATTTAATAATATAATCTGAAGCACCGGTGTAATATGCCTCCAAAATAAGTTCGTTTTTGTCGTATGCGGTGAGAACAATTATTTTAACACCAGGTTTTTCCTCGCAAATTTCTCTTATTGCATCAATTCCTGCCGTTTCATATTCCATTTGTATATCCATAAGAATAATATCCGTTTCAACGCGACGTGTAAGTTCTATACATTCTTTGCCGCTTTCTGCCTCGCCGACAACCTCGATTTCTTCTTCGGCATTCAGCGCCGAAACAATATGCTTTCGTATTCCCTTTATATCCTCGCAAACTATAACGCGGATTTTATTCATCTGTATTTTTTCCTCCCCTGCGGTGATTAGGCAGAATTATCTGAAATTCCGTAAACTCATTCGGCTTACTCTTTACATTTATAAATCCGAAATGTGCATCTACCACATCTTTCACATGTGACAAACCTATCCCCCAGTTGTTGAATGTCTTTTTTGTGGACGCAAACGGCTTGAAAAGCCGTTTCATCATTTTTTTATCTATTCCGCATCCGTTGTCGCGCACCGATATGCAAATCCACTTTCCCTCTGAATGCACTGCCGCAGTTATAATACCGTCTTTTCCGGTTGCTTCTGCCGAATTTGCCATAAGATTATAAAAAATCTCGGTGAGTTCCGTTCTGTCGCCGTAAACAATTCCGTCGGTACAATTTATTTCAACATTAACCCTTATATTTTTTGAAACCTGAATTTTTCCCGCAGCATCAAGCACGCAGTCGAACACGTTCACATAGGTGCAGTCTCCGGCAGTATAGTTAAAAATATCAAGAATTCTGTTCATTCTTTCAGAAAACGAAAGTATGTTTGTTTTTATTTCCACAAGGCTTTCCATACCCTCATCCGAACCATAGTTGTTTATCGCATTGTTGTCCAGTACCAAAAACAGTGCCATAAGATTTTTAAAGGTATGAAAAACGTGTCTTACATCTTTAAGCACTATTTTTTTTCGTTTATGGCGGTATTTGTTTTTAAAAATATTAACCTCACACAAAACATAAGATTTAACAAACAAAAATCCCAGCACGGTAAGAAAAGCAATTATTATAAAAAGTATATAATAATCAAGCTCCCGTATTATGTTATATGCCACACCCTCCACATTACAGAAATTTGATGTTGTAAGAAAATACCGCAGCGGACTTATAAACAGTATTGCCAAAAACATACTTTGCAGCAGAAATACCGAAAGCATAAGCGAAACAATATAGTTCTGCCGATAAAACATTTTTGTTGTTCGGCATTCCTTTATGTACCGTATATAAGGCAAAACGCAGACGGTCAGAATATAAACATATGAATAGTTGTCTGCAATTTTTTCTATAAGTGATATTGCCGTAAGGCTTTCGGCGCTCGCTGAGTAATGCTTCCGCAAATATATATTTTCGGCAAATGAGTTTGAATTGACATATACAAACAATAATGCCGACAGAGCATATACCGATACAATAATGCATCGTGCGGATAGATAAAATTTATTTGACGCCCCATCTATATAAAAATACATCATAACCGTCAAAAACGCAATTATGGATATAAGCATAAGATATTTTGTGTCGTAAAAACTTATACGGATTTTGCCGAGATACTTCATAATGTAAAATTCAACCTGAAAAAAATATCTATAATTGCTTATGCGCATAGTATAAATTGCAAGTGACAAAATCAGTAAATCAACCGCAAAAAAACCCGCACCGAAAACAAAGCTTAACTTGTTTTTTGCTTTCAGAGTCAGAAGTACTGCGGTAAATATTAAAACAAAAATCATTGCAATGGTCATTTTTTACACTCCGCCAAATAATTTTTTGTTAATATAACTTATACTTTGTGTAAGGCATCAATGTATCGAAGCTGCTCCAAAAAAGCAACTTTCTCATCGGCTTATCCGAATCCGTTATTTCGTTTTTAATCTCAAAAAATCCAAGAGGCGGAATACTGTACTCCTTTATATCCGCGCTTACCAAAGCTTTTTCATCCTCACTGTAAAGAGTCGAAATAACTTTTACATCTTTTTTTCCGTTGCTTACATTATACACTTTAAATATTGCAAAATCAACATTGTTTTCTTTTTTTTTCACACAATCCGACACAACTATATCGGATGCCGAAAATTTTTCATATTCGTAAATATACGTTCCCGATGAGGTTGTAACATATGCCCGTGCAAGATTAGGATGAAAGTGTATTTTCCAAATATCCCTGCCGTGGGGGATTCCCCTTACGATATGCCAGCTCTCACCGCCGTCACGGCTTTCAAAAAGCCCCTCTGACGGCGCAAAATTTTTGTTATCCACACCGCCCGCAAGAAGATGAAGCACATTGTTGGGATTTTGCGCAACGCTGAATATATATTTCATATCATATCCGTCGTCCGAACGATTTACAACCTTGTAACCGCCGTCGTCATATATGCGCATACCGCCGGAAAAAAATCCAACATAAAGCCTATCTTCTTTCACCGCGTCGGGTGATATATCCTGAAATCCTGCAGTTACGGGATATAGATATGACCACGTTTTGCCCATATCCACCGATTTGTAAATTTTGCTCTCCTTAACACCGTAAACAATATCGGGATCAACGGGCGACACCGCACAAATCGGGAAGTCGGATTTCTGCCAAGTCAAACCGCCGTCATAGCTTACGATTTCCTTGGCATATATAACTCCCTCGCGGTTTTTATTGTAAAATATTTTCGTAGTATTAAAACCTGCCGTTGCCGGAATATCCGAAAATGTTTTTCCGTTGTCCCGGCTTTCTTTTATAATAAACCCTGTTGAACTTTGTCCGACATTTATAAGAATGTTGTTTTGGTCGAACGGATTTCTCGCAACCGAACGTGACGCACCTTTTGAGTTGTGCCGCAAGGCTATACAACTCGCAAGAGGATAGCTTTCACCGACGTTTTTGTTATCGGTTTTAACTGCACCGAAATCCATAACAGAAAAAATAATATCATTATCATCGTTCGGATTAAATGCAATATCCATAACTCTCAAGCCCGAAAAACCGCTTGATGATGCAAAAAAGTTTTTACCGCCGTCAAGAGATTTGTAAATTTCTCCATCCATTGAGGCAATTATTTCATTCGGATTTTGAGGATTTACCGCTACAGGCTCGCAGCCATAACCGGTTTTGTTTGACATAAAACCCAGTGACGTGTTCATCGCCATTTTGTTAAAGGTAATTCCACCGTCGTCACTGAAACGCAGCGGATACGAAATTCCGTAAAGCTGGACATAAAGCCGTCCGTTTTCGTTGAAAAAAATCTGTCCGAAAGCATCTTTTAATCCACTCTGAATTTGCGAGGATTTTTTAATCTGCAAAAAACTTTTTCCTCCGTCGGTTGATTTATAAAGATAATCTTTCGTCACACAGTAAACATTTTCGGAATTTATCGGATCAAATGCCGCCGACAAAACTGACGGAACATCAAAATCCGCAACGTTCTTCTGCCATGTTTCGCCGAAATTGCTGCTTGTCATAAGTCCACTATCTTTTGTTGCAAGCACAAATTTATCACCGATGATATAAAAATTATAAATCATTTCACCGTCATAACTGCAAACAAGCTCCCAGTTTCCGCGCGACACGCGTTTGTAAATTTTCCCGTTGTGCCCTGCACAGTAAAGAGTATCTCCGTGATAAGCAAAAAGGCTTTCGGAATGATGCCGGTAAAAATCAAGATTTTGTTCAAATGTCCAGCTTTCACCGCTGTCATACGATGCATAAATTCCGGTTTGGTCGGTGACCTTTGTATTATTGCCGGTAGAATTGGGACAAACTGCGGCATAAACCGTGTTTATGTCGGCAATATCACACTTTATCGCAACAGTTCCGAAGCATCCTATCCCCACGGAAGAATTTTTCCAGTTTTTTCCGCAGTCAGTGCTTTTCCAAACTCCGCTCGTATCGGTGCCGAAATACACGATGTCGGTGTTTCGGGGCGAATATTCCATAGCAAAGCCCTTCTGACCGCCCTCGCCTCCGTGATAGTTGTTTATATACTGATTCTCTGTTGTAAAATTATATTGCTTTAAATACGGTGCATAATCGGTGGTGCTCAATTCATCAATTCTGTCCGCGTCAAATTCGTTGTAGATTTTCAAAACGTCAGATGCACTGCCGTTTTCATTTACCGCCGAAACGATGTATTCTCCGCTTTTGCCGAAAGGAAACGACACCGCAAAGCTTCCGCTTTCATCTGTTTTTATTTGCTTTATATAATCGGTTTTGTACGTTTTTTCATTATCGTTTAACAAAACAAAATTTTCAATGTTTTCTTTTGCTGCGATAATACTGATATTTTCATTTTTTGCCGCATCAAAGTTTCCCGTCACATAAACCTTTCCGTTATCGTATTGCGCCCTCACGCCGCCCGACGCATAAGCTTCGAGCGACAGTAAAGGCACAAAACTCAACAACAAGGAGGTTATAAGTAAAAACTTATTTTTATTCAAAATCCACACACTCCCCAAGAGGCGCAAGAGTTGAAGATGTCCAAATCATTGTGCTTGCTGTGTAACCCGTAAAGTCACCGTCCGTCAAAGCCTTCGGTGTAAGTCTTGCAGCGAAGGGAACCTTTGCACCCGGTGCAACGGTTTCTGTTTTGAACATTGTGTCATATAAGCTTCCGTCATTTGCATAAACCGCAATGATGATTGAAATACCGAGAGAATTTACATCGTCCATATTTTGAACGGTGTAGTCTGCGGTGAGCGTACCGTTTATGCTTCCCGATGTTTTAACCGAGATGTCATATGCCATATTTTTCTTAAGCGTGATTGTGCATATTCCCGCATCTCCCCATTCGTCGATGCAGTTGACGGTTATAATATGCTCGTTTCCATCATAATTTTCTATTGTGAGTATGTTCTCGTTTACACCTGTTTCGGCAAGCACACCGTCAACATAAAATTCATATGTCACTGTGTCACCGTCCGCATCTGTCCCGTCTGCAGTAATCACAACGGTGTCACCCGCCGAGTATTTTATCTTGTCTGCCTTTAACGTTACGACAGGAATACAGTTTGTGGTTGTGAATATCTGCAATCTGGGTCTGTTTTCAATTGCCTTTCCGAATGTTGAATAACCGTTTGAAGTTCTTTCTATGGTAAACATAACGTACTTATCACCGTTTGCAACAGCTTTTTTTACTGCCGTCGAAAAATCGAAGATTGTATTATACGACCATTTTGAGTTGATATTCTCATCACCCTCAATTTTGGCAAGAGTAGACGGCAATATTTTTCTCTCTATTATGTTTACATCACTTCGGTTAACCACAGGACCGGTCGTATCGCTCCATTCATTGAGCCCGTAAAGTGTAATTGTAGATCCTGCCTGTCCGCCGCCCATACTTGTAAGCAAACGAGCAGTTGATATATTTTCATCGGTATATTTGCTTATATCGAATTTTGAATACAATATCAGATTTCCGATTGACGCCTTGCCGAGTATATAGTTATATGGGCTGTTAGCCGTTGTATTGTTATATTCCGTAAAGATTTTTTCATCATAACTATTGTAGAATATACCCTCTACGGTATTACATGTTAAAACAGGCGCACCCTTTACGGTAATTGTTTTTTCGGCAAAGCCGTAATCACCCCATCGGTCGGTAACTTTAACCTTTATGACATAACTTCCTGCCGCCGGATTTGCAAGCGTAAACACATTTCCCGAAATACCGTCGGCTACTTCATTATTGTCCAAGTAAAACGTATATGTCAGGCTGTCGTTATCACCCTCATCCTCATCCGTTCCGTTTGCGGTAAATGTGATTGTATCTTCGGAGGTGTAAAAGTCTTTTTCCGGCGAAATGGAAATTGTTGCGGTCGGCGCATTGTTGCTTGATGTAAATATCTGCAATCTTGGTTTTGTACCGTCACCTTTCCAGAATGTGCCATATGCGGTGCTGTCAGGCTCCAATACAAACGCTATGTACTCTTTGTTCTCGCTGATTGCTGCTTTTATAACATCAGTCATATCAACCGCCGCATAATACTCCCACGTACTGTCGATATTTTCGTCCGCAACCTTTACACGCGCACCGTTTACCTTTGCAGGAGTTCTGAAATAAACCGCTTTTTCATCTCTGTTAACTATTGGGGCCGTTTCTGTATTCCACAAACCGGCGTCAAATGTGTATATATTCATAGGACAGTTGTCAAAATTTCCGTTATAAGCAATCAAAAGTCTTGCCGAGGCAATGTTTTTATCTGCAAAATCACTTGCCTTAAATTTCATATATACACTCTTTTTACCGTACTTATAACCCACTCCGTCATCATTCAACTTAAACTCTCTGCCGTCAAGAACAAAACTTCCGGAGTTTGTATAACCGCCTACATTGTTTGTCCACTCCGAAAAATTCATTTCGTCGTACCCGTTAAGATATTCACCGATGAGAGTGTTTGCAACAACTGACGGTGCGGTTGTGCCGTCCCCTTCCGCGAACACCGCGCCCGTAAACACCGTTCCGATCAGCACAACTGCTGTGAGCATTAACGCTATTGCTTTCTTCATTTTTTAAACCCCTTTCAACTTTTAAAATTTTAATTATTTTTTATATAATAAATATTTTGAGGTCTTGTATATTCTGCCTGAACAAATATTTTTATATCTTCACCGTATTTTTTACCTAAAATTGCACTCGATGCATCAGCCTTTGACATTGCGATATTTCCATTGTTATCAACACTGTACATATAGCCAACCGCATATATGGATTCAAGCTTTTCCTCCAAATAGGGATCAGTCAAATCAAGATCCGTTGTAGAAAATCTTGCATAACCGTTTTCCGTAAGATAAACATCTCCCACAAGCAGTCTGTTTGATGAATTGCTCTCAAATGCCGAGTTTTGATTTTTGTTTGCTGCATTTGCAACAGGATTTAAAAATAATTTATTATTGTAGTCATAAAGCTTTTCTATCTTCGCAACGTACCCTTGAGAGTCAAGTCCCACCCTGAACAAATCGCCCGATTTAAGATTTTCGCACTTCTTTGCTTCCTCTGCCGTAAGATTGGTTTTTGAATTGTCCGATACTACACTGTCAAATATATTGCCAGAATCCGAAGGAACATAAAGAGTTGTTTGCGCACCGCCCCTGTAGCAATCTATTCTGTTCAGATACGCATATTTTTCACTGCTGTCCGTAACCTTTTTAATTCCCGCAAAAAGATACACATTTTTGTTGACCTCTTTTTCCTTTGCCCCCTCAACAAGCACAATGTTGCCGAAAGGCGAGTCGGGAGAAAACGACCAGATATCAACCTTATATGATTTATCATCGGTAAGTCCTGTGACCGTTGAAAGATCGTCCCAGTCGCGCTGCTCATTTATCAGCACGAAAAAATCATCATTTCCTGTGATAAATTTGCCGCCGAAAGCGTGGCGGTAATTTATATTTGATGAACCCTTGTAGAAAAGCATATTTTCGTTTGTACCTATATATCTTCTCACAAGTGTTGTGTCATCCTCATATGCAATATTTTTAGTCGGAGTGTCGATATAAGTTATCTCGCCGCCGTCATTCGTGCCGTATGCCGCTGCAGTGGGAACAAAATCCGTATTTGTACAGCCGAGCGCATCGGTTATCTCTTTTTTCTTTTTGCACATTTTGCCGTCTATCTTTACCGAATCCGCAAGGTTCAAATTAATATATTCGTTATTGGCGGTAAAAAGTTTCAGTTTAATTTTGTCCGCCGCCGAACCCTCGGAGTTTACGCCTACAATAAACGCAGAGGTGTATTTGTTGCTCTGACCGATATCGATATATGCCACCCTGTCATTTGTATCAAGTAAAAATTTTCCGTTTGTTCCCGGCTTATATTCGCTTGTTTTTATATGCTTTTTAAGTTCGGGAGTAAGCTTATGTTTACCGCCGTTTACATAAATGTATCCATCCGAGTCGATTTCGTCAATCTTTCCCTCAACGGTCTTGTCCGACATCACGATTTTTGCATATTCGTTGTCAAGACTTTTTGTAACCGTAAGCACTGACATAACCGAAAATTTATTTAAAAGTTTGCCGTCCGAATTGTATTTTTCATACAACTCGTATTTTGACAAATCTGCATTGCAAAGCGGTGAATTAAGGTCGTAGAGAATTTCGTTTTCTTCATCAAAACCCTTAAGCGCAACGGTATCGTATATGGTTATGTGCACCGCGTTGCAGCCACTTCCGCCGTTTTTGCTGACAAGTTCAACCTCTCCGTATTCCTTTGCGAAAATATCGTCAAAACTGTGCTTTGAAAAATCAACGGGAACACCGTTATAATAAAACCTTGTCGACAAATTAAGCCTTGCGGTTTTTGTTCTCGAGTTATCGTCATATTCGATATACTGCGGGTTCACATGCACGATATTGTCAAAATCTATCGTTATGCTTTTGTTGCTCTCTGTTTTTAACATATACACAAATTCGGGTTTGACCGTTTCGTCTGCCCAGAGTTCAACATCATAGCCAATATACGAATCGAATTTTTCGGGAACGTTAAAAATTCTTGTTCCGTCGATTTTTACCGTACGTCCTTTTTCGGTTGAAAGCGTAATATCAGTATATTCTGCTTCACCCTCATACTTTTTGATATTACGGTAAAAGTCGAGCATTTGTTTGTCGCTTTTTTCGAAAGATACGGTTTTGTCCGACATAGACGAGGTGTCGCACACATAGCAGTTTATACTGTCGTAAAACAGTGTAACCATACCAGAAAAGTTAAGTTTTTCGCGGTTTTCATTTAAAACGTTTGCAATTTTAAGCTCGTTTGCAACAGAGTGAACAGACGCAGGATAATTACCCTTAAGCTTTACAAGCGGCCCATAGCCGAGTGCATTTATCATAATTACAACCGCTTCGCAAGTGTCGATTGACGAATAAGGCGCAAAGCTCCCGTCGGGATTGCCGTTTATAAAACCGAGCGATTTTGCATCGGATACCGCACCGAAAAACTCATTTTTCTCGGTGACGTCCCAGAAAACGGTAGTCTTTCCACCCACACCTTCTTTGCCGACAAGCTTTAAAAGATAATTTAAAAAAACGCCTCTTGATACCGTTTCGTCGCCGTTGGGAATATTCTCCGAGTCAAAAACACCTATTGCCGATAAAAGTGCGGCTTTTTCACTGTCGATATTTGTTTCGGCCGACGCAAAAGTTACTGACATAAATGTTCCGGCAAGTACCGCAAAAATAATAAATATTGCCGTAATTTTCTTCATATTCTACCCCTTTTCATCAGACTGCCGACTGCAAAAATGAAAATACCATTTTTGCACTTTCCGCTCTTGTAATATATGCCGTCGGTTTAAAGCTTTGGTCGGAATATCCGTTTATAACATTTGCGCAATACATTTGTTTTACTGCGGTTTTTGCGTAATCGGCAATGCTTTCGCCGTCAATAAATTCGGTATATTCCCTGTTTTCTTTCATCGCATAGGTTTTAAACATCGCCGCGTTATACAGAATTTTAACTGCGTCCTGACGCGAAATTTTATCATTTGGGCTGAAATTTCCGTATACATCTCCGTTTGCTATTTCTGTTTTCTGTGCCGTTGCCGCAAAAGAATAAAACCAATCGTCCTTTGAAACATCTTTAAACGTGCAGTCTATGCCTTTAATGTCAATTTCTGTCGCAGAAAGCACAATTTTCAAAAATTCCGCTCGTGTTATATTATTGTCCGGACAAAAATTTTTGTTGCCGTAACCTGATACAACACCGCGCTGATTAAGTCTTAACACACTTTCATATGCCCAGTGCGACAAATCCATATCGTTCCACACCGACTGCACAGTCCAAATGTTGTTGTTTGTTTCGTTGCTTGGTGCTGAAAACTTTTTTCCGCCTCCCGAACCACCTTTACTTCCGCTGCCGTTGCCGCTATCCTGCCCGGTGATATCTGCTCCGTATTGATTTGCCGCCTCGGCAAAAACTTTTCTCCAGCCATTGTAGCATTCTGCACCTTTTTTTCGGATATATTCCGCAATACTTGATTTATATGTATCGTTCGCGGATAAAAAGTTTTTGTCTATATCCGCAATACCGAGCAAATCGGCATTTTTCACAATAAATTTCACCGCATCAGTTGTTTCTCTAAGCTCGTAAAATTTCAAAACATCAGCATTCAAAATGTAGTCAGACGAAATTTCGTCAACACTTTTGTAGTTTTCTTTTCTGCCGAAAAGTTCTTTTGCAATCAAAGTCCTGCTTTCGTCATTAAGCTGACTGTAATTGGGATTCGAAAAGAAAACATCCTCGTAATATGCCATAAAATTCTCGGTTTCCGCCGCAGATTTCAAAAGATTGAATTCTTCCAAAACCGCAGGATAATCCGATTCCTTTATATATGTGAAATACTTGAAGGCGCTTTCTCCCGTTTCGCTTACTGCATAAGCCGCATATCTGCCCTTATCACCATTAGATTTATACGAAAATGCACCCGGTTTTACAAGCTGTTTTACATAATCGATGCCTAACTTTTTGTCGGCGTCTGATTTTACCGAGAATGCGTCAAAATCCCGTTTAAACATTTCATCGTTGTATTTTTGGCTGACCACCGCGTTGACGGTAAAATTTGCATTAAACACACTTACCGAAACTTTTTCGTCATTATCAAATAATGCAGTAATCTTCACCGCTTCGGTTTTCGGGTCGGCGCTCACCGAAACAGTACCTAACGCATATACCGCCGATGCCGAAAAAACGAGCGCTCCGGCAAGAATTGCCGCAATGTGATTTTTCATTGTTTTTCATTCCCCCTATTTGTTTACAAGCATATTCAGATTATACATAAAATGCGCAATATCCTCATTTGAAGCGGTTTTACCGCTTTCATACGAAATTTTGTCGTCCAGAATGTTTAAATAATGGCATTTTGAATATGCATACCGCGCATATGCAGGAATATTTTCCGGAACATCTTCCATTTCAAAACCATCCGCAATATGTTTAAAACTTAATATTCTGCCTGCGATAACCGCCAGCTGGTCGTATGTAACGTTTTCGTCCGGGTTAAATTTATTATCCTGTGCCATAACCAAAAGCCCGTTGTCATACATACTTTCAACATAAGTATAATCATATCCGCCGTTTGACACGTTGTCTTTCTCGACGTCACTGTATGCCGATGTGTTTTTTTCTCTTTTAAGATTGAGCATACGCGAAATATATCTTGCAAAATCGCCTCTTTTCGTTCCGCCGTCCGGATTGAATTTTCCGTCGGTGAACTTGTCGTAAATTCCGCTGTTGTAAAGCGATATTATGTCATCTCTCGCATATGAACCGTCTATATCCGTGTAGAGCGTGTCACCTGCGTCAAAGAATTTTTCGTATTCGTAAACATATGTTCCGCCCGATGTACCTATCCAAACCTGTTTTTTGGACGCACGGAATTCTATTATCCAAATATCTGCCGCATTCTGCACTCCCGGCACGCTTTTAAACGTTTCACCGCCGTCGTATGACTCAAAAAGCCCGGGTGTACAGTAATTGTATGTTGCATAAAGTCCGCCGGCAACAAGATGAAGTTCGTTTTCGGGATCTTGTGCAACCGAATATATCGGTACTCTGCCGTACACCCGCGTAAGACCGTTTTTGTCATTCAACATTCGTATTTTTCCGTTTTCAACCACACATATTCCCGATGAAACCGTTCCGATATAAACTTTATCTTCCTTGAATTTGTCAATCGACATTCTCTGCAAGCCGGAGGGAAGTCCCGACACAATCGTTGTCCATGTCCTTCCCTCATCGGAGGATTTATTGAGCGAGCCGCCCGTTGCGGAATACACAATATTTCCGTTAAACGGGCTTATCGCATGAATTTTATACTGCGGAACAACCCAAGTATTGCCGTCATCATATGACACAATGTTACCTGCATAAACGGTTGACGGATTGTCGGGATTAAACTGCAAAAATCTTGTGTCGCATCCGTGCGTACCTTCAACATTGTGCCAGTTGAGTCCGCCGTCAAGGCTTTCTTTTATAATACTGTTTGCGCCCCAATTTCCACGATTTTCCAAAATTCTTTTGGGGTTTTTGGGGTCAACCGACAATGATTTTGAGGTTTTTGCTCCGCCGTATCTCACATTCGAAAATCTGTCCTCATTGGGCATATAATAAACAAGCGGATAATTCTCTCCGTTTCCCGTATATGCACTCATAATGCTTGAACGGTCAATACAGGTAATCCAAAAAGCGTTTTCGTCACCGTTGATGTCAAAGTAGAAATTCGCTGCCCTCATTCCCGAATATCCGCTTGACGCAGGGAATAGATTTTCACCGCCGTCGTTGGATTTCATAATCTGACCATCCAGCGAAATCCACATCAAATCAGGATTTTTAGGGTGTATAAAATACGGTTCGGCGCTATAGCCCCAGTTATCTCGGATTATGGCAAGGTTATTGTCAACATTGGGACGTTTAAAGGTTTTACCGTAATCATCGCTGTATCTCATAGGATTTTGAATTGATGAGCTTGTCACGTAAAGCCTTGATTTTCCGTCAGCTCGGACAGGTGAAAAGTTAAGACGAAAAAACTTTTTATCCTTAAAACCGGCATCCTGATAGGTGCATACAGCCGCCCAGCTCTTCCCGCTGTTTTTGCTCTCGTAAAGCTTGTCGGGAGTTACCGCAAACCAATGTGTATCATCCGCAGGGTCGGCTGCTATTGCGCACACGTTTTCTTCGCCTATTCCGTTGTTAAGCTCAATCCAGCTTGCGCCGTCGTCATACGATGCCAAAAGCCCATGTTTCTGTGTACATGCAATAACTGTGTTTCCTATAACATCAATCGCCTCAATATATTCGTCTTTTAATCCTATGTTCCTCCATGTTTCGCCATCATCCTCCGACTTGAACATTCCGCTATGGGTTCCGCAGGCATACAGATTGCGTTTACCGTTTTTTAGAGCGTCGGAATACTTAACGGTACAGTTGCTGAACACTCTCGGCTGAAAATTAAGCTGTAAGACCTGTTTCCAGCTTTTCCCCGCATCGGTGGATTTGTAAAGTCCGGCTTCAGGCTTTTGCGAAGCGCCTCCCTCGTTTGTTAAAACCGACACGAACGCAATATGTTCGTCATCGGGCGAAAATGTCATATAAATCGTGCCGGCAAGAGGTATTCCTTCATCCGACGGCATCCACGAAAGTCCGCCGTCTTCACTGCGCCACACCGTTTCGGTATCTGTCCCCAAAAGCACAAGATCGGGATTTGTCGGTGCGGCAGTAATTGTAAAGCACTTTTGTCCACATTCTCCGCCGCGATAACCTGCCGCTGCTTGTTCCGGTGTCGTGAGATGAAACATTTTCATCCACGGATTTACCGATGTGGTTGTAAGTGCATCAATATCGGTTCCGCTCGGAATTATCGATAAATCTGCCCCATCGCACCCCGTTTTTGCACCTTCAACATGGTTATCAAAAGTATCTGCTGCAAAACTGGAGAATGAGTTAAACAACATACATACCGTTAAAGTAAATAACACAAAAATTTTTTTCATAATTCACCTTACCCCTTCACAGCACCTGCCGAAAGCCCTTTTACAAAATATTTATTTGCGACCGCATATGCAAAAAGAACCGGTATGAGGGCTATTGTAGAACCTGCAAGCATTAAATTCCACGAGGACGCCGCCTCACTTGAAGATTTGAGCGCCGCAACTCCCACTATGAGTGTTCTTTGGTCGGGACGCGTAAGCGTAAACAGCGTCGGCATAAGATAATCGTTCCACGATGCCTGAAAAGATAAAATTCCGATTGTCGCCATAATCGGCTTTAAAAGAGGAAAAATTATCGAAAAAAATGCCTTTATAAACGAACAACCGTCAATATACGCCGACTCCTCCAATGCGGTGGGAAGGGTGCGCACATAACTTCTCACAAGGTATATGTTTACAATTCCAATACTGAAAAACTTTAATACGATAAGTCCCCAAAGCGAATTTGAAAGACCGATTTTCCCCAAAATTTCAAACTGCGGATAAATCGTTATTGAACCGAGTGATACAAACATCAGCGACGAAAATACGGCAAAAAGTATGCCCTTTCCTGGAAATTCGCCGCGCGCAAACACATAGCCTGCGGTGGAAGACGTCAAAAGATTTATTATAACGCAAAAAATTGTGTAATATGTACTGTTCCACAACATTCTGCCCACCCTAAAACTATCGGAATTCCAAGCGGTTATATAGTTATCAAACGTAGGATTTCTCGGAAAAAGCGTTTCGGGTGTCGTGAGAATTTCGGCATTCGTTTTAAACGACGCGAAAACCGTGTAAACTATCGGAAGCAGTGTAATAAACAGCACAATTATAAGAAATATGTAAATCGGTATATTTTTTAAAGCTTTTTTCATTGTTGTACCTGCCCCCTAATAAACATTTTCCATTCGCTTGCTTAATTTCATATATATGATTGCAAATATGCACATAAAAACAGATGTGATAAGCGACATTGCACACCCATATCCTATATTTACTGAATTTGACGCAAATCCCGGCACAAACTGGTTTACAATATATGACATTACCGTAAATGTTGTGCCGCCGGGCGCACCGTTTGTGGTCACGAGAATATAGTCACTTGTATGCAACGAACCGTTGAGCGCAAGGAGTATAATTGTCTGCAAAACGGGCGCCATCATAGGAAGTGTTATTTTAAAAAACACCGTAAACCTGCCTGCACCATCCAGCCTTGCCGCCTCATACATTTCCTCCGGAACATTTGATAGTGCCGCAAGAAAATACATAACATTTACGCCGAATGTATTCCACACTGCCCCGATTATAAGCACTGTCATTGCGCCGCGAGTCGTGGAAAGCCACGATATTTCGCTGCCTATTATGCCGAACTTTATAAGGTTTGCATTGATGAATCCGAAATAGTCGAACATATTTGAAAATATAAGTCCTATAATTGCTATACTTATTACGTTCGGAAGATAATATACCGAACGGAAAAACCCGCTGCCCTTTATTTTTTTATTCAGCATAAGGGCAATCACCATTGCAAGCGGAAGCTCAAACGGCAGCTTATATACCATAAATTTAAGCGTCGTAAGCCAAGTTGCCCAATATGTTGTATCCTTAAAAACACCAATAAAATTATCCCAACCGACAAACTTTTGCATAGTTTTGGTTCCCGTATAGAAAAACCATGACTTTTTCATAGCCCAAAGCATGGGATAAAGCGTGAAAAGCAAAAGTCCCAGAATTTCGGGCAAAAGCAAAACATAACACTGGCTTACCGTATGTTTTTGAAAACCCGTTTTTTTAAAACGGTCTTTTTTGTTTTCTTTCAATGCCGTTCTCATCTTTTAATCTCCCACTTGTCCAAAATTGCGTAACTGTTATCATATTCGGGATTTACTTCTTTATATCTCTTAACGCCGTCCGCAGCAATTTTATTAAGACGCTTGAGGCAATCTTCCGCTGAAGATTTTCCCGTCCATATTTCATTGTTGAATATTGTTGCAAGAGTATCCTGACCCGATGTATCCGTTTTAATCGTAGGCGGTACAGGGGTTGAAATTTCATTAAGAGCAGCAAATTCCGTCCATCCTTTTTTTGGATTTTCAATCTTCGCATCTTTTATAATATCGTAATTCCACGGAATATACGCGCCTTTTTTATAAAGCTTTCTCAAAAGTTCATCGCTATGATACCATTTGTAAACAACCATAATTTTTTCGGGATCTTTTATTTCAAGCGATTTTTTATTGATATAAGGGCCTGTGCTTGTGCCTGAATGTTGGAGATATTTGTTGTTAACGTCCTCAACAGGGAGAGGAGCAACTCCCCAGTCGCATTTTGCGGGGAACTGATCGTTTAAAACACCTACATCCCACGATACCGCAAATTTCATACCGATGCCTCCCTCGGCAAATCTTGCTCTTGCGGTGTCGTTGTCTATGTTTTCCGCTCCGGGATAAAAACTTTGGTCAGCCTTTATGCCCATTATCATTTCGATGGGTTTTTGTAAAATTGTATAGTCGTACTCTCCTTTTGTTGGATTATAATAGCTCCTGCCATAACTTGACATAAGGTTGCACGAAAGTTCCTGATAAACCCAGCTGCCCCATTTGAGCGGAAGTATTATGCCGAATTGTTTTTTCGATTTATCGGTAAGCTTTTTAGCGTCCGCACGCAGTTCATCAAACGTTTCGGGCGGTTTAGCCTCACCTTTTTCATCCACTATTCCCGCAGTCTTAAACATTTCTTTATTATAAATAAGACCGTATGTATTTGTTGAAAACGGCAGACAGTAGGTTTTGTCCTTATATGTATGCGTAAAATAATTCAAATGTCCCTCATATCTTTTAACAAGCTCGCTGCCGCTGGGCAAATCCTCTATCGCCGCAATATTTCCGTTTTCGGAATATTTATCGATGCCATCGCTTATAAAAAGATCAGGTGCCTGATTCGTGGTGAGTGCAAGCTCAATCTGTTCTTTTAAATTGCCCTCTTTAACCTCGTAATCGAGAATTACATTGTTTTCCTTACCGATTGTTTTGTTAAACTCGTTAACAAACTCCACCATAACGGCTTTGCTGCCACCATCGGCAGTCCACATTGTAACGGTAGTCATACCGTCTTGCGCCTTTTCTTTTCCGCAGCCCGAAAACGTGCCTGCGGCAAGAGCCAAACACAGCGCAAGGCCCATAACCTTTGCAATTTTTTTCATTTTCTTATACCTCCGTATTGTTTTGTATCTTAATTATACACCCGACCAAATCTATTTAAAAGTGGTAAGTTTTATATCCCCCTTTTTTGCTGATGGGGATATAAAACTTACCACTGTTTAAAATCAAAACGGCGGTGTATAATTATTACATAAGTAAAAAATTTTGAGGAGTGAAAATATGAACGAATATAAGACCTCGCGCGCGGTTGTGATAGAAAGACCGTATAAGGCGGATTTAAGACATATTAAGCTTACTGAGCCTGAAGCTGACGCATTTATTGCAAAAACGACGTTCAGCAGCATAAGCAGCGGTACGGATATGAAAACATACAAGGGTATGCAGCACCCCGAACAGTGCTACTATCCGCTCGTTCCGGGATATGAAACGGCAGGCGTTATTGTAAAGGTTCCGGAACAGGGCGCAGATTTAAGCCATTTTCCGAAAAGTGCGCAGAGCCTAAAGGTTGGCGACAGGGTTATGATTAACGAGTGCCGCAAATACGGCGACGTATGCTCTGCGTGGGGCGGCGGCAGCGAATACACGATAAAAGACTCGAACACCACCAACAATCAGTTTGACTATATGTTAAAAATTCCCGATAATGTTACCGATATTCAGGCAGTTCTGGCATATCTTGCGTGCGTTCCGCTAAAGGGAATTAAACGTATGACTCTTCGCAAAAACGAAACATTTGTTGTTATCGGTGCCGGAATGGTGGGCATTTCGGCAATTCAGGAGCTTAAAATACTTGAGCCTTCGCTTAAGGTTATTTGTATTGAGCGCAACGCATTCAGACGCTCAATTGCCGAAAAGTATGCGGATTTGGTTGTATCGCCCAATGAGGCAGCGGAAAAAATACGTGAGTTTACAAACGGAAAAATGGCAGACCAGCTTATCGAATGTTCGGGAAATCCCGAAGTTGTGGGAACGCTTCACAAATACATAAAAGACGGCGGCTGGGAGGATGACGACACTCCTGCGCATATTCATCTTCAGGGCGATTATCCCGATAAAATAATTTTTGACCATTATCACAGATGGTTTGTGAAAAATGCCACAATTACAATGACGTGTGCACTCAAAGCAGGCTGCAAGGAGCAGGTTTTGCAGTGGATTTCGGAAGGAAAATTCGATACCGACGGACTGCCAATCGAAATATGGCCCGTTTCAAAGTGTGCAGAGGCATTTGAATACAAGGCGCAAAAGGGCGAGGACGTATTTAAAATTGTGTTTGATTGGAGCAAATAATTATGATTTTCGGAAACGCAGCGTGGGGTTTCAGAGAAACTCCGCTTAAAAAACAGCTTGAAATTACGCACGGTATGAACCTTTCGGTGCTGGAGCTGGGCATTGCAAACGCACCGTCCGATTTGCCGCTCGATATATCGGACAGCGAAATCGAAAACGTAAAGGCTATGTTTGAAAAACACGGCATAAAGCTTTTGTGCGCCGCAACGGGCAATGATTTTACGCTCGGCAATGATAACGATATTCCGAAGGTTAAAAAAGTTATTGACATTTGCCGAAAGCTTGGAATTAAGTATTTAAGAATTTTTGCGGGTTTTGCGCCGGTTTCGCAAGTGACGGGCAAAATGTGGGAAAAAATGGTTTTATGCCTCAATGAAATTTATGGTTACGCAAAAGATAAAAACGTTATTCCGGTTGTTGAAACGCACGGCGGTGTAGAAGCTTTTTCCGACGGCGTTAAGCATTTTGCAAGCGTCACCATTGACAAAAATGCGCTTATGCGCCTTATGTCCGACGTACCCGATATTAAGTTTAATTTTGACCCTGCAAATTTTTATGCGGCAGGCGTAAAAAATCCCGAAGATGTGTACGAAATAATAAAGGACAAGGTATGTTATCTGCATTTTAAAGATTTCGCAGAGCTTAAATCGGGCAATTTTGTGCCGACATACTGCGGAAAAAGCGATATGAACTGGGACAAAATTTTAAAACCACTCAAAAACTTTAACGGTCCTGCACTGTTTGAATATGAAAACACCGACGACGTTGAAATCGGGTGCAGGCGCTGTTTTGAATTTATAAAAGAAAAACTTAAGGAGAAAGAAAAATGAGCAAACCGAAAGTGATATTTTTACCGCACGCAAATATACAGTATTCGCAGCTTTCGCCCGAAAAGCGGGAGTGGGTTATGCGAAACTGCTACGAAAAACTGTTTGATTTAATTTCGGACGGCGATTACAAAATCGGCTTTGAAGCGAGCGGAATAACCATTGACGGAATGGCGAAAAAAGCGCCCGATGTGCTTGCAAAATTAAAAAATCTTATACAGTCCGGCAAAGTTGAGCCGGTATGCTCGCCGTATATACATTTTATGCTGGCAAACATCCCAAAAGAGGTGTGCCTCGACTCTTTAAAATATTCTATGGAGGTTTGGGAAAAGCACACCGGCAAACGTCCCGAAATCGGCTGGAATCCCGAGTGCGGCTGGGCAGGATACATTCCGGATGTTTACAAAGAGGCAGGTCTTAAGGCGCTCATTATGGACGCAGATTCGCTTATGCTCTCGTTTGACGAAATACGCAAGGCAACAGGGCTTGAATACGACGTTGCAGGTCATTCAAACAAAAACCACCTTTTCAAAATCGAGGAATACATAAAAGACAAAAATGAATTTTTAAAATTTATTACAAATACGTCTGTTGCACCGAACGGACTTAAAATGATTTTCCGTTCCGACTGTATGGCAAATCTTCTTTTGTGGTATCTTATGGGCGCCACCGAGGGGCTTCGCGACGAGCCGATAAATATGGACGAAATCAAGACTATGTTTGAAAACTGGAAGGAGAGGATTGAGCGCACAGGCTCGTTTATTATGCCGTATGCCGAGGACGCGGAATATATCGGTTCGAGCGCATATTTTTACGTTAAACAGTTCAATCAGGCAAGGTTTTTTGATGAAGAACCCAAATCGGTTGAGCGTTTTAAAGAAATTCTCGACGCAGCAAAATCGTCAGGATATGAATTTGCGCTTCCGAGCGAGGTGCTTGACGGTGCGATTGAAAATCCGTATGTTGACAACGTTGAAAACGGCGTTGCGTGGCACGGCGGAACGGCAAAAGCGTGGGCGAATACCGAATATTCACGCATTATGGACCCCGTTTGCATTGCGGTATTTAACGGCATAAAGGCGGTTGCGGAAAAGTTGGGAGAAGATTTAAATTCTCTTGACATAAATTTAAACAATGCAATGAAAGCGCTTGCGTCCGCATGGGTGTCGGATTCACGCTGGCCGCCTGCGCCGACAAGTCCGGGAAGATTTAACGTAAGAGAGTCGCTGGATGATTTATACAGCGCAAACGATTTTATCAGAAAAGCAATGGAGAACGGCAAAATTGCGCATAAAAAGGGTATTTATTCGCCAAGTCTTATGAAAACGCAGATTGCTGCAATTGACAAACTTCTGATGGAGAAAAAATATTTCGGAGAGTAAAGTTTTAAATGGAAATTGACAAAAAACTTGAGCTTGTTCATTTTCAGCTTACAAGAAACTGCAATTTAAGATGTGAGTTTTGCGGTCAGTGGGGCAAAAAGGGATTTTTTTCAAACGTTTCGGGAACAGAAATGAGCCTTGCCGACTGGAAAAACACAACCGATATGCTGCGCCGCCGCAGAGAAAAAACGGGCGAAAATCCGTCCGTTATGCTCTGGGGCGGTGAGCCTTTGGCGTATCCGCACTTTGACGAAATTGCGCACTATCTTAAAAAACACGGTTTCACACTCGGAATTGTGACAAACGGAACGCTGATAAACCGCCATAAATCCACCCTTGAAAGCGGATTTAAAAGCATTTATCTTTCGGTTGACGGTGATGAATATCTCCACGATAAAATTCGTGGAAAGGGCGTTTTTAAAACGGCGCTCGAAAATATTTGTGCGCTCAAAACCGACGCAAAGCTTACGGTTATGACGGTTGTCACAAAAGAGCTTACACAGTCGTTTGAAAGCTATGCAAAGGCGGTTGAAAAATTTAGTCCTGACGAAATTTTTCTTCAGGATATGATTGCACTTACCGTTTCCGAAGCCGAAAATTATCGCAGACGCTTTAAAGAAATATTTTCAAAAGATGCGGTTTATGTAAATTCGTGGGTGTCGGATTCGCCTTTTTGCACAGATAAAAACTTTGCCGACGGCAAAAATTATCCGTTTAAAATTACATTTAAAAAACACGGAAAACCCAATAAATACGGGCATTGTCTGTCGCCCTTTAGGCATATTTGCGTTGCGTGGAACGGTGATGTTATGTATTGCACCGATTTTTACGATTTTTCTGCCGGCAATGTTAAAATTGATGATATTTCAAACATTTTTGACAACAAATTGTCAGAAAAATTCCGCAGCGAAATTGTTAATGGCAAATGTGTTTTGTGCAATCATTGTTCCTGGCTCAACAATGATTCTTTTGATGTGTAATTTTTCAAGCGCACACAAAAACGGCAGGGTAATTATACCTCTGCCGTTTTTATTATATTGGCAGCAATAAAAATCTTTGATTTTATCGTCAAAAACAAGAATGTCCGTGCACTCTGCGTTGTTGGCGGTTAGGCTGCAATTTACGGTTATTTTGTTTTCATCGGCATTGATTATTTTGATATTGTACCCATCAACATCAAGGTTTTTATAATTTGTTTCAAATGAAGCGAAATATCCGTTGTAACGCATCAGTTTAGATTCATCATCTATATACTCCTCAATATTGCCTATAATTTCAAGATTTTGTGCAACAGGCCAATCCATACTTTCGCCTATATTGGTGTACGTTAAATTCTTATTCAAAGTCGTTTCCATAGGAAAACCGATAAATACGTTTTTAAGACTGTTATCTGTATTTAATGTAAAATATATGGCAGCCGTACACTCATAGTCAGTAGGTTCAACCCCTAACTTTTTGTATAAATTATATCCTATACTTGTGCTTAACGGATTATAGTCTTTACAGCCTAAAAACTGTAACCCTGTATATTTATCAGAGTCAAGTTGTTTATGAATATCTGAACCGATACTATATCCGTCCAACCACGCTAATTTTTGCTGTCCCTTGCCTCCAACAAAGCCCAATGTGTTTACATTGCGAATAATTCCCGAAGAAGCTTCCCTCATCTCATATCTGGAAAGTGTGCATTTAATATTGCCATCTTCTGCTGCAATGTTGTTTTTTAGCCAATCGGGAACATACTTGTTTTGAACATTGATTGTAAATTGCATTCCGTCCCTATAATAAATTTCGTTTTTTGTAAAATGCTCCAAGCCGTCAGAGCCGACCGCCGCCATAACAATGGTTGCGCCAAGCATTGCCACAGCAACCGCGCAGGACATCACCGCCGCCATAATTTTTGAAATCCGTCCGCTTTTCCTGCGAATTTTTGTAAACCTGTTCTGCAAGGTCTTTTTTTTGCGCTCATTTTTGTTGTATATAAATTTTCAAGCATTTTTTTAGCTCCTTTCCTCGACTAAATTAAGAATTGTCTGCATATATAACTTTTGTTCATCTTCGGACATATTTTTTGTTACCGACATATCGCACGACACCTCACACGCTTCGCTCAAAGCAGCACAGGCAAGATAGCAAAGCGGATTGAACCAGTGAACGGCATTTACCAAAATTGCAAACCATTTCACAAGCAAATCCTTTCGCTTATAATGCGTCAGTTCGTGCAAAAGTACCATACGCATATTGTTGTCGGGAATTTCCCGACAGGGAATATATACGGTCGGAAACAATATCCCCACAAGCATAGGCGAGCCTATATCCGATGACGCTTTCAGTCTGATACACCTTTTAATTTTAAGTTCATTTTTTACCTCTGAAAATATTCTGTTATCGGAAATCTTGACCGCATTTTTGTTTTTACGGCACAAAAACCTAAAATAGCTTATCATAACGACAAGCAAAAATATGAGAACGCCTGTGCCCCATATATATATGCGATAAGGTCAAAGAGCCGTATTTGAATTTTGGACGATAGATTAACCTCTCGATATTCAATCGGTGTGTCATAGGTTACAACCGTACCCAAGTGAGTGGAAGCCCTGCGGCGATATGTACCTTTGCAGAAGTTATGTGCCGGATATTAAGCTCCTTTGCAACAGCCGCAAGAGTTAAAATATAATAATCGTTATCTGCCATTTTATCTGATAAAAATTCCTTATGTTCCTCGCCGACAAGATAATACTTGTCATCATACACAAGCAGACTTTCCTTAAATGTAGGCTCTTTGTCATACGATGCCACACCCGACCTAAAACAACAGTTTCTTGTTTTGCAGTTGCCGTAACCGTGGTCTATTCCTATAATTATAGGTTGGTTATTTGTAAAGTTCATTATATTGTACCTCCAAAATTAAATTTTCGCATAAGAAAAGACGGTCTGCTTAAATTTGCAAACCGCCTTAATGATTAAGTTTTATGCCGATTCTTCATCAACTGTTTTTTTCTGTTCCTTTGCCTGTTGCTCGGCAAGTCTTCGTTTTTCTTTCATTTTTGTCTGATAACGATTGACTGCCTCTCTGTTCCTTTTTCTTTTTAGCTGTATTTTTTTCAACTCCTCTAATTCTTCCGGTGTAGGCTCCGGTATAGGCAATTCAAAATTACCTATAAAATTAAGAAATATTTCAACCTCCTGCACTCGCACTCCACTTGATTTGTCGGGAGCGTGTACTATAATCTTGTCTATAAACTCATTTATCATCGGTACAGTAAGTACGGAAAAATCGGTATATTTCTTTGCAAGCTCCATAAACTGACTTACTTTATCGCTGTCAAGCTCATAGCCTTCGATTTCTGTTTGCTGTGCTGTAATTTCTGCTTCAAGCTGTTCCTGTTCCGCTTCGTATTCGGCAGACAGCGCTTTAAATCGTTTCTTACTAATCATTTCCGTTGCATAAGATTCATACAGCTTTTTTATAATATTGTCAAGCTCTGCATATCGCTTTTCATTTTGTTTGGTCTTTTTCTTTAATTCCTTAATAGCTTGATGTTGTTTTTCTCTCGCTACACCTAAAACCTTTTCGGTAAAATCGGACTCGTTTTCTATGGCATATTTACTTACTGTTTTTAAGGTTTCCAAAATTAATGTTTCCAAAGATTTTGAGCTGATGTGATGTCCGACACATTTTTTATTAGTTCGGCTTGCAGTTTTTGTGTATGTTGCGCAATCATAAAAATCGTATGGATATTCAATATAACCGGGATTTATTTCCATATTACATTTTTTCATTTTATGAATACCCCTATGGTTATACATTCTTTCGCCACAATCTGCACAATAAACCAATCCCGTTAACGGATTTGCAACGCCCGTTGTATCTGTTCTGCGTACAACCTTACGTACCTTTTGAGCAAGCTCCCAAGTTTCCTTGTCAACAATAGCTTCATGTGTATTTTCAAAGATAAGCCATTCATCAGGTGATTTCATTATCCGCCTTTTGTCTTTATAATGCTCCTTATATGAGCGAAAATTCACTGTATGTCCCATATACTCGGGTTTTTGAAGAATTTTACCGACAGTGCTTGAACTCCAGTCATATGGTTCTTCCATATTTGGTCTTTTTCCCCGTGTACCTCTGCCTTGTCTGACGAAATGCACAGCAGGTGTTGAAATTTTATCTTCACGTAAAATTTTTGCTATTTGAAAAATTCCATACCCCTTAATACTCAACTGAAAAATTCTCTTTACAACTGCGGCTGCATCTTCATCAATCAGCCAATGGTGCTTATCTTCTGGATCTTTTCTATATCCGTATATAGCATCACAGGTTGTAGGTTTTCCTGCATTGCCTCTTAATTTAAAAGCAGCAATCTGTTTTCTGCTGCAATCTCTCAAATACCACTCGTTCATAATGTTAAGAAACGGTGCAAACTCACTTGAATTAGCATCCTTTGAATCCACACCGTTTGATACAGCAATAAATCTTACACCCTGTTGTCTGAAAAGCACTTCGGTATAGAAACCTGTCTGTAAATAACCTCTGCCGATACGGCTCATATCCTTTGCAATTACGCAACCGACCTTACCTGATTGAATATCATCAATCATCTGCTTCCAAGCAGGGCGTTCAAAATTTCCTCCGCTGTGTCCGTCATCGGTATAGTGAACGATATTTGTAAATCCGTTTTGCCTTGCATAGTTTTCAAGCATTTCTTTTTGTGTTAATATACTGTTGCTTTCTCCGAAAGCCTCGTCGTCTTTAGAAAGTCTTTCGTATAAAGCCGTAATTTTTTCAACATCCGTCTGCCTGTTTGTCATTTAATAGAACTCCTTTTAGGCTGAACGGCTCACTTGTGACACATTTATTATACCACAATTTTCACCGCTTGCCAACGGATAATGTGAAATTATCCGTAAAAATTTTTCTTCCATTGTTTCTTTTGCATTTTCGCTGAAAAACACATTGACCTTATAGGTAGTCGTTCCTATCCTTTTTGTTAAAATAGTATTACTCATAATCTTTATTCCTCCAAATCTATTGACAAAATTGAGGGATTGATGTATAATTTATCTTGTAACCCTTTTATTTTGTTGCAGATTACTTCCTCTATATTATGGAGAAATACCGCTGCAAAATCGGAAAGGTTTTTGAAAAATTTATTTTGCACCTTGAATTTTTAATACAGACAGGTGGTGATACTTCGGTGTACGATAAATTTGACTATGATGCGGTTGAGCAAAAAGAAGCGGAATTACTGCAAAAGGTTCTGTCGCTTGAAGCCGCAAACGCTCCTCCCGAAACCGCACCGAAGGTCACAGCAACTCCAAAAGAACAGCTTAAACGGGATATTAAAGCGGCTGCATTGGAAAGGCTTGAACAAGCAGCCGAAACCGTCAAGGATTTTGAGAATGTAACGGAGCAATGGGACAAGCTTGATGAAAACAGAGAAAGAAAAGAACGGTATTGGGAGATATGCCGAAATAACGAAAATTATCCGCTTGAATACGGCGAAGCAGCCTACGGTACGGTGTTTCCGAAAAATCTCAATTCTGTTATTGCAAAACAGATACGAAGGGGCGAATTTTTAGACGCCGTATTTAACACCCCTTGCGAAATACAAGAGCTTGTAACAGATGAATACCTATACAAAATCTTAAACGAATTAAAATCCGAACACAAGGAGCTACTGTATCTAACTGCAATTAAGGGACTTAGTAACACTCAAATAGCAGACTTACAAGGCAAAACCGACAGAGCGGTGCGATATATGAAAGACACCGTATTCCACAAAATACGAAAAAAGATGTATGAATACCTTACATCCGAAATCGGCAAAGCTCACGATATGACGCTCGCCGAAAAGAGATTTGTCGAAAACTATAAAATTGAATATTTTGAAAAAAAGACGAAAACAAAAATATGAAAATTATAATGAGCAAAAATACATAGGTCTGTTTGACCTGCTCATTTTTAGATAAAAGCTGATATTTGTTAATTTATATAAAAGTTGAGGTAAAACATAATGAAAGATTTTTTTGAAAATTCAAGGTCGAATTGGGTGCGCTACAAAAGCTATGAATTTAAGGAAAAAGACGAGGTTTTATACATAACTCCGTCCGAAAGCGCAATGCCCGATTCATATAATATTATGAAGTGCAGAGAGCAAATAATTGTTGACGCATTAAACACCGGCTTGCTCTGTATGAAACAAAATGTTGATGAAGAAGAAAAGAAAAAAGCCGTAATGGAATTCGTGTCGCATTACGGTCTGCTCGGATTGATGACCACGATTACATCAACTCCGGCATTTATGGATTATGAAGTGGTGCATTTTATAAAAAATCGCTTTGTAAAGGCAGAAACAATGGATACGCTCGAATATATCGCAAAATTCTATCCGTTTGAAATGCCGCAAATTACAAAGAACGGTCTTGCTATGCGTTGGGATATTTCCGGCGATAAAACAATGATGGCTCTTGCTATGACCTTTACGGATAGGGAAACTGCGGTAAATATGAGCTTTCAGCGCAATTATGCCGAACCGTATGAGTGGGTAAAAATGCAGCTTGTTGATTGGGCATTGTTATTCACAACGGCGCATATTTTCTATGAGGACTATTTGAGCGAAACCGATAAAACGCTTTACCGACAGATGATGACGGTGTTTGACGGTAATTCTCCGACCTATCATATTGCCATACGTGATGATAAGCCTGTTCTTGTGTGGAATTTCGGCTCGCTTGCCATTGCAGTTCAAATGCTGTTCAGCCTGTCAATTACCGATGATAAAAAGCCTATTCGTGTCTGCAAACATTGTGCAAGGGCATTTATTCCACCCCGTCCGAACGCTGTCTTTTGCAGTTCCAAATGCAAAAATCAGTATAATGTGTATAAGAGCAGGAACAAGGGTAATTCTTAATTTATCGTCATTTTGCCCTTTTTCTAAAAAAGGCATTGACAAAACTATGAAATAAGGTTATAATGATAATAGAAAAAGGCAAGACCTCAAACGGTTATGCCTTAGAACGAATCATATTAGAATGACCGAACTTTGGCGAGGACGGTCATTCTGCTTTTATGGAAAAGATTATCAATAAAATGATAATCTCTAAAATTGCAAACAGCAACTTTTTTACCATTAACACAATGCTTACTTTTCATAAGCATACCCCCTTTCATAAACTCAGCACAAGTGCCTGTATGTAAAAGGTTGGGCATAACCGCCGGTGTTAACACCGTTAAGAAATCTTGCCTTATCGGATTGCTCCGACAAGCCTTATTATACACCACAATTCAATATTTTTTAAGAGTTTTTACAAATAATATGAATTATACAATCAAATTTGTTGATAATGACTTATGCCCGTTGCAGATATTAAAATCCGCAGCGGGCATTTTGATATGATATGCTGAAATTACTTTGCTTCAAGTAATAACTTTCTTGCTATTGCAAATATTCCGTTATTGTTCGTAAAACACTCGATAAAAGCAATGAAGAAATAAGCGATAATGTAGAACGTGAATTACAAACAAATGCAATGTATAGAATTGTTATTGACTCTCCGGAAAGTGGATTTAGCTACTTAGAAAGTAATGATTTCGAACTGTCCCAAGAAGGAAAGGAACAAATCAAATTTACCAACGCAAGTAAGCTGACTTATGATTTCATAAAGGACAACTGTTTTGTCTGCATTGTAAAGGCAGGGGAAAATGCATTTTGTATCGGAGATTTTCCTGTGTTAATAAATGGGTTTACAAATGTGAAGTATGTGTATCCAATATCTCCGAAATACGCTATAGTTTGTTTCTTGAAGAACCAAGAAAACACATTTGTTTACGACGGAACACCAAAATATATTGACAAAGACACGGTATCACTTATAAATCAAAAAATAATTGAGAATGCGGAAAGATTTATTGTTTTTAATCATTCCAATGAAAGATATATATTAGAGGAATATAGCAGAATCATAAATAAGGAGAATTAGTATGGCGAATTTTAACGAACACGCATTGGAAATGTCCATAATGGAGCTTTTTCAAGATGCGGAATATATCTATGTTAATATATATACTCGCGACAGAAAATTCTCTGCTTTCGCAGTTTATGGATGATAATTACATCAGATAGAATCCAACTGATAATACGCTTAGAGAATTAAAGCAAGCACATAATTTTTCGGCAGAAAAGCGAAAGACTTTGACTGTTCCTGAACAATAGTTATTTATTAATTTTTTGAAATCCAATGCTAAATACACTCATTGGTATCCGGTTTTTGCAGTAATGCTTGGCACAGGAATGAGAGTGGGTGAAATAGTCGGACTTAGGTGGTGCGATATCAATTTTGAGGAAAATCTTATCAGCGTTAATCATACTTTGGTGTATTATAGCAAAGGCGATAATAATGATTGTTCCTATGCCGTAAATACACCTAAAACAAAAGCGGGTGAACGCACAATACCTATGCTTGAATCGGTAAAAGAAGCATTTTTAAAAGAAAAATCATATCAGGACGAAGTCGGAATATCTTGCAGTGTTGAAATTGATGGATATACGGATTTTATATTTGTTAATAGGCTTGGAAATGTGCAGAATCAAGGAACATTAAATACCGTGTTTATTTTTAAACTATTGACAATCTGCGTGTGAGGCATTATAATAAAACTAACGTTAGTTAGTCAAACGGAGGAAGATATGAAACAGGAAAGCACGAAGGACAAAATTTTAAAAAAAGCGCTGGAGCTGTTTTCAACTCACGGGTACGACTCTGTAAGCGTGGGCGAGATCGCAAAGGCGGTTGGCATAAAAGCGCCGTCTTTGTATAATCATTTTTCGGGCAAGCAGGCTATTTTTGATGCAATCGTGGAGGATACAGCGGCTCAGTATGAAAAATACACCGACGGAATTGATATTCACGTGCAGGACGCAAAAAAAGATTTTGACGTTTTTTCGCATATCACCGAGGATAAGCTCTGCCAAAAGGTGAGGCAAATATTTTTATACTCCTTGCACGACGAAGAAATCAGCCGCTTCAGACGTATGATGACCATTGAACAGTTTCGTTCAAAGGATTTGTCAAATCTTTATTCGTACCGATACGTTGAACGGCTTGTAAAATATCACGCAAAAATTTTTGAAAGCCTTATAAAAAACGGCGAAATACGAAACGAAAATCCCGAAAATCTTGCAATAATGTATATTTCGCCCGTCATTACGCTTCTGGGAATTTGCGACCGTCAGCCTGAAAGAGAGGCGGAATGTCTTGAAAAACTTGACGCACACGTTTCTCTTTTCTTTCGTATGTGCCATTCTCGGGCGGAATAAAAATTTTATTCAATATTAAAAACACGGCAGGTGTATGTAAAATGAACATAACGCTTATAAAGGCGGAAAACAGAAAAAACAGCAGCACATACAATGCGGCAAAATATTTAATATCAAGGCTTGAAAACATTGATAAAGTTTTTGAATTTACCCTTCCCGAGGATATGCCCCACGTATGCAAGGGCTGTTACGCCTGCCTTTACGGAAATGAGGACAAATGCGGAGGATATGAGTATTTAAAGCCTGTAAATGAAGCCTTTGAAAAATCAAATCTTATAATATTCTGTTCGCCGGTAAGGTGCTTTCACGCACCGGGTCAGATAAAATCGTTTTTAGACCATTACGGCTACCGCTGGCTTGTTCACCGACCCGATTTTGATATGCTTAAAAAACAGGCGGTTATCATCACAACCGCAGGCGGAGGAGGGTTAAAATCCGCCGCAAAGGATATAAAAGACAGTATGGACTATTGGGGTGTTGCAAGAACGCACGTTGTAGCGTATTCGGTTTGGCAGTATTTTTGGGACGATATGCCCGAAAAATTTAAAAAAGACTTTAAAAGAAAACTTGACAAAACGGCAAAAAGCATTAAAAAGCACGCAAAAAACTTAAAACCTTCGGTTAAGGTAAGCTTTCTTTACAATATGTTCAAACGTCTGCACCTTGGCGGCAAAATGTGGCAGATTGACAACGACTACTGGAAAAATAACATACCGAATTTATGAACAAAAAAACAGCACGGTTTTTAAATCCGCCACCGAATAAAATTCCTTATCGGGCGGAGTCCGAACCGTACTGTTTTTGTTTTTTTAAAGCGTATGCTTTGTTAAAACCTATTGCCTATCCTACTATATCTATAGCGTTCAGCTCGTCCTGAACAAGCGTACTTTCATATTTATCAATAATCCTCTGCTGCAAAAGCTCACGCATTTCCATATTTATGGGATGCGCAATATCCTTATACTCATTTTCGGGCGTTTTGCGGCTGGGCATTGCAATAAACAGCTTATCCTGGCCTTCTATTATTTTTATATCGTGCACAACAAAGCAGTTGTCAAACGTCACCGACACAACCGCCTTCATTTTTCCCTCCTGGGCAATCTGTCTTATTCTGATATCAGTTATTTCCATTGCGAAAACCTCCGTAAATATTTTGTGTTTCGTACTATATTATGGAGGCATTTTTCAAAAATTATTCATTTGTGTTCGGGTATTTTTTAATTTTTTTAAGCATTATAAGCATAATCACAGGAAATACGCACACGGCGAGAAGTCCGCACTTTAACCCGAAGCCGACAGAATCCTGCGCATAAATTATTTTTGCTTTTTCAAAATCAAAATTCTTGGCAATTCCCGATATAAAGCCGACAACAGACGGCGCAAACGTACACCCTATATCGCCGCCGAGCGCAAGATACGCAAACATAGACGTGCCGCCCGAAGGGTTTAACTGCGAGCAGAGCGAAAGTATGCCCGGCCACATAATTCCCACCGCAAGACCGCACAGCGCTGCGCCTGCAAGAGAAAGTATGCTGCTGTGCGAAAACACCGTTACAATATAGCACACAAGAGAAAACGCCGCACTTATTTTAAGCGCTTTGTTTAAATTAAGCTTTGCGCCGTATATTCCGTATAACATTCTTGCAAGACCCATAAACACCGCAAACATACACGGGCCCAGAATGTCCCCCACTTCTTTCGACACCCCGAGTCCCGCCTCTGCAAAAAGCGACGCCCACTGCGCCATTGCAAGTTCAATCGACCCTGCGCAAATCATCATTACAAGGCAAATCAAAAACACCTTTGATTTTAAAAGCGCCCCGAACGGCATACCGCTCTCGTCCGTAACCGCACTGCTTATCGGAACAAACATAAAAAAGAAAATATTCACAAGCGGCACAACCGACCATAAAACGGGCAGAAGGTGCCATTTCTGCGTGCCGAAGGCCTTTAAAAACGCCGTTGACAAAAGCACAACAAGCACGCTGCCCCAACAGTAAAACGAGTGAAGAAGGCTCATTGCCGTGCTTTTTTCTCCCGTGGGAATTGCGTCCACAACAGGGCTCATCAAAACCTCAACAAGTCCGCTTCCCACTGCGGTCATAACCGTTGCAATGCAAAGTCCCGCATACGCATTTTTAAAAATATGCGGAAAAACGGCAAGCCCCAAAAGCCCTGCGCTGCTGAGTATATGCGCAAGCACTGCGCCGCCTCTGAAACCTGTTTTTTTAACAAATTTCACCGACGTTACATCCGTTAAAATCTGCACACCGAAATTGAGCGTAATAAGCACGCTGATTAGCGAAAGCGATATGCCGAAGGTTTTGTTAAAAATCACAAACAGCAGCGGCGAAAGATTGTTCACAACCGCCTGCGTTACAAAGCCTATGTAGCACGCACAGAGCGTGTGCTTGTATGTAAGCTTCATTCCATCAGTCCTTTTTGAGTATTTAAAGTTTAATATATCATAAATTTTTTCCTTTTTCAATAGATTATATTAAAAATATTGATTTTTTTTCCAAAATAATATATAATAATATTTTAGTTGAATTTTATTTGCCCTCAAGGAGCGTAAAAATGAAAAAATTATTGATTGTTGACGGAAACAGCATAATCAACCGTGCGTTTTACGGAATAAGACTTCTTTCCAATAAAAGCGGCATTTTCACCAACGGAATTTACGGATTTTTAAATATACTTTTTAAAAATATTGACGATATCTCGCCCGATTACGTCTGCGTTGCGTTTGACCTTAAAGCGCCCACCTTCAGACACAAAATGTACGACGGCTACAAGGCTCAGAGAAAGCCTATGCCGAAAGAGCTTGCAATGCAGATGCCTGTTTTAAAGGATGTTTTGTCGGCGCTTAACATTGCAATGTATGAAAAAGAAGGCTTTGAGGCGGACGATATCATAGGAACCGTGAGCAGGATATGCAACGAAGAAAACGTGGAATGTTTTATAGTGACAGGCGACAGGGACGATTTGCAGCTTGCAAGCAAAAACACAAAAATTTTGCTGACGGTGACAAAGGGCGGCTCGAACGAAACGGTGTGCTATGACGACAATGCCGTTTTTGAAAAATACGGCGTTACGCCCGAAAGTTTTATTTTTGTAAAGGCTTTGATGGGCGACAGCTCGGACAACATTCCGGGCGTTGCGGGAATAGGCGAAAAAACCGCAATAAGCCTTATACAAAAGTACAAAAACCTCGAAGGCGTTTTTGCGCACAAGGACGAAAATTCAAAAAGCGTTGCGCAAAAACTTACTTCCGGCGAAGATATGGCTTATTTAAGCTTTGACCTTGCAAAAATCGACCGTTTTGTGCCGATTGATTTTAACTTTGACGACAATTTATACGGCAATTTTGACGTTGAAAAGACAGAAAAAATCTTTAAAAATCTTGAATTCAACTCATTTTTGAAAAGGCTCGGCATAGGCAGCGCAAAGGTGAGCGATTTAAAATTTTCAAAACAGGAAAATTCAAAAATCAACTGCAAAAAAAAGCTTATTTACCGCATTTATGAGGACGGCGGCGATATTTTTGCGTTTTGCTATCTTGACGGCGGCACGGTAAAGTGCATTTATAACGACATCCTTACCGAAGGCGACATTTACGGCGAAATGAAAAAGGTGTTTGAGGATGTGTCGGTTGAGAAAATTTCGTCCGACATAAAGCACGACATTGTATTTTTAAACAGCAAAAACATTGAGCTTTGCGGAAAATATTTTGACACTTCGGTGGGAGGATATATTTTGAATCCGTCACGCTCAAGCTACAGTTTGAGCGGTCTTTGCGAAGAGTTTTTGGGATATGAAATTTTAAACCTCAGAGAAACGCTTAAAGCTGAAAAATGCGCAGTTTCATCTCTTGCGGAAGAAAAATTCGCACGCATTGCGTCAGAAGAAATAAGCGCCGTAAAAAGCCTTTGCGAATACGAAACAAAAGAAGCGGACAAAAAAAACCAGTCGCATCTTCTCTACGATATCGAATTTCCGCTTATAAAGGTTCTTGCGTCAATGGAAATTGAAGGTTTTAAGGTTGACAAAGAAAAACTTGCGGAATTTTCAAAATATTTATCCGAAAATATAAAAATTTTAGAGCACAGCATTTACGAAATTGCGGGCGAAGAATTTAACATTTCGTCGCCCAAGCAGCTTGGCGTAATTTTGTTTGAAAAGCTTAATCTGCCTGCGGTTAAAAAAACAAAAACGGGCTATTCCACAAATGCGGAGGTGCTTGAAAAGCTGAGAGGCTACAACGATATTATAGATTTTATTTTGGAATACCGTATGCTTACAAAGCTTAAATCCACCTATGCGGACGGGCTTTTGGCGGTGATAGCGGACGACGGAAGAATTCATTCAAGCTTTAACCAGACCGTGACCGTAACCGGAAGAATCAGCTCCACAGAGCCTAATCTTCAAAACATTCCGCAAAGAAAAGAGCTTGGCAGGGAAATAAGAAAAATGTTTGTCGCAAAAGAGGGCTGCACGCTTGTTGACGCAGATTATTCGCAGATTGAGCTGCGTATTCTTGCGCACATAGCAAACGACGAAAAAATGCTTGAGGCTTTTGAAAACAACGTTGATATCCACACCGCAACCGCAAAAAACGTTTTCGGCGCAAATGAGAACGAAATTACCCCTATGCTGCGCTCCAAGGCAAAGGCAATAAACTTCGGCATTGTGTACGGCAAGGGCGAATTTTCGCTGTCGCAGGACCTTAATGTTTCACGAAAAGAGGCAAAGGCTTATATTGACGGATATTTTGAAAAATACTGCGGCATAAAAAAATATATGGACAATATTGTGGATTTCGGCAGGGAAAACGGCTATGTCGAAACGGTGTTCGGCAGAAGAAGATACCTTCCCGAGCTTAAATCGTCAAACTTTATGCTGCGCTCGTCCGGCGAGAGAATGGCGTTCAACACGCCTATACAGGGCACTGCGGCGGATATTATAAAAATTGCAATGGTTAAGGTTTTTAATGCGCTTAAAGAAAATAATTTAAAATCAAAGCTTATTTTGCAGGTGCACGACGAGCTGATTATTGAAACCTATGAGCCTGAAAAAGAGAAAGTCGAAAAGCTTTTAAAGGAATGTATGGAGGGTGCGTGCGACCTTAAGGCAAAGCTGGTTGCGGAAGTCGGCGAAGGCAAAACCTGGTATGACGCACACTGATTTTCAATTATTTTTTAAACCGCAAAGGGGGAAAATTTTGTGATTATCGGCATTACGGGCGCCTCGGGCGCAGGAAAAAGCGTTGCGTGCAATGTGTTTTTGCAAAACGGCTTTTTTATAGTTGACCTTGACAAAATTGCGCACGAAATTTACGATACCGACCCCTTGTGCGTAAACGAGGTTAAGAATGCTTTCGGAGAAAAAATTTTGGACGGCGACGGCAGAATAATGCGGAAAAAGCTTGGCGAAATTGTGTTTTCGGACGGCGAAAAATTGAACATTTTGAACAAAATCACGCATAAATATATATTAAAGAAAGCTTTAAGCGAGCTTGACGGCAAAGAAAATGCGGTTATTGACGCACCGCTGCTTTTTGAAACGGAGCTTTTAAAAAAGTGCGACATTACGCTCGGAATACTGTCGGACGACAAACTGAAAACCGAGAGAATAACAAAACGTGACGGCGTAAAAAAGGCATATGCGCAAAACCGTCTTAAAATGCAGAAAAGCGATGATTTTTTTGAAAAAAACTGCACCTTCTGCATACGAAACGACTCAACCGCCGACGAATTTGAGCGCAAAATCGCACTGTTTATTAAAAATGAGGTGAAAAAAGGGTAAGCTATGTATAAATTTTTAAAAAGGCTGATAATTTTTGCGCTTTGCGCAGTTCTTGCCGGCTGTGTTTTTAAAACCCCGATACTTAAGATGATTTATCCTGTAGGTTATATAGATGAAATTGACGAAAATTCGCAGCGCTTTAACGTTGACAAATACCTTGTGATGGGGGTAATCAGCGCAGAGAGCGGTTTTGACCACAAGGCGCAGAGCCACAAGGGCGCAATGGGCGCAATGCAGGTTAAGGAGGACACTGCAATATGGTGCAACGAGCATTTTGCCTTAAATCTTGACATGTCCAATCTTTACGACCCGTCGGTTAACATTACCATCGGCTGCGCATACCTTGAATATCTTATAGATATGTTTGACGGCGACGCATATGTTGCGCTTGCGGCATACAATGCGGGGCTGGGAAACGTTAAAGACTGGCTTGCGGACAAAGAATGTTCCGCAGACGGAAAAACGCTTTTCAAAATTCCTTTCAAGGAAACTGACGAATACGTAAAGAGGGTGCTTAAAAGAAGGGATATATACAAAAAGCTATATGGGTAAATTTTGCACATTTTTTACATATTTTGTACTGTAAAATATGAAAATTTTGAATAAATTTGAAAATTTGTATTGATAATTTTAAAACATTATGCTATAATGATTTTTGATTAGGCAAATGACAGCTACGCACCCGTGGCGGAATTGGCAGACGCGCACGGTTCAGGTCCGTGTGAAAGCAATTTCATAGGAGTTCAAGTCTCCTCGGGTGCACCACCACGTCGGAGCAAAGTCCGCTTGTGCTGCGTTTTTGTGAAAAACACAAAAACATTCGCTTGCGCTTCCTTGCTCCTCCTTTTCCCCAAAAAGCTTTCAGCTTTTCAGGGCCCCCGATACGGGTCTTGTGAGCAAAGTCTGCTTGCGCTGCGTTTTTGCTAAAAAACACAAAAACATTCGCTTGCGCTTCCTTGCTCCTCCTTTTCCCCAAAAAGCTTTCAGCTTTTCAGGGTCCCCG
>CAKSTL010000010.1 GCA_934500875.1 uncultured Clostridia bacterium | reverse complement strand
TAATATTTGAGCATGATGGAAAAATGCTTGTCAAACGCATAGCGGCAACAGAAGGAGAACGGATCACCGAAAACGGATTTACTTATATTGTTCCCAAAGGCAGTTATTTTGTCATGGGCGACAATCGAAACAATTCGTTTGACTCACGATATTGGGCAGAACCGTTTGTCCGCCTAGACAAGGTTAAAGCAAAACTATATATATTTAAATAGCAACTTTCTCGTTAAATCCGAAACTCAATTTGTCTAATCCTACAGTCTCAAATCCGCACAAACACTGTTTTTATATTCACGGGGTGATTTTCCAACATATTTTCTAAAAATCCGTCTGAAATATGATGCAGAATTGAATCCCATCTTTTCGCTTATTTCCTCAATAGACAAATCGTTGGTAATCAGGAGTTTTTCGGCATTTTGAACACATAAACGATTTTTGTATTCTATCGGTGTCATACCTGTCTCACTTTTAAAAACAGAAAAAAACCTTGACGGCGAAAGATTTGAAATTTCTGCAAGTTCAGAAATTGCTATACATTTTGTATAATTTAATGTAATGTAATCAATGGTTTTTTTAACAGATGTGCGGACTTGCCTTTCAGATATTTTTTTTATTTTTGGGAATATTTCATTCAGTATATTGTAGAAAATACTAATAATTTTAAATGAAGCTTCGGGTGTCGAAAAGTTATCGTAAGCATAACAGAAATCATTTATTAAGTGTTCAAATCCGCATATTTTTTGAATGGGAATGCTTTTACCGAGTCCGCTTTCAAGAATAAAATGAAAAGTTATGTATGTTATGTGCGGATTGCCCCTCCAATGTGAAACATATGCGGCTGCATTCGGTACAATAATAATATCCCCTGGAAAGACACTGACACATTCGGAATTTTGTCCATAAAAATCACCTGTTCCTTCAAGTATAATTCCAATACTAAAAAAAGGACGCGGCAGATTTAAAAAATCAGCTGTATCAGCGTACATTCCGCCATATTTCCCTATGTTTAAAAATTTCAATTTTGTGTTTGCGAGTATATCCATAACACACCTCAAAAGTAGTATTGTTCCCATATTTAACATTATAGTATATTTTATTTTGTCTGTCAATATGATACAATTGTACAAAAGACTGAAAGGAATGATTTAAATGGAATTTAACGGAAAAACTGCAATAGTAACCGGCGCTGCCTCGGGAATGGGACTTATATTTTCAGAGAATTTCGCAAAGCTTGGCGGAAACGTTTTGATGTGCGACGTAAATTCAAACACATTAAAAACTGAAGTTGCCAAGATAAATTCCCTTGGCAACGGAATTGCGGCAGGATTTCTGTGCGATGTCCGTGATTATAGTGCTGTTTGCGCAGCAAGAGATATGGCAGTGGAAAAGTTTGGCTCGATTGATATACTCACAAACTTCGCCGGCGGTACGGCAGTGCGTATGCTGAATGTTGACGGAAAACTTGAATTTCCCGATATACCGATAGATGTGTATGACTGGGGAATTGACGTTAACTTAAAGGGACAATTTTATTTTGCACACGCTTGTATGAAACAGATGCGCGAACAAAAAAGCGGACTTATCATAAACATAGGCTCAATAACAGGCAAAGAGGGCGACGGTCGAGGAATGGACTATCCTACCGCAAAGAGCGGAGTTATGTTCGGTCTTACAAAATCACTTGCGCAATACGGAGCAAAATATAATGTTCGCTGTGTATGCGTATCCCCCGGACCCGTTTTAACAAGAGCGGCAATGGCTAATATGAAAACACTTCTCGGAAGAGCGGCAAATCCGCAGGAAATTATAGATTTAATCCTATTTATAGCATCCGATAAAGGACAATTTATTAACGGAGAAAATATAATGATAGACGGCGGCAGAAACGCCATGGGAAGGTGTAACTGAAAGTGAAATTTCTGACAAACTACAGACCGACCGTAACGGTCATGATTCAGTCCGAAACGGCGGCAAATGCGATAAATACGATAAGAAATGCGGTTTATGAGGGTGCGGATGCTTTTGGTCTGCAAATTTGCAGACTTGAACCAAAAGAGCGGACACACTTAAAAGAAATATATGCCTCATCTGCCGGCAGACCGTTTTATATAACGAATTACAGATACGGGTACAATGCCGGACTGTCCGACGAAGAGTGTATGCAGGGACTTATTGAGGGACTGAAACTCGGCGGAACTCTAGGTGATATTATGGGTGATACATTTGATAAATCTCCTGACGAACTTGCCAAAAATCCCCGGGCAATAGATAAACAGAAAAAAATCATTGACGAAATACACAATATGGGAAAATCTGTTTTACTCTCATCACATTTGTATAGGTATGCCGAGGCTGACGAGGTGCTTGGGATTGCATACGAGCATCAAAAAAGGGGTGCGGATATTTCAAAAATTGTAACTGCAGCAAACGACGAGGAAGAAGAAGCGGAAAATATAAGAATAACAAGTCTATTGAAAAAAGAACTTAAAATACCATTTCTCTTTTTGTCAGGCGGTACACATTACAAAATTCACAGACTTGTTTCACCGATGCTCGGCAGTTGTATGAGTCTTTGCGTGCAGCAATACGACGAATTGGCAACCAGAACACAGCCACCCCTGAAATTTGTGAGGTATATTACGGATAATATGGACTATAATCCGGATAAGTAACGACAATAATGGGTGAAATTATGATACTGGAAAACAAGCTGATACAATCTCTCGCATTCGGAACCGAATATACAGAAACAGCCGGTAATAAAATTATATTTTCAAGGTTTTCCGAGCAAGAACGGAATAGATTAAGTTATGGGAAAGATAATAGCTGGTCAACAGCAGGCGTAAGAATAGAGTTTCAAACCGATAGTAAATACATTTCAATAGCAGTAAGTACAAAGAAGTCAAATCCGCACACGAGAAATTTTTATTCATTCGACGTACTCTGCAACGGTATTATGTTGGGACAAATAAAAAATTTTAACAATGAGCCACGGTATCCTTATAAGAAATATAACCTTGAAGACAGACAAAAAGCTTTTTATTTGAAGACGGGTATAAAGCATATTTGCATTTGCTTTCCGTGGTCCGTTCAAGGAATGATAAGAAAAATCGAACTTGATGATAAAGCAGTCATAAAGCCGATACAAAAAGCGGAAAAAGTGATTATGTACGGCGATTCGATAACACAAGGTTATGATGCCGCAAAATCTTCTCTTTCCTATGCGTCAAGATTAGCTGATATGCTTGATGCCGATGTAATTAATAAGGGAATAGGCGGCTCGGTTTTTATGCCTGAGCTTACAAAACACAAAGGAAATATTCTGCCGAAATTTATAACAGTTGCATATGGTACAAATGATTGGAGAGGGTCTGATTTTGAGGATTTTAAAAATCGATGCTTTAAATTTTATAAAAATCTCGCAAAAAACTATCCCAATGTACCAATCTTTGCACTTGCTCCGATTTGGCGTGCCGATACCAACGAAACTCATAAACTCGGCAGTTTCTCGCTGATTGCCGATACACTCCGGAAACTTGCAACATATCACAAAAATATACATTTTATTAACGGTATAAATTTCATACCGAACAATACCGTGTACTATCGTGATTATTACCTTCACCCAAACGACGCAGGATTTAAAATATATGCCGACTCACTGCTAAAAGAACTGAATAAAAAATTTCTACATAATAATAAAAACATGGAGGATTTAAAATGAAAGCAATACTTGTAAACAATGACAAATCGTTATCGTGGAGCAATGTACCCGACCCGATTATAAAATCGGATGAAGTACTTGTAAAAATTGAAGCGGCGGCGCTTAACCGTGCAGATTTAATGCAGAGAGAGGGAGATTACCCACCTCCTCCGGGATGCCCTGAATGGATGGGACTTGAAATTTCGGGAAAAGTTGTTGAAATCGGAAACGATGCCAAAGAAAAGTCGGATTGGAAAATAGGTGACAAGGTTTGCGCACTTTTGGGCGGAGGCGGTTATGCCGAGTATGTTGCTGTAAAATATGATATGCTTATGCCTGTCCCGAAAAATTGCTCAATGGTTGAGGCGGCGGCAATTCCCGAGGCATTCGCAACTGCGTACCTAAATCTCTTTATCGAGGGAAAAATTAAAGAAGGCAATACGCTTTTAATGCATGCCGGCGCAAGCGGACTTGCAAGTGTTATAATTCCCATGGCAAAAGCGTTTGGAATAAGGGTTATAACCTCTGTTTTGTCAGATAAGATAGCAGAATCAATAAAGCATTTGAATGCAGATATTGTAATCAACACATCAAAAGAGAAAACCGCTGATGTTTTAAAACATGAACTTGAGGCAGGAAACGGAGTTGACGTTACAATAGATTGCTTGGGCGGCGAGCATATGGGAGAATGTCTGCCGTATTTAACACACGGCGCAAGATGGATAATGATTGCAGCTTTAGCAGGACAAAAAACAGAAATCGACCTTAAGAATATTTATGTGAGAAATGTAAGAATTATCGGTTCAACTTTGCGTTCAAGGACACCCGAAGTAAAAGCACAAATTCTTGCAGAACTCGTTAAAAATGTATTTCCGAAAATTGAAAAAGGACTTGTAAAACCCACAATTTATAAAACTTTCCCGATTGAGAAAGCAGAAGAAGCGCACGCTGTACTTGAGCGCGGTGAAAATATCGGCAAGGTTGTGCTAACCATAGGATGATTTTAAATAGGAGCAAAAAAATGGAATTAAACAACACAAAAAAACTATTAAATCAAAAATTTCAAAACGGCGATTTTGATTCATACGGCGTTTTGGTTTCTGTAAACGGAACCTCTGAATTTCTTCACTCACAAAACGTTGATGAAAATACATACTTTGATATAGCGAGTATGGGGAAGGTTCTTGTTACCTCCACTCTTACTTTGATGGCGATAGACAGAAAAAAATTCACCTTAAACAGCACATTG
Organism: uncultured Clostridia bacterium; assembly: GCA_934500875.1. Lineage (GTDB taxonomy): Bacteria > Bacillota > Clostridia > UMGS1810 > UMGS1810 > Qingrenia. The sequence goes on along the minus strand of CAKSTL010000010.1, from coordinate 111,294 downwards.
AAGGATTTTTTTGAGAATGTACCCGAAGATAAAACAAATATAACGGTAATGCAGCTGCTTACCCATACCTCCGGCATTATAAGATACGAAATACCATCCAGTGCTGCGAAAAACGGAAGCAGTGCCGTAAGAGATTTCATACTTGCCACACCGCTTTCCTTTGCACCGGGAACAAGTCAGATGTACTCGTGCAATGGAATGATTTTACTGGGATATATTCTTGAAAAGGTATATAATTTACCTCTCGAAGATATTTTTGATAAAATGATTAAAACTCCTCTGGAATATACAAGAAGTAAATTTAACATTGAAATTGATGAACCGAATTCGGTAATTTGTTACAGAAGCAAAAATTTAGACGGACTCGACCACCCTTGGGATGACGAAAACATACGTATTCTTGGTACTAGCGCCGGATCCGGCGGACAATTTTTTACCATCGGTGACATCAATAAATTTGCAAAAGCTATTATGAATAAAAATCCTGTTTTGTATTCAAAGAGTATGTTCGATGCTTCTGAAAAAAACTATGTCGGCAACCTTGGCGAGGGCTGGGGACTTGGTTGGCTGTTTGTTGATAAAAATTACAACCAGTCCGGCGAATTATTCCCGGTCGGAAGTTTTGGACACTGCGGACATACAGGCACATCGTTGTTTTTTAATCGCAAACGCAATATTTATGCCATAATATTGACAAATGCAACGAGATGCCTAAATAAGAAAAACAATTTTAAAGGCTATGATTACAATTTAATAGAAAATATGCGGCGAGATATTCATAATGCAATTTATGACGATTTAAATGCACAAGGACTGGTTACAAAATGAGAATTCCATTAAAAAATTTATTGTATGATTTTATGTTCCTTTTATTTGGATGTATCTTGCTTTCGGTTTCAATAAATGTATTTTTAACCCCCAACAAAATTTCGGCAGGAGGAATTTCTACAATCGGAACAGTACTGTTGCATATATTTGGGATAAAAATGTCATTAACTAACCTGATTTTTAATGCAATTCTTTTTATTTTTGGATATAAAAGTCTCGGAAAGTACGCAATAATACAAACAAGTGCAGGAATTTTATTACTGTCTGTTTGTCTTGAATTCACAAGCCATATTCAACCATATTTTGAAAATGAGCTCATCGGTGTTTTGTCAGGCGGCGTGCTTATGGGCGCCGGTGTCGGCATGATTGTCAAAACCGGCGCTTCCACCGGCGGAAGCGATTTTGCCGGGCTGATATTAAAAAAACTGATGCCGCATATATCGCTTGCAAAACTTATAATGGTAATCGACTGTGTAATCGTTATTTTAGCCGGAATTGTGTTTAAAAGTTACACCGTAACTGTTTATTCCATAATAGCGCTGTATGTTTCTTCAATAATAACAGACAGAATAATCACGCTCGGCGACGGCGCAAAAATGGTAATGATATTCTCAAAGGAAACAAGAAAAATATCAGACTATATTTTAACACAGTATGAACGAGGTGTAACCGGTGTGCACAGCATAGGTATGTATTCAAATGAGGAAAGGATTATGCTTTTGTGTGTTGTAACTCCCAAGGAGCTTCCGGTCTATATGAATCTGATACACAAAATAGATAAACACGCCTTTGTTGTCATAAGCAACGTTCACGAGGTAATCGGCGAAGGTTTTAAAGAAATAGAATGACGTAAAAACAATCAATATAAAAACAAATTAAAATGCGCATACTTTGGGTTTCTCATTGGAAAACATCAAAGCATGCGCATTTTATTATTCAATTCCAACACAGACTTTCACTGTATGAATATGTTTTTAAATCTATAAAATAACACTTATGCTTATTTTCTTCAAGCCATCTATACACTCAAACGGCAGAAAATTACCGTTAAATTCCTTATCGGCAAATTTTATTTTTGTTACACCGCCGTTTTTATGATTTTGATTGAAGAATTTAACATCTAGCTTAACACCACGGTACTCACGCTTAACCTCATACTCGGTCCATTCGGACGGGATACACGGTTCAAACACAATTCCGCCGAGTACGGGTTTTACGCCGAGCAGATACTGCGTTGCCGCAACATTCATCCATGCAACAGTTCCCGAAATGTGCGAAATATTTCCCCACCCCTGTTTGTTATTCGGATAGCCTATAATATTACTGCACCACGTGTATGGTTCAGACTTATATTTTTCAACTCCGTTTTTCTCAATTATATTATGCGGTAGTAAATCGTTATAATATTTCCACGCGAAATGTGCATTACCAAGCTTCGCTTCGGCAATTACCGCCCACGTGTGGGCATGGCAGAATACAGCTCCGTTTTCTCCGTTTCCGGGATTATATCCGCTGAAAGGATTTACAACATTGGGCCAAGTTTCAAATCCCGGCGTAAGTTTCATAAGTCCCACTCCTGTATCAAGATACTTATTTACCGCATCCATTGCCTTTCGTTGCTGTTCCCTCGTTCCGACTCCGCTTATTGCTGACCAAGTCTGCGAATTTATCCAAATCTTTCCGAAATCATCTTTTTTACTCCCGAGAGGCTCGCCGTCATCATTAAAGCATCTATACCACCATTCGCCGTTCCAAGATGATTTTTCTATATTTTCCGTTTGTTTTTTTCTGCACTGTTTCAAATACTTTAAATCAGTATCATTCTTAACATATTCCGCTATTTCAATCATATTGTTAAGCACCGCAACATACTGCTGCGCCGCAAACACCGATTCACCTTTTCCCTTTCTTGAAAACTTTCCGATTATGTCGTTCCAGTCGCCTCGAAGCGTAAGCGGAAGCCCATGTTCGCCAAGATGGTTTTCCGTAAAGCTTACCCCTGCCATCAGATGTTCCCACACAGTTGCGTATTCACCTTCACTTATGTGGTCATCTGCGAGATACGGAACTTTTTCATCAAGCAAACCTATGTCCCCGGTTTCCGAAATCAGTGAATACACAAGAAAGGCAAGCCACAAATGATCGTCGCACCTTGTAATGTAATCTGGCATATCCGAATCATAAAAACCCGTGCAGTGAATTGCATTTCCGCTCTTATACTGCTTGCTCATCAAAAATTTTAACCGCGCTTTTGCAAACATAGGATTACGATATGTAATTGCAAGCATATCCTGACAGGTATCACGAAATCCGAGAGTTCTTGTGCCGGGGGCATTTGCGTTCACAGACCTTGAATATCTTGCGGTATGCACCGACTCAATCGGTCCCCAGATGTTTATCTGCCTTTTTGCGCTTTCTTCCGGAATGTCACACTCGAATTTACCTAAAAATTCATTCCACCAACTATCAAGCTTTTCCTCCTGCTCGTCAACCTTTTGATGTTCCCTTAATGCATTTAAATTCTCCCTTACCTTTTTCTTTACTTCATCTATATGTGTCAAAGCGCCCATCTCGGCACCCAAATAGAACGATACACTTTCTTCTTTGTTGCTGCCGATACATATATGCGTATGCAAAGCGGCGCAGGGTTCGCCCGATTGAATTTCCTCATTTCCGCAAATTCCGTTTTCCACAGCGATAGGATTTTTCTCAAATCGGTAATTTCCGACAAACGCATCACGGTCGCTTGAATACGATTTTATTTTGCGGTCACAGCCAAAGTACACCAAAGGCTGTTTTTCTATATCTTCGGGTTTCGGAAAATGATATAAATACTGCACGGTTTGACTTTCATTGTCAAACCAAGTTGTAAGCATATGCCGCCAGTAATATTCATTAGTCACCTCGTCAGAATATCTCATTTGCGAAAGCTCGGTATACGCAAAAACATCAAATTCTTTATCATTTTCGCCGTTATTATGCAAATCAAGACGCCAAGCCAAAACATCATAATCAGGCATTACAAAGAGTGTCAGTATCGCCTCGGTCCCATCTTTTTCGGCAATAAACACAGACTTGCCGGGAAAGTGCTTTGCCTCAAATCTGTCAAGCTTTGTTTCAACAGGTCTGAAAGTCGGTGACCAAACTGTCCCGTCTTTTTCCCGCAAATATATGTAAAATCCGGGAGAATCTATCGGCAGATTATACATTCGATAACGGCTTATACGGTATTTTGCCGCATTTTCAACCCAAAGCAGACCTCCGCCGCATTGCGAAACAAATGCGTGCATATGTCCGTTTGACAAATAGTTTATCCACGGAGCAGGGAGGTCTGTTCTATATATGCTTATGCTCTTTTCTTTATCGTTAAATTTATAATCGTTCATACCATTCACCTCATTCTGTAATCTCATTGCTTACATCGGGTTGCTACGAAATAACACTGCCTGACAAATATTTTTTATATGTATCATCATTTATTACATTCACATCGCTGACAATTAAGTTCTGTATAACTCCGCCACCACCATCACTTCCTGTTTTTAGAACATAATTCTTTGCTTCATTCTCACAAAATCCAATAGCAAGATTTGAAACAATAGAATTAAACTTTCCATCAGATCTTACTGCAATGTGCTGTTTTTCACGCGGTGAATACCAAAAACAAAAACAGTTGTGCATAGTAATACGTGCATTTATCAAGAATCCTGTTGAAAACTGGTCACTGTAACAAAAATCAAACCAGTTGTCAGGTCTGTTACCATCAACAATAAATCCGCAGCTCTGCTCATAATCAGTATAATCCAAGGTATAAAGCGGATGAACGTTGCGGAGTATATTTCCTGCCGATTTAAGCCATACTCCGACAAAAACATCAGATATTCTTATATTTGTAAAAGTGTTGTCCCACCCTTCGGCAAGAATACCAATCGAAGCTGTTTTACCATTGCCGACAATATTTACACCTGATATATCAGAATCTGCAGAACCATTATTTGCTCCATTTTTTATGTGGACACCGATTCTTGTATGCTTTATTGAAACATTTCGTATAACGGTTTCACGTCCGCCGTCTATTGAAATGCCGTCTGCAATATCATTTCCGTCGAGAATCCCTCCCTCAAAGAAACTATTGCTGCCGTTTGTTCTTATATCGTTTGCCGGAAATTTTCCTCCGAGCTTTATAAGAGCACCGCTGCCGTTCCAATTTTCAGTCGCTATAATCTGCGCATAGGCGCCGAGTTTTAACGACACAGTTTTTGACGGCTCTGCCGGGGTTACAATAGACTTTGAAATATAGTATTTCCCGTCAGGAAAGAAAATCGTTTTGTTGGGATTTTCATCAATTATTTTTTGTAAAATATCAGAAACGTCGTCTTTACAATCTGATTTTATAAAATCTGTTACTGTTAAAAATTTATTATTCATCTTGATTTTCACCTTCTGTTGTTTAAAACATCTATTTGCAATTTCTTCTTATTTTCCGCATATGCGTTTATACATATTATCTGCAATTAACATCATTCCTTCAATACTGGGATGAATTTCATCAGCTGATAAGAAACACATTTTTCCCAAAATATCAAGTCCGTTAATGACAGTTACATTTGAATAATTCAATTCATCTGCAATGTTCTTAATATACGTACGCCACATATTCGCATGTTTTTTTCCATAAAAATCATTATTACAATAAAACGGCGAAACGACATAGACTCTCTTGCCCGGATTTCGTCCGGCAATTTGTTTTAACGTGTTTTTTACACGGCTTGTTATTTTTTTCTCTTCCCAATTAAGTACATTTATACCAAGCTCAAGAACCGCAAAATCCCATCTGCCGCTTTCGCCCTCCGATGCGATATATTCAATCATTTCAGGTTCCATAGCACAGCTTCCTGCCATTCCCAAGTTTATATTATCAACATCTAACTTTCTTGATAAAATCGATACCCACGACATATACGCTATAACAGAATTTGAACCGTGAGTTATTGAAGAACCGTATGCAAGCATAGTATTAGAGGGAACCTGACTTTTTTGCGGAGGTTCAACCTCCCCGATTATATCAATAAATTCATAATAACCATGGTTAAACATTATTCTTATTACTTCCGGCGACCACCTTGTTCTCATCTGTTCCGACATTTTTAACAGCGTCGAAGGATTTTTCGGTTTCTGCAAAACAATCTCTGTTTCATCAGCAGTAATAACCTTTTCGAGCTCGTCCCAACCGGCAAGAATATCACCACGGAATACATTTACGGTACTGAAAGTATCATTTTTCTTTTTTAGTTTTACCCTTACAGTATCACTTTTCATAACAAAGCGCATTTCCACACCCGTGGCACATTCACATATTTCTTTATTCATTTCCATTGCGTCCTGAACATTTTTAGGAACTCTCCGAAACGATACACACCCATTATCATTTTCAATAAATTCGGCAACATTATGAAACTCAATATTCTTATAAATCAAATCACTTACTCCCCAATAATTCAATTTTCAGACGATTAAATAATAGTCTAGTCATTTTTTCTTTACTAGCTTAATAACGGCTGCATCACAAGCGCCGAGAAAAAGATTGTTGTCGTCTAACTTGCCTCTGTATACCTCTGAAACTTCCCAGGCATCATCAATTTTCAAATTGCTTTTAATGTGTTCTTTTGAATAATTTATTATAACTGCATAACGCGAACCGTTATCTATAATATGCTCTGTTGAGCACACCATTTGCGCCGCAGGAATTACAACATGTTTATTGCTCTTTTCACTCAAAAGACATTCATACCATTTTGAAAATTTTTGCGAATTTTCGTTGCTGAACACAGTATTTTGAGTTGCCAGATATTTTTCGATAGGTATTGTGCTTACGAAAATAAATCCATTACCATAAGCATTCTTAACAAAAACCGGTCTGCCGTCGTCTGCTTTTGCAATTACATCAGCCGAACATTTCTCGACAATATATTTAAACTCCGACTTAACAGCAAGTTCCTCGCCGTCAATCAAAATGTTTTCAAAATATCCGGAACCTTCACGATACGCTATATCCATTCCCGAAAGTTTATCAAACCATCTGAATTGTGCACTTCCTATTGAAAAATACAATACCGCACCTTTTTTTACTCTATCAAGCAATTCAACAAGCCTGTGCCTTGTTATTGCACGTGTTGTGTCAACAGACGGCATTATGTATATATCCGATTCGGGCAAAGGCTCGTCAGCATGTGAAAATCCAATGTTCATATTCGCCTGTTTTGCAAGACTATACGTTGAACGTAATACATTAACATATTTCTCATCAGTCTGTTTTGGTATTATACAGATTGCATCTGTAACAGCCGGCGGAAGTTTATCAAACGGAAGTTTGCTTACAAAACTGTTAAATTTTTTGTTTTCGTCAACAATCGGTTTCGCACTGCCGTCATTCTTGAAAAATCCGTATTCACTTCCGATATTATTAAAATCATATGGTGCATATTCAATATTATCCTGATCGAATGCACACCACCACATAACACCAAGACAGTTATGCGACCACGCCGAATATAAAAGACAACGGTAAAAATCAGCTTCTGTTTTCTTACTGCACGTTGTATACCCGATAGCTCCCACTTCCTGAATAAATGTCGGAATTTTACTTATATCACCGTACAGTCTGCACTTAAATGCACCTTCAAGAATAGGACGCATAGAAACAATCGGATCTTTAAAATCAGAAAAAAACGTATACGGATGCGTCGTATTTATATCGAGCATCTCGCCAAGTTCCATAGCATTAAACGCCCCGTCAGCCGTCGGAACGACATCATATCCGGATATTACAGGATGTTCGAAGTCTGCAAGTCTTATAGTGTCAGCTATAACTGTTTGCCAAACATATGATATATCGTTATTATCAAATCCACCTCTTGGTGTAAATCCGCAGCATTCATTTCCCAAATCCCAACCTGCTATTGATGGGAAAACTTTCATTCTTCCGACAAAGTATTTTATAAATCTGATTTCCCACTTAACCAACGTAGGGTCACTTATCGGATTTCTCCCTTCAAATGCCGGAGGAGCATAATATCTTCCGCTCATATGACCTGTAAGCAATCCTGCAATAAGTTTAAGGTTGTATTTTTCTGCCAGCTTACAAACAACTTCAAACTTTCTGCAAGCTTCCTCGCTCACTCCCGCTTTGCCTGCTTCGGTGTCCGGGAAAGGTTCCTCGCCAAGTCTGTATTCAACTACACCAAAATTATCGCGCATCGCCTTAATTGGCTGAAACACCGACCATATCGGGAAAATTCGGAGAATTGTTATTCCGGCATCTGACATTTTTTTAAAATCAGACTCTATAATTGTTTCATCAAAATTTTCCCACATATTTATGGCATTTTTTGATTCCCAATAGTTTATGCCTACAAATAATTTGCCGTTTTCAAAAAAATTTTTCAATTTAATGTACCTCATTTGTTAGTTTTATAGTTAAAAACATATAACTGTATGTATATCGCCGGCCGTGCTAATCTTATCGCCTTCGTTAAAAAATAATCTGTCACCCTTTTTTGCCTTAATTCCGTTAACGCTGCCGCTGCCTTTTGTAATAATAACAACGCCGTTTTTGTTTTGCGGTGTATATTCTCCTTCGCCGCAAATTAAATAAATGCTGAATTTATCAGTCGTCGATTTGCCGATTATTTCAAAGACATTTTGTTTTATCATTTTTGGCTCGTGTGAGTAATTTTTTTTGATTTCATCAATACTCATTCCGTTATAATCAAACATTTTCAGCATATTTTCAAAACCTATTCCGCCGTGAAGTTTTACATCAGCGATTTCTCTTCCTGAAGGAGTCTTTTTTTCAACAACCCCCATTAAATCCGAGGGCTCCTGAACCTCTATCATAAAGCACCCCTCGCCTATTGCATGCGGAACTCCGCCGGCAACAAACAGGCAATCTCCGCTTTTGACCGGCAGCTTATTCAGCATAGAAAGCATACCTTCTATATCTTGTGCATACACGGCGGAAATCCATTCTTCTTTTGCTATCCCCTCTCTAAATCCAAGATACACATATGCGTTATCCGCACAGTCCAAAAAATACCAACATTCCGTTTTACCAAATTTAGATTTAAAATGCTCTTTTGCAAATTCCACAGTTGGATGAACTTGAATTACCAAACGCTCTGCTGAATCCAAAAGCTTTACCAGGCACTTCATTTCATCCGTAACTAATTCCTTTATAAACCGACCGTCTTCAGTTATTCCCTCTCCCTCTGAAATATTTTCACGTCCCGGATTAAAGGCTCTCACAACAGACGCAGTCCAATCTTCGGGAAAAAAGCCGTCGGAACAGCTCTCTTTTCCATAAAACATATCAATGTGCTTTCCGCCGAGATATGTCCTGTAGACACGGTTTTCCTTCAATTTGTATAACATGCAATGCACTTCCCCATAAAAAAATGTAATACTAACCCAAACTTGTTATAAGCACTAATCTTCAAGCTTTTCGTAAACCGGAATTTTATCGGTTTTAACATCAAACCATCCCGGCGTAACGCTTTCTCTCGTAAAGTAATTAACCCATTTTCCGTCCGGCAGATATACCCTTCTCTCGTTCTCTCCAACCATAATAGGCGCTACTATCAAATCATCACAGAATATATACTCATCATCAATTTTATACGTCTCCGTATCATTTGTATAATCTGCAACCAACGCTCTAACCGGCGGTTTTCCCATTTCTTTGTACTCTTTAAATGCTCTTTTTAATCTCGGAATCAATGCTTTTCTGACTTCAAACAACTCTTTTACTTCGTTTTCACAGTCAAGCCCTTTCCATGGCACTTCAGGACAATACCACGCATTTATTACACACTGAACAGAAAACACTGTTGTTTGAAGTCTTCGCAAAAATTCGTCCTTACTTTTTGCATCACGAAGTTCGGGGGTCCACAAAAGTCCTGAAAATCCTGAATTAGCGACACCTCTTATAAAATCCCTGTGGTTATACAAATCACTATAGAGTACAAAAGGATATGAAGCCGAGAGTGCACCTGCGCCTCTGACTTCAGATAATGTTTTGTTGCTTCCGAGCGCTTCAAGAATTGTTTGCATATAAAGCACCCCGAACAGTTGGTGATATTGCTCGCCGTCCAAGCCTGACGGAAATTCGGTACAGTTAGGGAAGCTCCAATGGCTTACATAATCACTGCTGTCACATTCATCAAGCTTAAAACCGTCTATTCCGTGTTCAACGAGATACTTTCTATGATATTCAGAGAAAATTTTTCTTGCTTCACTCGTTGCAAAGTCCGGTACAAACCCCTTCCACACTTCAAACTCACCGCAATATGGCATTATTTTGGTGTAGAAGGGCGCAGATGCACCAATAAAGGCGTGCTCCCACAAATTTACGTGATAGTTTTTATCCTTAAGTTGTTTCACAAGCTTATCCGGATTTGGAAAACGTTCTTTATCCCACACGTACGAACAAGAATAACTGTTCGTCTGCCATCCTGGTTCCAGACCTATAATTCCGACCGCATAATCGTTTTCTCTGAAAAAATCCGCAAGTTTTACAATCTCATCTTGATTATATTCAGCATATGCGCGATACAAGACACCAAAGCCCCATTCAGGAACATCGCAGCCGCCTCCCGAAAACATATTATACTGCGACACAACATCTAATATATTTTTGCCTTCAAAAAGATAAATGTCTATCCCTTTTGAAACGGGAATCTCAACAAGCATTGTACTTGTTGAATTCTGCTTTCTCACCTCATAAATCTCATCCGTGGTCAAACCGACATTTCCTCTGCCCGTACTTCTTTTTAAAGTTTTGCGGTTATAACCGCAATATGCCTCTACATATCTTGCGGTATCAAAATAAATTCCATACCCCTTTGTGGTTACAAAAAACGGGACCGGTGCGTGCGAATCTCCTGTGTATGCGACAGGGTCGGAGTTGGTTTTCAAACACAGCTTTCGGCCCTTGTGGTCAAACCCCTTAAGCTGAAGACCGAAACCATACACTTCCTCATCACTTTCTAACGGAAATTCTACAAGACATCCCCTGCTCGTTGTTCTGAATTTTATTTTTTCAAGGTCATATTCAACATTGGTGTCAATATAGTTTAATTTCTTACAAAATGCCGATGGCACAAATTTTTCAGGAGTTCCGAAGCTAATCTTCTTCATATTCATTTCCTCTCTCAAAATTTACTGTTTTCGGCAATAAACTATTTTCTGTAAACAGCTATACCGCGTAATGTACTCTCAGTCATATCAAGGAATAAATAATCGCCTTCCTGTACTTCAGCAAACGTTCCCTTGAATATGGTATCTCTCTTGGTATTTACGAATGTAACAGTTTTATCTGCTGTAACCTCAATAATTCTGTTCCACTCTTTGGGCGCACCTTTTTTAGCATTAAAGACCATACCATTCTTTGTTTTTTGCACAACTTTACCAAATGCACAAAGGTATTCTCCGCAGAATCTGTCTTCAGTCACGCCGTGATGATTTCCGCCGGTGTCATATGTTCCCCTTGGAAGAAGCTCATATGTCGTTTCATCATACATATCCGAATCAACATCTGTTGCGTATTCAAACATCTGATCATCAAATTCCTTGGTTTCATCATAAACAAAATACGTTCTGAATGAAGTTATGTAATCACGCCTGAACGGACCGGGTTTAACTATCATTCCGGGCTTTAAATCTGCCATCGTCTTTACATTTTCCCAAGCCGTTAAATCCAAATTATAGTTTGCCTTTGTATACTTCTTAAACAAATTAGCATCCGAATCGTAAGAAGCATTAAGTACATTTGTGCCCATATCATCAAGCGGATACTGCATCCAGTTAATACTGTACGAAGAACTTAAGTTTTCAGTAAAAACCTTCGTTATTTCTTCATCACTATAGTCATCATAAATTGTTGTAACCTTTTGAACCATTGTGGCACCCGCCGCATCGTGCATATACTCATTTTTAAGGTCGCCGCTCACCTTTACGGCTGCGCCAACAACCATATCGTAACTTACATCGTAAAGATTAAGGCTGAAACGACCGTAGCCGCTCGGCATAGAACGTTCAACACTAAAAAGTTCATCATCATATTTATCACGATAGTACTGGCTTGGAATATAAAATAGGTATGTATCGGTTGGACTGAATAAGTATTTGCTTGCAAATATCTTGCCGCCTGTGTTATAAAGCGAATACAAACCTCCGCCCGTGTTTCCGTTTTCAATGTAATAATCATAGTGATTTAAATTTTTCTGAAAACTTTTATCGCCGATATCTTTATGTGCACCGATTCCGACATTACTTTCATCAGCCGTTAATATATCAATAAGTTTTTCGTCGCTGTTTAATTTGTATTTTATAAGTTGCTCCCGAACCTTTCCGTTGCCATAAAGTTCATTTTTTGACATTATTTCTGACGATTCAATCTTTTTTTCATTTATTTTAATCTTTTTATCAGCCTCGTATGTCATCATCTTGTCATCCTGGGTGAATATTTTAAATTCTACTTTCTTCGCTTCTTCGATTATATCAACCAACCATGCATACTTATATTCCGCTGTTGTTGTTTCAGCGTCAATAATTTTCCCCATAGGGTCAAGATAAACAAGCACATTAGCGCCAAGATTATACGGAAATTTTCCTTTGTTCAGCAAACTGTAAATATGACCCATTTTAAACTTTCTGTCACCTATCTGGTATTCATCATCGCTTGAATAGTAAGCTTCATATTCGCCCTCATATTTTATGTCATCAAATACTATAATTTCTGTTACCACATTTGAATTTTTCTTTGTAAGGACCGATACGTTTCCGCTCACCTTTATATCATCATACGTGCACGGATTACCGTTTATATCTCTAATACCGTGATAGCTTTCATCCCGCAAAAGTTCTCCGATATCATAAACATTTCCAAGTCTGTCTGTAACAGTGTAATAAAAATCCGATTTACTGAGCGGCTTAAAGCTGTTATACTCCTTTTTAATTACAACATCGTACTTTCCGTCACCATCATTATCTATAAGCTTTATTGTTCCGTTTTCTATCGTATAAAAATCTGAAGTATATGCGGTAACAGGGGAATAGTTATACATCAAATCGGCATATTTGTCAACATTGAGAGTTTTCTTTTTACCTGCATCGTTATAGTAAACAAAAGTCTGTTTTGAACTGCTTTCCTCAAGTTCTGATGAATTGTCAAAGTCCATCATTTTATTCATATCATTGTCAACGCTCAATGAAACAATTTTATTATCATTATTGACGTACGCAATTACATAAAATCCTAAATACTCGTCGCTGTCCTTTATTTTTTCAACAGAGTAACTCTTGTTACCGATCCTTATTCTGTCCTTTCCCGCATCTCCCAAACCGTTTAATGCGGAATATGAATTTGCATTTACAATACCCTCAACTTTTTCTAACTTAAGAAATGAATTAAGGAGGGTATCATCTTTAGAAATCTTATAGTTTGAGTAATCATACGATACAAGCTTAACCGTCAGTGCATTATATACCATCTTCAGATATTGCTCTGCCGTCAGTTTATTTTTTGCATCGCTTAAATTAACATCATCAAGAAGTCCGTAACGAAGTGCGGTATTGTAATAATCCGATTCACTTCCTCCGTTTTCCTTTGCAAAACTTGCATATCCCGTTAAATCCATCATTACAATTAACGCTTCGTTAAAATTAAGTGTTTTTGTTTCGCTGTTGTTATCGGTAAAATATTTATTATACAACACATCACTTCCGCCGACAATCGTGACAAAATTCTTAAGCGCCGTGCGTTTAAGGCTTGCATTCGGATAATAATGCTCAACAATTCCCAAATCCATAAGCAACTTTACTTCACTGCTTATGTTATTCTTTCCAATCTCATAAAATATCTCGCCGTCTGCTTCTTCCTGCCCGAATTCATACAAATCGTCTACACTCAAGGTCCCGTATTCAGCATATGAAACCAAAGGTATGCTCACTATTAAGCTCAATAACAAAAATAAAGATGTCAGTCTTTTCATTTGATTGTTCACTCTCCTTAACCTAATTTTTCAAGGGCAGTATATATAATTTTAGCAGCCTCTGCACGTGTTATCGGTGCATTCGGTTTAAAAGAACCGTCTTCATATCCTTTTATAATTTCAAGCCTGTAAAGTATGTTAATCGGTTCTAATGCATAATCTGCTATATCATCAGCATCTGTAAAATTGCTTATTGCAATATCTGTAAGCGAATTTTCCCTTGCCGCCTTTGCTCCGCGGTAGAACATAACAGATGCATCTTGTCTTGAAATATTTTGTCTAGGCGCAAATTCGGTATCGGACACTCCATTTATAATCATCATCTCAAAAGCCTTTGATATATAAGGATATGACCATCTTTCTGTGTCAACATCAGAAAATTCACTTTCTGCACCATTAGTGTCTATAACAAATGCAGTAAGCACGGTCTTAACCCATTCTTCGCGTGTTATATTTTCATCAGGTCTGAAAAGTCCGTTTTCGTCACCCTGCATAATTTTATTATCTTTAACAAACTGTATGCAATCATACGCCCAGTGGCTTGATGAAACATCGGAAAATCCGCCATTATTACCGGTAAACTTATTTACGTCGTCTGACGTTACAACGTTAGGCGAAAATACGCTTCCGTTTCCGCCGCCTTTACTTCCGCCTCTGCCGCTCTCGGAACCGCCGTGTGTTTTTTCATACTCATTGTAAAGTTCAGTTACCCTATTATTGTAATCTTTTACAATTTCACTTACAGTTGTATAGTTCGTATCCGTAAATGCCTTTGCAACCTCATATTCATCTAAATACGGAAATTTAGTGTTAAAATCAAGTTTAAAAATGTCATTATATCTTTTAAGATTTCCTATTGCTTTAGCGTGATCGGTTGTTTTGTCGATACACACTATCGCACAAGATTCCCTGAATGTATTTCGCACATCATCAATATTTTTAATTTCATTTTCGCCGTTTTTTTCATCTAAAACCGTTTTCCATCTTTCTAAAACTTCATCACTGTACTGTATGTAATCTGTGTTTGAGAAATCAAGACCAATTTTGTCATTTCTGTTTTGTGCATATACTGCGAATTTTTCTGCATCAACTTCATTAGAATTTATAACATCACATGCAAAGCAAAATGCTTCTTCCAATTCAAATTGATTTCGATACCCGCCTGACGGTTTAAGCGCACTGACAATAGATACAACTGCATCTTTGTTATTCACATAAGCTTTGTTCAATATATCTATGTACCATTCATCGTTATTACCTGCTTCCAAATTTTCCGCAGTAACGCTTAAATTAAGTGCAGACAGCTTTTCGTCCTTCAAACCGTTCTTATTATACCAGAATTTCATATTCCTGCTTTTAAGATTGCCGCTCGGAGTATTTCCGCCCGCAACAATGGTGTATATTCCGCTTTCGCCGGCATTTATTCTGAATTGAAAGTCAAAACTTGTACCCTTATTTGCGCTCTCGCCGTAGTAAACAGCTTCTGCCGCTTCATCTGCTGTAATAATACCGTCGTCGCAAGCTTTTGCCGATTTTAAAACATATATTGTGTCATACGATTCGTTTTTGGGTGCCGTCCTGATTTTTACTGTTATAATTCGCCCGTCCTGCGCATTTGCGCTTTCCTGAACATCAAACAACGCAGCCGATCCGCCGACCGCTGCATAAGCGGACGAAAAAAGGCACGAAACCGCAACAGCTGCGGAAAGCAATAACACCTTTATTTTCATATTAACCATTTTCTCCTTTCGATTCAGACTTTTCCGGCATACCAAACGTATGCCGGTTTGCCTGTTCTTAAATGCTACTGTTTTGAATTATCGGTATACACCTTTACACTCCCAACAATCACTTTTTCATCTGTTGCCTTAATTCTTATGTATTTTGCATTTTTGCCCGTCATATCTATTTCTTCGTTGGCGCTTTTGTTAATTCCCTTTCGTACCAAAGTCCAATTTTCGCCGTCATTTGAAATTTCTATCTCATTTGAAAAACGTTTTAAATATCCGTCGCCCCAACCTATAACCATCTTTTTGAGGTCAACAGCCTTACCAAGTTCAACAGTTAAGTATTCTCCCGGCAAAACTTCCGCACATCCGTCGCTTTTTTCATCAAAAAGCTGCGGAAGCTCATTTTCCTTAAAATCAGTGCAGGATACTATCTCCGTTGTACGTTCATACTCATTTATAAGTGTCGGCATATCAGTATCTGTTGTGCTTCCGAAATTAAGTGAATTTATATATTTCTTTTTAGGCGAAGGAATATACTCATTCTCGCATTTAAGTTCTATTCCGTTTTCCGATACAACTGCATTTATTACATTTTTATCTTCATCTGTTGTAAGGTTTATACTTATTGTTTCTGATTTTCCGTTCACAGAAACAGTCACATCATATCTTCCCCGGTGTCCGCGTATCATTGCTGTTCCGTGTTCGTCGGTTTTTATCTTTTCGTCTGTCCACCACTCGCCTTTTACAAGTTCCTTCCACGCCTTTAATCCCGGAAGTTCCTTATCATCATATCCGTAAAGAAATTCCAAGCGTGTGCTCGTACTATAAATATAAAACGGAGTCCATACAACAAATGTATTTATCTTTGGATGAGCATAACAAGCAATAAGCACATCTCTGACATACGGATATAAGTAAACCTCTTTTAATCCGACGTCAAATTCGGTTATGGAAACTGAATCGACATATTGAGTCAAAAGTTCTGCCTCTTCGTAGAAAAGATACGGATAATTGGCAGATACCTGATGAGCCTGCATACCTGCTGCGTCAATCGGAGTATCTATTGATTTAAGATATTTTATAAGTTCCAAAAACGAATCAAAATATCCCTTACCTACCGAATAACCGCCGACGCCGCACTCGTTAAGAACAAGTTTTGCATCCGGATTAAGCTTTCTTGCCAATTCAAAATACCTTTTAATTTCGCCGTACCCCATATATTGAAGAACGTAATGCCTTGGTGAAACCTCGTTTAAAACATCGATTTCAGCAGGATAATTTCCTGCATACGATCCAAGCAGATTAACCTGATCCTCCCATATTTTTCTGTAATCCGACTTGTCCATATAATCGACGTCCCAATTAAGCCTTGTTCTGTACTTCGACAAATACAACCTCTGTGTACTTTCGGGGTCAAGTCCGTCCCATACGTAACAATGCAAACGGTAATCAAGGTCATTATCCAAAAGATAGTTTATTTCACGCTCCAATGCCTGACTATCGATACTTCCGGGTTTGTTAAGCGGAAGTGTAACCATATTAAAACCAAGGTCCTTGAGCATTTGCTGATGCTTTGTCGCTCTGTCACTTAACATAAACGCATTCTGTCCGGTTCTTGTATATTCCTCGTATCCTGTCGAAACACCCCAATTCATTTCGGAGCGTGTCATTTCAGCATGAATATCTGCATTTTCAATAGGATTTCCCTTGTCGTCAACAACATTGAATACCATATTGTTTTTTCTGTTCTTCTCAATGCTTTTCAGCGCCTCTTTCCGCCAAATAGCGTCATCTTCAATTCCCTCATAGTTAGGAGTTTCTTCAGGAATTTCAAAATCCGAAGGAACAGTATAATATTCTACTCTTATGTCGGCAAGCTGAAACTGCTGCAAAGCAAAACCGAAACGAAAGTTTAGTGAATGCTTTCCTGCAATAGCCTCAACCGATGTTCCCTGTTGAGCCACTATATAGTATTTCTGCCATTCATTTGTCAAATCAATCTGCTGCGTTACAACATTATGATAATCGGGCGCCGCAGTCTGATCGCATACGGCAACTTTTGCCGTTGCTGCGTCCGTACGTGCCCATAAACTTTTTCCCCAAAATGTCACAAGCACAAGCTCATCCTTTGTTCTTCCATAATCCGGAATGTTAACAATTATCTGTTTTTCCCACCAGTTGTCGGGCGTTTTTGTAACAGTTACATCAAGTGCTTTATCAAAGTGCATTCCCTCAACATCAACAATCTTTAATGTTTCGTAATCGGGATACTGTGTTAAATTCACCTTTTCAATATAATCATTTGTACCCTCAAAGGCAACGTTTTTCTTATCCTGATACTCCTTAAGGGAGGCTTCGAGTTTCTCTCCGAAACTTTCCGTTTTAACCTGTTCCTTTTCTTTTATCACAATATGTGATAAATCGGTTCTGTCTACGATAAGATTAAAACAATATGCCACAGTATCAAGAGGCATCATTATCTTATTTCCGTCACGGTAAAACGGTTCTGTGAGCTCTATCGGCACACGGTGCACCGTCATAGATTTTTCGCCCATTTTAACAACCATTTTATCTCCGCGGTAAGATGCATTGAGAGTTTCGGACACACCAAGATACTCATAAGATATCCCCATTGCGTCAAAAACACCCTGAAGCTCGCACATTATAATGCCGTTTTTAACGTATGTATTTTTTGAAAGTTCAAGCTTTTTATCATTAAAGTATATCCCTATATCCGCATAATCCGCAGCCGCAAAACAAGTGCAGCTGCAGATTATTACGAATATCAGGAAGACACTCAATACCTTTTTCAGCATAGTTGTCTCCTTAATAACAATACTAATTCAAAACGTCCTTGCATTTTACCAAAGGTGACATAGTTGTAAGTCCGTTCCATACAAATACACGAACTTTATCACCCGTCGAATACTCAATACCGGTTACTTCTATATTTTTTTGCGTTGTCACCTCGTCCTCTTTTATATATGACTTTTTAAGAAGCGGTGCGGACGGATTGCTTATGTCATAAACGCATACTATAACCGAAGGCTTAACTGTTTCGGCAACGCCCGAATTCTTCGAAACAGGTACAGTAACAGTTGTACCGGTAAGCTTAATATTTTCGTAATTAACGTCAATACCTGCTGATGTGTTAAGTGTAAATTCCTGTTTGAATTCAATGCCTATCGGGTTTATAACACCTGCAACGTTTATTTTGTAATTTGCCTTAAGTTTAAGATTTTCAAACGTAATTTTAAGCGCCTTGTTGTTTGCGGAATCAATTTCTGCCGATTTAACGCTTGCGCCGTTGTCGATTGTAATTTTTGATACATCTGCCGAAGTTATAGTTTCGCCAAGATTAAGTGTAATATACTTTTTCGCCATATCAATTTTTCCGTCGGCAGTAAGATCGCTTATACCGTTTACACCCTTTGATGCGTCAAGCACAAAGTTGCCGGCACGTTTCAGCGAAATATCATCAAAATAAATGAGGTCTTTATCAGTCTGGTACGGCGCACTTGCTTCATATCTTTCACCCGTATACCATGAGTTTGCATGACTCACAATACCTGCAAAACCATAGCTTCCAAGTTCTGTCATACTCGGAATCTTTGCAGTTTCGCCGAGAGTTTTTACTATATCGCCGAGCTGTACCGTAACCGCATACTTGCCGTCGGAATCGGGAATCATAGTTACAGTAACATCATATTTCTGACCTTTAACTATATCTGTAGCAATATTTTCACCAAAAACTTTAAGTGTGTTGTTAGCCGTACCGTCGTTATTCGCCGCTATAACTGCAAAACCGTATTTACCGTCCAAATCAGTTGCGGACAGATCTCTGCTTGCTATTCCGCCGTTAGGAACTTTTGCATCTTTTGCATCTGCAAATATTACGGCCGCGCTCGAACCTGCACCCCATTCGCCGTTTGACGGGATTTTAAATTTAGCTTTGAACACAAGAGTTTTGTTGTTTATTCTGTCTGCCGTAATGTTGGAACGAGTCCACATTGTACCGCCGGTAATCAATCCTTGTGTCTGAACATTCAAATAATTTGCACCGTTTCCAAAATTACTGTCCTTTGAGATTTTAAACAATTTTAAAACATCACCGGTTTTTATTCTGCCGTCTTGATGTTTGTTAGCCGTCGGTGTTGTTGTTTTTGCATTGTAGTTTAATACAAAACTGTTCTTTTCATATTGAGCAATTTCATCAGCCGACGCTTTTTTCACATAATCAGCGGTATAGTCTTCAAAGTCTTCATCAAAAAGTCCGTATGCGCCGAGTTCTTCGTCTGTCGGTGCAGTATCAGGTTTCGGCAGTTCAACCTCACTCGGGTCTTTTCTTTCAAGTTTTATGTCATCAATATACACAAGCGGTTTGTCATTTGCATAACCTGTACCAACCGCACCTGCCGCCGTCGGATAACTTTGATTATGCAATGCAACAAATGCAAATTCATTTGATGCCATTTCAGCTATTGTAGGAACTTCTGATGTAATTTCTTTTACTTCATCATTCAACTGTGCAACAGCTCTGTATGTTGAACCGTCACTGTTCGGAACAAGCTTGAGTGTGTAGTTGTACGTTATGCCTTTCTGAAGAGTGCACATCTTTTCGCCGAATACCCAAAAATCCATTCCCTGTGCGGCAAAAAGCTTATATGAATTGCTTCCTACTGCCATTGGGTTTGTTATCGGCTGGTTTACATCATGGTAAAAAACATTCGGCTCTGTTACGCCGTCTTTAACTCTTGTTGCAGATAATCCTGCCGCAAAACCCACACCGTCATTGTAGGGGCCTTCTTCGGATATCTTGAATGAAGCAGTATAGACAAGTGCTTTGCCGGCTATTGTGTCGGCTGAAATATTTGACTTTTTATACATTGCACCGCGCGCAACCAAACCTTGCGATGTAAGCTGAAGAGTCTTGCCTGTGCCGCCGAATTGTTCTTCAGCAAGCTTTGCAATTTTTTCTCTGTCGCCGGCAGTTATCGGCGCCGCTTTTGTTTCGTCAGACGTCGGTCTTGCAGAACTGCTTACTTCACTTCGCACTGTAAATGTATCTTTTCTGTAATTACTTACATCGGTCGAAGATGCCGTAGGAACATATTCGGCACTGCCGTAATTATCAAATGTATCGGCAAAGAGTGTGTTACCCAGCTCTTCTTTTGAAACAGCATTAAGTGATAAATTGTCAAGTAAAGCTACGGTTTTATCATTAGGATATTTATTTATGTCGTAGGTCGTGTGTCCGTCACCGTCTGTTTCCGAATAACTTTTCCTTATTCGGTCCGGATTGCTTTTTGCACCTACCATAAGATATACGTATGTTTTTAAAACATCTGCAGTCGGTAAATATTTGCCCGTGAGATTAATAACACTTTCGTTTAACTGTGCAGAAGCAGTATATTTTCCGCCTTCAGCAGGTTCAAGAGTAAGCGTATAACTGTATCCTACACCGGCGGTTATGCTTTGAAGTTTCTCTCCGAAAGCAGAAACATATAATGAATCGCTGTCCTTTTCAATTCCCAAAAGAGTTCTTGCCGAGAATGTAGATCCGTCAAGAAATGTCGCGGTACCATTATAAAAAGACCATTTTGTATAAGGCGCATTATCACTATCCAAATCTAAATATACCGCAACACCGTTGCCCAAATTAAGTTCATTATCTTCAGGAACGGTAAAGTCGGCTGTAAAGACGAGGGTTTTACCGGATATGTCATTTGTTATCCCCGACTTTTTCGCAATCCAAGTAGCAGAGTTAAGATTTTTCTGCGTTGTTACTTTAAGTACCCTTCCTGTTCCAAAGCTTTCATCGCTGACAATCTGAAATAGTTTATCAGCGTCGCCGCCTACTTCAAAGTCCGTCTTATTTACGGCAAGCCAACTTGCTCTGACAAACGAGTTTCCCAACGATGCATAATCGTTTGAGGACCATTTTGATAAACCGGCGGTATAGCTTTCAAAATCATCTGAAACAATATTCGCCGTGTCCGCCATTACCGGAATTGCCGTTGTCACCAATGACGCCGCAATAATTGCAGTCACAACAAACAACGATAAAATTCTTTTTAACTTCATTTTTGTACTCCCCTTTTATTTTAATTTTTATTGCTTATTCTTTTACGCTTCCGACCGTCATACCCTGTATAAAGTATTTTTGGAAGAATGGATAAATAACAAGCATCGGTCCGAGCGCCACCATACATAATGCCATTCTTGCGCTCTCCGACGGTATTTTTTCCATATTGTTTGCAACACCCGAGCTTTGTGCGTCTTCAAGCATTTGCTGAATATTCGTCAGCATTGTTTGGAGCAGGAATGATAAGGTATAGAGTCTTTTATCCGTTATGTAAAGCATAGGTGTCATCCAGTCATTCCACTTATCAAGCGTTATAAACAGCGCTATCGTTGCAATGCCGGGCAAAGATATCGGCATTACCAACTCGAAAAAAATCTTGTATTCGTTCGCACCGTCTATTGTTCCCGCCTCTATTATCGAGAATGGGACTGAAGACGTGAAAAACGACTTTAATACCAATACATTCCACGATGAAAATGCACATGCCGTTATCAGTATTATCGGCGAATTTGAAAGGTGAAGCGCCTGCGTATTTATTATATATGCCGCTACCATTCCGCCGCTGAACAACTGCGTAAAAAATACAAATATCAGAAAAAACTTTCCGTGCACAAAATCTTTTCGTGATATAACATATCCGTACATTGCCGTCGACAGTACGCCTATAAACACACCCGCAGCAACCGTTACAATCGTCACAGCATACGTTGTCAGTATTGAGTATCCGGAACTGAAAACGTATTTGTATCCGTCAAGCGAAATTTCTTTCGGCAGAATACTGTAACCGTGCGATACAATGGCAGCCTCCGAGCTGAACGAAGCACTTAAAGCCATAAGCACCGGTATAATGCACAATGCGCAGAAAATTAAGAAAAAGATGTGAAGAACTATGTTAAGTGCCCTATTTTTTACTCTCATTTGTGCACCCCTCCTTTAAAATATTCCGCCGTCGGAATCGAGCTTTTTAACTATTCTGTTTGATATGATTATAAGCACAAATCCTACCAGCGAGTTAAGCATCGAAGTTGCCGACGCCATTCCGAGAGTGTTTGCTCCCGAACCCGTCATAAGATTATAGGTGTATGTTGATATAACATTTGTGGTGTTATAAAGCTGCGGTGTATTGAGCGGAACCTGATAGAACAGACCCATATCCGTAGTTAAAATTGCGCCGACTTTCAATATAAGCATCATTGATATGATAGGCTTAATTGCCGGAATGGTTATGTTCCAAAGCTTCTGCATTATTGTTGCACCGTCTATATCAGCCGCTTCATAAAGCTGTATGTCCACACCCGCAAGCGCAGAAGTATATATTATTGAACTGTAACCCCAGCTCTTCCAGAAATAAACTATAATAAGGATTACACGCCAGTATTTAGGCTCCATATACCAGTTTATTTTTTCCATCCCCAAAAGCGGTAATATTGTGTTGTTCATAATGCCCGACTCTATGCCGAGAAATCCAAATACAAGATAACTGACTATTACCCACGATAAAAAGTGCGGCATTATCATTATGGTTTGATACACCTTTTTGCTTAACTTTCCCCAAAGCAAATCAAGCATTATTGCAAGGATAATCGACAATGCCATACCAATGAACAAAAACACGATATTATACATTATGGTGTTTTTAATAGCTGTTATAAGCGATGGTGATGACAAGGCATATTTGAAGTTGTCAAGACCGCACCACGCCGAACCGAGTATTCCGTCTCTGAAGTTTATTTTCTTGAATGATAAAATCATTCCAAACATTGGAAGATAATTAAACAGAATAAGATATATAATACCCGGTATCAGCATAACATACAATGCACTGTTCCTTTTTACCGTACCTTTGAAAGCCTTTTTTTCTGTTTTTTCTTTAATTGCTGCCTTCAACAGTGTCCACCCCTTATATTATTTCTTTTGTTTCAGAAATTCATTATACTGCTTTTGCATTTCTTCCTTAACTTCTTTTATAGGAGTTTTCTCAAGCATATCATAATATTCTTTGATTTTTGCATCATAATCGACTTCTACGGAACCGTATGCACCGATATTTCCGTAAGGAGTCATCGCATCAATAATCTGCGGTATGAGGTGAGAAACCGCCGACGAATCGAAAACAAATCCGGTTCCTTCTCTTACCTTTCCTTTTTCGTTAAATTCTTTTAACTTAACAAGTTTCTCGGGATCGTCCGTTGTTTTGAGATAATCTATAAACACATTACCGAGCGCCCATGTGTTGCTTGCCATACTGTAACCTGAATTGTCAATAAGCTCAACAGTATTGTCATTAACCTTTTTATAATGCTTGCCTTCAATTCCGTAAACTACAAGGTTCTTAACAACCGGGTCGGTATTCAAGAGATTTAAAAATCTTGCGGTTCTCTCGGGGTTTTTCGAGGTTGTGGATATAACCTGAAGCGATCCGAGTCCCGGAAGTGCGTCCATATAAACATCTGAAATTTCAGCCTGTGCAATCGGATACTGGCACTTGGACTGCATTTCCGCTGCCTTTCCGGGTTTCAGTCCGGTAAAGTAAGCAAACGTTTTGCCGGCATTAAATCTAGCCTGAAGATCACTTGCCGTTGCAACGTCTCCTTTAACAAGTCCTGACTTATAATAATCTCTCACTGCTTCATACTCACGTTTGCCATTATTGTTTTTCTTATCTTTATCAAGAATTATCTTTGTAGGATCGCCGCCTTGTTCTGCGCTTTCTATTCCGAGAATTCTTAAATTTTCAAGCGGGCATACCAATGCGGGACTGTTATACATCTCATTTATACTGTATGAACTTTTGTCCCAGTCAATCGGATAGTCAATGCTCGGTTCGTTTTTCTTGAGCATTTCCGCAACCGGTTTGAAATCCTCAAGGGTTTTATATTTTGACATATCTATGTTATATTTATCAGCGATATCTTTTCTGTAAATCCAACCCTGTTGAGTAACAATTTCTTTATATGTAGGAATTGCATAAATCTCACCGTTTACAGTTGAAGCATCAACCATCTCCTGCGGAAGAATTTCAAAAATGTCTTTCAAATATGTATCTTTGTAATCCGTAAGCGGTGCAAACGCTCCCGATACAGCATTTGAAAGGTAATCAAGCGCAGAAATCGAGGCAAAAGCAAGGTCAAAGTATTCACCTGCTTTTATCATAGTCGAAACCTTATCGTTATACTGACCGGGATCAAGCATAACCATATTAACCGTTGCATTGATTTTGTCCTTGAGATACTTATTAAGTTCAGCTTCAACAAGGTCCGTATCCTTTTGCGGTGTGTATTTGATATACCACTGAATTTCATACGGGTCACTCGGAACCGTGTTCGGGTCCTCACCTTTTGCTTTTTGGTTTTTCTGACCGCATGCAGAAACAGAAATTGCCAAAACTACTGCCATAAAAATGCCAACAAATCTTTTCATAAAACTTCCCCTTCCTTTTTGTAAAATCGTATGCAACACACCATATCAGCGGTGTGAGAAACGCATAAATTTATTATATCAGTGCAATAAACACGCCGCCCACAACGGAACGGTTTTGAAATGCGATATGTGATGACGTTACGGAGCAATACCAATCTGTCAGCGGCACTCTGTCCGGTGTTTCGTTTATCATATTGGTAATACATTCAGTAACCTTGTCAAAGTAAGTTTTGTCATTCACCAGACATGCCGACCACATAAGCCAGTCAAGCTTTGTGTAATTTGCCCTTGAATCAAGCGGCACTCCGTATCTGTTCATTTTTTTACTGTAAAGTTCAACTTCAGATTTTTTAAGTTTATCTGAAAACAAATTAAATTCCAAAATACTGTCCCATATAATATTATACTTAAGACTCCAGCTGTTGGGATTGTCAAATGACAACCTTGTTGCACCGTGCGGAGCTTTTGCTTCCTTTTCCCAACGTTTTGCATATTCAGCAGCTTTTTGCATATATGATTTATCACCCGACAAAAACGAATATGCTGCTATTCCCAAAATAGCCTTAAGACTTAAATTGCAGTTATGACTCGACTGTCCCGCAAAATCATCTGTGCAAAGCTGCATACCTGGATTGTAGCCGTATTCATCCAAATAATCTGCCCATTTTTTCATCAGCTCTTCATTTTCACGGAATAATTCGGGTATTTTTTTTGAATATTTTCCGACTGCCGCCAAAGATACAAGCATATTTCCGGTTTCTTCAATCGGCATCTGATTTGAACGTTGTTTTTCGGCGTCTTCGCTCTTGCCGTAAACCTGACCGTTTGCAAGGGGGTATTTCCCGACATCGTGCGGAACAAAATCGTAACACCATTCATCCGATTTTGCGTATTTAACAATAGGTCTTAACATTGCCTCAACAAGGCTCGGGTTATACTTCAAAAACAATGGCATCGACGGATATGTAAGGTCAATCGTCCCCATACACCCGTTCGACTCACACTCCTTCGACAAAAATATGAGTTTTCCATCTTCATCCGTTCCAAGCTTATGAGCCGCAATAGCCTGCCTGTACGCCAAAGAAACTATTGTGCGGTAATTCTCACCAAATCTTGATGCTTCTTCAAGAAGGTTTCTCTCGAACTCATCACATATTTTCTTTATTGTTTTGTATTCTTTCTTTGCCGAAGATACCATTGTTTCAAAGCTCGGAAAGAATTTTTTAAAATACTCTTCTTTTGGCTTACCGAAGTATTCCATAGTCTTTACTTCGTCATATGCAAGGGTAATTACACCCGACATTTCATTTTTTACTACGGTTATATACGGCATATCGCTGTAAGCATTATACGTTTCATCTGCAGACACTTTGTTTATGTGACAACAAAACGGACCTGCATCATTATCACATACCGCCGCAAACGCATTTTCATCACAGAGATGAAGATATCCCCAGTTAATCCCCACCATATCGCCCGACACTGAAAGCGGTTTCTGTATTATATTTCCGCAGCACATAGAGAATTCGGTCTGTCTGAAAGTTATCTTCTCATGCATATTACCAACACAGCATCTTGAATTTATTCCGAAAACAAATTCTATTTTTTTATCCTCCCCGCACTTTCTCTTGATCTCATATTCAACATAACTTATCGGTCTTGAAAATATATCCGGTCTGTCTATAATAAGCGGTGTAACAAACTTAAGCTCAACCGTCGCAAACTCATTTTCAAATATATACACTGTACTGATTGGTTTTACTTCAAGTCCTATTTGACGCATTTTATGCCCCGCCTGGACAAAATCGTTTGATGTTGCGCCCATAGAATAAAATTTATCGTCGACATTTATACCCGCCATAATCGGATTGGGCTTTTCAGTCCAGCTTCTCGTTGTATCATCGTGCAGACGGTCATTGCACGACCATATTGAAAAATAAGGGTCAACCGTGACAAGCGGTACAGCCGCCGGCCTTATATTCATAAAAAATCCTCCTGTATTAAATCAAATGTAGTGTAATCAATTTCAACAAAACAAACAAAATTTATATTGACATATTTATATTTTACTGTTATAATGTACGAAAAACAATGTGTTATTCAATACATTTGATGAGGTATATGCGCATGAAAGAAGAAATATACATATTCTACCAAACACGTGAGTTAAAAAATGTAATTCGCTTTCAAATATGCGGGAGAACATTCCCTGACAAGAATTATTCAATATACAGGCCTTCGTCATCAGAAGTATCCTGCATTGAATATGTTGAAAGCGGCTCAGGGGTCATTAACGTCGGCAATAAAACGTATTCGGCAAGTGAGGGGGATACATATTTTCTGCATGGGCGTGTTTCGCACCGATATTATTCTGATAAGGAAAATCCGTGGCAAAAGGTTTTTGTGAATATCTACGGTTCGCTTGTTGACAATATGATAGACGGATACGGATTAAGCGACAAATTCATATTTAAGGGACTCGACACAAGCACGGAGCTTAACCGTATTCTCGAAATAGCAAAAAAGAATTCTGTCACCTATAAAAAGGACTGCATACTGATTTTGAACGAGTTGTTTATAAAAATGCACAATCATATGACTCAAAAAGAACAGCTTCTTCCGCAAAAAATCAGAGATTACCTAGACAAGGAAAGTACAAATTCAAAATTCAGCTTTCATGCGCTCAGTAATTCATTTCATCTTTCGCAATCCCAGATAATCCGAATTTTCAAGAAACATTACAGCATGACACCTTATCAATATTTTCTAAACAGAAAAATTATGCAGGCTGAAACTTTGCTAAAAACCACCACTCTTTCAATAAAACAAATCTCCTATATGCTTAACTTTGCTGATGAATACTATTTTTCAAATGTCTTTATGAAGGAAAAAGGCATACGTCCATCGCAATACAGAAAAGAAAACAACGATATATAAAAAAGAAACAGTGCAATCTGCTTATTGAATTTTCATTGCAAATTGCACTGCTTTAATTTTAATATACTGTTTCATATACTCCAATCATTGGAGTAAGATTTTCACTTATAAACATAATCTTTATAACATAACCAATGTCATTATCTATTTTGTCAGGTGCATCAAGAACCAGCTTATTACCAATCTTACACATTTGAATGTTTAGCATTTTTAATGATCCGTCAGATAATTTTTCATAAATAGCTGCATACACCCTCGGATTTAAAGCATTAAAATAGTTATTTGCAGTATAATCCACAAAAATTTTACCGTTAGTTTTATCCCTTGTAACACTATTAACGGCGAAATTTTTGACAAACTCAACAGTTGTCACACCTTCGGGAATACCAACAATTTCAGCTCCGTATATTTTTCCGCCTACTTTTGCAGCCATACCGTTATCCGGCTTTAAGTTGAGTTTACCTTTGCCTGCGAAGCCGGCAATTCCGCCGTTTCCAACATTAACAGTATATGATTCCAGACTCTTAAATGTACTGCTCCAGCCCGACTTGTCACCGATAAGCGACTTATTGCTGTCATAACTTCCGTTCAAAAATACGAGCGTATTGACCTCTTCAGCATTCTTGCTTCCGAGCCTGCTTCCCGAAAAGACACCTGCATTGCTGAAAGACGATGCTTTTGTTGCGAGTTTTGCGTTCCCGTTCATAACGATATTTGTTGTCCCCTTGACATGGTTAGATGTAGAAATCGTTATAACAAGCCACCCGCTTGTAGCGTTATAACAACCTGAATACACACGTCTTGTAACTTCGCCGCCAAGCAGATATAAATGTGTATTTCCGGTTAAATTTGTTCCTTCCGAACCGCCGAACAAACCTTCTGCAACACCATCGGTGATGGTTATATTTGTATCGCACGAAAGAGCCGGGGACGATGTCGCAGAACCTCCGTAAACATTCATTACTTTACCGCCGCATATATTTATATTCGTTGATACACCAACTGTGCCTGATTTTCCCTCACCGCTGCCGACAATATATTTTGTTACTGCGTCATCAAGAAGTGTGACATTTGTTTTTCCGAGCACACTTCCCCCATTTCCGCCTCCATACACATAACAAGGAGATATGTTTGATTTTCCGTCATCAATCCCATCGCCTGAATTACAAACTCCGCCGAATACAACATTGGTATTTCCGCTTACGTATGCATTATACGAGCCGCCGTAAACACGATTATACTTACCGCCGTACAGACAAATATCCGTATCTCCGTTTATTTCCTTTCCGTTTCCGCCGCCATAAACAGTTATTCTGTCTGCGGTAGTGGCTCTGTCACCAATCACCATTTTCTTTCCGTTTGCAAAAACAGACGAACCCGCAAGCACAAGATTGTCAAAAACAACATCGGAACGGCACTCAAAATCATCAGCAAGCTTGAGTCTTACAGATGCCGATGCTCCGCAAAAGTTTATTTGCCCGTCGGGCAATTTCGGTAACATATCAAGTGATATATCACTTTTTGCGATTATCGTTGCTCCGATACCATTTTGAACCATGGAAAGCGCTCTTTTTACGGTTTTAAAAGGCGATGCATAACTGCCGTCGTTTGAATTGTCGCCATTTGCTGATACGAAAAACGTTGGTTTGCCGTTCAATGAGATATCATCAAAAAAAATTAAGTCCTTGTCGTTTATGTATGGATCATCTGCCGAATGCGATGAACTTGTATTCCAGCGATTGCTATGATTTATTACCGAAACACACTCATATGCTCCGATTTCGCTTGAAGACGGCACAGAACCCCCGCTAATCGTTTTAAACGTATCATTAAGCATTACGCTTACAGAATATCCGCCGGTCCCGTCAGGCGTCATAACAACCTTTAATTTATAAACTTTATTATCATCAATTTCTGATATACATTCACCAAAAACTTGCAGACTTCTCTTATAATCACTGCCAAGACCTATCCCTGCAAGCATATACTTTGAATTTATATCACTAAGCAAAAAGTCTGATGATACAAGCGCTGAATCGGGCTGCACATTTTGAACATCATTTTTTCCTGATAGTGTAATTGCCGCTAAGGTTCCGTTGTTCCACTGCCCTGCAGACGGAATCATAAATTCTGTTTTAAAGGTCAAAGTCTTATTCTTAATTTTTTCATATGTTATATTTGACTTTTTAACTATTGCAGCATTATACAAAATTCCTTGAGATTGGAGCTGGAGGGAGTTTCCGCTGCCAAAATTTCTTTTTTCGCTGACTTTTGCAATTTTCGTTGCATCTCCGGCAGTAACATATCCAGGGAATTTTTCAGAATCGGATTTTATTGATTTAGCATTATAACTAACAACAAAATTATTGTTCTCGTATTCCTCCGAAACATCGCCGGAAGTAACATACCCTTGCGAAGTTCCGCAATTTGAAAAATCTTCTTCAAACAAACAATAGTCCTCATAAACTGCAACATCAGGAATGTTCACTTCTGACGGCGACTTGCTTTCAAATTTAATATCATCAATATACACAAGAGGTTTTCCGTTTGAATATTCCACCGTTCCGTCTTCATTCAGTCCGCTGCTATATGTAAGCCAACCGTGATTGTGAAGAGAAATAAATGAATAGCGATAAGTTTTCATTTCATTTACTGTAGGGATATTATCAGAAAATATTTCCGTTTCATAGTCGTTAAGTTTTGCAAAAACACGGTATTCTTTGTTATTTACAGGAACCATTTTTAATTCAAAATTGTATACTTCACCGGCCTTGAGTGTATCCATAACTTCACCAAAGACGCTGAACTCCATTCCCTGTGCCGAAAGAAATTTGTAATTATTCTTTAGATAGTTTTCTTTTATCTGATAATTTTTGTCCTTACATACAGCATCGGGTGCAGTGCCGTCTGCGTTAATCGGAGAAAGCCCTACAGCGAAACCAACACCGTTATTGTAAACGCTGTTTTCGGGTATCATAAATTTTGCGCTAAATACAAGACCCTTTCCGTCAATATTATTATCAGAAATGTTAGACGATTTATACATAGAGCCTTTTGTTACTATCCCCTGCGATATCAACTGAAGCGACATTCCGCCTGATGTGTCAAAAACATTGTTAACCAATCTCGCGATATTTTCCGAAATTCCTGCGGAAATTTTCGTTTCTCCGCCTGAAACGTATGATTGAGATGAAACGTCATTCCGCAAAACATATTTGTCTTTGCTGTAATATCCGATTTCACTTTTTTCTGCCTTTTGAATATATTCTTCGGTATAATTATTAAAATCATCAAAAAACAGTATTGCCGAGTCTGGCTCTCTCTCCGGCGAAGATAATACAGGAATTGTATTCATCAAGATAATTTCAATTATCACAATGAACGATATAATTTTCATAAAACACATTTTCATTTTCCATCACCCTGTCTTATCTCGGTATTTTCATACATCTACATACAATTTATATATAGCAAACACCTTGTATAAAGTCAATATATTTTTTAATACAAAAAATGAGATTTATGCGCAAAAACAATATGCTGTTGCAATAAATTATAATGCTTTTCTGTAAAAATCAAACGATAAAGAATTTAGAACGGAGGCAAACAACTTACTTGCGCCGTTAACAGTAAAACTGAGCATTCCTTTATTATTTTCAACACAAACTCAAGTTGTTACTTGCCGTGCTCGGTATCACATTCGAGTATCATATGCAATATAAGCTCTGTTGCATCTAAAAAGCCTTTTTCATTTATGCACTCGTCCGGCTGATGCGCATTACCATGCCCTTCCGGCATACCGTCCGGTTTCCCGGCATAGAAAGCGCTCCCCGTTTCGATTGCAAACGGCAGCTCACCCGCGTAAGTTGCGCCTGCATTAATGTATGTCGGTGCATCATCTGTCTTGCAAAATTCCTTATATGCTTTCAAGCATTTTTGCAGATATACATTATCCTCCGAAATTATATACGGACG
The DNA here is from genome assembly GCA_934500875.1 of uncultured Clostridia bacterium. Classification (GTDB taxonomy): domain Bacteria; phylum Bacillota; class Clostridia; order UMGS1810; family UMGS1810; genus Qingrenia. Next base: position 79,270 of record CAKSTL010000010.1, on the reverse strand, counting down.
TTTTTCGCTGACAATCCTTATCGTCCAGCCGTTTTGCCCGAAAAATTCACTGATTTTGTTTTTAATATTTTCATAGTCTGTATCAATTCCATATCGTATATCAAATGTAAGCGCAGGCTTTCCGTTTTCGGTTCTTATTATGCCATTCGTGCAGGTCAGTTTTCCGAAAACCTTATCCTCGCCGTCTATCCCGAAAGCTCCGCCGTAATACTTCTCCAGCAAAAGCTTAATAAGCTTCATCTGCTCCGCATCCTCTTTGCATAGCAAATTTTCATCACACAGTTTTTTTGCAAGCAAATATCCTGCATTTACCGAGCCTTCGGGCAAAGCGCCGTGACACGATACTCCCGTTTCGGTTATTTTATTGCCGTTTATTTTTGCCGTTGCTTTTCCGAGCGTAATATTTATATCCTTACCGCCCGAAAAATCTTCAATTTCTTTAAAAGGAGTATTTGACATTGCCTCAAATTGCAAAATCCCCTTATCTCCCCTATAAATCGGGAATGCACAGTCCGTTACCAGCGAAAAATCCGGCGGTGTGTTTTCTTTGACATAATTTTTAATATCCCTCATTCCGGTTTCTTCATTTACACCCGTGAACACGACAAGCTTTGAATTGAACGGAATATTAAGCTCCTTAAGCATTTTTGCGCAGTACAGCGAAATGACAATCGCACCTTTATCATCCGACACACCGCGTCCGATTAAAAAGACGTCTTTTTCACTCATATCAAACGGTTTTGTAAATATCCAATCGTCCGATACGGATACCACATCGGCATGTGAAAACAAGCCGATGCTTTTCTCTCCCTCACCGTAATATGACAGCAAATATCCGCCGTCCTGATGAAGCTCCGTATCAAAGCCGTTGTTCTGCCAGCATGATTTTACATATTCCAAAACCTCCGCACACGCTCTGCCAAACGGTGCTCCCTCCTCCGATTCCGACTGAATCGATGGGATTTTCACAAGCGCTTTCAGCATATTTATAATCTCGTCTTTGTGCGATTGCACATAATTATGTATTTCTTCTTCATATCTCATTTTGTCTGCACCGTCCTTTCTATAATATCATTCTGAATACTGTCTTTAAGCTTCACAAAATAATCCGAAAATCCCGTTACTCTCACACGCAGATTACCGTAATTTTCCGGATTTTTCTTTGCCGCGAGCAAATCCTCCTTTGAAACGTACGTAAGCTGAAAATGTATTCCGCCATTCTTAAAATATGTTTCAAACATATCAACTGTTTTATCAAAATATTCGTCATTTTTTATAAGTTGCTCATCAAGTGAAATATTCGTAACAGTAGAACCGCATGAAATAGCTTTTTTATCAAACGATGCAATGGAGTTCAGCAGTGTGGTAAGACCATTTCTATCCTTTCCCTCGCTCTGACCTATGCCGAATTTCAACAAATCCCCCGCAAACCTTCCGTCCGGAGTTGCCTTTGTTTTCTCGCCGAACCATTTATGATGTTCATTATATCCCAAAAGATCACCTATAAGCCAATGATAACCGAATACGTTTCTTTTATCTTTCAGATAATCGTAAAAGCTTTTGTACAATCTCTGCGCCACAGAATTTGACAGAACATCGTCATTGCCGAAAAACTTTCCCTTTTTCAGAATTACGCTTCGTAAATCCTCGTATCCGTGCCAGTCTGCTTTAAGCGCATCGACAAGCTCCTGCATAGTGAACAGCTTTTCATCAAAAACAAACTGCTTTACCGTAATCAATGAATCTATAACATTTGTCATGCCTATCAGCATCGGAGATGCTATAACGACATCTCCTCCGCCCTGCGTAAGGCTTTTTGCGTTTTCTATACACCCGTTGAAAAACAGGCTCGACAGATAGTTTATATCTCTTGCACGAAGAAGATTGTATTTGTCATCATAATCATAAATTTTCTTTAAATCCGAAAACAATTCTTTTTCAAAAACTCCGTAAAATTCATCAAAGCTCTTTGCATTTATTATGATTTCCGATTTTTCATGAAACAGTGTTTCGATTGACTTTAAGATATTCCCCTTTGAATTGCTGCCCGTAATTGCTCCCAGGAATGCCGGCTCGTTACAGCCTACCATTGTGTACGAAACAGCACGTTCAAATGGAATACCGCAAATTTCCGTATAGCATTTTATTCTCTTTTCATCATTGATAAACGCAATTCGTTTATTTTTGTCATTTCTCTCAGCGTTCATCATAAACCGCAGCACTTCATGCGGCGTTTTTTCGGTCCAACGCAAGGTAATCTGCGGTATATAGGTCGGCAGTTCCATAAGGCTTTCCACGATAAGGTGCGACACCTCGTTAAAGCCGTCGCTACCGTCCGCAAGATAGCCGCCGACACAAAAATGCGATTCACCGCCGCGTGTAAAATTGACGTTTCCTATCCCCGTTGCCGCCTGTATCATCAAAAACAACTCCTGAAGATACTCTTTCGCTTCTTCACGGGTGATAATTCCGTTTTTGATATCGTATCTGTAAAACGGTGTCAGATACCTGTCGAGAGTTCCCACGCTGTCGGGGTCTGCACTAAAGCACACATAGATTGAAAGCGCCGCTTCATAAAATCCTGACGGTTTATTTTCCGGCACATTGAGCAATGCTTTTGAAAGCCGCATAAGGTTTTCCTTATGCGCATTATCTGTAACCTCCGCCGCCAGTTTCGCTGCCTTTTCCGAACATATATGCGCCCATTCTATGAGCGCTTTGGCAACCTTTTTTATTCCGTAAAGAAATTCTGTTTCCTCTTGTTTTTTATGAATTTTCAGCGATTCATCTATTTCACCGATTATTCCGTTAATTCCTTTTTTCAACACTTTTTTATAATCAGCCGTTGCGTGCTGCCACTCCATGGCTGACAGATTATCAATAGGCTTCAAGTAAAAATTATTCAAAGCCTCTGCTGTTGCCTTATGGCCGACACGTGTAAACGCATCGCCGACAACACTGCCGTCACATCTGAAAAATCCTGTCAGCTTGGAATACTCGGTAATCATAGGCTGCTGATTTTTAATATATTCGCAAAGACGCTTGACCTCTCTTTCGCTTCTGGACAGAAACAAATCCTCTCTGTCAAATTCTGTTTTCACAGGGGAAACATACATATCTCCGTTCAGCGTAAACTCCGTAAGCTTTTTAATTCTTTCATTCATGACAATCCCTCACTTATAGATTTCTTGTATAGTATCCGTTATTTTTGTTCTTGTCTGCTGGAATTTTTCATATCCCAGTACATGAGTTCCGAAATATGCCGTTATATTATTCGTACGGTCTATGAAATAATGTGCTCCGGCAGCTCCGCCCCAGCCGAAATCAGGTCTTGAATTTTCTGCCGTCGGACATTGCTGTCCAAGTCCGAATCCGCGCTTACCCTGTACCCAATATGTCGGCATTTCTATTTGTTCCTTTGTTAGCTGATTGGTCGATAGCAGGTCAACCGTTTCTTTTTTCAAAAGCTTGTATGTGCGGATTGCTTCAAGAAAGTTTATGTAATCTTCCACTGTTGATACACAACCTGCTCCGCCGCTTTCATACTTTGTTCCTATTCTGTATACACTGTCCTTTGTGCATTCCTCAACATTGTCGGTTTCGGGATTATATTTATATTGATTAACAATCTTATTTATATCTTTTTTATCAATCAGAAAAGACGAACTTTCCATTCCGCACACGTCAAAAATATTCTTTTTAACATATTTACCAAACGTCATTCCCGAAATCACCTCAACCAGTGCCGCCAAAACATCGTGGCAAAGGCTGTATTCCCACCGATACCCCGGTTCAAACAAAAGCGGTTCTTTTGCAAGATATTTCATTGTTTCACGCGTCTGACATTCTCCATTGGTTTCCCTGCGGCATTTTTCAAGTTGAGGGGAATTCAAATCATAACTGAATCCCGCCGTCATAGTAAACAGTTGCCGTATTGTTATTTTATTTTTCGCCGGTCTTACACTATCTCCGTCCACAACCGTCATATTTTCAAATTCCGGCATATATCGGCACAGCTCATCATCAAGTCCGAACATACCTTTTTCATAGAGCTGCAACGCCGCAGTGCAGGTAATCATCTTTGAGCATGAATAAATATTATAAAGCTCCTTGCCCGTCACTTCCGTTTTTTCGTTTATATCCGTATAACCGTTTGCATGACGATACACACATTTCCCGTCTTTCATCACTATGCAATCATAGAAAGGTATACCCATTTTAAGAAAACTATCCATGAACTTTGTTAATTCCTTAAACACTTTAGTCACTCCTTAAATAACTTTTTGATTTCTTTCATATCCGGTACGCTGTAATTTTTATGCTCTATACCCAGTGCGTCGTATTTATGCTCTCCCATACTGTGATACGGTAAAAGCTCTTTTTTAATACATTTAATCTTTTTCAAAAATTCCGCAATTTTCTTAACTTCTGCATTGTCATCATTAAATCCGCCTATAATTGGAATTCTAACGATAATATCACATTTACCTGAAAGACGCAGCAGATTTTCAAGGATAAGTTTGTTTGAAAAACCTGTCCCCTGTTTATGCAGTTCGTCCGAGATTGCCTTGACATCATACAAAAACAAATCCGCATACGGCAATACCCTCTCAAAATATTCCCACGGCACATTTCCTGCGGTGTCAATCGCCGTATGTATGCCGTTCTCTTTGCACTTTTTTAGAATCTCATACAAAAAATCAATTTGCAGCATACATTCACCGCCGGAAAAAGTCGCACCGCCGCCGGAGTTTTCATAAAACATTTTATCCTTTGCGATTTCACTAAAAACCTCATCAACACTGTATTTCTTGCCGCATACTTTTCTTGCGTCCGCAGGGCAATAAAGCTCACACTTGCCGCAGAAATCACATTTTTTTAATTGATTCGGACAAACCTCGGCGCATTTTCCGCAGCCGATACATTTATCCTTGTAATACATCATTTGCTTTTGTGCTAACTGACTTTCGGGATTATGACACCATTTACAGCGCAGATTACAGCCTTTGAAAAACACTGTTGTTCTTATGCCCGGGCCGTCAACAAAAGAGTTTCTCTGTATATCAAAAATAATACCTTTCATTTTTTCACCCTTATTTATATCTTTTAATAATAGAATCCTGAATTGCCCCGTTAAGATTTGTAAAATAATCGGAATATCCGGTAACTCTTACTTTCAGATTTTTATATTTTTCCGGAGCAACTTTCGCCTTTAATAATTCATCTTGACTCGTATAGTTAAGCTGAAATTGAATACCTCCGTTTTTAAAATACATTTCAAGCATATCCACGGTTTTTTCAAAATAATTTTTATCCTCAACATAAATCTTATCTAATGTAAAATTAGTAACGGTTGCGCTTGAAATTCCGTTAGTATCAAATTTTGATATTGAATTCATAAGCGCCGTCAATCCGTTTTTGAGTCTACAATTATCCTGGGAAATTCCGTAACTTAACGGTTCTCCGTTGCTTCTGCCGTCCGGTGTTGCCTTCGTGCCCTCACCAAACCATTTAAAATGCAACTGATAACCGGTATGATCACCTATCAAAGCCGGATAGCCAAAAACTGTTTTTTTATTTTTAATATATTTAAAAAGAGTATCATAAAGGAGTTTTGCCGTATAATTTGAAGTGTTATCATCGTTGCCGAAAAATTTACCTTGTTTTGAAATACTCATTTTTAAATTTTCATAGCCTGCCCAATTACTTTTTAATGCGTCAATCAGTTCCGGCATTGTCACCGACTTTTCATCAAAAACAAATTGTTTTATTATCGCGAGGCTGTCTATAACGGTAACATTACCCAAAAACATAATATTTGAAATTGCATAGTTCACACCGCCTTGGGTGATACTTTTACCGTTTTCAATGCACCCGTTAAGAAACAGACAACTAACATAATTAATATCTTTTGCACGTTGCAAATTGTATAAATCATCGTAATAATATATCTTATCCAAATCTTTATACAACTGATCCTTGAAAATTTCATAAAACTCTTCAAAGTTTTTTGCTTCTGCTATTTCTTCGCTGCGGCAGTGCATGACATATTCTATGGAATGTGCAAGATTAGCATGAGATGTGCTTGCGCACATCCCGCCCAAAACAGCCGGTTCGTTGCAGCCCGCCAAGGTATAATTAATCGCCTCTTTATAAGGAAATCCACATATTTTTGTATATGCTTCAAGTCTTCTGTCATCATTTGTAAATGCAATACGTTTGTTTTTATCATTTTTCTCGCATTTAAGAATATGCTTAAAAACTTCTCTCGGAGTATCGTTTGTCCATCTTAATGAAACCTCGGGAATATGAGTATCAAGTTCCATTAAGCTTTCTATAATAAGCTGAGACACTTGGTTATAACAATCCCCGCCGTTCTCATCACGTCCGCCTACACAAAAATGGGACTGACCGCCTTTTGTAAAGTTCTCGGAATCTTTATGCGTATAAGCCTGCACCATTAGGAAAAGCTCCTGTAAATATGCCTTTGCCTCTTCCTTTGTTAAAGTCCCATCGGAAATATCATTAAAATAAAAGTCCGACAAATATCTATCTAAAGTTCCGAAGGAGTCAGGATTCATGCTAAAACAAACATATATAGTCAAAACCGCTTCATAAAAATTTCTCGGTGCATTTTCGGATATGTTTAAAAGTGCGCGAGAAAGTTTTTCTAAATTTTTACGGTAATCAAGTTCTTCAATATTTTTAGAATACTCCGACACAAGAGCCGCGCATTTCTTTATCCATAGTATAAAAGTTTCCGCTATCTTTTTAAGTCTCTTTAGAAAGTCAATCTTATTCTGTTCGGTATGATTTGATATAGACTTGTCAATATCCGATATAATTCCGACAATTCCCACCGACAAGACTTTTCGGTAATCCGATGCTCCATGCTGCCAATCCATACTGGAAAGATTATCAATACTTTTACAATAAAAAGCATCTAATGTTTCACCCGTATTTTTATGTCCTATCCTTGTAAAAATATCCCCCGTAACACTTGCGTTAAATCTGAAAAGTCCGGTCAGTCTCGAATACTTTGTCATCAACGGCTGTTGATTCAAAATATATTCACATATCCTTTTCACATCTTTTTCTTCATCGCTTAAAAATAAATCCATACGGTCAAAATTTGTTTTTATCGCTTTAACATACATTTTTCCGTCTAATGTAAGTTTAGTTAGTTTCTCTATTCTTTCATTCATAATTTACAATCTCCCCGTTTTTGTTCTTATTATATCAAAAACTGTTCAATAGTAAATAAAAACTATTATGGTTTTATAATTTTTTATGGTAGATTTTTGTATTGCTAAAATCAAAATTATATGTTACAATTACTGTAATTAAGGTATCCGAGGTGCGTTTCTATGAATTTATTTGACTGTGAAACAATTAATATAAATAAAATTTATTCCGTTGAAAAATACAATGGATACGCAAAGCCGTTAAGCATAAAAGAGTACGGAAACTTTTTTAGAACATACGAAATTGTATATTATCTATCCGGCGAAAACCTCACCACTGTTGGCGGTTTCAAAATTCACGATTGCACCGGATCTGTACGTTATATGCCAAAAGGACAGTCGCAAGGAAAATATACGGTACAGCATCTTTCCGAATATGCTTCTTGTATTGATATCTACTTTGATACCAACTCACCAATGCCGGAGCATCCGATAGGTCTGCCTAACAATGAAAGTCTAAAAGACAAATTTATAAAGCTTTTAAACATATGGCAGAAAAAAAACGTCGGATACTACGCTTCTTCAATGATGACATTTTACGATATAATATCGTCCTTTCAGAAACAGCAAAATTCATATTTGTCCGGTACACAGAAGGAACATATGAAAAGTGCATACAAATACATTATTGAAAATTACAAAAACTCCGATTTCAGTTACAAAAAGCTTTGTCATGCTTCCGGTTTGGAATATGCTTATTTCAGCGAATTATTCAAAAATGCTTTCAAAATGTCACCGGTTAGGTTTGTGACAAAGATGCGGATTGATTATGCAAAAGAGCTTCTTGTCACAAACCGTCAATCAGTTGCAAAAATTGCAGAAATGTGCGGTTTTTCAAACACGTATTACTTTTCAAATGTGTTCAAAAAACAGACCGGATTTTCACCCTCGCAATACCCTATTGATGATATATAATATTACTCATAAAAGTTTCTTGTAATAACCTCCTGCTGCCACTCGGGAGAAAGTGATGTGAACTTAGCCGAAAATCCGCAAACCCTTACAATTAAATCGGGATATTTTTCGGGGTGTTTCTGTGCGTCAAGCAAGGTTTCCTTTGATACACAGTTCAGCTGAAGCGATTCAACCGCTGTTCCTGCCGCAGTCCGCAAAAATGCCTCACATACATCAAGGGGTGTTGTGCCGGGAAGGATTATATTCAATACATTATCACCGGCAAGTTCTGTTTTGTCCAGTGCCGCCATAGAGTTTATTACATCGGTAACAAATGGAATTTTTTTAAGTCTTGACGGCGTAAGTCCCTGGGAAAGATAGTCACCGTTATATCTTCCGTCGGGTGTGGCAAGCGTTTTTTCTCCCCAAAATCTTATTTCTGTGTATGTTAAATGTCCAAGGTTTACTCTTCCGCCGAATGATCCGGTTAAATCAGAAAGCATATTATAAAGGTCTGTATTAAACTTCTTTGCAAACGCACAGGATTCCTCACTTCCGTCGCCCCATCCGCAGCAATGCACTGCGTCGTGACGCATTTCATCATATCCCTCCCAGTTGTTTCTGACTGCATTAAGTATTTCTTTCAATGTATATTTCTTTTTGTCAAAGCAAAGCGTCTTAATTGCAAGAAGAGAATCCACAATATTAGGGAATCCCACACACATATAACATTCATCATTATACCTAGCGCCTCCGTTTGTAAAATCACGTCTGTTCTTAATACAATCACCAAACAGTGACGAGAAAATCGGCAGCGGGTCAACTTGCTCCCACATACGTCCGCCTATTGCCGTAATTCGGTTTCTTTCTTTAAAAAGTGTACTGATATTATCACAGGTTATCTTATATACTTCCTCAAAATTTTCTGCATTGTCAATGGAGTCAAAGTGCATACCCACTTTCTCCATCATATCTGTACGGTTATGAATTTGATATTCGAAAACTTTTAAAAGGTTTGTATAATATGCACCGTCTTGTGTACCGCAACAGTTTTCGTTCATTCCCCAACAGCCTGAAACAATATAATCCCTTGCATCTTCTTCCGATATGCCGCTTCTTATAAGTGCCGGAATTGACGCATCGTCATTCTGATACAGAATTGTACTTGTTCCGTGTATAACAGGTTCATCAATCATATCAAAGTATTCTTTCGGCGAATTTTCTGAAAAACGGCATTTTATTTTAGGAAATATAATTTTCTCTTCGTCATTTGCTCTTAAAAAGATTTTTGTAAGGTCATTAAATATCGGTTCTCCGTTTTTATCACAACCGCCGAGAACATATGTATTTTCAAGTTCATGATCAGCATAACTTTCCATTTTCATATCGTGATCATAGTGGCAGTCGAAAATGATTAAAAACTGCGAAACCAACTCAAATGCCTCGTCTTTTGTTATTTTACCGGATTTTATATCTTCCACGTAAAAGGGCAATAAATCCATATCAACACGACCGAATGAGTTTGGTCCTATTCCTTCAAGAGATCCTATAACCTTCCGCATAAACGCATATGTATTTAGCGCTTCATAAAACGACTCAGGTTTTTCCCACGGACAGCGTCTTGCCGAAACAGAAATTCGTTTCAGATTTATATTGTCAGGTTGTGATATTAACAATTCATCAGCTCTATCTGCAAACTTTTCACTTATTCTTTTTACACATAAAAGTCCCTCGCATGCTGCAGATAAAAATTGTTTTTCCGCCGCGTCGTTCGTGTTGTTTAATGCAAATTCGGCATCTGCATACACACCTTTTAAACCTTTTTCAAAAATAGGTCTGTAATTTACCAAAAAATGCTGCGCATCATCGTTATAAGCACCGCATATTAAGTAAAACAATTCACTGCGCTGTCGGTTTGTTAACTCCCACAAATTTTTATCCTGATCAATAAATTTGTGATAATTCTTCCAATAAGTCCAACCGCCGATATGCTTATTTCCGTGATAATCTCTTGCACCGTCAGAAAATCCCGGAATAATCCCTGTTTCAAAATAGAACGGCGCATTTTCAAACAAAACAGGATTCATAATATCGGTAATAGTCTTATATTGCAAAACTTTCATATCGTATGCAGACATACTTTTGTCATACAATTCATCAAGCTTTTTTGTGCCGACTTCCAGATACTTTTTTGCATTTTCATACGATGTTTTGCTGTAATAATTTTTGATTTCATTACGTAATTCATGATATTTCATAATCATATTCCCCCTTCGTCATTTAATAACAGTATACATAAGGATTATTAAAAATTAAATGAAAAATCAAGAAAAATTGTAAAATAGGGAAATAAATATTTGCAAAATAGTGTTTTTTATGTTAGAATATATTAAAGAAAAGCTGTAAGGAGTGAGACAATTGGATTTTAGCAGTTTAAAAATTAAGGAAATTGATTGTGTTCTAAAATATACCGCCGAAGAAATGAGCTTTACAACACAAAATCGACATAACCATATAATCGGAATCCATCTTTCCGGAAGTGCCGTGCATTACTTAAAAAATCAAAAATTTACAATCAGTGAAAACTGCATATATTTTTTAAATCAAAAAGATGATTACAAAGTAAAGGTCTTGGAAAAAGGTGTGGCTTTTTCAGTTCACTTTACAACATACGAACCGATTGACACAGAAAGCTTTTGCATAAAAACAGCAAAAGCAAATGAGATTGTGCGTTTGCTGAATCTGATTGAAAAAGAATTTCTATCAAAAAATAACGAACTCGGTCTGATGTCCGATGTATATGGTTTGTGCTCAGAATTAAATAAAATATATCAAAAATCTTATTTCCCGAAAGACAAAAGAATAACCGATGCCGAAAAATACATAAATACTCATTTTTCAGAAAATGATTGCCTTACAGTAGCAGCCGCGCAAAGTTTTCTCTCTCGCAGACGCTTTAACGATCTTTTTAAAAGCTGTTTCGGATTGACTCCGAACAGATACCTTATTGGTCTGAAAATCGAATATGCAAAAAATCTCATAAGCACAAATTATTTCAGCATTTCTCACATCGCCGAAATGTGTGGTTTTTCGGATATATATTATTTTTATAAGGTTTTCAAAAGCGAAACCGGCACTACGCCTGCTGAATACAAGAAGAACATTGACAAGGATTGAAAGGCTACTTATCGGTATTTCTTGCATTTTGTTTGTATTCCGTTGCTGTCATTCCCGTCATCTTCTTAAAATAGCGGCAAAAATAGCTTTCATCACCGAATCCTGAAAGCTCAGAGATTTTTGGAATAGAGTAGTAATCGGATACAATAAGTTCCTTTGCTCTTGAAAGTTTGAGGTTATTTATGTACTTTATCGGAGTGGTATTTTTGCATTCCAAAAAAATGTTCCGCAGATAGGTTGTGCTTATACCGCATAAATTTGCCAAATGCTCTACGCTTATATTTTCCGTTGTATAATTTTTGTGGATATATTTTATTGCCGGCTCAATAATGCCCGCTGTACTTTGGGGGACATACTTTTTTTCGTATTCGCCGAGCATGGAGCAGATTATTGAATACAAACTTGCTTTGCACTGCATTGCATGTCCCGATGACTTCAAGCGAAATGCTTTTTCAGCGGACTTGAATTTGTCTTTCACCAAATCGCCTATATTAAAAACAAACGGCTCAAAAGAAACAGTATCTGCGATTTTGAAATTTATAGCATAACAATCTCCCGAACACTTTGCCTCCACTATATAATTGGAATGTTCCGGCATAAGGATAATATCATTCTTTCCCGTATAAAGTATATTTTTCCCTTCAAAGGTATATTTCTTATCTCCTGATATATGCAATGCCAGCCAGTGCGATGCTCTGTTTGTGTGAATTGTAGCTCCCTCTCCCTTTGGAACATAACACGCAAAAATTATTTGACTTATATTAAAATTATATTCAAAAAAATTTTTCATGAGCATCAGCCCCCTGTAAGTATTATAACATTTTGTGTTGAAACAGCCAATGCATTTTGAAATATTCATTGACTAATCGGCTGATTGGTATTATCTTTTATATCGAAAAATTAAATGTAAATTACGGGGAGGAATTTATCATGTTTAATCAGGACAGAAAATTTATAGGAAATAAATACCATAAAACAGACGAACCGTTTAATCCATATGCACGAATGGCATATCACGGATATGACTACGATAACAGCACAAGTCTTGAAGATGAGGAAATTAAGGGGGGTCTATTAAGGCTTCATGAAAAAATAAAAACTTTGCCGCACCCCGTTGCAAAAGCATATGCTGTCAGATATGTTCTTGAGAACACAAAAATCGATATAAATGAGCATGATTTCTTTGTGGGATTTTGGAGTGTAAATCGACTTGCAAACTGTATAACACACTTTTTCGGGCCTTTTGCTGCTTGTATGCGGAACACTGCTTCTCCTTATTTAAATTTGTGCAAAAACAACAGTTTTTGAATGAAAAATTTATGTCGGTTTAACGGATTTAATAGCAAAAAATCAAAATTTATTAAAAAATTGTTAAAAAAGTTTGACAAATGTTAAAAAGTATGATATACTCTAAAACATAGTGATGATGCGGCAGATAATTTTTCCGCTCAAAACCATATTTGGAGGATACATATGAAAAAATTGATAATCAGTATTTGCACAGCCTTGTTTGCTTCAGTGTTATTTACAATATCCGCTTTTGCGGCAAATAATCAGGGGGTTGTAATTGCGGACGTTCTTAATGTAAGAAGTCAGCCGCAGATTGCCGATAACATTGTCGGCGCACTGTATAACGGTCAGACAGTTGATATTCTTGCAACGGACGGTGCGTGGTATCAGGTTAATTACAACGATATTCCCGCTTATGTTCACAGCGATTATATTCTTATGAGAACCGCAGCGCTTACCTCACGTGACGGGAACGGCGCAGAAAGCCGAGGAACAATCGGAGATGAGGTTGTTGAATTTGCAAAGAGCTTTATAGGTACACCGTATGTTTACGGAGGCTCTTCCCCGTCGGGCTTTGACTGCTCGGGTTTTGTGTACTATGTGTATAAAAATTTCGGTGTAACCTTAAACAGGGTTGCCGCCGACCAAAGCAAAAACGGTTATGTCGTTGAACGTTCGGAGCTTATGCCGGGAGATATCGTTCTTTTCTCAAGAACGCTTGACGGATACATAAGCCACGTAGGAATTTATGTCGGCGACAATCAGTTTATTCACTCGCCCCAGACAGGCAGAAGCGTTGAAATTGTTTCAATGTCGTCCGGATATTACAACTACGGATATGTGGGTGCACGAAGAATTTTTAAATAATTATTTTTAAAATTTTGGGCAAACTGAAATTAATTCGGTTTGCCTTTTTGTTACTGTATGGAGGAAATATGAGCTTTTACAATACTGTATATGATATGGTTAAAAAAATTCCCGAAGGAAACGTGGCAACATACGGTCAGATAGCAATTCTGTGCGGCTCGCCGAGAGCGTCAAGAGCGGTGGGATATGCGCTGCATTTTAATCCCGAACCGGGAATAATCCCCTGCCACAGGGTTGTCAACAGGTTTGGAAATCTTGCGCCTTCGTTTGCGTTCGGAGGAAAAAACGTTCAGAAATCCCTTCTTGAGAAGGAGGGCGTCAGAGTAAACGACGATTTTTCGGTTGATTTGGAAAAATATCAGTGGCAGCCGCATATGTCCTGACAAGAAGACTAAAACACAAAAAATAATCGGTACGTCAAACTGTTTTGCAGCTTGTCCGTACCGATTTTTCGTTCTTTTTACAGTATTTTAAATTTTATCGAGCGCCTGTTTTATATCGTCGATAATATCGTCAACATTTTCAAGACCGACCGAGAACCTTATCATACCCGGGTTTATGCCTGCCGCAACAAGCTGGTCATCCGTAAGCTGACGGTGCGTTTCGCTTGCGGGGTGAAGCACGCAGGTGCGGATATCCGCAACGTGCACCTCGTTCGAAGCAAGACGCAAGCTATCCATAAACTTAACCGCATTGTCCTTTCCGCCCTTTATAACAAGCGACACAACGCCGCTTGCGCCTTTAAGATACTTTTTGCAGAGACTGTGGTTAGCGTCGCTTTCAAGACCGGGATATGTAACCGATTCAATTTTGTCGCTCTTTTCAAAAAACTTTGCAACTTTAAGCGCATTTTCGCAATATCTCTCCATTCTGAGCGCCAGAGTTTCAAGACCTATGTTGAGCAAAAATGCCGAATTTGCGGCAGGATACGCACCGAAATCACGCATAAGCTGCATACGTGCCTTAATGATATAAGCCGCTTTTTTGTACGTTTCAACATAGCTTATGCCGTGATAAGACTCGTCCGGCTCAACAAGCGACGGAAATTTTCCGTTTGTCCAATCAAAATTGCCGCTGTCAACTATAACGCCGCCGACCTGAAGTGCATGGCCGTCCATATATTTTGACGTAGAGTGAATAACGATATCCGCACCGTATTCAAACGGCTTGCACAAAATCGGCGTTGCAAACGTGTTGTCCACAATCAGCGGAACGCCGTTGGAATGTGCAATACGTGCAAATTTCTCTATATCAAGCACACTCAGCGCCGGATTTGCGATAGTTTCGCCGAAAACCGCCTTTGTGTTCTCTTTAAACGCTTTGTTAATCGTTTCCTCGTCTGCGTCTGCGTCAACAAAAATACATTCTATGCCGTATTTTTTAAGCGTTACGGCAAAAAGATTCAACGTTCCGCCGTAAATTTTTGAAGAGCTTACAATGCTGTCGCCTGCGCTGCAAATATTGAGCACCGCCATAAGCGACGCCGCCTGACCCGAGGTTGTGCACATTGCCCCCACTCCGCCTTCGAGGTCTGCAATTTTAGCCTCCACCGCCATAACGGTCGGATTTGCAAAACGTGAATATATAAGCGCCTTTGTCGGCTCGTCAAATACATCGCCTATATCCTTTGTCGAGTCAAACACATATGTAGTGCTCTGATAAATGGGAACAACCCTCGGTTCTGAATTTTTCGGCGTATACCCCGAATGTAAACATTTTGTTTCATCTCTCATCTTAATCTCCGTTCCGCCGCCCCGCACCGGCACAAATTTTAAAAAGATTCTCTTATCCGCAGGGCAACGGATGATAAGAGATTAAAACGCCAATATGCGTTTTTTAGCGTGCAATTTTTTGCACATTGCACCTAAATTTGCCGAAGGCTTTGACGTAAAAAATTTTACGTTAAAATAATTTCTGCGCCAAGGCTTTCTTTGGTCAAAATAAGGTTTATTGTCTTTATTTTACAAAAAAACTCCGATTTTTTCGGAGTTTTTTAAAATTATTCCATTACAAATTCATCTTTGCCGACTCCGCAAAGCGGGCAGACAAAATCCTCGGGAAGCTCCTCCCATTTTGTGCCGGGCTCAATGCCGTTATCGGGGTCACCCTTTTCCTCATCATAAACATAACCGCATACTTCGCAAACATATTTTTCCATCTGAAATTACCTCCGCAGTGTGTCAATAAATAATATATTCGCCCGCATTAAAGGCGGCCAAATTCACTTATTTTATAATAAGCGACAATACAAGCGAAACGACAATAAAAAGAATTGCCAGAACGGTTGTAAGTCTTGATAACATTCCATCCATAGTTCTTGCTTTGTTTTTGCCAAAGAACGTTTCTGCGCCGCCTGCGATAGAGCCCGAAAGACCCGCCTCTTTACCCGACTGCATAAGAACAACCGCTGTAAGCACAAGCGAAATAATAATCTGAACAACAATCAATACAGTTTTTAAAATAGCCATTGCATTTCCACCTTTTTATCAAATAAGTTATTTTCAAATTAATACCAATAAATTATATCATACGTTTTTAAAAAATGCAATAGGAAAATAAAATATTTTTAAAATTTTATCTGTTTAGCCCAAAGATTATACGGCGCTTTTGCAAAGAGCGTCGGAGCCAAAGTATTCGTCGCAGAAAATGTCTATATCGTCGGGCAAAACATTCTCTTTTGCCGCATAAGAAACAAATGCTTCGATTTCGTCTTCATCACTTGTAACAGAGCTTAATCTCGCCTCCTGAACAACATTGTTTCCGAAATAATCGGTATAACGCTTTACAGCCTCTATTCCGAAGCTTCTTTCGTAACCTTTTTCACCCGTGCTTTTTCTGCTTTCCAAAATGTAATAGTCAATAAAAAAACTTTTGTCAAGATAAGTTATGTCGTTTACTTCAACTTTAACAGTTTTGTAAAACCTCTTTTTCAATTTACAAACAACCTCCAGATATCAGTTTATTAATGATTAATCACTATATTAAGATTATACAATAAAAGAAGGTTTTTGTATATATAAAAATATCGCACAAAGCACTAAATTAAAGGAAAAAGCGGCATTTTAAACCACAACTTCCAAATATTTTGCGAAAATTTTCGGTAAAATAATCAAACCTTGCGAAATTTTTCTTTTTCTTTCAAAAATTCACTTATAATCAGCGCCGCAACAGGGCCTAAAATAAGCCCCAAAAAATTTGCCGTTTTATATCCTGCGAACATGGCAAACAGTGTAAAGAGCGGATTTATGCCAAGCTTATTTCCCACAATTTTAGGTTCTGAAAGCTGCCTTGTAATCATAACCAGAATATAGAGGGCAAAAAGGTATGCAGCACGCACAAAATCGCCCGACATAAGTTTTATTGCCGCCCACGGAATCAGCACCATCCCCGACCCGAAAATCGGCAGAGCGTCAACAAAAGCAGTAAAGACCGCCATCAGAAACGCATATTTCGTTCTGACGATAAGAAGCCCCGAAAACAGGATAACAAACGTTATGCACATCAGAATAAGCTGTGCGTTTATATACCCTCCCACAGCCCTTTTTAGGCACTTTTTTGAGCCGGACACAAAGCGGCGCACATTTTTTGGCATAATCAAAGCGAGTGCGCTTTCGATTTTCTTTCTGTCAACGCAGATAAAATATGTTGCAAGTATCACAACCGCAGTAAATATAAAAATTTTCGGCACCGACAGCGCAATGCCTTTTGCAGCGTCAAACGTGACGGCGGCAGCGCTTTTTACAATTTCCGAAACGTTGTTTTTTATGTTTACAAAAATTTCGTCTATAAAAATCTGCTTGGACGTCGGCAAATTAAGATAAAACTTGTATATTCCGCTTGCCCACGGCGGAATTTTTCCGTTAAAAATATCAGGCAGGGTCTGCATTAAACCTTGCATTGCAAACACTGCCTGATAGATAAAATTAAAAATAAGCAAAATCAACACCGAAATTATTATCAGCATTAAAACAACAATTGCAATGCGTTTCGGAACTTTGCATCTCTGATACAAAATATCGGACAGCGGCGTAATCATAAACGATATAAGGTACGCCAGAACAAAGGGCAGAATAATTTTAAATATAATCGGTGCGGCAAACACAAGCGCCGCAATAAATGCAAAAACATAAACCGATACAATTATAAAGTTTACCGCTTTTCCTTTTTCCAATACGCATCACACCCGATTTTTATTTTTTTAAAAATTCGCACAAAAGCTTATATCCCTTGTCAAAATAAATTCCGCTCTTTTTTGCGTTTTCCTCGGTATATGATGAAATTTCGCTGTTTTTTTCATCAGTTGAGTCATACAAAACAAACGGCACAGCGTCCCTCGTATGCGTTCTTAAAGAAAGCGGCGTGGGATGGTCGGGCAGTATAAGCATTCTGTACTCCTCTCCTATTTTATTCAGTTTTTCTTTGATATATCCAACAATTTTTTCGTCGATAAGCTCAATCGAGTGCACCTTGTTTTCAATTTCCGCACGGTGTCCGCACTCGTCGGGCGCTTCAAGGTGAATATAAACAAAATCCGCACCGTCTTTTAAAGCGTCAAGAGCGGCGTCCGCCTTGCCCTTAAAGTTGGTGTTGATGTTGCCCGTCGCACCTTCGACGTCAATGGATTTAAGCCCTGCGCAGATTGCAATTCCTTTAATAAGGTCAACTGCCGAAATTACAGCGCCATCAAGACCGTAGAGCTTTTTAAAGCTTTCAAGCCTCGGCTTTCTGCCCTCGCCCCAAATCCAGATTGAATTTGCGGGATTTAACCCTCTTTTTATTCTGTCAAGGTTTACAGGGTGGTTTTTTAAAATATCATAGCTTTTTTTCATCATATCGTAAATTATATCCGCACCATCGCCTTTCGGGATATAATCGCCGATTTTGCGCTCCAAAATATCGTGCGGCGGAACGAGTTCAACATTTGTCGAGCCGTTTGACCACACCATTGCGTGACGGTAGCTTACACCGGGATAAAACGTTAAAAAGTCGTTTTTAAACGCTTTGTTAACAGCGTCAATAAGCTCTTTTGCCTCCTCGGTGGTAATTTCGTCCGCACTGTGGTCGATAATTTTTTTATCCTCATAATTTTCCTCTTCGGTAACCGTCACGATATTACATCTGAAAACAACGTCGGTATCCTTTATATCAACACCCATACTTACAGCCTCAAGCGGAGAACGTCCGGAATAATAAATTTCGGGGTCGTAACCCATTGCCGAGAGATTTGCAACGTCGCTTCCGGGCTTTAAATTATCAGGAACGTTTGACACAAGACCGGTAATTCCCTTTTTGCAAAGAGCGTCCATATTCGGCTTTTTGGCGTATTCCAAAGGTGTTTTTGAGCCGAGCGATCCAACGGGATAGTCAGCCATACCGTCGCCGAGTACAACAATATATTTCATATGTTTCTCCTTAAAAGTTAAGATAATTAATCAACAAAAGTAATCCAGCCGAGCTTATCTTCTTTTGTGCCGCCTTGAATACCTGTGATTTCGTCGTAAATTCTTGCCGAAACAGGGCCTATTTCGCCGCCGCTTATAACCATAACATCATCTTTGTAGCGAAGCTTTCCTACGGGAGAGATAACCGCCGCAGTTCCCGTGCCGAAACATTCTTCAAGCTTTCCGCTCTTTTGTGCGTCAATAAGCTCGTCCACCGAAACCTTTCTTTCCTCAACCTCATAGCCCCACTCTTTGCAAAGCGTGATAACCGAATTTCTGGTGATACCGGGCAAAATGCTTCCGTTAAGCATAGGCGTTACGATTTTTCCGTCAATTTTAAAGAAGATGTTCATAGCGCCCACTTCTTCAATATATTTTCTTTCAACGCCGTCCAGCCACAAAACCTGAGAATATCCGTCGTCGTGAGCCTTAACCTGAGCAATAAGGCTTGCGGCATAGTTACCGCCGGTTTTTGCAAATCCCATACCGCCTCTTACGGCTCTTACATATTCATCTTCAATCCAAATGCCTACGGGCGCAAGTCCGCTTTCATAGTAAGCGCCGCTCGGCGAAAGAATAATAATAAACATATATGTTTTTGACGGTGCAACACCGAGGAACGGGTCTGTTGCAATGATAAACGGACGTATGTACAAGGATGTGCCTTTTTCGGTAGGAATCCAATCCTCGTCAACTCTTACAATCGTTCTTACCGCCTCGACAAAATCCTTTTCGGGGATTTTAGGTATGCAAAGTCTGTCGTTTGTATCGTTTGTTCTTTTTGCATTCATTTCGGGTCTGAAAAGTCTTGCCTTACCGTCCTCGCCTTTATACGCCTTAAGACCTTCAAACATTTCCTGACCGTAGTGGAAAACCATTGCGGCAGGCGAAAGGCTCAAATTTTCAAACGGTACGACTCTTGCGTCGTGCCAGCCTTTTCCTTCGGTGTAATCCATAACAAACATATGGTCTGTGAAAATGTGCCCGAATCCGAGATTTTTCTGGTCCGGTTTAACCTTTGGATTTTTTGTTTTTTCAATTCTGATTTCCATTTTAAATTCCTCCCTGCCATAGTATTACCTTATATTATGCAACAAATTTTTAAAAAAATCTACCCTTTTTTTAAATTTTTAGTGAATTTTTATAAATTCTTTTTTTAATATTTACATTATTGAAAAATTATGATAAAATTAAGGAAAATAAATTTATAACGAGGTGTACTTTATGATACTTGTAACAGGCGGTGCGGGCTTTATTGGCAGCCACACCTGCGTTGAGCTTCTCAATGCCGGATATGAAGTTGTTATTGCCGATAATTTTTGCAATTCAAAGCCCGAAGCGGTTAAAAGGATTGAAAAAATTACGGGAAAGAGCGTAAAGCTTTACGAGGCAGACCTTCTTGACAGGTGCGCTGTTGAAAAAATATTTGACGAAAATAAAATAGACGCTGTTATTCACTTTGCGGGTCTTAAGGCTGTGGGCGAATCGGTGTCCATTCCTTTGACGTATTATCATAATAACATTACGGGAACGCTTATTCTCTGCGAAGTTATGGCAAAGCATAACGTTAAAAAAATAGTGTTCTCATCCTCGGCAACGGTTTACGGAAGCCCCAAAACAGTGCCGATAAAAGAAGATTTTCCGTTATCAACCACAAATCCTTACGGCAGCACCAAGCTTATGATTGAAAATATTCTTAAAGACCTTTATGTTTCGGACAGCGAATGGTCAATTGCACTTTTAAGATACTTTAATCCTATCGGCGCACACGAAAGCGGGCTCTTGGGCGAAGACCCCAACGGTATTCCGAACAATCTTGTTCCTTACATTGCACAGGTTGCCCTCGGAAAGCTTGAATGTCTTTCGGTTTTCGGCAACGACTACCCCACACACGACGGTACCGGCGTAAGAGATTACATACACGTTGTAGACCTCAGCCAAGGTCACATAAAAGCGCTTGAAAAAATTATGAACACCAATGGCGTGGAGGCTTATAATCTCGGCACGGGAACGGGATACAGCGTTCTTGACGTTGTAAACGCATACAGCAAAGCAAGCGGCGTTGACGTAAAATATAAAATAGCAAAAAGGCGTCCCGGCGATATTGCGGAATGCTATGCCGATCCGACAAAATCCAAGAACGAGCTGGGCTGGAGCGCAAAACTCGACCTTAACAAAATGTGCGAAGATTCGTGGAATTTTACAAAGAAAAACCCGAACGGACTTTAATTTTTAATATATGGGCGCATATGCGCCCGCAACGCAGGCGGGGTTTTTTAACCTCCGCCTTTTTTGGAGATGACCTGATTTTATGACAATGCAAAACACCTTGAAAAATCAAATTGAAAACATTAAATCGGCAGACGAATTTTTTAAAATTATAAAAAATTTTCCAAGCAGAACACCTGACACAAGCTTAAAAATGTTTACGGCATTTTTCAAGCACATTCCCGATAAATTTCTCTACGACATATACAAAGAAATTCTTTGCGACAAACGCAGGTTTAAATTTCACACACAGCTCTTTTCGCCGACGGTGTGCGATAAAATAAATTCAGTCAAGAAAAATGACGAAAACCTTGCCCCGACGCTTAAACAACTGGCAGATTCCGACGGATATCTGACGGTATACCGTGGCCATACAAGACAATCGTCACGCACAGCCTCGTCGTGGACGCTGAGGATTGCCACTGCGCACTGGTTCGGCAAGCGGCACGCACTTTTGTCTGGCGAGGACAAATATTACATACTTTCCGGAAAAGTTAAGGCAGATGACGTTCTTGCCTATATAACAAGAATGAACGAGGACGAAATCGTGGTAATGTCAAAATATGTTATCGGAAAACAGAGAGAATATTTTGATTTTACATAAAACATTTAATTTTTGAAAACCGTGTTAATTTGGCAGACCGGGGCAGTTTTAACTTCGGATATCGTAAATCTGCACACAGTATGCCGGAAAATAAGGGTGCATTAAATATAAAAACCGTGGACAGCTGCCCACGGTTTTTATTCTTCCGAAAATTATTCTTCGCTTGTTTCAGCTTCCGCTGCTTCTGCTGTCTCGGCAGCTTCTTCCTTTGCAGCGTCTTCTGCAACGATTTTTTCTTCTTCAGCCTTCTGAGCCTCTTCGATGATTGCTCTTATGCTGAGTCCGATTTTCTTGTTTTCAAAGTCAAGCTCAACAACTCTTGCAGTAACGTGCTGACCAACGCTTAATTCGTCCTCAACCTTGCCGATACGTTTTGCGGCAACCTGAGAAATGTGGATAAGACCGTCAACACCGGGATAAATTTCAGCAAATGCACCGAAAGGAACAATTCTTACGATTTTGCAGTCTATATCCTTTCCGACTTCAAGCTCTGCCTTAGCCTTCTCCCACGGATTGTCGCAAGCCTTTTTGTATCCGAGCGAAACCTTGCCTGTTTCTTTGTTGAAATCAATTACATAAACCTCAACCGTTTCACCCTCCGAAACAACCTCGGACGGATGTTTGATTTTAGCCCACGAAAGCTCGGAGATGTGCACCAAGCCGTCTACACCGCCGATATCAACAAAAGCGCCGAATTTTGTGAGCGATTTAACAACGCCGGTGTATGTTTTGCCAACCTCAACATTGTTCCAGAATTCTTCGGCAAGCTTCTTTTTCTGCTCTCTGATAACAGCCGCAATAGAGCCGACAATTTTTGTTCTGCCTCTCTTTTTTGAAATTTCAATTATCTTAAGGTCAACGGTAAGATTCTGCAATACCGACAAATCCGCAAGATATCTGTCCGACGCAAATTTTGCGGGAACAAAAATTCTGCCGCCGTTAACAGCAACCAAAACGCCGCCGTTTAAAATTTCAACAACCTTACCTGTAAGTATTGTTTCGTTTTCAAAAGCCTCTTCCAAAATCTTTTCGCTCTTTATAGCGTCGATTTTTCTCTTTGAAAGCGTAACTTCGCCTTCAACGTCATTAACTCTTACAACGAAAACCTCAATTTCGTCACCGACATTTATTAATTCACAAATGTCAGCCTCGGGGTCGTCAACAACCTCGCTTGCAGGTATGAAACCGTCTGATTTATACCCTAAATTTACGCTGACACCGTTGGGTTCTACTCGCATAACTGTTCCCTTAACAATATCTCCTGTTTTTAAGGTAACCAGAGCCTGCTCCTTTTCGTGTTCTTTCAATACTTCGGCAAAGCTAACTTCGCCATTTACCATTTCTTCCATCTCGCCTACTACCTCCTTAATTATCCACGGCGGAGTTGATGCTCCCGCCGTAATACCAATTTTGTTTTTTGGTATATCGAAACGCAAGGGTAAATCCCTCACGGTTTCAATCTGAAAAGTGTTTTTGCAGTATTTTTTTGAAATATCCGCAAGTCTTTTTGTGTTGGCACTCATCCTGCCGCCCACAACAATCATAACGTCCGCCGTCTTTGAAATTTCTTCGGCTTCCTTCTGACGTTTTTCAGTCGCACTACATATTGTATCAAATATTATGGGGTTTTGGCAAGATATTTTTACAAAATTTTTTATTTTTTCGTAAATTTTTTTGTTCATGGTCGTCTGCGCCACCAGACAAACCTTGTCGGACGGCGATATTTTTCCTTCAAGCTCCGAAAAATCGCTCACAACCAAAGCGCTGTCGCCGCACCATCCGCTTATGCCGTCCACCTCGGGGTGATGCTTGTCCCCGGCGATTATAATTTTAAATCCGTCTTTATAATGCGAATGAACAATATTGTGGATTTTTTTAACAAACGGACAGGTTAAATCGCAGTATTCTATATTATTTTTCTCAATTTCGTCAATTACGCTCTTTTTAACACCGTGTGTTCTTATGGCGAGCGTTGCGTCCTTCGGGGTATCCAAAGGGCTTTTAACAATTTTAACGCCGAGCGATTCAAATTTTTCAATGACCGAGCCGTTATGGATAATCGGTCCGAGCGTTACTGCCTTTTTAATTTTTGCAATTTTCATAAGCTCGTTTACGGCACGCTCAACCCCGAAACAAAATCCTGCGCTTTCGGCAACAATTATTTTACACATTTATTTTGACAATTCCTTTATCTTTCCGTAAATTTCATTGCTCAGCCCCTCAAGCTCCTCTGCGGTAAGCTTTTTTCCTTTAAGGGGTGATAAATCTATTTTTTCACCGACTGTAATTTTTATTTTTGAAAACAACTTGTAATTTGCGTTTATAAAAATAGGCACAACATATGCGCCCGTGCGTGACGCAATAAGAGCAGCGCCTTTTTTCGCCTCTGCGCTGTCAATATTTTTTGTGCGTGTCCCGGTAGGAAACATACCCAAAACATTGCCGCTTTTTAAAACCTCCATGGAGGCTTTGACAGCCTGGATATCCGCAGCACCCCTCTTTATGGGAATAACGCCCTCCGCTTTTAAAAGCTTTCCGAGAAAAAAGTTTTCAAAAAGCTCGCTCTTTGCCATAAAATGCACTTTGCGCTTTAGAAAAAGTATAAGAATAACAGGGTCCCAGTTGCTTTGATGATTTGCGCAAACCATACAGGCGCCGTCGGACGGAATGTTATCCGTGCCGATTATTTCAATTCTGAAAATTATTCTGCAAAAAAGCCTTACCAGAAATTCTATAAAACGTAAAATCATAATTTTTTTCCCAATCTTGATAAAATAATATCTTCAATCAGCTTAACCGAACCGTCAAGGTCAATGTCGCTTGTGTCAACCCTTATACTGTCGGGCGCCTCTTTAAGCGGCGCAAAAGACCTTTCCGAGTCGTTTTTGTCACGCTTTATCATATCAGCCAAAACCTCGTCATACGAAACGTCTGCGCCTTTTTCCAAAAGCTCCGCATACCGCCTCTGCGCCCTCTTTTCGGCGCTCGCCGTAAGAAAAATTTTAATATCCGCATTTGGAAGAACAAATGTGCCTATATCTCTTCCGTCCATAATACAGTTGTTGTTTTCCGCAATTTTCCGCTGAAGCTCAACAAGCTTTAAACGCACCTGTTTTATCGCCGCAACCGCCGACGCACCCATAGATACCTCGCCGGTTCTGATAAAATCGGTAACGTCTTTGCCGTCAAGAAAAATGTGCTGGCTGCCTCCGATGTGCGAAAGCCTGATATCGGTATCGGAAATAGCCTCTGCAACGCTTGCGGTATCGTTTTTTATGTCAATTCCAAGATTTATCATTTTAAGCGCCGCCGCACGGTACATAGCGCCGGTATCTATGTATAAATATCCTAACCTTTCGGAAATAAGACGTGCCAAAGTGCTTTTGCCCGCACCTGAAGGGCCGTCAATTGCGATATTTGTAAATTTCATTGTTTCCTCCGAATTTTTGTAACGGGCTTATATAACACGGTGACCCAATCCCACGCCCACCTCGTTAAGATGAAGCATACCGATTGCAAAAAATATGCACACGCAAAGATGCTCTTTATACCGTGCAATGCCTATTTTACCGCCGACATTAAGCCCGATTGCCTTATCCATAACCTGCGTAATTGCCTCTCTCGTTGCGCCGATTACAGCGCCCTCTTCACGGTGAGTGCTGGATATAACACCCTCTCTTACCGCCGAAACAACCGCACGTTCGACAATTTTGTTTATGTTCGTTATAAACTCTCCGCCGTAATCAACCGCCGAGCAAACAAATCCGTCACGGCTCTTTTCTTCAATATATTCACGTTCGGCGCTCCTGCCCTTTGTCAGGGCAATGGAAATTGCCGCCGCAGCCACATCACGGCTGCCTATTTCATTGTCGTTCATAGTTTTCTCCTTTGCTACCATAATACAAACTACATTATACTACAAATCCGAATATTTTACAACACTTTTTTTAATTTGCAAGAATTAATCTTCCCACAAAATTTATACCTTTTTTAACCGGGACGTCGTTTTTTGCCGTTGCAAGCTTTAAATCGCCCGTCATACCGGCAATTCTTACAGTGTATTTTTCGTTTGACAAAGATTTTATTTCAACAACCGAGGTGCTCAAAAGTTCTACCTCTTTTATTTTTTTGTCAAAAACGTCTACCTTTTCGCCGTTTACCATAATCTCAAGCTCGTTTTTCGGCTCGCCCTCCAAAAGCTCAAGCGTTACGGTACCGGAATTTATTGCGTCCTTATCCTCTCCCACTGCCGTTCCTTCAAAAACCTCGATATCGGTAAAAATACCCTTAACAGCAGGAATTTTAAGACCAATCTGCGACGCTGTGACTATTGCAAACGAGATAATGCACAGCCTTATCAAAATTTTATCGACATTAAAATTTATCTTTTTTGTAAGTTTTTTCAATTTCCCCACCGCTTTCATAAAAATTTCCTTTTGCCATCATACCCTACAAAACATATTTTATGAAAAAAAGGGAAATTAAATTCAAATAAAAAGCATTATACGCTCTTTCCTGCCAGATATCCCGTTGAAAAAGCAATCTGCAAATTGTAGCCGCCGGTATATGCGTCAACATCTATAACCTCGCCGGCAAAAAACAGCCCTTTTTCAAGCTTCGACTCCATTGTCGAAGGGTTTATTTCTTTAACGCTCACTCCGCCCGATGTAACAATAGCCTCGGCAACAGGTCTGAAATTTTTTACGGTAAGCGGAAAATTTTTTATCGCCGAAACAAGATTTTTCCGCTCCTCCTTTGTTATTTCATTCACCTTTTTGTGATGCGGTATTCCCGATAAATCGGCAATCGGCACAATCATTTTCTGCGGCAGAAGAAGCGAAAGGGAGTTTATAAAATCTTTGTTTTTCAAGCCGTCAAAATCACGCAGAATACGCTTATCCAGCGTTTTTTCGTCGAGCGCAGGTTTTAAATCTATAAAAACCGAATAATCCTTAAGCTTTTCATACTGCATATGACTGCTTGCGCTGAGAACAAGCGGGCCTGATATTCCGTAATGCGTAAACAGCATTTCGCCCATATCGCTAAAAATTTCTTTTTTGCCGTCAAAAATGCGCAAAATAACATTTTTAAGCGACAATCCCATCATAGGATATACGTTTTCGTTGGTTTCAAGCGGCACGAGCGACGGTTTCGGCGCAACAACCGTATGACCGAACTTTTTTGCAAACTCATATCCGTCGCCGGTAGAGCCGGTTGACGGATAACTTAAGCCTCCCGTGGCAATTATAACTTTATCGCACACAATGCATTTTTTGTCTGCAAAAACCACTTTTTTTCTGCCGCTGTCATTTAAAATATTGCAAACGGTGCCGTTATATACCGCAACGCCGTTTTTTGAAAGCAGTTTTTTAAGGGCATTTAAAACATCTTTTGACCTGTCGCTGACAGGAAAAACCCTTCCGCCCCGCTCTGTTTTGGTTTCAAGCCCAAGCTTATTCAAAAGCCTTATAAGGTCGGTATTTGTAAAAGTATAAAATGCGCTGTATAAAAAATTTGAATTGTGCGGCACATTTTTAAAAAAGTCCTCAATATCTGCCGAATTTGTTATGTTGCAGCGCCCTTTTCCCGTTATAAGAAGCTTTTTTCCGAGCATATTGTTTTTTTCGGCAAGCACAACCCTTTTGCCTCTTGCGGCGGCAACGGCTGCGGCAAGCATACCCGCAGGGCCTCCGCCTATAACGCAGACAATATCCACGATAGCACCCCGTTTATTTTATGTATTTTTCGTAAACCTCATATTCGTCCCAAATATCC
This sequence comes from uncultured Clostridia bacterium, assembly GCA_934500875.1. Taxonomy (GTDB): domain Bacteria; phylum Bacillota; class Clostridia; order UMGS1810; family UMGS1810; genus Qingrenia. The sequence continues at coordinate 51,710 of CAKSTL010000010.1, read as the reverse complement.
TCAAGCTCGGACAAAGTTTTTCCGACCTCTTCTTTACGCTCTATAACAAGCGCCACAATCAGCGCATTGATAACGGAAAGCGGTGCAACGAGCGAGTCAACAAACGTGGACATATCGCACCTTGCCGTAAGAGTGTAGCTTGCGTTTTCGGTAATCGGAGAATTTTTGCTGTCGGTAATTGCAATAATTCCGCTCTTTTTTTCGTGTGCATATTTTAAAGCGTTTATGGTGCGCCTTGAATACCTCGGAAAGCTTATTGCAATAACAACGTCATTTTTATCGATTCTGTAAATTTGTTCAAACGTTTCGCTTGCGCTGTTTGTGCTTATTATCTTAACGTTCGGGAAAATAAGATTAAGATAAAATCCCAGAAAATTTGCAATTGAATAACAGCTTCTTGCACCGAGAATATAAATATTTTCGGCATTTAAAATTGTGGAAACCGCACCGTCAAACGCCTGTTTGTCAATTTCGTCCTCGGTTTGCTTAAGCTTTTCCATATCCGATATAAGCACGGATTTTAACACATTCTGCTCGTCGATATGCGTCTTTGCTATTTCCATCCTCTGAACGCTCGTAAGCTTGTTGCGTATAAGCTCCCGCAAAGCCTTCTGAAGCTTCGGATATCCTTCAAATCCAAGCTCCACCGCAAATCTTACAACGGTAGATTCGCTCACTCCCACAACTTTTCCGAGTTTTGACGCCGTTATGAACGCCGCTTTGTCGTAGTGCTTTACAATATAATCCGCAATTTTTTTGTGTCCTTTGCTGAAGGAATCTTTTTTCTGCGTAATTTCGCTAATTAAATCTTTTTCCATTTCGTAACCTCAAAAAAGCCCGGCATTACGCTTAAACACCCCCAATGAATGCCATCGGGGGTGTTGTTAGGTTTGTAATTATCGAGCTATAAATATACACTTTCTTAAAAAATAAATCTATATTTAAACCCTTGCATCAGATGCCCAAATCAGCACTTTGTAACATTTGCAGCCTGAGGGCCTTTGTTTCCTTCGATAACTTCAAATTCTACGTTATCACCTTCAGCAAGTGATTTGTAGCCGTCCATTGTGATTGCCGAAAAATGAACAAAAACGTCTGTGCCGTCTTCGCACTCAATAAAGCCGTAGCCTTTTTCAGCATTAAACCATTTTACTGTACCTTTTTGCATATCTAAAGTACCTCCTAAAAAATTTGCGAGCGCCAAATCCGCTCAATGAATAGTTTACCATATCGGTAAATAAAAGTCAAATGTTTTTTTAAAAAACCGTATCTCATTTTTTGACAATTTATTACACGGATTAAAGCTTAATTTCCTCGTAAATAACAGGGATAACCTTGTTGTCAGCATCAAGGTCTCCGGCGGTAAAGTCGTCAAACATTCCAACGTGGAAAGGAACAACTTTTTTTGCGTTTATCTTCTTTGCAAAACGTGCCGCATCGGTCTTGTTCATATTGTTTCCGAGTCCGTTTACCGGCATAAACAAAACGTCGATATCATCCGGGATATCGTCAAAAATATCTCTGTTATAGAGGGTGTCGCCCGTGACATAGTATTTCTTTTCGCCGTCGTCAATAATAACGCCAATCGGGTGCGGGTCGGAATGCGCTGCAAGAACGGATGTAAAGTGAACACCTTTTTCCGTCCACTCACAATGACGGTTGAATTTTACATAATTCTGATTTCTGTTTCCTATTTTTCTTGCCTCTTCAAACGCAGCCTCGGGCGCAAGAACCGTAACCTTTTTTTCGCCGCAAATATAGTGAACAAGTGTGTCGGGGTCAGTATGGTCAAGGTGATTATGTGTAAGAATAAGAATATCGGGCACGATTTCCAAAAATCTTTCGTCCACCGGCACTCTGCGGTAATTATTGGGATTAACCCTTACAACGCTGTTTGAAAGATACGGGTCAACCATAATTTTAACGTTTTCGTTTTCAAAAAGAAGCCCTGCCTGACCGAGATAAGTAATTTTCATAATCTGTCAAATCCTTTCAATGAACATTTTGCCGAAATAAATCAGCGCACAACATGTGCGCTGACAATTATGTATTTATTAAACTATATAACCGTATACCGCTTCGGGAAGCTCCGATTTGTCTGCACTGACAGTAATGGTGAAATTGATGTTTTTATCTTTTGCGATTTTATCTATTTCGTCTATAAATTCATCCAGTTTTTCCTTTTCGTCATTTACAACTTTAAACAGGCTGTCAACAAAAATATGGGTAATATCATAATTCTGCGAGAGCGCACCGTTTAAAAAGCAAATAAATTCTCTGTAGGTTTTAATGGCATATTCGCTTGAATCAATAAGACGGATAGCGTAGTTTAACTGAAGAGTGTGTCTGTCGCCCGAATTGATAAACACAATGTTTCCGTGTGCGGTGTTTATTGCTTCATTTACCTTGTCGAGCATCGTTTTGGTCTTTCCGGTACCCTTTTTTCCGACGATTAAATTAACCATCAAAATCACTCCTTATAAAAATATTAAGCCTTCCCGAAAGTAAAAATTTACTTTTAGCTGATTTAATGATATCATACCAAGACTCAATATGCAAGGTGTTTTGATAAATTAAAAAAAATATGGCAAATAACACAAAAAAGTTTACCTGTTTTTGTAAAAAACATCAATTTATAAACAAAAGATTATAAACAAAAAAGACCCCTGCGCAAGCCTTGCGCAAAGGTCTTTGTCTGAATCCGTGCCGTTTGCGGAGCCTGACTTTTAATGCCTATGTAGATTTTCTACAAAGACTCTACTCGTCAAGCCCGAAACTTACCTGAAGGGCGTCATTTACTTTTGCCATAAGATTTTCGTCAAGATGTCCGATCCTTTCTTTAAGACGTTTTTTATCAATTGTGCGCACCTGCTCGGCAAGAATAACCGAGTCTTTGTTAAGACCGTACTCATCTCCCGAAATTTCGATATGCGTCGGAAGCTTAGCCTTATTAATCTGCGAAGTGACAGCCGCAATAATTACGGTCGGGCTGTACTTGTTTCCGATATCGTTCTGAATAACGAGCACAGGTCTTACACCGCCCTGTTCAGAGCCGACAACAGGACTTAAATCAGCATAAAAAACATCTCCACGTTTTACAACCACGCTTATTCACACTCCGAAAGTTTCTCCTCGTAGCTTTGCTGCTGCTGACAGTCTGCCTCAAAACAAACCCTTGCAAATTCCAAATTAATTTTAGCCATATCCTCGTAGCCTTTTTTCATCATTTCGTTGCGGTGTTGTTTTTTTCGGTCCTTGATGTAAATCTTCATTGCCTCACGTATAAATTCGCTTCTGTTGACGTTTTGCCGATGTGCCATAAGGTCCACTTCTTCAAGCAGCGAATCGGAAACGGTGATGAGAATTTTTTTGTGATGTGCCAAGACAGTCAAGCCCCCCAAACTTCATTTATTACTTTAATTTACATATATAAAAGCTTATTTCAGATAATAAAATTATAACTTACAATTGATAATTTGTCAAATGCAGTTTATTCCAAATTAAGCTCCCTTTATGTAAATTGGGGGAACACGGCCGCTGAGCGAGCACAGCACCTCATAGTTGATTGTACCTATGATTTCAGCAGTCTTCTCTACGGTAACAGTATTATTGCCGCTTTTTCCAAATAATATAACTTCATCACCCAAATTTATATTTTTTAAATCTGTTACGTCCGCCATAAGCTGGTCCATGCAAACCCTTCCCAGAACCCTGCATTTTTCACCGTTTATAAGCACATATGCCCTGTTTGACAGCAGTCTGTTGTATCCGTCGGCATACCCTGTTGCAACGGTTGCAACCCTCATTTTTCTGTCGGCGGTAAATATTCCGCCGTAGCTTATTTCGGTACCCTTTTCAACAGTTTTTATATATACAACCCTGCTTTTAAAGGTCATTGCGCTCTCCAATTTAAGACGTGTTTTGTCAACAAAATCTGACGGATAATGCCCATAGGTTATAATTCCGCTGCGCACCATATCGAGATGATATTCGGGAAATTCCATAATTCCCGCACTGTTGCAGATGTGGCATATCGGAATTTTGATATCTCTTTTCAAAAGCTCGTTTCTTATTGACATAAACTTTTCAAACTGCACTCTTGTAGGCAATTTGTCCTTTTCGTCCGCCTTGGCAAAGTGAGAAAACATTCCTTCGATTTCGATATTTTCAAGCCTTGAAATTTTTTCTATTTCACCAACCGCTTCGCTGCCGGGCAAAAATCCTATTCTTGCCATTCCGGTATCGATTTTTATATGAATTTTTGCTGTCTTTCCGCATTTTTTCGCAGTATCCGAAAGTTTTTTCGCAGTGTTAAAATCAAAAACCGTAAGAGTGATGTCGTCCTTCACAAGGTTTTCGTATTCGTCGTCAAAAACAGCGCCGAGAATTAAAATCGGCGCACTTATTCCGGCTCTTCTTAACTGCTCCGCCTCGCTGTAGGTGGCAACGCCGAAATAATCCGCACCGCCTTCAAAAAGCAGCGTTTTTGCAACCTCGACGGCGCCGTGGCCGTATGCGTCTGCCTTAATTACTGCAAGAAGACGTGTCTTTTCGTTTAAAAGCGAACGTATATTTTTTACATTATTTTTTATAGCGTCAAGATTTATCTCTCTCCAAGCCCTCATTGGTATCCCCTTCTGTATTAAAAACACCGTCTTTGAATTTTTTTACAAACTCAAATTCGTCAAATTTCATTTCAAAAAGCTTCTCTCCGCCCTTGCGGTAAACTGTAAAAAGCTTGGGATTAAGCTTTTTTTCGTCAAGCAGCATAATTTCAACCAGATTATCGCCGCTCTTTGTGGAAACATCACATTTTATGCCGATATTCGCACCGCTTTTTTCATAAACATATTCTGCGCCCTTTTCGGAAATGTACTGTTTTAAAAACTTATCGGGAAACAGGTGCAGATACTCGTCCTTTTCCTCTCTGACCGTTTCTTTTCCGTTTGTCTTTCTGTTTACAATAAGCGCCTCGCCGTCCTTAAAGACAATTTTAAGCTTGTCATCGGGATAGTCTATAAGGTGCGGCCCGTCCTTTTCGGAGCACATAAAAAACTTATACTCATTTTCGGTTTTGTTGCTGTAAACCGTTATGCTGCCGCTTGCGGCATAGCTTTGCATATCAAGATACTTTTTATCAAAACGTTCCTCAAACGTCTGCTTTTTTGGCGCACCGCACCCTGTAAGCAAACTTAATGCGCAAACAAGAGAAAAATATCTTAAAAATTTCAAGCCTTAACCTCCCAGATATTTTAAAGCATAGGCAAGCGTATCAACAATATCTGTGGGTGTGAGCGAATATTCGCCAAGCTTTAACGCAGCCATATCGGCAGCAAGCGAGTGAACATAAACTCCTAAAACTGCGGCGCTGCAAACATCAATGCCCTGACCTGCAAAAGAGGCTATAATTCCCGCAAGCACATCTCCGCTGCCGCCCGTTGCCATACCCGAATTCCCCAAAACGTTTGAAAAAACCATTCCGTCGGGTAAAACAACCTTTGTACGGTGCGATTTTAACACAACCGTTACGTCATATTTTTTTGCAAAATCAACCGCCAAAGCCTCGCCGTTTTTCAAAACGCAGTCCAAATCCTTATGCGCAAGACGTGCAAACTCAGCCGGATGAGGCGTAAGAACAATACTCTGCCTATGATTTGTTAATACATTTATATTCGCAGAAAGAGCATTTATTCCGTCCGCATCAATAATAAGCGGCTTTTCGCACGTTTTTATAACTTCTTCGGTAATATATCTTGTGTCGACAGTATCGGACATTCCGCAGCCGAGCAGGCACACGTCGCATTTTTTCAAAAATTCTTCTATTTTGCCAAAAGCATTTTTCGACAAAATTCCGTCATTGTCACAAAGAGGATACGTCATAACCTCTTTAAGCGCAACTTCAAAAATGCTGTTCAGGCTTTTCGGAACACCGAGCGTAATAAGACCGCTTCCTGCCTTCAGCGCCGCCTCGCACGCAAGACGCGCCGCACCGGTAAAGCCTGTGCTGCCGGCAATTGCAAACAGCCTTCCGAAGGTGCCCTTATGAGAATTTTCACTGCGCACGGGCAAAATTTTTCTTGCGGTTTTAAGCGAAATTATTCCTTCTTTATCGGTATCACTTTTTTGCGAAGCGGCAACAAATCTTTGATAATTTTCATCATTTTCGATAATTACAACTGCCGCCGCCATACCGTTATCGTGCGAGATTGTAAGCGAAATATTCTTGGCGCTTGCGATTTTAAGCGCACTTTCGGCACGCTTTGAAAATTCAAAATACGGCTTTCCCAAATCATTTCTTACAACCGAAATTTCGCACGGCATAAGCCTTGAAAGACCGCATCCCAAAGCCTTTGCGAGCGCCTCTTTTGCGCAGAAAGCGCCGGATACGGTGTCAACATTAAAACAGCGTCTTTTAAAGTATTGTATTTCCTTGTCCGAGAAAACTTTTTTCAAAAATCTTTCGTCCGCAGCAAGCTTTTCAAAACGTGAAATTTTTGCAATATCAATGCCGACTGACATAATTATATGCCTCCGAGCCTTAATAATTTTCCGGTTCGCCCTTTAGATGAACCGTTCGGGGCGAATAGGTTTTCATAGCCTCAATCATTTTTTGAGGCGGGTTGAAAATAAGCGTTTTTTTCTGTCCGTCTTTTGAAAAAACCGCATAATATGCATTTTCGTAGTTTCTTGTGCCAAGGTCAAGAACGTTTGCATAATTCTGCCCCGATTTATAGGGCGCAACAATTTCAAACTCTTTTGTAGAAAAACTGAGCATTCTTTTTCGCTTTCTCTTTGCAACAATTTTATCAACGTCAAGGTCGCCGTTAGTGAGAATATATTCATACTCAACGTTAAAATGCGTGATAAGAATATAAACGCCGTAAATTGCCGCAGCGTCAATCAAAAGAACAATGCTTGAAATTGCCGAAAACAAAAACGGCACCGAAAGCCCAAGAAGAATTACGCCAACGATTACTCCCAAAACAGAAAGCGTCATTTCGAGCGGATTTTTTTTAACCTTTACGATATACTCGCAAAAAACGTCCATACAAATTCTCCTATCTTTATTTATTTCTTAATAAATTCAAAATATTATTAAAGTAATCGGGAATTTCGCTGTCAAATTCCATATACTTCCCGGTTTCGGGATGAACAAACCCGATTGTCTTTGCGTGCAAAACCTGCGACGTCAGATTAAACTCGTTTTTCTTCGGGCCGTAAACACAGTCACCCAGAACCGGATGTCCGATATATTTAAGATGCACCCTTATCTGGTGCGTTCTGCCCGTTTCAAGGCGGCAGGTAAGATAAGTGTAGCCGCTAAATCTTTCCAGAACCTCAAAATGAGTGACTGCATTTTTTGAATTTTTGCTTGTAACAGCCATTTTTTTGCGTTCGGAAGGATGTCTGCCTATTGGTGCGTCGATAACTCCCCTGTTTGTTTCGACAACGCCGTTCGCAATGCAGATATACCGTCTTTTTACGGTTTTGTTTTTGATTTGTTCCGCAAGCGAAAGGTGCGCCTTGTTGGTTTTTGCAACCAGCAAAAGCCCCGACGTATCTTTATCTATACGGTGAACAATTCCCGGCCGTATAACGCCGTTTATAGCGCTTAAATTGCCCTTGCAGTGATACAAAAGCGCATTTACAAGCGTGTGCGAATAGTTGCCGGCAGCCGGATGGACAACCATATTCTTGCCCTTGTTTACCACCAAAAGACTCTCGTCCTCATAAACAATGTCAAGCGGAATATCCTCCGGCTCTATGTCAAGCTCCTTAGGCTCAAAATCCGAAATTTCAACAATATCGCCTGCGCACATTTTATAGCTCGGGCGCACCTTTTGGTTATTGACGGTAACACAGCCGTCCTCAATAAGCTTTTGCACCGCCGAACGTGTAAGCGATTCAATTTTTATAAACTTATCTATCCTCTCGCCGCCGCACGCACATTCCAAAGTTATTTTATCCATTATCCCTCTCCTTGGAATTTGTTCTGCTTTTTTTGTCGGCGTCATAATAAAAAACAATGTAAACGCACAAAAGCACAGCGCCTGTAACCACGCAGCAATCGGCAAAATTAAAGACGGGATAATTTATAAAATCAAGCTTAATCATATCCACAACACTTCCGCCACGAAAAATTCTGTCAAGAAAATTTCCCGTTGCGCCGGCATAAACAAGCGATATTGACAAATTAAAAATTTTACTTGCAGTCCGCTTTTTAATTATCACAACCGTAAGCGCAATAAGCACGGCGGCGGTAAAGATTATGAAAAAATATCTCGCTCCCGAAAAAATTCCCCACGCCGCACCGGTGTTTTTTATATAGGTAAGCGACAAAATACCGTTTATAACAGTTATGCTTTCTTCAAACGGAATGTTTTTTACCGTCATAAATTTTGTAATCTGGTCGATTATAACAAGTGCGACAGACAGCATTACATAAAGCACATAACCGCCTCCTTAAAAGCATAAAGGCAAAAGATTTTTGCCTCAGCTTAATTTTTCAATTCCCTTTTTAATTCTTTTTACAGACTCGTCTTTTCCGAGAATATATCCAAGCTCGATAGCTCCGCCGGGCGTAAATGCCTTTCCGCTGAGCGCAACACGCAAGGGCCAAAGAATTATTCCGTTTTTAACGCCGAGCTTTTCAATAAGCTCAAAGAGCGCATTGTGAATGTTTTCTTCCGTCCAATCCGAAATACCCTCGATAACGGGAAGCGAATTTTTAAGGCTTTCAAGCGAATTTTCGGGATTTGTTTTCATCTTTTTATGGGTATAGAGCGAAATGTCATACTCGGGCAGAGCGTCTATAAAATCAATCTGCTCGGGTATATCCGAAAACTTTTCGCACCTGTCGTGCAAAAGACGTGCAAGCTCGTCTTTGTCAACATCTGTTTTAACCGCCTTGTCAAAATACGGATTTGCCTTTTCCTTAAACTCGTCAACCGTCATTTTTCTTATATATTCGCCGTTAAGCCAGCTTAATTTTTTCTCGTCAAAAACAGCCGGAGATTTGCTTATTCCTTCAATACTGAAATTTTCGATAAGCTCGTCCATTGTAAAGATTTCTTTATCTCCGCCGGGGCTCCAGCCCAGAAGCGCAATGTAGTTTATGATAGCGTCCTTTAGATATCCTTTATTTATAAAATCTTCATACGACGCATCGCCCTCACGCTTTGAAAGCTTTTTGCCCGACTCTTTGATAATGGGCGAAACGTGAATATATGTCGGAATTTCCCATCCGAAGGCCTTATACAAAAGATTGTATTTCGGCGTGCTGGAAAGGTATTCGTTTCCTCTTATAACGTGCGTAATATGCATTAAATGGTCGTCCACAACATTTGCAAAGTTGTATGTCGGCAGTCCGTCCGATTTTAAAAGAACGTTATCGTCAAGCGTGGAATTTTCAACCGTGATTTTTCCGAAAACTGCGTCCTCAAAGGTTGTTGTGCCGTGCGGGTCGATTTTTTGTCTTATAACGTAAGGAACGCCCGCTTTAAGCTTTTCTTCGATTTCCCCTTTTGAAAGACCTCTGCAGCAGCCGTCGTATTTCGGCGTCATTTTGTGTGCAAGCTGCGCCTCTTTAAGCTTGTCAAGACGTTCTTTGTCGCAGAAGCAATAGTATGCGCCGCCAAGCTCAACAAGCTTTTGGGCATACTCTTTGTATATGTTTCTTCTCTCGCTCTGAATATACGGACCGTATTCACCGCCCACATCAGGACCTTCGTCGTGCTTAATTCCCGTTTCCTTAAGCGTTCTGTAAATCAAATCAACCGCACCGTCAACATATCTTTCCTGGTCGGTATCCTCAATTCTCAAAATATAGTCGCCGCCCATATGCTTTGTTAAAAGGTAGGCATACAGCGCTGTTCTTAAATTTCCGATATGCATATAACCCGTGGGGCTGGGTGCAAATCGTGTTCTGACCTTTGACATTTATATCTTTCCCTTCATTATTTTTGAGCTATAATTTCTTTCGCTTTTTTAATTGCCTCTTCAACAGAAAGCTCCAAAACCGTATCGGATTTTCTTTCTTTAAATTCAACAATTCCTTCGCTATACTTTTTGCCGACGGTAATTCTTATCGGAATACCCACAAGGTCTGCGTCGTTGAATTTAACCCCGGCACGCTCGTTTCTGTCGTCGTAAAGCACGTCGATGCCTTCATTTTTAAGCATTTCGTAAAGCTTGTCGCCGCCCTTTACCTGTTCCTCGCTTTTCATATTCGGAACAACCAGAATTACCTCAAACGGTGCAACGCTCATAGGCCAGATAATGCCCTTTTCGTCGCTGTGCTGTTCAATAATTGCCGCAACGCAGCGATTTACACCTATGCCGTAGCAACCCATAATCGGCACCTTCGGCTTTCCGTCCTCATCAAGGAAGGTGCAGTCAAGAGCCTTGGTATACTTTGTTCCGAGTTTAAATATGTGTCCAACCTCAATGCCCTGACAGATTTTCATTTTTCCGCCGCATTTCGGGCAGGTATCGCCCTCGACAACAGTTCTGAAATCGCCTACAAAATCAGGTGTGAAATCACGTCCCACGTTAACGTTTATAAAGTGGTAATCCGATTCGTTTGCGCCCACCAAAAAGTTTTTCATATTCATAATTTCATTGTCGGCAATAACCTCAATGCCGAGATTTATCGGTCCTGCAAAGCCAATGTTTGCGTGCGTGATTTCCATAACGTCCGCAGGCGCCGCAAGCTCAAGCGAAAGCGCTTTTAAATGGTTTGCAAGCTTGGTTTCGTTAACATCCCTGTCGCCTCTTACCATAACTGCCACAAACTTGTCGTCCGCCTTGTAAATAAGCGTTTTTGCAAAGTTATCGGCAGTCTGATTAAGACCTTTTACAAGCTCGTCTATTGTGCCGGCGTGCGGAGTGTGGATTTTTTCAACCTCACGCATTTCCTCCTCTTTTGCAGGGTCGGGAATACAAACCGCTTTTTCCGAATTTGCACTGTAGCCGCATTTTTCGCAATATGCGATTGTATCTTCGCCGATATCCGACTTAACCATAAATTCCTGCGAGCCGCTGCCGCCCATTGCACCGGAATCTGCGTCAACGATTATAAAATCAAGACCCATTCTTTTGAATGCCTTGTTATATGCCGAATACATTTTTTTATACGAAATATCAAGACCCGCTTCGTCCTTATCAAAACTGTAAGCGTCCTTCATTATAAATTCTCTGCTTCTTATAACGCCGAATCTCGGACGGCGCTCGTCACGGTATTTTGTTTGAATCTGATAAATCGTCATAGGAAGCTGCTTGTACGATTTTACCGTATTCTTAACCGTTTCGGTAAAAATTTCTTCGTGGGTCGGTCCTAAGCAGAAATCACGGTTGGAACGGTCTTTCAAACGAAACATTTCCGAGCCGAAAACCTCCCATCTTCCCGACGCCATATAGCTTTCGGCAGGAAGAAGAGCCGACATAATAAGTTCTATTGCGTCCTCTCTGTTCATTTCCTCTCTTATTATGTTTTCAACCTTACGAAGAGTTTTAAGCCCCATAGGAAGATAAGAATACACTCCCGAAGCAAGCTTGCGCATAAGTCCTGCCCTGAGCATAAGCTGATGGCTTACGATTTCCGCCTCGGCAGGCACCTCTCTTAATGTCGGGAGCAAATACTTAGATAATCTCATTTTTATTTCAAACCTTTCTATCCCTATTGTATCATTCTTATAGTATAATCTATTTGCGCAAAACTTGCAACACTTTTTTGGTAATTTTTTAATTTTTCACGTTTAAATGGCGTTTTTTGCATAAAAAACACACTTTGGCAGCTCCCCGATAAGAAAGCATTGGTTTTGAAGCCGCATTTTAAATTCATACTACGTCAAAAACCTGCCATATGCGATAAGCATAATGGCAGGTTTTATTTCTTGTCTGAATTGTAAAATCCAATATTCAAAACTGCTTTGCACCTTAAAAGCAAGATTTTTTGATGAATTTCAAGGCAAAAAAGCGAGTAATCCTGACGGATTGCGAGTTTTTTTAACGCAGAAAGGCGCAAAAAATATGTTTTTAAGGCAATGCTTTCTTATCGGAGAGCGGCTTTAGTGAAAGTGTGTTTTTTCTTTCTTTTATTCAAAAGCATTTTTTCAAGACGTTGTAAATATCGTTTTCGTCCATCTTTTTATAACCGCCGCCGAGAACGGTTGAATTTGCTATTTTAGGAAGCATATCCTCCGTTGCGCCAAGCTCCCTTAATGTTGTCGGAAGCTTTAAAAGATGAATAAAATCTTCAAGTGCCGCAATGCCTGCCTCGGCATAAGCGCCCTTACCCGCATTGCCGATATCTATGCCCCAGACATTCTTTGCAAAGCGCACAAATTTATCCGTTCCGTATTTTGCGATATGTCTGTAATAAGCGGGCGAAATAACTGCAAGACCGGCGCCGTGGGCACAGTCGGTATATGCGCCGATTTGATGTTCAATCATATGAACCTCCCAGTCCTGCTCCTTTGAAAGCCCGGTAACGGTGTTAAGACCGATTGTTGCGCACCACATAATATTGCTTCTTGCCTCGTAATTTTCGCTGTCCTTCATAGCGTCGGCAGCGCTTTTTATAAGCGAGCGCATAACGCCTTCTATGATATAATCGGTTGTATTGTCGTCGTCACCCGAAAAATACTGCTCGCAAAGGTGCGACATTGTATCAAAAATTCCGCTTGCCATTTGATATTGCGGCACGGTGAAGGTATATTCGGGGTTAAGAATTGAAAACTTGGGATTAACGTTTGCCGGAAATACCCTACCGTTTTTAAGCATTTTTTCTTCGTTTGTGATAACCGAACCGCCGTTCATTTCAGAACCCGTACCCGCCATTGTAAGAATTGACGCAACGGGAACGATTTTATTGTTGACATCTTCAAAGTTAACCCAGTATTTTTCCCACGCATCACCGTCGCAGTATGCCGATACCGAAATGCCTTTTGCGCAGTCGATAACCGAGCCGCCGCCGAGAGCAAGAATTAAATCAACATTGTTTTCTTTTACAATATGTGCTCCCTCTTTAAGCTGACTGTACGAAGGATTTGACTTTATGCCCGAAAGCTCAAAAACCTTTTTTCCTTCCGCTTTTAAAATACTCAAAACCTTGTCATACAAACCGCTCTTTTTAGCTGAGCCTTTTCCGTACATAAGAAGAATGTTTTCTCCGTAGTTTTTAAGCTCGCCGCCCAGATTTTCAAGCGCATTTTTGCCGAAATAAATCTTTGTTGGATTGTAATAGGTAAAATCAAATTTCATTTTAAAACCTCTCCTTTAATTTATCAAAAGTTATCATAAAAACAGTATAAATTAATCAAACGGTTTTAATTCTTAAATTTAATATTGTTTCCTTGTTTAAAGCAAAAACCCTTCTTTTGTTCAAAGAAGGGCTTTATTTATCAATCTTGTGATATAGTAGCCGAAATTTAAAAGCGCAACAGCGCAGACCGCAATATCAACTGTTTTTTTATGTTTTTTAAACAAACCCTTATGAAGCTCCGATACGACGCACAAAAGCATCGGAAGAGCAAAAGCGTTATATTTAAAATACTGCGCAAAATCAAGCCTTGCAAGGCTTGCAAGCGCCCTTGTCATTCCGCACGCAGGACACGGTATGCCGAAAAAATATAAAACCGGGCACACAAAACCGAAACGGGCGAAAAGCAAAAACAAAACAAACACAACAAAACATAAAATGTCTTGTTTAAGTATTTTTTCAGCCTCAGATGAGCGCCATAACATTGTTAAAGTTTAAATCTTTTGCCTTTTTAGAAATTGTGAACCAGTCGATAATGGTAAGAATACCGCAGCAGCCGGCAGTTAAAAGTTTTAAAATGCCCATACCGGTATCGCCTATCATAAATCTGTCAATGCCGAGTCCGCCAAGGAATATGGACACAAGCAAGATAGTTGTCGGGTCTTTAAGCTCAATTGTTGTAAGAAGCGAGAACTTCTGCTCGTCGATTGTTCTTAATTTGTCCTTAAGATACATAATCTTTTCAGACGGAAAATACTTCTGGTTTGTCATAATAAACATATCAATTTTTTCTTGATCCATTTTTACCCCTCCGTAAAAATACAATTTTTTCAACTATACGACATAATTATACAATAGTATAATCTGTTTGTCAATATAAATATATGAAATACAATTTCAATAATAACAAAAAAGCAAAGTTTCTTTAAAGAAACCTTGCTTTTTTTCTACATTCTTCCTATACTGCGGTATTTTTCATACCTTTGCTCCAAAAGAAAACCGGTGTCTATTTTCTTAAGCTTTTTTATTTTGTTTACAAGCTTTATTTTCAGCTCGTCGCATATTTCTTCGTTTGTACGGTTTTCTTCGCTTATTACCTCGTCCGCAATACCGTACTTTTTCAAATCCTTCGCCGTAAGCTTAAGCGCCTCGGCAGCGTCGGCAGCCTTGGAAGAATCCTTCCACAAAATGCTTGCGCAGCCCTCGGGCGATATTACCGAATAAACAGCGTTTTCAAGCATAAATATTGAATCCGCAACCGAAAGCGCAAGCGCACCGCCGCTGCCGCCCTCGCCCGTAACAACCGAAACAACAGGCGTTTTAAGAGTCATCATTTCCATAAGGTTTTCTGCAATTGCAAGCCCCTGTCCGCGCTCCTCTGCGCCTATTCCGCAGTATGCGCCCGAGCTGTTTATTATGCATATTACAGGTCTTTGAAATTTTTCCGCCTGTTTCATAAGACGAAGCGCCTTTCGGTAGCCATCGGGGCTTGGACAGCCGAAATTTCTTTCCATACGCTCTTTTATTGTGCCGCCCCTCTCCATTGCAACAACCGTAACCGGCATATCGTTAAGATATCCGATACCGCCGATAATTGCGCTATCGTCCGCAAAACGCCTGTCGCCGTGAAGCTCGGTAAATTTTGTTATCATTCTGTCAATAAAATATGCGCCGGACGGTCTTTTGCCGTCACGTGCATTCAAAACTCTCTGATAAGCGTCCATATTTTGCCTCCCATCCGGTATTTTAATTTAACAATTATGAAGTGTTAAAATATCTGCAAGCGTATTTTTAAGCTTCTGCCTCGGCACAATCTTGTCAACAAAACCGTGTTTTAGCAAAAATTCCGCTCTCT
The DNA here is from genome assembly GCA_934500875.1 of uncultured Clostridia bacterium. Classification (GTDB taxonomy): domain Bacteria; phylum Bacillota; class Clostridia; order UMGS1810; family UMGS1810; genus Qingrenia. The sequence continues at coordinate 36,594 of CAKSTL010000010.1, read as the reverse complement.
GAAAGCCTTCGGGAAGCTTTTCGCCCGTTGTCTGCTCAATAACCCTTGCGCCGGCAAATCCAATAAGCGCCTTAGGCTCGGCGAGAATTATATCGCCCTCCATTGCAAAGCTTGCCGTAACGCCGCCGGTTGTGGGGTCGGTAAGAACGGTTATATATAAAAGCCCTTTGTCCTTGTGGCGCTTTACCGCACCGCTTACCTTCGCCATCTGCATAAGCGAAAAAATACCCTCCTGCATACGTGCGCCGCCCGACGTTGTAAACCCTACAACAGGCAGATTTTTGCTTGCCGCAAGCTCAAACGCACGTGTAATTTTCTCGCCGACAACTCTTCCCATACTGCCCATCATAAAATAGGAATTCATTACAAAAATAACATATTTTATGCCGTTTGTTTCTGCAATTCCGTATGTCACGGCATCATTGCAGCCGCTTGCTTTATATGCACTGTCAAGCTTTTCGTCGTATCCCGGGAACGATAAAATATTCTTGCTTTTTAAGTCTTTGTCCTTTTCTTTAAAGCTGTCGCAAACAAGCGCAATACGCTCCTTCGGGGTCATACGAAAATACGTATCGCACCCAGGGCATATCATATAATTTTTCTCGGCGTCGGCATATTCAAACTCTCCGCCGCACTTTTTGCAGACCTTTTTTTCCAAAGCCTTATCACGGGAAAAAATTTTATCCAGCATAAAATTTACACCTCTTTTTTATTTTCTATTACCGCAAACGAAAACTCTGCCTTTACGGCAATTTTTCCGTCCACCTTTCCTACCCCTTCGGCAAAATAGAACGGCTGACACACACGTTTTATTCTGCACTCGGTTTCAAAGGTGTCGCCCGGCTTTACCATACTTTTAAATTTAACCTTGTCAAGCCCGGTAAAATACGGAAGAGTGTTTTCTTTCATCCTATCTGCCATAAGCACGCAGACCGACTGAGCCATAATTTCGCACAGTATAACCCCCGGAACAACGGGCGAATTCGGAAAATGCCCGTCCAGAAACCACTCGTCACCGGTAATTTTTTTTAATCCTCTTGCAATATCGCCGTCCACATATGCCTCATCTATTAAAAGCATACTGTTTCGGTGAGGAAGAATTTTCATAATTTCATCTTTGTTCATTTTAAATCTCCTTAAACGCAAGGCACGCATTATGACCGCCAAATCCCAAAGATACCGAAAGAGCAAGGTTTATATCGGTATTTACAGCCTTATTCGGAGTGTAATCAAGGTCGCAGTCCGAATCGGGAACTTTATATCCTATAGTCGGCGGAACAAGGTTTTTGTTAAGCGCAAAAATTGCAGCTATTGCCTCAACAGCTCCCGCAGCGCCGAGCATATGTCCCGTCATTGATTTTGTTGAGCTTATATGCACCTTGTAAGCACCATCGCCGAACGCTTTTTTAATGGCAAGCGTTTCGGTTTTGTCGTTAAGCGGAGTGCTTGTGCCGTGAGCATTTATATAAACCTTTTCGTATTCTATATCGCCGACATCCTTAACCGAATTTATAATTGCGTTTGCGCCGCCCTCGCCTTCGGGTGACGGAGCCGTAACGTGATATGCGTCGCAGGTGTTTCCGTAGCCTGCTATTTCAGCATAAATCTTTGCCCCTCTTTTTTTTGCGTGTTCATATTCTTCCAGAACAAGAGCGCCTGCGCCCTCGCCCATTACAAAGCCGCATCTTTCCTTGTCAAACGGAATGGAGGCTCTGTTTTTGTCGCTGCTTTCGCAAAGCGCCATACAATTTATAAACCCTGCAAATCCCAAAGGATTTACAGACGCTTCCGCACCGCCGGCAATGATTGCGTCGGTATAACCGCCCTTTATTGCACGGTAAGCCTCGCCTATGCAGTTAGAGCCTGTTGCGCACGCAGTCACAATCGAAAGGCACGGTCCCTTTGCACCGTATTTTATTGCAATGTTTCCTGCGGCAATGTTTGAAATCATCTTCGGAATAAACATTGGCGAAACACGTCTCGGCCCTCTTTGCAAAAGATTTGTATGCTCGCTCACGATTGTATCGAAACCGCCTATTCCCGAGCCGAAATATACGCCGAGTCTTTCTTGTTCAATATTTTCGTCAATACCGCTGTCGCAAACCGCCTGATGTGCCGCCGCCAAAGCATACTGCGAATACAAATCAAGCTTTCTTGCCTCGCCCTTTTCCATATAAACGGTAGGGTCAAAATCCTTTACTTCGCCTGCAAGCGTAGCTTTAAAGTCGGTTATGTCAAATTTTGTAACCGTATCAATGCCGTTTTTGCCTTCGGCAAGGCTTTTACAAAAATCTTCTTTATTGTTTCCGACAGGCGAAATTACGCCCATACCCGTTACAACCACTTTTCTGTTCATATAAAAATTCCTTTCATATACAAAGTTACGCTTCTATATTGCTATTCCGCCGTCAATGCGTATAACCTCGCCGGTAATGTAATCGGAAATATCGTCTGCCAAAAAAGCGGCAAGATTTGCCACCTCGCAGGCGTTTCCTGCTCTTTTGAGGGGGATTTTCGAGATAACTGCTTCGTCATTGCAAAAGTTTTCGGTCATATCGGTTTTAATAAATCCCGGTGCAATGGCATTGCAGCAAACGTTTCTCGACGCAAGCTCTTTTGCAACGGTTTTTGTAAGACCGATAATTCCTGCCTTTGCCGACGAATAATTTGCCTGACCGCTGTTTCCCGTAATGCCTGCAACAGAGCTGATATTTATTATTTTACCGTACTTTTTCTTCATAAAATTGCGGTAGCAGTGCTTAATCATATTAAATGCACCCTTAAGGTTTGTATCTATAACGCTGTCAAAATCGTTCTCGCTCATCTGCAAAACAAGTTTGTCGTTTGTAATTCCTGCGTTGTTTACAAGAATATCAATACCTCCGAAATCGTCAGTCACCTTTTTTACGGTGCTTTCACACTCGTTAAAATCGGCAACGTTGCATTTGTAGATATTTATTTTTCCGCCGATTTGCTCAATTTCTTTCTTTAATTCCAAGGCTTTTTGCTCACTTCCGAAATAAATTGCCGCAACATATGCGCCCTCCTGAGCAAATTTATGGGCAATTGCCCTGCCTATTCCTCTCGAAGCGCCGGTTATAAGCGCAACCTTTTTTTCAAGCATTTGCCCTCACCGCCTCAACAGTCTTTTTAACCGATTCAAAATCCTCGGCAGAATACGTTCTTACTTCAGACGAAATTTTTCCTATAAGACCGCACAGCGTTTTTCCTGCGCCCGTCTCTATAAAATCGGTATATCCGTCGTCTATCATATTTTTTATTGTATCGCACCAGCGCACGGGATTGTTCATCTGTTTTTTCAGCGTATCAAAAATGTTTTCTCCGTATGCCTTTGCGGTATAGTTTGCATAAACAGGCATTTTAAGCTTGTCAAATTCCGTTTTTTCAAGATACTTGCAAAAATCATCCGCCGCATTGTCCATATACGGAGAATGAAAAGCGGCGCTTACCGCCAAATCAATAACACGTGCCGACATAGGCTTTGCCTCTTCTTTAAACAGAGCCACGGCACTCTGAGAACCTGCAACAACTGTCTGGACGGGCGAATTGTAATTTACGGGGTAAATTTTTTCGCCGCCGTTTCGTATTTTGGCGCATATATCTTCAACCGTCTTGCTGTCAAGCTTTAAAACAGCCGCCATACAGGTTTTGTTCTCGTTTGCCGCCTTGTCCATAAAAAGCGCCCTGCTGCAAACTATTTCAAAGCCTTTTTCGTATGAATACGCACCTGCATATGCAAGTGCGGCAATTTCACCGAGCGAAAATCCTGCAACTGCGTCGGGAACAATGCCGTATTCAGACAGTGCAAGGGCTGCGCACAAATCCACAAGATAAAGGCACGGCTGGGTGTTTTTTGTAAGACAAAGTTCCTCTTTCGTGCCGTTAAACGACTGCTCTTTTGTGCCGTTTCTGAAATTTTCGGCAAAATCATACAGCTTCTTTGCGCTGTCAAAATTTTCGTAAAGCGATTTTCCCATTCCGGGGTATTGCGCCCCCTGTCCCGAAAAAACTATAGCTAATTTACCCATTTTGCCGCCCCCTTCAAAATATTTTGCGCTTCGGTGCAGATTTCTTCAATAATTTCCTTTGCGCTTTGCTCTTTGTTTACCATTCCAGCAATCTGCCCTGCAAGAAAACATCCGTTTTTCTCGTCGCCGTCCTTTGCCGCAAGGCGAAGAGAGCCGACTGCCATTTTTTCCAAATCTTCATCCGAGATGCTTGAATACTCCGCCTTGGCATATGCTCTTGAAAACGGTGTTTTTATGCTTCTTACCGGGTGACCCAGACGCTTTCCTGTGACAATTGTGGAAATATCGCCTGCTTTAAGCACCTTGTTTTTGTAGTTTTGGTGAACACTGCACTCTTTTGCAACCAAAAACCTTGTGCCGAGCTGAACGCCCTGCGCACCGAGCATAAATGCCGCCGCAACGCCCCTTCCGTCTGCAATGCCGCCTGCCGCAATGACAGGGATACTAACCTTATCGCACACCTGCGGAACAAGCGCCATAGTCGTGGTATCGCCCACGTGGCCGCCCGACTCTCCGCCCTCTGCGATAACAGCGGACGCACCGAGCCGTTCAACAATTTTTGCAAGAGCGGTTGACGCAACCACGGGAATAACCTTAATCCCGGCATTTTTCCAGATATCCATATATTTTTCGGGATTTCCCGCACCGGTCGTAACAACGCTCACCTTTTTTTCGGCAAGAAGGCTTGCAACCTCATCTGTGTGCGGACTCATAAGCATAACGTTTACCCCGAACGGCTTGTCGGTAAGCGAAAAAGCCGTGTCAATCTGTTTTTCAAGGTAGTCTGCGTCATAATTCATTGCCGAAATTATGCCCAAACCGCCGCTGTTTGAAACGGCGGCGGCAAGGTGAGCGTCGGCAATGTGCGCCATACCCCCCTGAAAAACAGGGTATTTAATTTTCAGCATATCGCATATTGCAGAATTAAGCATATCTAAAATTACTCCTTTTTGCTGTCTATATATTCAACAAGCGAGCCTACGGTTTTGCCTACATCGGCAACCGAAATTTCAATTCCGAATTCGTCCTCAAGCTCCATCATAATTTCAACGGTTTCAAGCGAATCAATGCCGAGGTCGTCGAAAGTTGTTTCGTTTGTGATACCTGATGTATCGGTATCAAGGTGGTCTGCAAGAACTTCTTTAATTTTGTCAATAGTCATTTTAAATTCCTCCGTTAAATAAAGTTTATTTATAAAAATTTTAAATTTTTATCGGTTTTAATTTTTACCATTTTATAAGGCACGAGCCGCTCGAAAGCCCTCCGCCGAACGCACTCATAACGATAAGATCGCCGCTTGAAAGACCCTTTGTGCGGTTAAGCTCGTCAAGCGCAATTGCAATGCTTGCCGCCGACGTATTGCCGTAATTGTGAATGTTCACAAAAAACCTTTCCATAGGAATTTTAAGCCTTTTGCTTGCGTACTGAATAATGCGCACATTCGCCTGATGCGGAACAATATATTTTATATCGTCGGTTGAAATTCCCGCCTTATCCGCAAGGCAGAGAATATCGTCCGTCATGGTGCTCACCGCAAATTTGAACGTTTCCTGACCGTTCATAAAAATTTTCGGTGCCTCGGTTTCTTTGGTATAATACGGCGAAAGATTTGTTCCCGACGGAATTTTTATAACGTCGTCGCCGCCGTCGGTGTTTATGCGTGATTCAATGTACCCTTCCCCTGCCTCAAGAACGGCAGCGCCTGCTCCGTCGCCGAATATAACACAGGTGTTTCTGTCCTTCCAGTCCACAATTTTGCTTATTCTCTCGCTGCCGACAACAAGCGCTTTTTTAACCTTTCCTCTTGCAAAAAAGCCTGCCGCCGTATCAAGCGCAAAAACAAAGCCGCTGCACGCAGAGTTTATATCAAAACACGGGCATTTTGCGCCCAAAAGCTTTTCTATAGAGCCCGCCGTGGTCGGACAGAGGTCATCCCCCGTCATTGACGCCGCAATTATAAGGTCTATTTCGTTTGCCGATACACCGCTCATTTCAAGCGCTTTTTTTGCCGCTTTATATCCCATTTCGGCCGTCGATTCATCTGTTGAAATGCGCCTCTCGTTTATGCCTATGCGCTGTTTTATCCATTCGTCAGAGGTGTCAATCGTCTTTGACAAATCATCATTTGTAACCGAAAGAGGCGGAAGATAACTGCCCGTTCCCGTAATTTTAAAGCTCATTTTGAACTTCCTTTCAAAAAATATTGTGTCGTCTTACCTGTTGATTTTACAACATAAAAAATAAAATTTTTATCAAAACTTGTTGACAAATCAACAAGCAGGTCTAAAAATATATGCAGCACAAAGCTGCAATGTTATTTTATATTCAGTTTTATTTATTATTTTATCTCTTTATTTACGCATTTTGCAATGTTTCCTGCCGTTGTGCGCAGCGTGCGGTACATTGTGGTGCGGTCGTCCTCTTTAATATCCGTAAGACTTATGATATCTATAAGGTTTGATATCGTTTCCACAACAGGCACCATTATCTCCTGCGCTTTCGGTGTGATTACCGCCGGAGTGTTATACTTTTTTTCTCCGCAAAAATTGGGATAATAAATATACCCTTTTTTGTAAAGATGCGAAAAAGCACGTGAAACCGAAGCTTTGTCGGCACCGATAATCTCAGCAAGGCTTGACACCGTAAGACCGTCCCTGTATAAGAGAAGATAGGACAGATAAATGCCCTGGCTGCCGGTAAGACCGTAATCTTTCATAACTTCGTTTTTAAGGCGGCGGATGTTTTTGTGGATAATCGAAATGTTGTTGGAAAACACCTCAAACCTTTTTATAAGCATTATTTTATCAAAACTTAAATTTTTATTATCCAATATTTTCCTCCGCATTTTTATATTACAAAAAAGATTTTAGCACAAACTTGTTGTTTTGTCAACAAGTTATTTGCAATTTTACAAAAAAAATTTGTTCCTGTTTGAATTGCGCTCCGTCCGTTCTACAAAACATACGATTCCGCACGGAATTTCGACGGCGAAACTTTACTTCTTTTCTTAAAAAAATTGCTGAAATAATATTCGTTTTCAAATCCGCACACCTGCGATATATCCTTTATGGCAAGGTCGGTGTTGACAAGAAGATATTCCGCCCTCTTCATCTTAAGCCGTGCGCTGTATTCAAACGGCGTAATTCCCGTCTGCGCCTTAAACCTGCGCAGAAACTGAACATACGAAATTTTGTATTTTTCCGCAAACGACATAAGCGGGCCGTTTCTGAAAAAGTCCTCGTTAAGCGTCTTTACGGCGTCTGCGACAATTTCATCCTTTATTGTTTTTTCATCGCCGGGGCGCACATTTTCAAATTTATACAAATTTGCAATATCATTAAAAATATTTGCCTTATATTCAAAATTTTCGCTGTATATATCGTCATTAAGCCTGTTTAAAAGCTCAAAATCAGATAAAATTCTGCCGCTGTTCTTAAAAGTGATGCGGCTGTCAAAAAAGATTTTTTCCTCCGACTCAAATCTGAAAAGATGAAGCTTTAACGGCTCTTTTGCACGTCTGAAATAATGCTTTCCCTTTTCAAAATACGCACCCTCCCCGGCAGAAACAGTGCATTTTAAATCCCCGCTGTCAAGAAAAAAACTGCCGCTTTCTATAAGCGCAAGAATATCTGCCTCGGCTTTGTAATCCTCGTGCACAAAATTATCCCGAAATGCCATGACATACCGCAAAAGCTGCTTCATTTTTTCACCTCTCAAAAAGTTTTAAAATGATAAAATATTATATCTTATATTATAAAATAATATATTCATTTTTGCAAGTATTTGTTGTAAAATGGGCTTGAAACATACATAAAATATTTTTAAGCATTGCAAAAATTATTTAAAAAATTTATAAAAGAGGCGGTAAATATGAGCAAAAACGCACTTATAACTGCGGGCAGCAAAAACACGGGCTTTGAAATTGCAAGAAAGCTTGCAAAAAACGGATACAACGTTCACATCACCAGCAGAAGCGAAACCGACGCAAAAAATGCGGCAAAGCGAATAGAGGAAGAATTTGAAAACATTAAGGCATACGGCTATTCGCTTGAGCTTTCGTGTGTTTCCGATATAAAAAACACATTTGAAAAAATAAGAAAAAACACCGATTATCTTGATATTTTCATCGGAAATGCGGCAAATCTCGGAATAGGTCTTGACACGTTTTCAACCGACGAGGAAAGTTTTGACTCGGTTATGGACGTCAACGTGAAGGGAACGTTTTTTTCATCACAGCAGGCTGCAAAAATGATGGCAAAAAACGGCGGCGTAATTGTGCTTATCGGCTCTGTTCAGGGCTTGGGTGCAGTTGAAGGACGTGCAATTTACGGTATATCGAAGGCGGCAGTCGGCGCTATGACAAAATATCTTGCGTTCGACCTTGCGCCGTACGGCATACGTGTAAACTGCCTTGTTGCGGGGGCAATCCACACCGACCGCTGGGAAAATGTTGAAGAATCCGAGCTTAAGAGGCGATGGGCAAATTATCCCGTCGGTCACGAGGCGAGTATGGAGGATATCGCAAACGCAGTGTATTTTTTGAGCAGCGATTTGTCAAGAAGCACCACAGGAACATCACTTACGGTGGATTCGGGCGTACTTTTGCCGATTTTGCCGTACAAAGACAGAAAACAGTATAAACGCAGTGATTTTTAATAAAAGGAGTGTAAAAAATGAAAATTACAGATGTAAAAACCTTTACAATGGACGCATACCGCACCAACTGGACTTTTGTAAAAGTTGAAACAAACGAGGGTCTTTACGGCTGGGGCGAAGCGTCGCTCGGCACGCAGGAGGGCGCACTGTGCGGATGTGCAGAAGATTTAAAAAGGCTGGTTGTCGGAAGAAATCCTTTGGAAATTGAGAAAATGAGATTTGAAGTTTACAGGGATATCTACTGGAAGGGCGGCCCTGTTATGATGTCGGCGCTCAGCGGCATTGAAATGGCAATGTGGGATATTACGGGCAAATATTACAACGCACCGCTGCACGCACTGCTCGGCGGCAAGGTGCGTGACAAGGTTAAAATGTATGCAAATGCGTGGTTTATTGACGCAAAAGAGCCGGAGGATTTTGCAAAATGCGCAAAAAGAACCGTTTCGCTCGGCGTTAAAGCGCTTAAGTGGGACCCGTTCGGAAAATCGCATATGACAATTGAAAACAGTGTTCTTTCAAAGGCGGTTGACATTGTTGCCGCCGTAAGAGAGGCTGCCGGAGATAACGTTGACCTGCTTATAGAGTGTCACGGAAGGTTTAATCCTTATACGGCTGTAAAAATTTCAAAAGCGCTTGAAAAATACAATATCTTTCTTATGGAAGAGCCGTGTCCGCCCGATAATTTTGAGGCGCTTGCATATGTAAGAAGCAAATCGAACATACCGATTTCCGCAGGCGAGAGGGTTTATTCGATATTCGGTTTTGAGGATTTGTTCAAAAAAGGCGCTGTTGACATTGCTCAGCCCGATATCTTCCACACGGGCGGAATATACGAGAGCAAAAAAATAGCCGCAATGGCAGAGGCAAAGCACATTCCGGTTTCGTTCCACAACCCCTCGGGGCCTATTTCAAACGCCGCTATTTTAAACCTTGCAGCAACGGTGCCGAACTTTTTAATTCACGAGATTATGCTTACCGACGGGCATTTCCGAAAGAATATCACAAACGAACGTGTTGTGTTTGAGGACGGTTACATTCTTATTCCCGAAAAACCCGGCATTGGAATTGAGGTAAACGAGGATGAAATTGCAAAACATCCCTACGTTCCGAGAAATTTGCGCCACTACACCGGTGACCTTACATCAATACGCAAAAAGGACGATTCTGTTTTTTATTTTGAAGGAATAGGCGGCGGAAAAAATGAATGATACATTGAATTTTATAAAAAAGCATAAATTTATTGCTATTTTAAGAAACATACCCGAAGAAAAGCTTGAGAACACCGCAAAAGCGCTCTATGACGGCGGTGCAAGAATTTTTGAAATCACTTTTAATCCTTCTGAGGAAGATACAGTTGAAAAGACAAAAAGAGCGTTTGAAATAATAAAAAATACGTGTCCCGACGCGCTCTTGGGCGCAGGTACGGTTGTAAAAAAAGAGTTTGTCAAACCGGCAAAGGATGCCGGCGCAAGGTTTATTGTGGCGCCCAACACCGACGGCGAAATAATAAGGCTTACAAAGGCAGAAAATATGATATCGATACCCGGCGCATTTACGCCGACGGAAATTGTTTCGGCATACTCTATGGGCGCTGATATTGTCAAAATTTTTCCCATTGAACCGCACAATATATCGTATCTTAAAAACATTCTCTCGCCCATTTCGCACATTCCGTTCATAACAACGGGCGGAGTTAATGCAGATACCGCCTGCGAGCTTATGAAAACCGGTGCGGCGGCACTTGCGGCAGGAGCGTCGGTAATACCGAAAGATGTGCTCGAAAGAAACGATTTTTCGCTTATTGAGAAAAAAACGCACGAAATTATTGACTTAATACAAAAAGCATAAAACAGCCCTCTGAAAACAGTCTGCATAAAAAGACCGTGCAGAAAAAATGCGCAAAACAAACCGCACTGTAGCTACAGTGCGGTTTAAAATTATCTTTATTCGGTTTAAACAAATTTATATGCCGAAACGGTGTCGTACTTTTCGCCTTTTTTCACAAAAATACTTGGGAAGAATGGAATGTTTGTCGCATTGGGAAATTTTTGCGTTTCAAGACAAAAACCGCCGTGAGTATCATACAAAGCGCCTTCCTTGCACACTCTGCCCTGCTCAATTCCGTTTCCGGTATAGAGCTGAACGCCGGGAAGATCGGTATAACATTCCATAGTAATTTTGCTTATATCGCCCGTAACAACGGCATATTTGCGGTATCCCGAGCCGTCAAGAACAAAGTTGTGGTCAAAACCGTTAAACATCTTAATCTGCTCAAAATCGGCATTAAGACCGTCCGAAAGTTTCTTTTCCTTTCTGAAATCAAACGGCGTGCCTTCAACCGAAAGAATTTCGCCGTAAGGATAGCAATCCTTGGTGTTGGGCGTATAGAACGACGCCTCCATTTTAAATGTGTGGTTACCTGTGTTTCCGCTTGCGTGACCGTTTAAATTAAAATACGAATGGTTCGTAAGATTTATAACCGTATCAGCGTCCGACTCTGCCTCATAGTGTATTTTAAGCTGATTGTCGCACGTTACGGTATACGTAACCTTAACGTTTACATTACCGGGAAAACCTTCCGTTTTGTCGGGGTCAAAAAGCGAAAGCACAAGACTCGGCTCGTCGCCGTCAACCTCTTTTGCGTCCCACACTCTTTTGTTATAACCGATATTTCCGCCGTGAAGATTGCAAACGCCGTTATCGTTTTTTGCAAGAGTATATTTCTTGCCGTTCAAAGAAAACTCGCCGCCGAATATTCTGTTTGAGTTTCTGCCTATCAAAGCGCCGAAACATCCTGCATTGTTTTCATATTCTTCAATCGTATCACGTCCCAGAACAACGTCGGTGCCGTTATATACAAGCGTTCTTAATATGCCGCCGTAGGTAATTATTTCTGCCTTAAGGCTCTTGTCTTTGTTTGCAAGCTCGTACGCAAAAACGTCCTTTCCGCCGCTTTTTCCGAAAAATCGTTTTGTAATCAATCCTATCAGCCCCTTATCGGTTTTATAAATCTTTTATATAAACCGCAAGCAGGTCAAGCCTCACAGTCTTGAGGCAAGACCCATTTGCGCTTTAGTTTATTGTAACACCAAAGATTATATTTTTCAAGGAAAAACATTCATTATTTTAATGTTTTGCCCGGGCACAGAGGATAAATAGTGTCAGCGCCCATCAAGAATACCTTTGTGTATCCGCCGTTATTGTTAATTTTAAAAACCTCTGATTTGCTCTGCGGCTGCACATCCTTTAAAAACTCAACAGACTCAAGTGCGCCGTCTTGTGTATATCTTGCGGCAATCACTCTTGCGGTATTGTCCGAGAAGTTATTTGCAGCAGCGCTCAAAGCACCGTTTTCGTTTGTAATATTAATACCCGATTTTGCAAACCTGATATCGTCTGATTTATCAAGATTGATTTTTACAATTCCCTGATATCCGAGCGTAAGAATAATGCAGCTGTCCGAAGCATACGAAATATTCGGTGTGCCGTTTGCCTTAAACCACGCAAGTGCTTTGGGATTTTTAATATCTTTTATATCAATCATTGAAACCGTACCGCCAATCATATCCGAAACTGTCATTATATCACCGTTTATATACGGTTTTCCGACCATATTTTGGGGAAGATTGTCACCCTCGGTTCTCCATACCCCGTTCCTCCAAGAAAATTTGTAGCTTGAAGAGATATTTTTAAAATCACTATAACCGTCAACTATAAGATATCTTGTAGTTTCGTCTACGACGCCGGATGCAATAACTGTCTTGCCGTCCTTTGCAACAGAGAGTCCGCCGTTAATTCCTGCCGCCGCAACAGAGCCGAACTGAGTAATCTTCGGAGTATCAGATGCAAAGTCTATCAAAACTCCTGCTTTTGTATAACCGTAAACAACTGCAAATCTGTCATATTCGTTTCCGTCAGCGCCGGTGTCCTTTACAAATCCGGCCATAATCTGTCTTGTATAGATAGGAACACTCGGTTTTGCCGCAAATTTCGGATTATTCACATCCGAAACATTTGCAACCTGCATTCTTAAGCCTGCCTGCATAACTGCCCATTTTCCGTCACTTGTAACAACAACCTGTTTGATGGGTGAGGACGCACCCTCATGATTGTAAGCCTTGCCTATCTCCGTAAGGTATGCTTCATCGCCGATTGCAAAGAATCTTAAACCTGCCTGACCGTCCGCAGCATACAAGGTATTTCCCGCAATGTAGATGTCGGATGTGATATCTTTTGACGGATATGTGTAAAGCACATTGAGATTTGTGTCAAATACCTTTATTCCGCCTGTTCCGCACGCAGCAAAGATATACTCCGCACCGTCCTTTGCATAAACCCTTACAGACTGGATTTGCTCGTCCGATTTTCTGTAGAAAACAGTATCGCCAATACCTTCGGGCAATGAAAGATTATAGAAAGAATCCGTCACTGCCGGTGAAATATCACACGTTTCATATTCAGCTCTGTACGCAAAACTATCCTTTTGAACATACACACCGCTGACTGTTCCGCCTATGTAGATGTATCCGTTCAATGTGTCAAAACCGCACACGGGAGAACGGGTATATTCTGTCTGGTCATAAGGAATAAGTCCGCTTGTAAGCTTTGTGCCGCCCTTGACGTTCATAACCGTATGAGAAAGTCTTTTCGGAGCGGTTTTGTCTGTAACGTCATAGATATAAAATCCGTTAAGGCTTGAGCCGAAATAGATATACTCTCTGCCGTTGTTTTGGGCATATTTAACCGACCAGTAATCGTAGAGCGAATACGAAAACCTGCCGTCAGATCTTACGGTTGAAAGATATTCCGCCTTGCCGTTTTTGCCGTTTGCAACTATATCGGTAACGTCAAAAATATCAAATCCGTTTCCCTGACCTGCCTGAAGGTTAGCTCTTGTATCTTTTCCGCCGGAGTATGTTCCGGTGTGGTGACCTGTTGCGGCATAAAGATAGGTTTTTGAATTCTTTACCGAAACCGCCATACCGTCACCCTTGCCGCTTAATTTTATTTCGGCGATTTTCACGGGATTTGAAATGTCGTTTCTTAAGTCGAACATATCAATTCTGTGTTCTCCCCACAAGCCTGCATACAAAATTCCGTCGTAAACTCTGCACGACTGTGCCTCGCCGCACCTTGCAATCGCAAGCTGCTTTGACAAAGCGTTTTTGTATGCCGTACCGTCTTTCTTGCTCTCCTCGGTAACGTTTGTAAAGTCGGATATATCGACAATTTCAACACCGAAAAGCCTGTCGGCAACAAACATATAATCGCCCCATATGCAAAGACCGGTTGCATATTCTATCGAATCATACTTTGCGGCTTTTTTGGGGTTTGTCTTATCGTAAATATCAATAAGGGTTACTCCGCACTGTCTGCCGGTAACAACAAGCAAATCGGGGTTCTTTTCCGGTATCGCAATCTGTCTGAGTGCGCCGAGATTATTGATTTTTCCAATAACTTTCGGATTTTCGGGGTTCTCCAAAGATGAAATATAAAGCGTACCTCCGCCGACGGTGTAAAGATATTTTCCGTCAGGCGACAAAACGGTATCGCAAACTGCGGTTATGGAAGAATCAAACGTTTTTGTAAGCACATTTTCCGCTGCGCCCGACAAATCGTACATACCCGATTTTTCATACATTATAAAATCGTTTATCACTGTTTTGCCCGCAGTGTCAAGCTGCTTTTCCACAGGCTTTGAAAGCGTTACGGAAGCAATATACGTATTTTCGTCGGTATCAATTTTCAGCGTGCTCTCGTCTGCACCCGAAATATACGGCATACTTATTCTCGACCACGAACTTGTTATGTAATAAAGATTTTTTCCGTTGTCGGATTCGTCGATATACAAATCATTGGAATCGTTTTGCATATAGGATTTGCCGTTTGCACCGATAACATCAAAAGCAATTTTTCCGCTTTTGTCCTTTGTGCGGACATAAGCCTCAAGAATCATAACGTCGCCGTCGGATATTTTGCTTTTTTGAGCGTCGGTTAACGCATACTCAATTTGTCCGCCCGAAAGAGCCTTTTCAAAAACTTTTCCCTCAAGCGCAGCGCTTTCTATATCCGAAAGCGTTCTGCCGCTCATAAAATCATTATTTGAAACAATCTCTTCCGTTTCAGTTGACGGCTTCGGGGCGGGGTCAGGGTCGGGCGTGGGGTCGTCTTTGTCATATTCAAGCTTTGCGCCGACATATCCCTTTATCGAAACATTGTTAATATACGTTTCATAATTTGTCGTTGTTGTACCCTGCGTGTCAAAGCCTATTCTTATGCCGGCATCTGCCTTAAAAACATCCAACGGCTTTGAGATTAAAGGAAGTTCTATCCTTTTTGGACCGTAGCGTCCTTCTTTTCCGTCAACAAAAATCCTTACGTTCTTATATTCGTCCTTGAGGATTTTTGTAGAGCTGTCGGTAATGTTATCGCCGTACATAGGTATTGCAACGGCTATTTTGTGCCACTCGCCGCGCGTTACAAATGCGTTTGTACGAAGTCCGCCGTTGTAGCTCGACCATACGTTATTTGCATTCTCGGCATTTTCAATATATGCCTTGCAAATATTTTTATCGCTCTTTGAAGGAATGCGGAACGTTACGGCAAGACTGTTTTTTTCGCCCTTTAAAAGAGCGTCAAATTCAACAATCGCATAATCGTAATTTCCGCTGTTAAGGTTATTGTTTACCGAAAATTCCAAATAGTTATTGTCACTTGTTGCGGAAGTTTCCGAAAACGTACCCTTTGCCGCTATAACCTTGTCGTCCGCAATAATACCGGACGCTGCCGAAATGTCGTCAAGATTTCTTTTTACCACCTTGTCAATCCCGTCGTCAAGTGCGTTGCAGCCGCTCTGCCGTACAACAGTATACCCGTCTGCCGAAAATACATAAGATGGGCAGACTGATGTAAAAACAAACATAACACAAACAAACAACCAAAATTTTCTCATTTTTACACCCCTTTTTTAATAGTTAAATATCATAACGGCACGCATTTTTCCCGACCTTATATGAACAGCTGTTTTTGACGCATTATCGCCGTAAACAACCGCAGATTTAACGTCGGCCTCCGAGCCGAGTTTAACCGTTTCTTTTCCGCCCGTGCGGTCATACACCAAAATCGGAACATTGGTTATATCAAAATAAGCAAGGTTTGAATCGCCGGTTGTATTGCCGAGCGACACTGCCATAACATTGCCCTTTATTTCATATACGCTGCCCGCAGTCAGACGGTAAGTTGCAGAGTACGAACCGGATGTTGAGGTAGCCTCATCAACCTTTACGTTCTTTGAAGGCTTTGCCGACCAGGTATCAAGATAGCTGAGCGGCGCACCCAAAAATGCACTCTTAACATCTTTTACGCTTGCGTCATATACCTTTACAAAGTTTCCGACCAAGTCGTTTTTGGTGAGATACGCAAATACGTCGCCTACATCAAGACCCTGTTCGTACAGCGAGAAATCGTCGTTTACGTCGGATGCGTATTTCGGAGAAACGATATATTCCTTTTCTTCGCCGGTAGCCGTTATAAAGCTTATTTTGTCTGCCGTATCGCCGTCAAGAACCGTTTTGGTAATTTTCTTTACCATAGCAATATCGTTAAACGACGCAGGAATCATTCTGTATTTCGATAAGGTATCGTTTAAAGAATCGGTTTTTAAGTTGAAGCCGAATTTTACAATTGCGTCGATTACCATATCATCGTCAAAATAGTAAAGGTCGCAGTAGTTACCTATCTTGTAATCGTTTGAAAGAAGATATTTTGTTCTTACGTCAATAAAATATTCCGCATTGTCAAGATAGCTCTCAGTAGCGCCTGTGGTGTACGGAATTGAAGCATAGAGCGTGGAATCATTGAATATTGCCTTGTCGCCTATTGTATTTAATGCGTGGCGGACAAGAAGCTCGCTCATATTCTCTTCGATTGTATTTTTGCGTGTAAAATCAGGAACGTTCGGTGAGCCGACAAGATTAATTTCGTTAAGCTCGCCCTTTGAATTAAGCTTAAACTGCAAAAATTCAAACGTTCTGTAAGGAGTTGGGGAAGTTGCGCTTACATAAAACGTTCTGCGGCATTTTTCCTGAAGCTCTTTTGCGTCAGCAGCCGTTTCCACCGTTTTTACAACGCCGTCAACCTTAACCTTATCCGCAACGTCAACCTCGGAAGGCACCTTTGCGTCCATATCAAAAATTACTGCTCTCACGCCGTCTTTTTTATCCTCGGGAATGAAAAATCTTACCGCAAATCCTTTTCTGTAGCCGTTTGAGCTGTTTTTTAAGTATACAATCTTACCGTCGGAATCAAGATAAAATTCCGCATCAAGACCCAAAAAGATTTTGTCCTTTGAAATAAGCGGATAACGCACGTCATAGTTTTCGGTGCCTATTTTTACGGTTTCAAAGTCCGAAGAAATTTCAGAAACCTTTCCGGTAATTTTTTTATCCGAAAAACGCACTCTTGCGCCCTCGCCGTCCGGGTTCATATTAAGTGTGACAATCATACCCTTTGCAAGGTCTGTAAAGGATTTTGCATTGTTTGCGCTGTCCGAAACAATGTAGTAAAAATCGGAATTTCCTGACGGCGAAATTGCATTTTTTGTAACAGTGTCAAATGAAAATCCGTTTTTAACGGTGTAAGTAATACTGTCGTCAAAAGCAAGCGAATTATCGTCGGTATTAAGGCTTTTAACCACTGCATATTTATTATCCTCAATCACAACCGCATTGTATCCAGCAGCGCTTTTTGAAGAATATTTAATAAGCGTGACGCTGCCGTATTCCGGAACGGCAAGGCTTTTGCTGTAGTTGATTTTTGCGCCGTTAAGATAAAAATCCGCATCTGAGGCAATCTTTGCGGTTTTATCCCTTCCGTCCTCGCTGTATGTATAAGCGCTGCCGGAAAATCCGCCGATATCCTCGCTCGAAATTTTTAAAACCTCGCTGTTTTCCGAGGGCGACACGCATACCAAGGTTTTAACGCCGCTCTTTTCGTTGAGATGATAGAAAAAGTCCGCTTCATATCCGAGAAAATCGTAAACGTCAGTGCTGCCTGCCTTGTATAACACGCCGCCGATATATGCTGCCGATTCTCCGTCGGAATCAATACCCTTGGGATTAACGCTCTCAACAACCGCAGTTTCTTCGTATATATCGTAATATTTCGACAATACGGTTTCGTCCTTGTCGGTTTCGTATTTAATGCTGTCGGCTGTGATGCCCGTTATCTCGATAGGATACGAGAAAAGCACATCATAGAGCATACTGACGAAATCTTCTTTCATAATAAGCTCATCATATTTATAATCCGCTTTCCATATTCCAAGCGTTTTTGCAACGTCAATGTATCCCTTTATTCCTGTTCCCACTCCCTCTGCAACAGGCTTGTTTCCGAGCACTGAAATTATAATTTTTACTGCGTGCTCTATTTTTATATTTTCGGTCGGTGAAAACATATTTAAATCCGTTCCCGAAATATATCCGAGCGCTCTTAATGAATTTATTGCAGTGTAAGCAACATTGTCGCTTTTAACGTCTGCAAAATAGCCGCCGTCGGGAAACGAAACGCCGTCAATGTTAAAAAGATTGCACACCGAGGCAGCAAACTGCGCACGTGTCACAAAAATTGTATTGTCGCTTATATCCGTGTTTTCAAATGCGCCTATGCTGTCAAGCAGCCTGTATTCGTTTTTAAGGTTTTTCGGAACGCTGAAGGCATAAGCGGAAAACGAAAAACACGATACAAGAATAATGAGCGCAAGTACAAATGAAAGTATATTTTTTTTCATATTCACATTATCCCTTCCTGATTTTTAAAATACCGCAAATGATTTTTGCTGTCTGTGCACGTGTTACATTGTCCTTCGGCTCAAAGTTTTCTCCCGTGCCGTCTATAACACCCGCTCTGTAGAGAAGCTCTATGCTGTCTGCTGCGTAAGATGAAATTCTGTCAGCGTCGGCAAAGCCCGGATATTCTCTGATCGGCTCCAATGTTATGCCGTTTGATGCGCAAACATTTTTTATAACGGTTGCGCAGTCCTCTCTTGTTATATAGCTTCCGTAGCCGAAAAGATTTTCAGAAATTCCTCTTACATAGCCTTTCTTTGCCGCAAACGCAATGTATTTAAAGCTCCAGTCATTTTTTGCAACGTCGTCAAAGTTGACATCTGCCGCAAGTGTTTCTCCGTCAAACGCAGAAACAATAAGCTTTACAAACTCTTCACGCTTTATAAGACCTTCGGGTTTAACGGTATTGTCGCCGTATCCCGACATAATTTTGCTGTCGGCAAGCTGTTTTATGTAATCGTATGCCCAGTGACTCTTTTCAAGGTCTTTAAAATCAGAGCTTTCATTTTCCGAAGTATTGGGTGCAGTTACCGGAACGGTTATGTTTCCGCGTCCGCCGCCCTTGCCCGAAGATGAACCGCCGCTTCCCGAAGATGTGTTGCCCGAGTCGATAACTCTGTTTATTTCATCATCACATTTATCCGAGAACAATTTGATAAGCGAAGATAAATCCGCTGCCGAAGCTTTGTTTTTTATAACCGCTTTGTCAACGTTTGTTTTGTCTTTCGGCGCAGTTATGGAATTGTATTTATCCATATCAAAGCCGATTTCCTTGCCCAAAGTCTGAACAAATGCCGAAAACTGCGTGTAGTTTTCCATAGCGTTTACGCTTTCAACGGCATATGTCTCGCAGATTTTGTATGCAATGTCCTCGCCCGAAGAAAATTCTTCATTACAGAGTCTTTCGTTTATGACAGACAAAAGACTGTCATTTTCACCGGCAAGTTTTTCGTATTCGTCGATTATTTTGGAATACTTCTCGGGGAAATACGACCTGTATTCTTTTATACAGTTATAAATTTCGTCAACACCGGCATTATTAAAAACGTCTGTCAGCATTGCGCCGGCAAAAACAGTCTGAAATTCTTTTGCCGAAACGGGATATTCTTCTTTTTGCGAAAGAAAAATTTCAAGTGCCTTGTCGCTTGCGTTGTATGCTTCAACATTTCCGGGAAGCTTTTCTTTGTAAAGTCCCAAGACCTCGCTTACGCCCTCTTCTTTTAAGATTTCTCTTAATTTTGCAATTCTCTGCGCAAGGTCGTTGTTTTTGTTTTCAGCGTCCCTTAAAGGCTCTATGCGGTCTTTGATAACCGCTTTTAAATATCCATCGCCGTAGGATAAAATTCCCTCGGCATATTTTGTTTTGTCGCCGGTATTGGCAATAACCTTAAAAATACCGTCGCTCTCGGTTTTGTACGATATGTTAAATTCGCCGTTTTCGTTTGTCACGCACTGCTCGTAATGAAGAATGTATTCGTTTGTATTATCCTTTGTTATGCCTGACAAATCCTGTTTTCCGCTCTTTAAAACCGTAACGATTACGCTGTTGTTCGGATAATTTTCTATGTTTCCGCTTACCGTAACGGTTTTTGTATCCTTATCGTATGAGCCGTATATACCGTTTGCGGCAAATGCGGAATTTAAAAGGAGCGAAGCGAAAGTAAGTGCAATAATTGTTTTTTTCATTATAAACCTTCCTCCCTGTTAAGAAATTTTGACAAGCTTAAGACCGCAGAGTGCAAAGTCATCGGTAGGATTTGAAATGTAAGCTCTTATAAATCCCGAGTTTGGCGAAACAATACACGCATCCGTAATATCATTGCCGCCCTCATCTTTTCCGAATGATGTGATATCAACCGTTCTTTCAAAGTACGTCCAGTCGTTGCCAAGACCCTTAAACGTGGGATAATACGATTTTTGAGTTTTTGAATCCGAATCAACACCTCTGAAGGAAATTGAAAACATAAGCGAATTATCTCCGTTGCCGTTCGGGAATTTAGCGTATCCCGAAAGCTTGTACGAACCTGTTCCGTATTTGTTTATTTCATCTCCTATATACTGTTTGATTCCGACATAATCTTTTGTTCTTCCCGTAACCATAACGCCGTTTTTGCCGTCAACGCCTTCTACAGCCGTAAGATGAGTGTCCTTTCCGCCAAAGTGAACCTCCCAGAGCGTTGTAATGCCGTATTCAAGAGCCGAATTTTTAACGGTATTGTTATCTGTTTTCTCAAGCTTAAGCTCATCAGCAATACAGCCCGAATCCGAGCTTATTTCAAACGAAATATCTTTATCGGGTGCATAAAATTCAAGATAGTTGTATCTGTAATCTTCCGACGCCGCAAAGGTTTTTTCAGCCAGAATGTTTCCTGCGCCGTCCTTTACGCAAAGGGTATTTTCGCCGCCCTTTGAATAATAAACAAGTATGTATTCCTTGCCGCCGATAACGCTTAAGTTCTGCGAAACGGTGCCGTTTACCCTGAGTGCGTTAAAACCGTCGAGCACATTTTCCGAAACGGTTTCGCCGTCCTTTTGTGCGTATCCGTCCAGACCGTTTTCAAATCCGGGGTTTACCACAAGGTTTTTGTCAACCGTTACGTCATCCAAAAACACCTTTTCGCCGTTTGCATTAAACGAAATGTCAATTTTTCCGTCCTCGCCGGTTTCAAAAGCGGTTCCTGCAATGTCCCATTCACTGTTTTCTGCGCCCTGTTTCTCATTGCCGTTTACGGTATATGAAACGGGTGCGCCTTTTTTATAGAACGAAAGTTTGTAAATTTCAGACGGGTCTGAAACAACGCTTGTTTCAGCACTGCCGCCCGAAAGTGCCAAAGACGAAAATCCTGTGTGTTTATCCTCTGAAGAAATTGCTGCGCCGCCCGAAAAATTCCAGCCGTACTGCGAAAATTTCATACCGCCCGCAAGCGAGGTATCAAAATTATCGGTATAGATAAAGCCTGCGGATATATTGTCTGTCAAAAAGGTTTTGTAAACAATATCATCTCCATCTGCTGCGTCAAGCGCCGCCGTAAGGCTGAACGGTCCCGAAACGCTTTTTTCGTCATACGTAAGGCTTTTGAGCATATTATCCTTTGTATATGCCGCAAAAACAGCGGTAATGCTTTTTTCGCCCTGAGTATTTCCTTCGATTGTCATATTTATTTTTCCGTTATCTGCGGTATACACGGGTGCGCCGACGGATACACCGTCGCCGCACACCCTTACTTCAAATCCTTGGTCGGGCAGATTAACCGCACCGCTTTTTGCAAATGCCGGCACAAAAACAGAGAGCGTCATTGCTGCCGATAAAATAATACATCCGATTTTTCTCATATTTGTATCCGTCCTTTTACTGTTCTGTTACTACAATATCATCTATGCACAAATCATATTTCGACATATCGCCGTTATCGATTGCGGATGTTTCGGCTCTGAACTGTATGCGCAAATCTTCCGCATCAAAAGAGAGCGTATAGAAATCGCTGAAGTGCTGCCAGCTATCACCCACGCCGGTAAAGCGTTTGTAGCCTTTTTCATCGGGTTTTGACTTTGCAAGAAAAAATACGTCTACAGCCGAAGAATTGGTGGTATCGCCGACAATTCTTGCATTAAACTCAATTTTGTATTTTGTGCCCATCTTTGCTCTTGAACCGAGAGTCTGCTCAATACCGAAATAGTTTGCAACCCTTCCCGAAAGTCTTAAATATTTGTTGCCGTTCTCTTCTTCGACAGTAAGCTTAACTGTGGGTTTTTTGCCACCCGACTGTACGTAGTTATCCAAAGAATTGCAAGCCGAATTTAAAATAATTCCGGTATCGCCCGTTACGTGCGAAGGACTTGTGTTTCCGCCTTCGGAAGTGTTGGAATCGCCGGTATTGCCGGCATTTTCATCTTTTTTCTGCGGCTGTGATTTCACATTTATTTCTTCCTGAGAAGCCTGCTGTTTTTCTTTGTCCGCAGCTATAAGCTTTTCAGCCTCGCCCGGCTCATAATCCGCAACTTTTTCAAATCTTAAATTGTCTGCGCAAAAATCGAAAACAATTTTGTTTGTGCCGGCTGCAGTGAATTTTGCAGTCATAAGCTCGCCGTCCCAGTAAACATCACACACTTTTTCAACATACTGCCACTCGTCGGTGATGTTGAAAAATACCGAGTCGCTGCGCTGCTTTGAATCGCCCCTGCCCATAATGGCAAGCGACATAACCATCTGTTTGCCGTTTAACTGTGACGATTCTCCGGGAGTTTTAAAGTAACCGCTGATTTTGTATTTTCCCATACCGTTAGCTTTGAGCTGACCGTACATATCCTGATGAAATCCGGAATAGCTGAACTTTCTGTCCGTTACATAAAGGTAGCTTTTTCCGCTCTGTGCGTCGGATGAAGTAACCTTTCTTATGAGGCAGTCGTTGCGCGATGCCCAGCCGTAATTTGCGCCGTCCGTAAGGTTTTCTTCTTCAATATCCGCATTGCCGAGAAGGTTTGTGTTAAGCTCGCTCTTTTCGGGCAATGTTTCTTTTATAAGAATACCGAAATCGTCATTTTTAATGCTTACCGAATTTGTATTTTCAACGTAGTTAACATCAGCATTGAAGCTTTCGCCGATAAATCTTAACGGAACATAGCAGCGGTCGTTTACAACGCTTGCACTCACGTCGAGCGAAACCGCATTGCCGTTCAGATATGCCGTGCTGTCGTCTGCCGTTATAACAATCTCATTGCCGCCAAGGCTTATAACAGCCTTGTTTTCAGCGTCAATCCATTTTACCGAAGCGCCGAACGCAGAGGCAACGGCTCTTATCGGAATAAGAGTTCTGCCGTCCTTAATAAACGGCTCGGAATCAAATTTAACAAGATATCCGTTTACAAAAACTTTTAAGCTTTTGTCGGTGTAAGAATAGTTTAATTTGCTTGTGCCTATTCCGTTGTCGATAAGGTTTATCGCTTCGTCGGAATCTGCAAGCCTGTCGCCTATCCACACATTTTCAAGATTAAGGTTGTATCCGCCGCCGCAAAGAATGTTAACTCCGTTTATTGAATCGGGCGGAAGATAAATATTTTTAAATGTATAATTTTTAATTTCTTCGCCTATGCCGTTTCCCGAGAAAAGTCTGGGAACGCTTTCGCAGTATGTTGCGTCAATGTTTTCTATCGTAAGACCGTCAACGCTGTATTTTTTCGAAGGGTCATAAGTTGAGCTGTATGCATTGTTTATAACAAGCGAGGTGCTGGGAATCTTGACTGTGCTTGTTTCAAATACCGCAATGTTTTTAACGACAACATTCTCGCCGTCAAGCTGTTGTGAAAACGCCACAACCGCAACGCTTGTGCCTACTATGGAATCTGTAAACAAAACGTTTTTGCATTTTCCTTTAAATATAAATGCGTTGTCATTGTTGGAAACATATACATTTTTTACCGTAAGGTTTTCTGCGCCGCCCCAGAACGATATTGCGTCCGAGTTGGACTTGTTGCTCATAAGATGAACATTGTCGATAAGAGTGTTTTTGTTTCCGCCGTTTCCTACAATACCATAGCCTTTGTTGTCAAGAATTTTTATATCTTTAACGGTAATGTCGGAAAGATTGTTGTCTATATAAAGCATATAATCAATCTTATACTGCGTTACGCCTGCCGTAAGATTGTATGTACGGTCTCTTAATATTCCGCGTCCCAAAACTCTTGCGCCGTTTCCCATAACCTTAACGTTTGCGTTAAGAAGGCAGCCCGGTGCAAGATAGAGGGTCTGATTTTCGCCGACGGTAATAAACTCTGTTTCCTCGTGATATCCGGGGCCGTAGTAAATTACGTTTTCGCTGCCGGCAGTTATCTTTTCTTCTTCGGGCGCATATGCAAAAATTCCCACGGTTGTGCGTGCATCTTTTCCGATATTAACCGCAAAATTACAGTTCTTGTCAAGATGAACGGTAATGCAGTTATCATCATATGTAGATTTGTTTGCAATTTCCGAGGGAATTACCTGACTTTTTGACAAATCGAATTTATCCGATTTAATTCTAATGTCAACTTCGCCGTCAAATTCAAATTCCGCAAATCTTCTGTAATCGTCACGAATTTGCGAACCTGTTTCACGGCACAACGAATAGACATTGAGAGGATACTCAACGCCGTTTTGCACAACAGTAATGCTGTAATCATAGTTTTTCTGTGCAATCTCGGGATAGTCGGGATAAACGCTTACGCTGTCTGCAAAAACGCAGGCACCCCAGATAAGCGTTACCGAAAACGCAAGACACAACAACAGTTTTTTCATTTCAGTCTTCACTCCTTAAATTGTTGCAAAATGCAAAACGCCACTTTGCTTATAATAATTTTAACATTTTGGGGTAAATTTATAAAGAATAAATTTTTTGAATATATGGTAAAATAACCGCATTTAATAAAGCTTATTTACAGTTATTTACTTTTTTGGAATTGAAAAAAGATGCCGGAATTGAAAAAAAGCCCTCCGATAAGGAAGGCTTTTAATCTTTGCAAAATTTACTCTTCGGTCACAACAATATCGTCTATGCAGAAGTCATATGACGTCATATCGCCGTTATCAATTGCAGATGTGTCGGGTCTGAACTGTATTTTCAAATCGTCTGCCTCAAAGGTAGGCGTATAGTATTCGGTAAAGGTCTGCCATTCGCTGCCCACGCCGTTAATACGCTTATATCCTTTAAGTGTGGGATTTGATTTTGACAAAAAGAAAATTGCTACCGTCGAAGAATTTGTCGTATCGCCGACAATTTTTCCTTTAAACTCAATTTTGTATTTTTTGCCCGTTCTTAATTTTAATCCCAAGGTCTGATCAATACCAAAATAGTTTCCGCTTCTGTTTGAAAGCCTTAAATACTTGTTGCCGTCATCTTCCTGCTCGCAGGTAAGCGTAACGCTCGGCTTGTTGGTTACCGAAAGCGAGTACGAAGCGATTGAATCGCACGTTGAATTTTTGATAATCGGAGGCTGCGATTTTATATTTGCCTGCTTAAGCGCAGCCGCTTCCTTTGTTCTTTCAGCCTCTATAAGTCTTTCAAGCTCGCCGTCCCCGAAATCCGCAACTTTTTCAAGTCTTAAATTGTCTGCGCAGAAATCGTGAACAATGTTATCCGAACCTGCCGCAATAAATTTTCCGTTCATAAGGTCGCCGACCCAGTAAACATTGCACACCTTTTCAATATACTGCCACTCGCTTGTAATATTAAAGAATTTAGAGTTGCTGCGCTGTTTTGAATCGCCTGTACCAATAGCCGAAACCGATATATACATCTTTTTGCCGTTTAAGGCTGATGAAGCGTCGGGCGTTCTGAAATATCCGCTGATTTTGTATTTTCCCATACCGTTAGCCTTAAGCTGACCCCATATATCCTGGCAAACTCCCGAATAGCTGAACTTTCTGTCAGTTATATGAAGATGGCTGTTTCCGCTCTGTGCGCCGCTGCCCGTTTCTTTTCTTATAAAGCAGTCGTTGTGCGAAGCCCAGCCGTAATTTGCACCGTCTGTAAGATTTTCTTCCTCAATGTCGGCATTTCCGAGAAGGTTTGTGTTAAAGCCGCTTGCCTGCGGAATTCCTTCTTCTGTAACAATGCTGAAAGCGTCGCCTTCGACAGAATATGAATTTGAAGCCGCATTATAGTTAATGTAAGCGCCGAGCTCTCCGGCAACAAATGTAAACGGAACATAGCAAACGCCGTTTATGTATGCCGCACCGTTTTCTGACGTTACAAAAAATGCGCTGTCGCCGCTGCCTATTACAGCCTTGTTTTCTTCGCTGTTCCACACTGCCGGAGCGTGAAGTTCTTTTGAAACAAAGCTTAACGGAACAAGAAGAGTGTTATTCTGCATAACAGGCTCTGCATCAAGCTTGGCAAGATATCCGTTTACAAAAATCTTTACGCCTGTGTCGGTATAAGAATAATTTACAACACTTGTACCTATTCCGTTGTCGAGAAGATTTATCGCTTCATCGGAATCTGCAAGTCTGTCGCCTATCCACACATTTTCAAGATTAAAATTATATCCGCCGCCGCAAAGAATGTTGATGCCGTTTATCGACTCGGGCGGAAGGTAAACGTTTTTAAATGTAAAGTTTTTAATTTCTTCGCCCACGCCGTTTCCCGAGAAAAGCCTCGGAACGCTCTTGCAGTAGGTTGCGTCAATGTTTTCCATTACAAACCCGGTTACGCCGTATTTTTTTGCAGGATTATAAACCGCATTGTACGCATTGTTTATTACAAGCGAAACACTGGGAATTTTAATTGTGTTTGTTTCAAACACGGCAATATTCTTAACCTTCACATTGTCGCCGGTAAGGTCGTTTGAAAACGCCACAACCGCAACGCTTGTGCCTACTATGGAATCTGTAAACAGAACGTTCTTGCAGTTTCCTCTGAATATAAATGCGTTATCGCCGTTTGAAACGTAGCAGTTTTTAACCGTAAGGTTTTCCGCGCCGCCCCAGAACGATATTGCGTCCGAGTTGGCCTTGTTGCTCATAAGATGAACATTGTCGATAAGAATGTTTTTGTTTTTGCCGTTTCCTACAATACCGTAGCCCTTGTTGTCAAGAATTTTTATGTCTTTAACGGTAATGTCCGAAACGTTGCCGTTTATAAACAGCATTTTCTTAATCGCATACTGCGTTTCGCCTGCCGTGGAATTATATGTGCTGTCCCTTAATATTCCACGTCCGAGAATTTTCGCACCGTTTCCGGTAACCGTAACATTTGCGTCAAGGATACATCCGGGTGCAAGATAAAGAGTTTGATTTGCTCTGAGTGTAAGAGTATCCTCCTGATGATAACCTGCGCCGTAATATTTTACGTTTGCGCTGCTCTCAGTAAAAATTTCATTCTCCGCCTCGGGTGCATATGCAAAAATTCCGAGTGTTGTGCGTGAATCTTTACCGACATTAATTGCAAAATTACAATTTTTGTCGAGATGAACGGTAACAGTTCCGCCCTCGTAAGATGCCTTGTGCGCAATCTCCGAAGGGATTACCTGGCTTTTTGATAAATCGAATTTACTTGATGTAATTTTAATGTCAACTTCGCCGTCAAATTCAAATTCTGCAAATCTTCTGTAGTCGTCACGAATCTGAGTGCCTGTTTCACGGCATATTGAGTATACATCTGCAGAATACTCTGTGCCGTTTTGCACAACCGTAACCTGATAATCGGTGTTACGCTGTGCAATACCGTTGTAATCGTTCTCCTGCGTACCGTACCCGTATGGGACTACGCCCGCAAAAGCGCACACTCCCCACAAAAGCGTCACGGTAAAGATTAGACACAACAACATTTTTTTCATTTCTTCTTCACTCCTTTTTTATTTTCCAAGATGCGAAAATTATTAAGTCTACTGATATTTTAACATTAAAAAGAAGCGCTAAAAAGAAGAAAATTTTTGAATTTGTAGCAAAATAACCGCATTTTTCTACAAATTTCTGCTTTTTTCGACCTTTAATTTTGTGAAAAATATACACCTCCCAAACGGGAGGTGCTAAAATCAGCGTTTTTATTCCAAAGTACATCTTATTATATAGTACAGTTTAAACATTAAACGCCAAGCCTTTGAATGCTCAGCCGAATTTTTTGCTGTCGTTGTAAATATCCTTTATATCAGAGCTTTTATCGCTTTTTGTATTGGACAAAAGCCACTCAAACACTTCGTAGTTTTTGTATGTATCGCTCCACGAATCGTGAGCGTTTTCGGGATAAACCGTAAGACGGGCATTTCCGCCGTTTTTATTCACTGCGTCAACCATTTTTCTGCTTTCGGAGCACTTTACGCACTCGTCGGCGCCGCCGTGAAACGCCCATACAGGCGTATCTTTGAGGCGCACCGCATTCCAGTACATTCCGCCTCCGCAAATAGGAACAATCGCCGCAAAAACATTCGGAAGGCTCATTCCGAGCTGCCACATTCCGTATCCGCCCATACTTACGCCAATGCCGTAAACCCTTTTTGAATCAGCATATCCGCTTTGCAGTATATGATATACAAGCTCCTTTAACGATTCAAACATATCAAACCACGTATTTTCGCTGCACAGCGGCGCAACTGTTATAAAAGGAAAATTTTTGTGCTTTGCGCATATTTTAAAATACGGATTTGTTCTTAATTTTTCCGTATTCTCTCCCCTGCTGCCGGCACCGTGCAAAAATATTATAACCGGATATTTTTTGTTTTCGTCAAATTCTTTGGGAAAATTTACAAGATACGTAATCTTCCCCATAACCTCTTCTTTAAGCATATTAACCTCCATTTTTGTCTAAAAACCACGTGAACTTCCGCCGCCGCCAAAGCTGCCGCCGCCTCCGAAGCTTCCTCCCGACGAGGATGACCCTCCGCCGGAAAATCCTCCGAAACCGCCCGTATTTGTCGGGCCGAAATATCTTCCGCCGTTTCCGCCGCCGCCTTTGCCGCCACCTTTTCTTGCAACCGATATGCATATCAGAATGATAAACACAAACGAAATTATAATAAATCCTATGCTTACATCATCCCCGTCATCTTCCTCATCCTGCACCTCGTCCGGCACCGCATCCTCGGGAACCTCAAGTCCGTACTCGGCATACACCTCTTTTAAAACGGCTTTGTAAAGGTTTAAAATACCGCCGTCAAAATCGTCGTTTTTAAGATAATCGAGCGCATACGTGTCAATGAGCCTGCCGGACTTCGAATCAGGAATTGCACCTTCAAGACCGTAGCCCACTTCGATATCAATTTTTCTCTCCTCAAGCGCAACAAAAATAAGCAATCCGTTATTTTTTTCTCCGCCTATCTTCCAGCTTCTGGCAAGCTCCAAGGCATATTCACGCTCGTTTTTGCCGTCCATATTTTCAACCGTTGCAACAACAATCTGCGCCTGCGTTGCACTGCACAGAGCATTTGACTGCGAAATAATGAATCTTTCGGTTTCGGGCGACAAAATATCTGCATAATCGGCTGCGTAAAAATCCTTTGTCGGAGCCGGAACGTCCGCAAGTGCGCATATGGGTGAAAAAAATAAAAACACACACAAAAACAGCATAACGGTTTTTTTCATATTCACACCTTAAAAATTAACCTGCGGCGCTGTTTTTGCACCCTCGGCAGCCTCAAAATAATCCGCTTTTTCAAATCCGAAAAGGTTTGCGATTATAACCTTCGGAAAAGTTTTGATTTTTGTGTTGTATTCCTTTGCGGCGTCGTTGTAATCTTTTCGTGCCACGGCAATTCTGTTCTCCGTTCCGGCAAGCTCATCCGAAAGCGCCGTAAACTGCGTATCCGCCTTAAGGTCGGGATAGTTTTCAACCACCATCAAAAGACGGCTGAGAGCGCCTGTAAGCTCAGTGTCCGCACTCGCCTTCTCTTCCTTTGTGGACGCACCCGCAAGACGTGCCCTTGCGTCCGACACCGCACCTATAACTTCGCTCTCGTGCGAGGTGTAGCCTTTAACCGTATTTACAAGATTCGGTATAAGGTCAACCCTTCTCTGAAGCTGTGTTTCGATTGCGGCATACTGCGTGTCAACATTTTCACGCTCGGCAACAAGCGAATTGTACGAACCGACGCACGAAATGGCAATTACGGCAATCACGGCAACTACCGCTATAAGAATAGCCGTTCCTTTTTTCATAATTTGTACTCCTTAAATTAAATTTAATTTTACTTATTATACTACAACATTTTAAAAATTTCAATAAAATATTTGCAAAATATATTTAAAAAACAATAAAAAGGTTTATTTTTTGCAAAAACAGGTTTAAAAACATATAGATGGCAAAGATGTTATGTTATATAATAAATTGTACTGTTAAAGTATTTTTATACGGTAAAATATTTATGCATAACGGAGGGGTAATATGAAAGCAAGATTAAAGCTTGCAAACGGCGAAAGCCGCATACTTGACGCAAAATCTTACGAAAAAGACGGCAAAAAAATTGTTTATCTTGAAAAAAATTCATTTTCCGAAAACGTTGAATATGTTGACTTTTTGTACGATTACTTTGTAAAAAACACCGGCGACGAAGGATATTTTATAACGGATATGTGCTTATCGGGCACGGCTCAAACCTTTTTTAAGGAAAGAGAGGACACCGAAAGCGTAAACGAATTTTCGTTTGTAACCTGCTACGGAATGAACGAAGGCAAATCGGGAATTCTGGCAATCATCACCGGTATGCAGTACGATTTCGGTATGGTTGTCGGGGTAAAAAGCGGCGTTTATTATACATATCCGAGATTTTACATTGACTGCGATATGCCCTACGACGATATAAGAGTTGAATTTTACAGTCTTGATGACGGAAGCTATTCGTCAATGGCAAGAAAATACCGTGAATATAAACTGCGCACGGGATGTGTTCCGCTTAAACAGAGAGCTGAAAACGACAGCCGTCTGAAAAAGGCTGCGGACAGCATTGAAGTGCGTGTACGTCAGGGCTGGAAGCCTGCGCCAAGCCCGGTTGAAAACCAAACTCCCGAAACAGAGCCGGAAATGCACGTTGCGTGCGATTTTGACCGTGTCGGGGATATAACAAGGGCATTTAAAAACGAGGGCATTAAAAATGCCGAATTTTGTCTTGTAGGCTGGAATATCGGCGGTCATGACGGACGTTTTCCGCAGATTTTCCCGGTTGACGAGCGCCTCGGCGGCGAAGAAAAGCTTAAAGAGCTTATTAAAACCGTTAAAGACAACGGCTACGGCATTGTCTGCCACGACGACGCAACCGCCGCATACACAATTGCAGACTGTTTTGATAAAGAATATCTTTTGAAAAAGAAGGACGGCTCGGTTTATGCACGTCCCTACTGCTGGTCGGGCGGCAGACCGTACAAAGTTTGCCCCAAACGTCAGTACGAAAAATTTGAAACCGAAAATCAGCCTAAAATCAAAGCGCTCGGATTTGAAGGTATTCACTACATTGACGTTATAACAATTCTTCCGATTTTGAAATGCTATGACAAAAACCACACCTCAAACCGCAAAGACGGTGCAATGTGGTACAGCAAAACAATGAAGCTTGCACGTGAAACCTTCGGCGGATTTTCGTCGGAATCGAGCTATGACTTTGCCGCAGAATACCTTGATTATGCAATGTATTCAAACTTTGCAATGGGCAAGAACGAAAAAATTCCAATGTCGGACGAAATTGTTCCGTTCTGGCATCTTGTTTACCACGGAATTATCCTCTACAATCCCTGCACGTTTACGCTTAACTACCCTGCAAAGGGCGAAAAGAACAGGCTTAAGCTTATTGAGCTTGGCGGAAGACCGCTTATTTGCTATTATGCCAACTTTGCAAGCGACAACCGCTGGATGGGCGACGAGGACTTTTTGTGCGACACAAACGAGCAGCTTGCAAAAACCGCAAAATGGGCAAAACAGATGTGGTCAGATTACGAAGAGTTATCCTCAATACGCTACGAATTTATGGAAAATCACGAAAAGCTGTCGGACGGCGTATACAAAACAACCTATTCAAACGGCGTAACCGTAACGGTGGACTACAACAACGAAACATACAAAATCGAAAACAATTAGTTTTTAAAAGCGGAGGATTAAAGCCACTCCTCGATAAGTAAGCATTGCCTTAAAAACATATTTTTTGCGCCTTTCTGCGTTAAAAAAAACCGCAATCCGTCAGGATTACTCGCTTTTTTGCCTTGAAATTCATCAAAAAAATCTCGTTTTTAAGGTGCAAAGCAGTTTTGAATATTGGATT
Source organism: uncultured Clostridia bacterium (assembly GCA_934500875.1). GTDB lineage: Bacteria > Bacillota > Clostridia > UMGS1810 > UMGS1810 > Qingrenia. The sequence continues at coordinate 4,331 of CAKSTL010000010.1, read as the reverse complement.
TTACAATTCAGACAAGAAATAAAACCTGCCATATGCGGTAAGCATAATGGCAGGTTTTTGACGTAGTATGAATTTAAAATACAGCTTCAAAACCAATGCTTTCTTATCGAGGAGCGGCTAAAGCCTCCGCTTTTTATTTTGCAAAACCGCACTGCATATTTTTTATCTGCGTATATTGAATTTTTTCCTGACGGGTGTTATAATAGCAAAAAAAGGAGAGATGAATATGTTCAAACAGAATACGGAATTTGACATAATCGGTATGGGCGAAATTATGCTCAGGCTGTCGTCGCCGGCAAAAGAAAAAATTTCGCAGTGTGAAACATTTGAAAAAAACATAGGCGGAAGCGAGCTGAACGTCGTGTCGGGTGCGGCTGTTCTCGGCGTGCGCTCGGCAATTATCACAAAAATTCCGCAAAACAAAATCGGCCATTTTGTGCGCAACAAAATACGCTACGGCAACGTGAGCGACGACTACATAGTTTACGATACCTCGCCCGAGGCAAGGCTTGGCGTATACTATTACGAAAGCGGTGCGTATCCGAGAAAATCAGCAGTTATTTACGACCGTGCAAGGTCATCTATGTGTACTCTTGATTTAAACGAGCTGCCCGAGGATATTTACACCAAAACCAAGGTATTTCACATAAGCAGCATTACACTTGCGATAGACAAGAATTTGCAGAAAAATGCGCTTGAAATAATAAAACGCTTTCACAATGCCGGCGCACTTATTTCGTTTGACGTAAACTACCGTGCGGCGCTGTGGACGGAAGAAGAAGCAAAAAGCGTTATAGAAAAGGTTTTAAAATACGTTGATTTTCTGTTTGTTTCGGAAGAAACGTCAAGACGTATGATGCAAAAAACAGGAACGCTTGAGGAAATTATGCAAAGCTATGTTGCCGATTACGGATGCAGGCTTGTTGCCACAACACGCCGTGAGGTTATATCACCCATGCGCCATAACTTTAATTCAAAAATTTTCTTTGACGGCAAATTCTATGAAGAAGAGCCGTATAACAACATTGAAGTTATTGACCGTATAGGCAGCGGCGACGCATATCTTGCAGGGGTTTTATACGGACTTATCAAAACGGGCGATATTCGCAGTGCGCTTGAAATAGGCAATGCGGCTTCGGCGGTTAAAAACACCGTTGCCGGCGATATGCTTGCAAGCAGTATTGACGAAATCACAGGCGTAATAAAATCGCACAAAACCGTGGGCAGGCAGGACGAAATGGTACGTTAAATTTTGCCTCATAAATTTATTTTTGCAAAAAAACAAGTCTTGATGTCAAGACTTGTTTTTTTATGTATTCTTAGTCGGTTACAGGCACCCAGTAGTATTTTTCGTCATTATCAACGGTAATGGACACCTTAAGCCACAAAATTTTTCCTTTAACCTCATAATCATACACATCTTTTGTGCCTGAATATTTATATGTATAATTTGCAGCATTTCCGTATTCGGGATCAAGGAACAAGGTTTGGTCGCTTGAGATATATTTCCCGTATTTCTTGTAAAATTCGCCGTCGTCATAAAGCTTTGATAAGTCGCCGCCAAAATATTCTATGATGAATTTTTCCTTTTCTTCTCCGGTTATCTCCTTGTCATTTATATTAACATTGCGCAGCCGTATAATTTTGGAATCGCTGGAGGTCTTAACCTCAAACAGCATACTTACCGTAGCTGCTGCATCTCCGCTATACCCACCTACGCTCACATTCATATATCTTAGCCGTTTCTGCTCTTTTGTAAGCGGAAAGTACAACTTAAGATATCTGTTAAATGTTTTTCGATATGGGTCACTGCTGTCATAGAAGAAATACGGGTCGTAATTTTTTTCTATTTTGCATATTTTTCCTGAAATGGCGTTAATTGCGGTGTCTATGCTTGTTTCGTTATAGCCGTTAAGATGACCGTATTTAATTGCCGTTTCAAGACGCTCTTCATCATTGGAACGGATTTTGGCAAAGATTGCATCTGTAAAAAGATAAACCGACGAAACGGCAATAAAAGCACATATAACCACGGATATGCGATTTAACGGTGTTTTCCTTCTCTTAACCGCATTATCCGTTTCATCTTCAAATACCGCTTTGTTCTTCTTAACAACGATGGCATTGATAACTTCAATCACTGACGAAACGACAGGAAGAGCAAAAAATACAATCAGCACCGCCCTGAAAAACGGAATTGCCGCATGAATATTTTTGAAGTCATTGCTCCTAACACAAATCCGAGTGCTTATTTTGTCCGCAAGAGCTCGCACAAAATCTGCGGAGAAATATTCTATGCAGGTGTTTATAACTCCAAAGCAATGCGGCAATTTATCCCAAATTGCAACTGTAATACAGATAACAAGCTGAGATACAAGCATCAGTATTGCTGTTTTTTGCTGCAAATTAACAATCCGTTTTTCCGATTTTCTTTTAAAGAAAAGCTTTATTCCGGCAACAGCGGTAATAAATATTGCAATGCGCAGGATGATTGCCAAAGGAGACGGCATAAATGCTATAAAATAACTGAAAGAACTGTCGCCGTATCTCAAAGTGCTTATAAACGCCGAGAATATATTCTGACACATAAATATCGCAAACATTAAGCACTGCAAAATTCCTGAAATCAGCCATATTACAGACGAAGCCTTTTCTCTTTTCAATACCCCTCTTTTAATGTTTTCCGCCCTTTGGCACTGCAAATATTTTTGCATATCGGCTGTTGTGTGCTGTTTATCATATTGTGCAGCAGTAAAATCAGCCGAAGCTGTATTCATATCCGCATTTGCGCCCTGTGCGACATTCACACTCTGAGGCGTATTTGCGCTATGCTCAGCATTCACATTGCCTGTCTGCCCTTTTTCAAAAGTCTGCCCGCAATGCACGCAAAACTTATTTTCTTCCGTATTTTCTTTTCCGCATTTTTGACAAATCATATTAATTACCTCCGGCATCTGCGCCTGCATTTTTCGCATACTGCATATTATATTTTTGCTCAATCTCGACAAACTGCATTTCGTTGGTTATAACAAAATTTCTTATTATAAATGCATAAATCGACACCGCAATGCCGATAAGACCGCCGAAGAAAATATTGTAAATAAGAATGCCCACACAGCCGCCGATAGGCGAAAATCTGCTTAATATTCCGACGGGGCATATTAACACGTCTGCGCTGAGTTTAAAGTTCTGAACGCTGACAATTGTGTTTAAAGCGGCAACAAGCAATACGAATATTCCGTATACGATAAGACCCGTGCCGTCATAGGCGTCTGCGCCGGCGATTATAAACCAAAATCCCATAAGATACTGTATACAGGCTATTACAATCGCCAGAATCGCCTGGATTTTAATTTTTTCGGAAAGCTGCTGAAGAATGTTTTTTACCGGCGGATAAAACCTTGTCTGATACTGCGTCTGATAAGACGGCTGATACGTTTGCTGATACTGCGTTTGCTGCTGATTTTGCTGATTTTGCTGATTTTGCGCACCCTCTGCGCCCACGGCTTTTCCGCAACCCGGACAGAACATTGCTCCGTCACTCAGCCGGCTGCCGCATTTTGGACAAAATGACATAAAAATTTCTCCTCTCTTTTTTTGCATACCTTACAACAAAGTTTGCCAAAATATACTCTATATATAGAGCATATATTATTGTACTCTATTTATCGACAATTGTCAATACTAAGAGTATATTTTACCATTATAAAGTAGGAGGAATTATGATATGATTTCTTATGAACCGCTTTATAAAACTATGAAAGAAAAAGGCATTTCCACGTACAGACTTATTAACGACTTCGGCGTAAGCAGAAGCCTTCTTGACAGGCTTAAGCACAACAAACCGATAAGCACGCAGACTCTTGACGATTTATGTTCTTATCTTGACTGCAAAGTGGAGGAAATTCTGGTCTATAAAAAGGAATAAAACGCTCGTGCAAGTGCAAATAACAGGCTGCAAATTCCGAAAAGATTATATTTTGTCAAAGAAATTTATCGCAAATTATAATAATTTGCAAAAAAATAAGGACTTTCAAAAAGCTTGAAAGTTCCTTGTTTTAAGTGCTAAAACACCCCCCTGCGCCGTAAGGCGCTCACACGCAAAAAGGTGGCAGCGACCGAGAGCCGTCGTGAGTGCGCTTGCAAGCCAGCAGGCGAACCGAGCGTGATCTTTTGCGAAAGAGGAGGAAGCATTGGAGCGGGTGACTGATTTTTTTATGAAATAAAAAAATCGGAATGTAGCGAAGTCCATTACAATGCGGAAGGCTGACCGAAAAACCCCTTGCGCCGTAAGGCGCTCACACGCAAAAGGTTGGTAGCGACCGAGAGCC
>CAKSTL010000009.1 GCA_934500875.1 uncultured Clostridia bacterium | reverse complement strand
TATACGGTGTATTTTTGACGAAGTATAAACTTAAAATACTGCTTTCAAAACCAATGCTTCCTTATCGGGCTGTGGCTGAAGCGATACGCTTTTTTTAAAATTTTTATTTTAAAATTTTGCGTTTTTCTATTCAAGCTCAATAAGACCGTAGTTGCCGTCATTTCGTTTGTAAACCACAGCAACACTGCCCTCGGCGGAATTATCAAAAACATAAAAATTATGACCGAGCATATTCATCTGCAAAATAGCTTCTTCGGCGCTCATAGGCTTTTTGGAATACTTTTTGGTCTTTACAATTTTAAATTCCTTCTCCTCGTCGGCAGCCGCACCCTTAACGTCGTCAGGCACAACAACAGCCTTTTTAAGACGTTTTTCAAGTTTTGTTTTATGCTTTCTTATCTGGCGCTCCATAAGGTCCTCAATAATATCAATAGAGCGGTACAAATCATCACAGCGCTCCTCGCATCTGAAAACCATTCCGCCGTAATATATTGTAAGCTCGGCAATGTGGTTGCCCTTCTGCGCCGACAGCGTAACGGTTGCGTCAACGTCCTCGGCAAAAAACTTTCCGAGCTTGCTTATTTTTTTCTCAACATAGCTTTCTATAGCCGGTGTAAGTTCCATTTTTCTTGCAACAATCTTAATTTTCATAAAAACATCTCCTTTGTGTGTAAAACTTTTCGGCGCAAAATCTGCTTTTATAAAAACTTTGAATAAGCGAAAAAAGCGATACGCTCTTTATGAGTCTTGCGCCAAATGCGTCCGGTTTTCATAAAAACCATTTCTTTATATAATGATACAACCTTTTCGTCAAATTGTCAAGAAGAAACGTAAATTTTCACATAATTTTTAGTTAAAATAACTAACGCTTATCACCTCAAACACCTTGATAACCGATAAAAGCTTGTGCGAGGTTTCTGCGTCGGTATCGCCCAGATTAAGAGCCATTGCTTGAAGGTCGGCGTTAAATTCCCCGTTGTTCAAAGCGCTGTTATTGTCGGAGCTCATTGCAAGCGTCCTTATCCAGCTGCTGTCAAGATTTGCTTTTTTAAGCACATCATCCGCTATGTTAAGAAGCGTTTTTGTAAAATCCGTTGCCAAAGCCGCCGCAAGCACCAGTGCGCTTTTCTGCGTTTTGTCAATCATTTTAAAACTGATTTTTCTCATATAAAAAACGTCGTACAAATCCCAAAATCCCTTGCCCGTGCCCTCGAAAAAAATCATCGTATCCGAAATATCGGCAAAACCGTCCTTTTCCTGCGCAAACTTCGGAATAAACGCTGAAAAGTACGTATTGTCGCCGCCGATATTTACCAAATCGGAGTCGACGCTGCTGCTGATTACGCAAAAAATCTTGTTTTCGGGGTTAAATGCGGCAATTTTGCGCATAACACGTCTTACAGAGCTGTCAGGCACGGCAATCATAATAAGCTCGCTCTCGTCAACCGTACGCTTTAAATCAGTACAAGCCTTGCAGCCCGAGGCAACGGCGCACTTTACGCCTTCTTCTATATCGTCGCAATAGTACGAAATAAGTTTAAATCCTTTTTTCTTTAAAAATCTTGCAAAACAAACACCTATTTTTTTATCTCCGACAACAGATACCCTCAATGCAAAATTCCCCTTTGTTAAACTTAAATATTTTTAAATCTTTTCATTGCCAAAGCCGTGTTTTCCTTGTCGCCGAACGCAGTAAGACGGAAAAATCCTTCGCCGTTTTTGCCGAATCCCGCACCAGGAGTTCCCACAACATTTGCCTTTTCCAAAAGATGGTCAAAGAAATCCCACGATTTCATATTGCCGGGGCATTTAAGCCAGATATACGGCGAATTTTTTCCGCCCGTAAACCAAATTCCCATTTCGCCGAGCGTCTTTGCCATAATGCGTGCATTTTCTTTGTAATACGAAAGCGCCGCCTTAATCTGCGCCTGTCCCTCCTCGGTAAACACAGCGCTTGCGCCCGCCTGAACGATATACGGAACACCGTTGAATTTCGTGGTCTGACGTCGCAGCCACATTTTGTTAAGGTTCATACCGTCAAACTCCAAATTTTTCGGAACAACGGTGTATCCGCAGCGTGTACCCGTAAATCCTGCCGTTTTTGAGAACGAACAAAACTCGATTGCACATTTTTCTGCACCCTCAATTTCAAAAATACTTCTCGGCAAATCCTCTTCAATAAATGCCTCATATGCGCTGTCAAAAAGAATTACCGCATTGTTGCCTATCGCATACTCCACCCACTCTTTAAGCTGAGAGCGGTTGTATGCCGCACCGGTAGGGTTATTGGGCGAGCAAATATAAATAATGTCGCACTTTGTATCCTTTTCGGGAAGCGGCAAAAATCCGTTTTCCTCATTGGCGTTCATAAAGATAACTTTTCTGCCTGCCATAATGTTTGTGTCAACATATACCGGATAAACAGGGTCGGGCACAAGGCAAACGTTGTCATTGTCAAACAGGTCAAGAATGTTTCCGAGGTCGCTCTTTGCGCCGTCGCTTACAAAAATTTCGTCTGCGTCAAGCTCAACATTGTGCGATTTGTAATAATCCTTTATTGCATTTCGCAAAAATGCGTATCCCTGTTCGGGGCCGTATCCTTTAAAAGTTTCCTTTTTGCCCATTTCGTCAACCGCCAGATGCATTTTTTTGATAACCGCATCACAAAGCGGAAGCGTAACGTCGCCAATACCCATTTTTATAATTTTTTTGTCGGGATTGTTTTTTGAAAATGTTTCAACTCTTTTTGCAATGTCCGAAAAAAGATAGCTCTGCGCCACATTTGCATAATTTTTGTTAACTTTCATACTTTTTGCATCTCCTTATATCTCAATCTCGCCGTCAAATACCTTGCTCGCACCGCCCGTCATAAATACGCCGCCGTCAGTATATTTTATCACAAGGTCGCCTCCGATAAGCTTTATTGTTATGTCGTCGCCCTTTTTGCAGAAGCCGTTTTCAACCGCAGCAACCGCTGCCGCACAAGCGCCCGTTCCGCACGCCCACGTTTCGCCGCTGCCACGCTCCCAGACACGCATTTTAAGCGTGTGACCGTCTATAACCTTTATAAATTCGGTATTCACTCTGTCGGGGAAAATTTTGTTGTTTTCAAATTTCGGCCCGATTTCGTTAAGATTTAACGTGTCAATATTTTCGTAGAACACCACACAATGCGGATTTCCCATAGATACGCAGGTGATGTTTTCCTTTCTGCCGTCAATTTCAACCTTTACGTCAACAATTTTTTCGCCCTCGAGATTTACGGGAATTTTCTTCGGGTCAAGCTCGGCTTTTCCCATATCAACGGTAACAAACTGCACTTCGCCGTTCTGTTTTTCAAGCTCAAGCTTTTTAATTCCGCTTAAGGTTTCAATCGTAAGCTTGTCTTTTTCCACAATCTTGTTGTCATACAAATATTTTCCCACGCAGCGAATTGCGTTTCCGCACATTTTTCCTTCGCTTCCGTCAAGGTTAAACATACGCATTTTTGCGTCCGCAACATCCGACGGGCAAATAAGCACAACACCGTCGCCGCCTATGCCGAAATGCCTGTCCGAAAGGCTTACACTCAAACCCTCGGGATTGGTTATTATCTGGTCAAAGCAGTTGAAATAAATATAATCGTTTCCGCAGCCGTGCATTTTTGTAAATTTAAGTTTCATTCTCTCGCCCCTCATATTGTTAATATCAACAAGCTCGGTCGAGCCTTGCGAATACCGGCTTTTTATACTGTTTAAAAATGCCGTCGCCGTATCTATTGAGGTAAGACACGGAACGCTTCGCTCAACCGCTTTTCTTCTTATTTTAACACTGTCCCTCGAAGGTATTCTTCCCTTTGATGAGGTTGAAATTACATAAGCCGCCTTGCCGCTTTCTATAAGGCTTATGGCATTGTTTTCGGATTCGTGAACCTTATCGACAACCTTAACGTTTATGCCGATATTTTCAATTATTTTTGCCGTTCCCTTGGTTGCGTATATTTCATAACCCAAATCGTCAAAGCCTCTTGCAATGTCAATAAGTTCGCCCTTGTCGGAATCACGGACGGTAATAAACACTCCGCCCTTTTTGTTAAGGTTGTATCCTGCCGCAACAAGCCCCTTGTAGAGCGCCTCCTCAAGCGTGCTTGCAATGCCCAGAACCTCGCCCGTGGACTTCATTTCCGGTCCCAAGTGCGTATCAACGTCTATAAGCTTTTCAAAAGAGAACACAGGCACTTTAACGGCAAAATATGCGCTCTTTTTGTAAAGCCCCGTGCCGTAGCCAAGGTCCGAAAGCTTTTCGCCGAGCATTGTTCTTACAGCCAAATCAACCATAGGAACGCCGGTAACCTTTGTGATATACGGAATTGTTCTCGACGAACGCGGATTTACCTCAATAACGTAAAGCTCTTTGTCGTAAACAAGATACTGAATGTTTACAAGACCCTTTGTTTTAAGATTTACCGCAAGGCTTTTGGAGCAATCCACAATTCTTTTTGTCATCTCGTCGTCAAGGCTCCACGCAGGATAAACCGCAATCGAATCGCCCGAGTGAATGCCCGCTCTTTCAATGTGCTCCATAATGCCGGGAATTAAAATATCCTCGCCGTCGCATATTGCGTCAATCTCAATTTCCGTTCCCATAAGATATTTATCTATAAGCACCGGATTTTCAATGTTCTGACCGAGGATGATGTCCATATATTCCTTGACATCCTCATCATTGTGGGCAATAATCATATTCTGACCGCCCAGAACGTATGACGGGCGCAAAAGAACGGGATAGCCCGTATCTTCAGCCGAAATAAGCGCCTCTTCCTTTGTCATAACAGTATGCCCCGAAGGACGTTTTATATTAAGCTTTTCCAAAAGTGCGTCAAAACGTTCTCTGTCCTCCGCCATATCGATGCTGTCAGCGCTTGTGCCGATAATATTAACGCCGTGTTCACTCAAATAATTTGTAAGCTTGATAGCAGTCTGACCGCCGAACGCAACCACTACGCCGAAAGGCTTTTCGGTGTTTATGATGCTCATAACGTCCTCAGTGGAAAGCGGCTCAAAATAAAGCCTGTCCGCCGTGTCAAAATCGGTCGAAACCGTTTCGGGGTTGTTGTTGACAATAACAACCTCATAGCCTTTTTCCTTGAGCGCCCACACGCAGTGAACCGAAGCATAGTCAAACTCTATTCCCTGCCCTATTCTTATCGGGCCCGAGCCGAAAACTATAATTTTCTGCTTTCCGCTGTTGTTTTTTTCTATAAATTCAGCCGCCTCGTTTTCCTTATCGAAGGTGGAATAAAAGTACGGTGTCGCCGCCATAAATTCAGCCGCACAGGTGTCAACCATTTTGTATGAAGCATATATGGGGTTTTTAATTTTTTCGCCCGAAAAGCTTTCAATGGTGCGGTCGAGATATCCCATTTTTTTCGCCTCAAGATAAAGCTCCTCCGAAATGTTGCCCTCTTTAAGAAGGTTATCCGTTTTGACAAGATTTAACAGCTTGCACAAAAACCATTTGTCTATTTTTGTAACAGCGTGAATTTTGTCAACGCCGATATTGCGTTTTAACGCCTCATATACACAGAAAATACGCTCGTCGGTAATGTTTTTCAGATTTTCCAAGACATCATTGTCGCTCATATTTTCAAACTTTTTGTAATTTAGCGTATCCTGCGAAATTTCGGCGCCCCTTACAGCCTTCATCATAGCCTGCTCAAAGCTTGTGCCGATTGCCATGACCTCGCCGGTCGCCTTCATCTGCGTGCCGAGATTTCTCTTTGCGTAAACAAATTTGTCAAACGGCCATTTCGGAAATTTAACCACAACGTAATCGAGAGCAGGCTCAAAGCACGCATACGTTGTGCCGGTAACGGCATTTTTTATTTCGTTAAGATTGTATCCCACGGCGATTTTTGTGGCAACCTTGGCAATGGGATATCCCGTTGCCTTCGAGGCAAGCGCAGACGACCTTGACACTCTCGGGTTTACCTCAATTACCGCATATTCAAAGCTGTCGGGATTAAGCGCAAACTGGCAGTTGCAGCCGCCCTCAACCTTAAGGTGAGAAATTATGCTCAGCGCCGCCGAACGCAGCATCTGATATTCCTTGTCCGAAAGCGTAACCGCAGGCGCAATAACAATGCTGTCGCCGGTGTGAACGCCAACGGGGTCAAGATTTTCCATACTGCACACCGTTATAACATTGCCCTTTATATCACGCATAACCTCAAATTCAATTTCCTTCCAGCCGGCTATGCACTTTTCCACCAGAATCTGATGAATGGGCGAAAGCCTTAATCCGTTCGAGGCAATTTCGCAAAGCTCTTCCTTGTTGTTTACAATTCCGCCGCCGGTGCCGCCGAGCGTGAACGCAGGACGTATAATAAGCGGATATCCCGTTTCGTCCGCAAATGCCAGTGCACCCTCCAAATCGTTTGCCACAACGGACGGAATACACGGCTGACCGATTTCTTCCATAGCGTCCTTAAAGAGCTGCCTGTCCTCTGATTTATCTATCGTTTCGGGATTTGCGCCGAGAAGTCTTACATTGTTCTTTTCCAAAAATCCCGATTTTGCAAGCTGCATTGAAAGCGTAAGTCCCGTCTGACCGCCCAGCGTTGACAGTATGCTGTCGGGCTTTTCTTTTTCGATAATTCTCTCAAGCGTTGTAAGCGTGAGCGGTTCAATATAAATTTTATCCGCCATAGCCTTGTCCGTCATAATTGTTGCAGGGTTTGAATTTACCAAAACAACCTCAAGCCCCTCTTCTTTCAGTGCACGGCACGCCTGAGTTCCGGCGTAGTCAAATTCCGCCGCCTGACCTATAACAATCGGGCCCGAGCCTATTACCAAAACTTTTTTGATGTCCTTATTAAGCGGCATTACCTATTACCTCCCATCATTGAAATAAACTTATCGAATAAAAACGAGGTATCAAGCGGGCCTGCCGCCGCCTCGGGATGAAACTGCACCGAAAACGCAGGCATATAGTCATATTCAATACCTTCGTTTGTGCCGTCGTTCGCATTTTTAAAACTCTCGTTTGCACCCTTGCAAAGCGTGTCGCCGCACACCGCATATCCGTGATTCTGGCTTGAAATAAACACCCTGCCGTCCTTATACACAACCGGCTGATTTGCACCTCGGTGACCGTATTTAAGCTTTACCGTGTCCGCCCCCTGCGACAGCGCAAGAAGCTGATGTCCGAGGCATATGCCGAAAACAGGAATTTTTCTGTCGCATATTTTTTTGATTTCTTCTATAATTTCAACATTTTCCTTCGGGTCGCCCGGACCGTTCGACAGCATAATTCCGTCGGGATTAAGCGAAAAAATTTCTTCCGCCGTGGTATCTGCCGGAACGGTTGTAACCCTGCACCCTCTCTTGCACAGCGAGCGCTCAATGTTCTTTTTTGCGCCGAAATCCATAAGCACAACGTTTTTGCCCTCGCCCGATACCGTTCTTTTGTCGGCGGTAACGCTCTTTACGGCGTCCTTTATCGCATATTTTTTTATAACGTCAAAATCTTTCGGAATTTCTTTTGCAATCATACCGTTCATAACGCCTGCCTCACGCACGATTTTGGTAAGATGACGTGTGTCAATTCCGCAAAGCGCAGGAATATTGTTTTCCTTCAAAAAAATGCCAAGATTACCTTCACATCTGAAATTGGAAGGCTCCCGGCACCACTCACGCACAATATATGCTTTTAAAAAAGGTTTTTTACTCTCAAAATCATCTTTTATAATACCGTAATTTCCTATAAGCGGAAAGGTTTGAACAACAATCTGCCCGAAATAACTGGGGTCTGTAAGCGTTTCAATATAACCTGTCATTGCGGTTGTAAAAACAACCTCGCCGACAACCTCTTTGTCCGCCCCAAAGCTTTTGCCTTCAAAAACAGTGCCGTTCTCAAGAATTAAGTACCTCGTATCGTTCATTCAAAAGCCTCCCATAGTATATTAAATATATTTTACCATTAATAAAGGTTATAATCAATAGTTTTGTTCAAAAATTTTATTATTTTTGTATAATTATTCAAATTTTAAGGTATATTCTGTATAAAAATGTGCATATTTTTATTTTGCCGATTGTTCCTCCCCAGCCGTTTTTGCCTAAAATTAACAAAAAAACATATTTTGAAATATTTGTGTTGCAAATTGGCTTTCTTTATTATATAATAAAAGTTGATTTATTTTTGAAACTTTTTAGTAAACAAGGAGCAAATTATGAGTAAGACAATAATTCCGAAAGGATATAAAAGCAACCTCAGCGCTTATCAGACTCAGGGCGCAATTGAGCTTGTAAAAAGAAACTTTGAAAACGAAATTTCAAAATCGCTCAATCTTATAAGAGTGTCGGCGCCCCTCTTTGTGGACGGCAAAACGGGTCTTAACGACGACCTTAACGGCGTTGAACGTCCCGTAACCTTTGACATTGCCGAAACGGGCGGCGAGGCGCAGATAGTGCACTCTCTGGCAAAATGGAAAAGGGCGGCGCTCTACAAATACGGTTTTTCGGTAGGCGAAGGGCTATATACAAATATGAACGCCATAAGACGTGACGAAGAAATGACAAATCTTCATTCAATATACGTCGACCAGTGGGACTGGGAAAAAATTATAGACAAAGACACAAGAAACATCGAATACCTAAAAACAACCGTCAAGGCTATTGTAAAGGCAGTTTGCAATACGCTTGACGCAGTAAAGGCAAAATATCCGGCAATAAAAACCACTCTTTCACGTGACGTAAGCTTTGTAACAACCCAGGAGCTTGAGGATATGTACCCCTCATATACGCCGAAAGAGCGTGAGGACACATACCTTAAAGAGCATAAAACAGCGTTTATTATGCAAATCGGCGATAAATTAAAATCGGGCGAAAAGCACGACGGAAGGGCGCCCGACTATGACGACTGGAAATTAAACGGCGATATACTTTTCTATAACGAACTTTTGTGCCGTGCGTTCGAGGTTTCGTCAATGGGCATAAGGGTTGACGCAAAATCGCTTGACGAGCAGCTTACCAAGGCAGGCTGCGACGACAGACGAAATCTTGAATTTCACAAAAACCTTCTTGACGGAACATACCCTCTTACAATGGGCGGCGGCATAGGTCAGTCAAGGCTCTGTATGCTTCTTTTGTCAAAGGCTCATATCGGCGAGGTTCAGGTTTCTATCTGGGATGACGACACAAAAAACATATGCAAAAATGCAGGCATTGAATTACTGTAAATTTACGGAGGTTAACCAATGAGCAGCGTATCTGAAATTTTCGGAAGCTATGTATTCAACAATACGGTAATGCGCGAAAAATTACCGAAAGAAACGTATAAAGCACTAAAAAAGACAATCAACGAAGGCGAGTCGCTTGATATTCACGTTGCAAATATCGTTGCAAACGCAATGAAGGATTGGGCGATTGAAAAAGGTGCAACGCATTTTACGCACTGGTTTCAGCCTATGACAGGCATTACGGCGGAAAAACACGACAGCTTCATATCCCCCACCGACGACGCACACGTTATAATGGAATTTTCGGGAAAAGAGCTTATAAAGGGCGAGCCTGACGCATCAAGCTTTCCGTCCGGCGGAATAAGGGCTACCTTTGAGGCAAGAGGCTACACTGCGTGGGACCCGACATCATACGCATTTATAAAGGACGGCTCTCTATGTATTCCGACAGCTTTCTGCTCGTACAGCGGCGAGGCTCTTGACAAAAAAACACCGCTTCTTCGTTCCATGGAGCTTATCAATGCGCAGTCGCTCAGAATTTTAAGGCTTTTCGGCGATGAAATGTCAAAAAAAGTTGTAACAACCGTCGGTGCAGAGCAGGAATATTTTTTGGTTGACAAAAAATATTTTGATATGCGAAAAGATTTAAAGCTTACGGGAAGAACGCTTTTCGGCGCAATGCCTCCAAAGGGTCAGGAGCTTGACGACCACTATTTCGGAACAATCAAAACCCGTGTTTCGGAGTATATGAAAGAGCTTGACAACGAGCTTTGGAAGCTTGGAGTTTTTTCTAAAACCAAGCATAACGAGGTTGCACCGGCGCAGCACGAGCTTGCACCCGTCTTTTCAACAACCAACATTGCAACAGACCATAATCAGCTTACTATGGAAATTATGAAAAAGGTTGCGCAGCGTCACAATCTTGTATGCCTTTTGCACGAAAAGCCCTTTGACGGTGTGAACGGCAGCGGAAAGCACAATAACTGGTCGCTTTCGGTAAAGGACGGTCCCAATCTTTTAGAGCCGGGAAAACGTCCCTACGAAAACAAGCGGTTCCTGCTGTTTTTGTCGGCTGTCATAAAAGCGGTTGACGAATATCAGGACCTTTTAAGAATTTCGGTTGCAAGCGCAGGCAACGACCATCGTCTCGGCGCAAACGAGGCTCCTCCGGCAATTATGTCAATTTTTCTCGGCGACGAGCTTACCGAAATTTTGGAATCTATAGAAACGGGTACCGATTATGAACAGAAAAAGAAGGTAAAACTTGAAATCGGCGTGGATGTCCTTCCCAATTTTTCAAAGGACACAACAGACCGCAACCGCACAAGTCCGTTTGCGTTTACCGGAAATAAATTTGAATTTCGTTCGCTCGGCTCCTCTTTCTCGATTGCAGACCCGAACATAGTTTTGAATACCATTGTTGCCGACGCACTCGAGCAGTTTGCAAACGTGCTTGAAGGCGCAAAAGATTTTGACAAAGCGGTTGACAAGCTTATCAAAGACACGGTTAAAAAGCATAAACGAATAATTTTTAACGGAAACAATTATTCGGACGAGTGGGTTAAAGAGGCTGAAAAACGAGGGCTTTTAAATCTTAAAACCTCGGTTGACGCAATACCGCATTTTACCGATAAAAAGAATATCGACCTCTTTGCAAAGCACCATATCTTCAGCGAAACAGAGCTTTTCTCAAGACGTGACATACTTCTTGAAAATTACTCAAAAGTAATAAACATTGAGGCGCTTACAATGATTGATATGGCAATGAAGGATATAATTCCGGCGGTTTCGGAATATACGCTCTCGCTCGCAAACGCCCTCACGGCAAAGAAAAACGCAGTAAAAAATTCAAGCTTTACGGTTGAAGAAAAGCTTATACAAAGCCTTTCCAAGCTTAATGACGACTGCCTTGAGCACGTTGAAAAAATAGAAAATGCGCTCTGCAAGGCAAAGTCGATTTCGGATATTTACGAAAATGCAAGGTTTTATCTTGAAAATGTTCTTTCCGAAATGCAGCTTCTGCGTATCGCAGCAGACACGGCGGAAAGCCTGACGGCTGAAAAATACTGGCCGTTCCCAACGTATGTAAAGCTTCTTTTCGGAGTTTAAAAAATAAAATAATTTTGGCGGCGCAAACAGGTAAAAAACCTTTTGCGCCGTTTTTGTATATCCTAAAAATTTTATGTAAATACTTTTATTATACAAATTCAAAAGAAGGTATTTATATGAAAATTTCGGTCATAATCCCCGTTTTCAACGAAGAAAATGTGATTGAGAACACCATCGGAAAATTAAAAGCATATCTTTCAAAAAACTATGAAAACTACGAAATAATTGCCGTGAACGACGGAAGCAGCGATAAAAGCGGCGAAATTTTAAACGGCATTTCGGGCATAAAACTTATAACGTTTAAAAAAAACTGCGGCAAAGGCTGCGCCGTAAAAAAAGGTGTTGAAATATCGGACGGCGACATTGTAATTTTTACCGACGCCGACCTTTGCTACGGCACGCAATATATAAAAACAATTGAAAAAAAGCTTGAAACATACGACGCCGCAATCGGCGGCCGTGACTCAAAACGGTGCGGATACAGCATCCTCAGAAAAATTTATTCCCACGCTTTCGACCTCGTTTCCGCCGTTTTTCTCGGCAAAAAAACAGACGTTCAGTGCGGCATAAAGGGATTTACAAAAAAATGTGCGAAAAGCATTTTTCCGTATGTCGAAACAAACGGATTTGCCTTTGATTTTGAAATTTTGTATATTGCCAAAAAAACCGATAAAAAGGTTGCCGTTTTTCCGGTGACAATGAAAGAAAGCCGAAAAAGTGCGGTAAAAGCCATAAAAGACCCGTTTTTTATGATGTGCGATATTTTAAAAATCGCTTTCCGCAGCCATTTTAAACGATTAAGCCCCATATGCATAGAGGAAAAGTTTGCAAATGAAAAAACAAATATTTAAATATACCGCCGTTTTTGCCCTGCTTATTGCAAAAATTTCGCTTTTCGGATTTAAATATTTCCCCACCCTCGACGATTATATTCAGTATAAAGCGTATTCTCTCTACAGCAAAAAATACATTCTGTTTTTTGTCGGAACCATATTTAAACGCCCTGCGGCGGCATTTTTTGACCTTTTTATATGCAGAATAACCGGAATGTATCCCGCCCTTTTAATCATCACGGCAATGCTCTTTTTCTCGGCGGTTATACTCAAAAACACATACAAATCAATCGGTGTGAATTTGGGAAGATTTTTCATTATATTTGTACTTTTCTGCCCTCTCAACTTTGAGGCGGCATATTGGATAAGCGCCTCGTCAAGAATTATTTCGGGAATGTTTTTTTGTGCGCTGTCACTCATAATACTTGCCCGACTTAAGGGCAAAATCCGCATTTTTCTGTTCTTTTTTGCAAATCTTTTATCGTTTTTGTTTTATGAACAATCGCTTGTTTTTTCGTTTGTCACAACCTGTTTTTTCCTGTATTTCAAAGAAAAAAAGCTTATTTTTATCCCTGTTTTTAACCTTGTTCTCACCGCCGCATATTACGTTTTTCTTGCGCCGTTTGACCGCTTTGGCGAAAGAGGCGAAATCGGGATTAAAATAATTCCTCATATAAAATCTTTGTCGGAAATTTTCTTCTCGGTGCTGCCGAAAATGATTTTAAAAGCGCCGCATATCGCCCTGTCAGCCGTAATTTTCGCCTGTTTTCTGCCTGTGTTTTCAAAAATCCCGCCGCCTTATTCGGGCATAAAAAAACGCAGCATTATTTATGCCGTGCTGATAATGTTTTTGCCGTTTGCACCGTATGTTTTTCTCAAAAATTCGTATTTGTCGCTTCGCAGCATCTTTTTTGCGGTTATGGCAATCGGCATAATTTTGGATAATATTTGTTTCGGCAGACGCACCGCAAACGTTTTGTGCGCACTCCTGCTCTCTGTTTTTATAATCGGCAATGCAAGCGAGCTTTCGCAATACCGTGCGGTTAATATGACAGATACAAAAATTCTCAAAACCGTTTCTTTGAATATCAGCGATAACGAAACATATTATCTTGTCGGCGCAAAAAGGATGTATGTAAACATTAATGCTCCGTTTGCCGAGCACATTTTGAACATAACGCAGGCCGACTGGTCGCTTACCGGCGCACTCAGGGCATATACCGGCAACAAAAACATCAAAATAGTTATTCCCGTTGAAAATGATTTTGAAGTCCCGAAAAATTTTAAAAAAATCTATATTGGCAAAGCCACAGCCCGATAAGTAAGCATTGGTTTTGAAAGCCGTATTTTAAAACCTTTCCGCTTTTTTGTTTGCCGTCCCAAAGGCAAAACACAGTTTGCACCGAAAAATCAAATAATTTTTATTTTTCTATTTACATTGCCGCAAATTTGAAATATAATAATAGTGTATAATGTTTTTAAGGAGAAGATTATGGAAAATAAGGTTGAAATTCTCGGCGTTAATATAGACAAGCTTACGATAGACGAAGCGAGCGAAAAAATTTATTCTTTTATAGAAAACGGCGGCAGACACTATGTTTTTACGCCGAATTCCGAAATAATTATGGCGGCTCACCGTGACGGGGAATTTAAAAAAATTCTTAATTCCGCCGATATTCTTACCGCCGATGGAATAGGTGTTGTTTACGCCTCAAAATTTTTAAAAAATCCAATTCCCGAGCGTGCCGCAGGTTTTGACACGGCAATGAGTCTGCTTAAAAAAATGGACAGCGGCAAAAACAAGCTGTATCTTTTCGGCGCAAAACCCGGCGTTGCAGAAAGGGCGGCGGATAAAATAACAAAAATGCACCCAGGGATTGTAATTTCGGGCTGTGCCGACGGATATTTTGATGAGGCTAAGGAAAAAGAAATTATTGCCGACATAAACGAAAAAAAACCCGACGTGCTTTTTGTTTGTCTTGGCTTTCCAAAACAGGAAAAATGGATTTACAATCACCGTGATGATTTGAATGTAAAGGTTATGATGGGGCTCGGCGGCAGTCTTAACGTTATTGCGGGCGAGGCAAAGCGTGCGCCGAAAATTTTTCAAAAACTTAATATGGAGTGGTTTTACCGCCTTTGCAAAGAGCCTTGGAGAATAGGACGAATGATGGACTTGCCGAAATTTGCGGCAACCGTTGTTTTAAACGGAAGGAAGGCGAAATAAATGGGCAGGCTTCTTGTTATTGAAGGTGTGGATTCAAGCGGAAAGGCAACGCAGACATCACTGCTTTTAAACAATTTAAAAAGGATGAACTATAATGTTGAGAGCATTGAATTTCCCGATTACAAAAGCAATTCCTCCGCATTGGTAAAAATGTATCTTTCCGGCGAGTTCGGCAAAAACGCCGAGGACGTAAATCCCTATACCGCTTCTGCTTTTTTTGCGGTGGACAGGGCGGCGTCATACCTTAAAAAGTGGAAAAAAAGCCTTGATGACGGCAAAATCATCATTGCAGACAGATATACGACGTCGAATTTCATTCATCAGGCTTCAAAAATTGCGGACTTAAAGAAAAAAGATGAATTTCTCAGCTGGGTTTCGGATTTTGAATATAACAGGCTCTCTCTGCCGGTGCCGGATATTACGATTTTTCTCGATATGCCCGTCAAACAGGCAAAAATGCTTATGGCAAACAGACCCAACAAAATTGACAATTCCAAAACGCTCGACATTCACGAATCCGACACCAAATATCTTGAACATTCTTACAAAAACGCTCATTATGTTGCGGATAAATTCGGCTGGCACAAGATTTCGTGCGTAAAAGATGACAATGTTCGTCCGATTGACGATATCGCCGCAGAAATTCTAAAAGCCGTACAATCGGTTTTATAAATGAGGTTAGCCGAAAGAGAGTAATCCGAACTCCGATTTTGAGAGGCGGATTTCCGCTTTCGCTGCGTTAAAATACTCGGCAATCCGACAGGATTACCTGCGTTTTTGCCTTGCGTAACCAAAAATCCGCTCTCTCAAAATTCTGCGACCTGAAAAGGATAGAATTTTGAGCAGATTTTGGTGCGGAAGATGCAGCAAGGCTGACGCCTTGCAAAGATGACAAGCCAAAAGATGCCGAAATTATGCCTTTTCAGGCGGGTTCGGATTACTCTCTTTCGGCTAGTAACCCCCCATATACATAAAAACCCCGAGGCTGTTAAAGCTTCCGGGGTTTTATTGTATAAATAAATCCCCCGTATAACAGGGGGATTTCAATTTATATTCTTACTTATTTTACAATCAGACTTTCGCCCGTCATTTCAGCAGGTTTTTCAATTCCCGCAATGTCGAGCATTGTAGGAGTCAAATCGGCAAGCCTGCCCTCTTTAAGCTTAATATCACCGCATCCCAAAACAACAAGCGGAACAACGTTTGTTGTATGCGCCGTAAATACAGAGCCGTCGGCAGGGTCAATCATCTGTTCTGCGTTGCCGTGGTCAGCCGTAATAAGCATAACGCCGTCCATTTTTTTAACAGCCGCCGCAACTTTTCCGACGCACTCGTCAACAGCCTCAACAGCCTTTACAGCCGCCTCCATAACACCCGTATGTCCAACCATATCGCAGTTTGCAAAGTTTAAAATTACCGAGTCGTACTTGCCGCTCTCAATAGCTTCAACCACTTTATCGCAAACCTCGTAAGCGCTCATTTCAGGCTTTAAATCGTAGGTTGCAACCTTGGGCGACGGAACCAGAATTCTGTCCTCGCCGTCATAGGTATCCTCAACGCCGCCGTTAAAGAAAAACGTAACGTGAGCATATTTCTCGGTTTCGGCAATTCTAAGCTGCTTTTTACCGAGCTTGCTTATATATTCGCCATAAGTATTAACAAGCTTCTGAGGCTTGAACGCAACGTCAACGTTCGGCATAAGCGCATCATACTGAGTCATACAAACGTAATACGTCTTGAAATACTCTCTTGCAAAACCGTTAAAATCTTCATCGACAATCGTTCTTGTAATTTCTCTTGCCCTGTCGGGTCGGAAATTAAAGAAAATAACAGAGTCGTTCTTTTTGATTTTGCCGTCTGCGCAAACAACGGTAGGAACAACAAATTCATCGGTAACGTCATTTTCATACGACTTTTCCATAGCCGAAACAGCGCTCGCTGCCTTTGCGCCGATACCTCTGACCATAGCGTTGTATGCCTGCTCAACCCTCTCCCAGCGGTTATCACGGTCCATAGCGTAATACCTGCCGATTAAGGTTGCAATTTTGCCGACGCCGATTTTTTTCATTTCGTCCTCAAGCATTTTTACAAAATCAACTCCGCTTGTGGGCGAAACATCACGTCCGTCGGTAAAGCAGTGAACATAAACGTCTTTAAGACCGTTAATTTTTGCAAGTTCCAAAAGACCGAAAAGGTGTCTTATATGGCTGTGCACGCCGCCGTCCGACAAAAGCCCGAGAAGATGAAGTGCGGAGTTATTTTCCTTGCAGTTTTCAACGGCTTTTTTAAACGCTTCATTCTCAAAAAACGTTCTGTCCTCTATCTCTTTTGTAATTCTTGTAAGCTCCTGATAAACAATTCTGCCGGCGCCGATATTGGTATGTCCAACCTCGCTGTTGCCCATCTGACCGTCAGGAAGTCCGACATCAAGACCGCTTGCGTGAATAACGGTGTTGGGATAATTTTTCAAAAAGCTGTCCATATTCGGGGTTTTTGCTTCGTAAACCGCATTGCCCTCGTGATTTTTGTTTATTCCGTATCCGTCAAGAATAGTTAAAACAATCGGTTTTTTTGACATAAAAATCATTGCCTTTCGTAATAAATATTTGTTAAAAATGCGACAGCATATGCAAAATATATGCATACACTGTCTTTAAAATCAGCTATTTGCGATAATTGAAAAATCGTTTGCCTTAAGGCTTGCGCCGCCTACCAGACCGCCGTCGATATCCTCTTTTGCAAACAATTCCGCCGCATTTTTAGCGTTTACGCTGCCGCCGTACTGAATTGTAACCTTGTCGGCAGTTTCTTTGCCGAACACTTCGCTTACGGTATCTCTTATTTTTTTGCAAACCTCCTGTGCCTGGTCGCTTGTAGCAGTTTTACCCGTTCCGATTGCCCAGATAGGCTCATATGCAATGATAACCTTTTCAGCCTGCTCTTTTGTAAGTCCCAAAAGCGCAATTTTTGTCTGCATGGCAACAAGCTCGAAAGTTATGCCCATTTCTCTCTGCTCAAGCGATTCGCCCACGCAGATGATAGGAATAAGGTTGTGCTCAAACGCTTTTTTAACCTTTTTGTTAACGGTTTCGTCCGTTTCGGCAAAATACTGACGTCTTTCCGAGTGACCGAGCACAACATATTCAACGCCAAGCTCGCAAAGCATATCGGGAGCAATCTCGCCTGTAAATGCGCCGCTTTCCTCAAAATACATATTCTGTGCGCCAACCTTTATTTTTGTGCCTTTGCAAGCCTCAACGGCTGCTGCCAAAGATGTAAAGGGAACGCATATTACAACGTCGTTTTTGCTGTTTTCAACAAGCGGTTTAAGTTCGTTTATAAGCTCCGTCGTCTGAGCGGGAGTTTTGTTCATTTTCCAGTTACCTGCAGCAACTATTTTTCTCATAATTGTATTATCTCCTTTGAATATAAATATAAAATACAGCCAAAAGGCATAAGAAAAAATCCTATGCCCTTTTGTTTTTTAATTATTTATCGTTTAATGCAGCAATACCGGGAAGCTCAATTCCTTCAAGGTATTCAAGCGAAGCGCCGCCGCCCGTGGAAATATGGGTCATCTTGTCTGCAAAACCGAGCTGTGCAACAGCAGCCGCACTGTCGCCGCCGCCGATAATTGTAACAGCGTCTGTTTCAGCCAAAGCTTTTGCAATCGCCTTTGTGCCGACAGCAAATTTCGGGAATTCAAAAACGCCCATAGGTCCGTTCCAGATAACGGTTTTTGCCTTTTTAACAACCTCAGAGAAAAGCTCGATTGTCTTAGGTCCTATATCCATACCCATCATATCGGCAGGAATTTTGTCGGAGGGAACAACAACAGGCTCGGAATCTGCGCTGAACTCTTTTGCAACAACCGTTTCAACGGGAAGAAGAAGCTCTACACCCTTCTGCTGTGCCTTTTCCATAATGCTTGTAGCAAGCTCGATTTTTTCGTTTTCGCAAATGGAAGTTCCTATTTCATAGCCCTTTGCTTTAAGGAATGTATAAGCCATTCCACCGCCGATAATAAGATAATCAACCTTATCGAGAAGGTTTTCTATAACGCCGATTTTATCGGAAACCTTTGCGCCGCCGAGAATTGCAACAAACGGACGCTCGGGATTTGAAAGCGCTTTGCCCATAATTTCAATTTCTTTTTTGATAAGATATCCGCAAACAGCCGGGAGGTAATCTGCAACGCCTGCCGTTGAAGCGTGCGCTCTGTGAGCCGTACCGAAAGCGTCGTTAACATAAACCTCTGCCAAAGAAGCAAGAGCCTTTGAAAATTCGGGGTCGTTCTTTTCTTCTTCTTTATGGAATCTTACGTTTTCAAGAAGCATAACTTCGCCGTCTTTAAGCGACGCAGAAATGGATTTTGCACTGTCGCCGATAACGTCGGAAGCCATTTTAACTTCCTGACCCAAAAGCTCGGAAAGCCTTTTTGCAACGGGTGCAAGACTGTATTTTTCGTTAAATTCGCCCTTCGGTCTGCCAAGGTGCGAGCAAAGAATAACCTTTGCTTTATGGTCGATAAGATATTTGATTGTGGGAAGCGCACCTATAAGTCTGTTTTCATCAGTAATGTTTTTGTTCTCGTCAAGCGGAACGTTGAAATCGCATCTTACAAGCACCTTTTTGCCTGCAACTTCGATATCCTCAATAGTTTTCTTATTAAGCATAGTTCATCAGCCTTTCATTTATATATTGATATTATTTACATTTCCAACCGAAATCCATTATATACCATATGAAAAAATTTTTCAAGTATTTACGCAAAATTTTCTGAAAGTTTGACAAAAATTTAACTTTCATACGCAAATACCTGTTTAAATTTACTTTCAGCCGGCAAATTTTATTTTTTAAGATAGGTAAGCGCAATAACGCCTGCGCCGGTGTTTGTGCCGACGCTTGCGCCGACTTCGCCCACTTCTATATTTGTAATATTTGTTTTTTCCGATATTTTTTCTTTAAGTTTTAAAACCTTTTCGGGCGCATCGCCGTGGATAATATAAACCGTCTGTTCATTATCGGTATCAATATTTGACATCATAAGGTCAACAAGCTTTGCATACACCTTTTTCTCGCCCCGCACCTTGTCGCAGTTTGTAACAAGTCCGTCCCTGACCGCAAGAATGGGT
The DNA here is from genome assembly GCA_934500875.1 of uncultured Clostridia bacterium. Classification (GTDB taxonomy): domain Bacteria; phylum Bacillota; class Clostridia; order UMGS1810; family UMGS1810; genus Qingrenia. Next base: position 98,836 of record CAKSTL010000009.1, on the reverse strand, counting down.
TTAATGTCCAGAACATTTCCCAGAATTTTTGCGGTGGGGCTTATTCTTCCGCCTTTCTGAAGATAACTTAAATCGTCCACAACAAAAATTTCTTCGACCTTATCACGTGTCTTATCTATTTTCTTTAATATTTCGTCCTTTGTTTTTCCTTCCATTGCCATTTTTGCGGCGTCAATGCCGAGTCTGCCGTATCCCAAAGAAAGACTGCAGCCGTCAAAAACGTCAATCGATGCCTCGGGATGCTCCTCCAAAAACATATTTTTTGCAAGGTTTGCACTCTGATACGTTCCGCTTGCCTTGGACGAAATGGTGATAAATATTATATCAAAATCCTTATAATACTCTTCAAATTTTTCGCTGATTTTTGTAATGTTAATCTGTGACGTTTTCGGAATACCACCGAATTCTTTAAGCTTTTTATAAAACTGCGAAGGCGAAAGCTCTGTTGTTTCAACAAACGTTTCGTCACCGAATATTATATTTTGCCCCAGTATGTCAATATTATACTTTTTTGCTGTTTCAAGGCTTATATCCGATGTTGAATCTATTAAAATTTTAACATTTTTCATAATAATCTCCATTCTGCCGCCCTGCGTCGGCACAAATAGTAATTAAAATCTCTTATCGGCAGGGCAAAAAATGATAAGAGATTATTACGCCCATATACGTCTCCCCAAGCAAGGCGAGAAAAATTTCGCACGGGCATTTAATCCTGCCGGAGGATTAACGTGAAAGGAACTTTCACGTTAATCTCCATTCTCATAATGTAAAAACTTTCACATTGTTACCACTCGAATTTTGTAAGTGCGCCCTTTTGTTTAAGATTTGCAAAATTTTGCTGTCTTAATGCCTCATAAAGCACAATTGCAACGGAATTTGAAAGATTAAGGCTTCTTGCCTCGTCAATCATAGGAATTCTTATGCAGTTTTCCTTGTTTTTCTTAAGAAGCGCCTCGTCAAGCCCCTTTGTTTCTTTGCCGAACAGGAAAAAGTCGTTGTCCTTATACTCTATGTCGCAATAATTGTTGAGCGCCTTTGTGGTGGAAAAGAAAAACCTGCCGCCCTTGTTGATTTCAAAAAATTCGTCGGTATTTTCATAATATTTCACGCCGAGAAAATGCCAGTAATCAAGTCCCGCACGCTTTAATTTTGCGTCGGTAATCTCAAATCCCATAGGCTTTACTATGTGAAGCTTTGTGCCGGTTACTGCGCACGTTCTTGCAATGTTTCCGGTATTCTGCGGAATTTCGGGTTCAACCAAAACTATGTTGCAGCTCACTTTATATCACCCTTTTTAATTTTATCCAAAAATCTTTCAACCCTTACAAGCGCCTCATTAATCTGCTCTATGGAATATGCATACGACACCCTTAAAAATCCTTCTCCGCACTCGCCGAACGCCGTTCCGGGAACTATTGCAAGCCTTTCTTCTTCAAGAAGCTTTTTGCAAAAATCGTCCGACGACATTCCCGTTGATTTTATGCACGGGAAAATATAAAACGCACCCTGAGGGTCAAAGCAGGTAAGCCCAAGCTTGTTGAAGCCGTCCACAATAACCTTTCTTCTGTAATTGTATTCGTTTGCCATGGTTTCAATGGATTTATCGCCGTTTTTAAGCGCCTCGATTGCCGCAAACTGGCTTGTTGTGGGTGCGCACATAATTGCATACTGATGCACCTTTGTCATAACCTTAATTATTTTTTCGTTTCCGCAGGCATATCCCAACCGCCAGCCCGTCATGGCATAAGCCTTTGAAAAGCCGTTTATCACAATGCACCTGTCCTTCATGGAATCAAGCGAAGCTATGGAGGTGTGATGTCCTTCGTAAGTAAGTTCGGCGTAAATTTCGTCCGAAATAACCATCAGATTATGTTCCTTTATGACAGGAACAATTTTTTCCAAATCCTCTCTTGTCATAATCGCACCCGTGGGATTGTTGGGGTACGATAAAATCAGTATTTTGGTTTTATCGGTTATGTGCGATAAAATATCCTCTTTTGTAAGCTTAAATCCGTTTTCCGCCTTTGTTGCAATCGGCACCGCAACACCGCCCGCCATCTGAGTGCACGGCTTATAGCACACGAACGACGGCTCGGGAATAAGCACCTCGTCGCCCTTGTTTATAAGAGAACGCAGCGCAATGTCCACCGCCTCGCTGCCGCCGACGGTTACAAGCACTTCGCTTTGCGTATAATCAAGCTTAAAACGTCTTTTCAGATAAAGGCATATTTCTTCACGCAGTTCTTTTAAACCCGCATTTGCAGTATAATGCGTTTTTCCTCTTTCAAGCGAATATATGCCTGCATCCCTTATATGCCACGGCGTAAGAAAGTCCGGCTCGCCCACTCCGAGCGAAATTGCGCCCTCCATATTATTTGCCGCATCAAAAAATTTTCTTATTCCCGACGGCGGCATTTTTGCAATATGCTCATTCAAAAAGTTTTCGGGATTAAACGTTGTCACAGCGTAATCACCTGCCTGTCATCTTCGATTTTATCGTCAAAAATAATATTTTCAACCTTGTATTTTTTAAGAACAAAATGCGTTGCCGTGCTTACAATACACTCCATAGGCGCAAGCTTTCTGTGCACAAAGCGTGCAACTTCGTTCATTGTTTTGCCTTCAATTACAACCGACAAATCATATGCGCCGGCAATCAAAAACACCGTTTTAACCTCGGGATACTGATAAATCCGCTCTGCAATTTTGTCAAATCCCAAACCTCTCTGCGGCGTAACCTTAAGCTCGATAAGCGCAGTTACAATCGGTCTGTCCGTCTTTTCCCAGTTTATAACGCTTTTATTTTTAAGGATAATTCCCTTTCTTTTAAAGTCATCTATGGCGGCGACAACGTCCGCTTCCTTCATATCGAGCATAAGTGCAATCTGCGCAGGACTCGTGTTGCAGTCGTTTTCCAAAATTTCAAGAATTCTTTCCATACTCATTACCCCCAAAAAATTTATTTTTAACTGTATATGTAATAAAAATACCAATATCAGAACCGGCAAAATCAAGAAGAACATCCTTTGCCGAGGCGGTTCTTCCGCCCGAAAAATACTGATGTATTTCGTCGCTTGCTGCATATAACAGGCAAACGGCAAGCGCAAATGCAACCGCCGCAGCCTCCTTGTTATTAAGAGTAAGCGAAAGCGCAAGATACGCAAAAACTCCCATTAAAAGATAAATGGAAAAATGCGCACACTTTCTTATAATTTCGTTAACGGTAACTTTGTCGTCGCCTTTTTCGTTTTCAAGCCTTTCAATTTCTTCAATGCTTTTGCCCGTAACAATGCTTGTAACCTTTTTGCTCACGCTGCCCGATTTTTCGCCCTCCTGCGCAGAAAAGCCGAATGCTGCCGACATTATGGCAATAAGGCATATGTAAGAAACACAGCATACAAGGTATCTTAAAATTTTCATTTTTATACTTCCAATCAACCTAATTGTTAAAAATACATACCGCTAAAATTATCTCATAAATAAAGCGTTTTGTCAACAAAAACAATATAAAAAAAGCCCGTTATTTTATATGCGTTTCAAAATGCACAGGCAATTTATAAGCGCAAAATTTATAATAACGGTCTTATTTTATATTTAAAAATGAGCAATCCTGTAAGCCGGGTTCTGTCTTGAATAGCCATCTATCTACGCCTGCCGTCTCTGACAGGCTTAAGCCACCTCTATCGGAGAATATCGGGCAAATATATATCTCCTTTACACGGTGTTGCATCGAGTGGGGTTTACACGCCCGATTGGTTTCCCAATCTGCGGTGAGCTTTTACCTCGCCTTTTCACCCTTACCGAAAAAATTTTCGGCGGTACTTTTCTGTTGCACTTTCCTTAGAGTCGCCTCCACCGGGAATTGCCCGGCACTCTGCCCTGCGATGCCCGGACTTTCCTCATATACAGCCTTTCGGCTTGCATCTGCGGCTATCCGGATTACTCATATTTTAAAAACTTTATTACATTTTTGTTATTTTCGCTTTTTAAAACTGTTATATCAAATTTTTCCTTTATCTTTTTTTGAAACCATTCGCATACGATAATTTCTGTTTCGTAATGCCCTGCGTCTATAACGCAAAGATTTTTATCGGCGCAGTCACGCATTGAAGAATACTTAAAATCGCCCGTGATATAAAGGTCAATGTCATTATCAAAGCAAAACTCCGCCATGGATGCGCCGCCGCCCGAATTTACCGCAATCTTTTTGATAACGGTATCGAAGCTGCCGGAATATCTTAAATTTTTCGTATTGAGTTTTTTTGCGGTTTCTTTTAAAATATCGCCGAAGCGTTTCGGCTCTTTAAGCTCGGCATACCTTCCGTAGCCGACTTTTTTATCGCCGCAAACACCTGTCGGAACTAAAATTTCGGTATCGGAAAGCCCTAATTTTTCGGCAAGATAATCGTTAAGCCCGCCTGCGGCGACGTCAAGGTTTGTGTGTGCGCAAAAAACCGAAATATCGTTTTTTATAAGCGTAAAAATAAAATCTTCGCTGCCTTTTATAATTTTTTTAAGCGGATGAAAAATCGCCGGATGGTGCGAGATTATAAGATTTGCGCCTCTTTTGGCCGCCTCGTCGGCAACGGATTTATCAACGTCAAGGCAAACGAGAATTTTTGTAACCGCAGCGTTGGGGTTTCCAATCAGAAGCCCTGCATTGTCCCAGTCCTCGCTAAGATTTTTGGGACAGATTTTTTCAAAATACGAAACAACATCTCCAACCTTAACCGTCAAGCCTTATCCCCTTCCTTTCTTGCCTTTATATAATATCCAAGTTCCGTTTCACGACGCAAAAGATAGTCCGAAACATTTTTGGATTTTTTAAGCCCCGAAACAATTTTTTCAAGTGTGTAAATTTTTCTGTCCATATGTTCAAAAAACAGATTTCCACCCTTTTCAAAAAGACGTTTTCCCACAAAAATGTCAAATTCCGAGAGCTTTTCTTCGCCCTTTACGCACGAAAAAATATTATAAATTTTACCGTCCTCTTTTGCAAGACACTCGTCCTCTATGACAAACCCGTTCTGAGAAAGGTATCGCCTCACCTCACTCTGGGCAATCATAGGCTGAATTATAAGGCGCACACCGTCCGGAAAACACGCCTTGCCATTTTCTATAATTTCGTTTATCAAAAGACCGCCCATACCTGCGATAACGGCGGTATCAAAACTGTTTTTTTCAAAATTTTCAAAGCCGTTTGAAAGCCTGGTTTCAATTTTTTTGCAAAGCCCGTATTTTTCAATATTTTTTTTTGCGCTCAAAATCGGGCCTTCGTTAACGTCGCTTGCAACGGCATATTTTGCCCTGCCGTTTTTTACACAAAAAATCGGCACATACCCGTGGTCGGTACCGATATCGGCAAGACAATATGAATTGTCAACATATTCTGCAACTTTTTTTAATCTTTCGGTCAAAATCATTTGGGCAAATCCTTTTTATGTCAGCTGCTTAAAACAATTTCACTGTTTTCAAAAACTTTTTCCACAAATTTTTCGCCGTGCATTTTTCTCATAATCTTCACGCACTCCGAAAGCGTAGGCTTACGGTCGGACATATTGTGACAATCCGAGCCGACAAACTGTATTGCGTTCATCTTTGCAAATCTTTTTGCACGCCGTCTGTCGGAAAACGAAAAATAGCAGTCAGCATTAATCTGAAAACACACATTCGGGTCAAAAAACCTATCAATAGCCCTAAAATCGTCATTCGTATAGATATATCTGTCAATATGCGCCATAATCGGGGTGAGCCTGCGGTTTGCGAAAACGGCATAAATCTCACGCTGAACCCACACGCTGTTCCAGCCGTCGCAAGGCATTTCAAGAAGAATATACCTTGAATTTGCTATACACAGCTTTTCTAACCCCTCAAGACGTGAAAAACCCGGGCAGATTGCCGCCTCGGCGCCGAGATACGTTTCGGCAAGGCTGATTTTTCTTTCTTCGGCAGCGCACAAAAGCTTGCTGTAAGCTTCGCTGCGGCGCCGCAAAAAAGAGCCGATACTCATTTTATCGGGATAAAAATGCGGTGTTGCAACAATTTTTTTAACTCCGCTCTTTTTTTGATATTCATACATTTCGAGCGACCTTTGAACATCTTTTGCGCCGTCATCCATTCCCGGAAGAATGTGTGTGTGAAAATCAATCATAAATTTCTCCAAACACTTTTTGCTTTTTATTTATTTTTGCCCGCATCCGAATAACCGTCGTAATCCGAATAATACTTATATCTGTAACGGTAGCGGTACTTATAATACTTTGAATAATAACCCTTTGCGGTGATAACGTCATTAAGCATAAAGCCAAGAATTTTGGCATTTGCAAATTCAAGGCTTGAAATTGCTTTTTTAAGTGCGTCGTGAGTTGTAAAATCTTCTTTTACCACCACAACAACGCCCGTTGCGAATTTCGACATTGAAACAGCGTCCGACACGATATTCACCGGAGGTGCGTCAATTATGACATAATCGTAGCGCTCGGAAAGCTCGCACAGCGCCTTCTCCATTCTCGGAGAGCCTAAAAGCTCGGACGGATTGGGAGGGATTTGTCCGCTTGTGATTACGTCAAGACCGTTTTTGCAATGCTGAATAACCTCGCCAAGTTCTGAAAAACCGGCAAGATAATTTGAAAATCCCACAGAATTTTCAAGTTCAAGGCACATATGCACCTTAGGTTTTCGCAAATCGGCGTCAATCATTATAATTTTTGCGTCGGCAAGCGCAAACGTAATTGCGGTGTTTATGCACGAGGTTGTCTTGCCTTCGCTCGGCATTGCAGAAGTAAATATAATTTTTTTGCATCCTTCGTTTGCCGCAAGCGCATATTCAAGGTTTGTTCGCATTGATTTATATGCTTCAACAATTGAAAAATCGCTGTCGTCTTTTAAGATAACCTTCGTGTAATCACGCACGCCTCTGTTGTTTTTGTCGCTGCGTGACACAATGTCTCGGCTTGTTTTATCCGTCTTTTGTATATTAGGCATATTTCAACTTCCTTCTTAATCATAACATATAGAAACATTATATCATATAAAAAACAAATTTGCAATAAAAACTTTAAACGACAAAGCCGCCGCTCACGTTCACGACTTCGCCGGTAATGTAATCTGCCTTATCGCTTGCAAGGTAAGCTATAACGTCCGCAATTTTTTCGGGCGAAGCCATTTTTCCCATAGGGATATCCTCTGTTACAAGCTTTCGGGTTTCTTCGTCAAAGCTGCACATATCGGTATCAACAACGCCCGGCGCTACGCAGTTTACGTTTATCTGCGACGGCGCAAGCTCTTTTGCAAGCGCCTTTGTGAGCCCTATAACCGCCGCTTTTGAGGCAGAATAATGCACCTCGCACGAAGCGCCGCAAATGCCCCACACCGACGAAACGTTTATTATTTTTCCGCTTTTTTTGCGTATCATTTCGCCGACTGCCGCCTTGCACATATTAAAAACACTGCCGGCGTTTGTCTGCATCATATTTTTAAATTCGTCCTCGGTGATATCGCAGAAAACCTTTTGCTGAGCAATTCCCGCATTGTTGACAAGAACGTCTATGCTGCCGTATTTTTCAAGCGCAAAACCGCAAAGAGCGTGCGCCTTATCATAATTTGAAACATCTGCACAAAAGACAATAGCGTTTCCGCCTGTTTTTATAATTTCTTCAGCGGTTTTGTTTGCAAGTTCAACGTTTTTTATGCAGTTTACGACTACGTTGAAATTTTTGGAAAGTGCAATCGCCGCCGCCCTTCCAATGCCTCGGGACGCACCTGTTACAATGGCTGTTTTTTTCATAAATTTCTCCGTTTTTACGCTTTAGATATCAAGATATTTTCCGACGGCATAAAGGTAATCGGACATTCTGTTAAGATAGCGTATCAAATCAGTGTTATTTTCATCATATCCTGCCGCACATCTTTCCGCCTTGCGGCAAACGGTGCGTGCAAGATTTATAAATGCGCTGTCCTTTCTCTGCGGTGTGTCGTAGAGCGAAAATCCAACCGTTTTTTCAGAGTAGAAATCAATCCGGCTCTCAAAAAACGAAACGTCAAAATCAAAATCTGCGTAACCTGAAATTTTTCCGTTAAGTTTAACCAAATCTTTTTGCAAAAGCAAAATCTCTTTTTTTACGCTTTCGTTTGCACAAAAGTTTACACCAAGGCTCAAAATGGCGCTAAGGGTATCTACAGTGCCGATTAAATCAAAAATTTTATCCGATTTTTTCACACGTTTTCCCAAAACGTCGCTTATTCCTTCGTCACCGGTTTTGGTATAAATTTTCATTCTTTGCCGCCCCCTTTGATTTTTTCAATATATGACTTAAATGAATTTTCGGTTTTGTTGTTATGCGGAATATAATATTTTTTATTCTTAATCTTATCGGGCAGATACTGCTGAGGAACATATGCGTTTTCGTAATTGTGCGGATATTTGTACTCAACACCTCTGCCGAGCGACGCCGCACCTTTGTAATGACTGTCCTTAAGATGCAGCGGAACAGAACCCGTATCTGTGGTCTGAACGTCACTCATAGCCTCGTCGATAGCGCATATCGCAGAATTTGACTTCGGCGAATTTGCAAGAAGTATCACCGCCTCGGCAAGCGGAATTCTTGCTTCGGGAAGCCCAAGCTGGAGGGCGCTGTCAACGCACGCTTTTGTGATTACCGCCGCATTCGGATACGCAAGACCCACATCCTCGGAGGCGATAACCAAAAGCCTTCTGCACGCCGTTATAAGGTCGCCGCCCGAAAGAAGCCGTGCAAGATAATAAATTCCTGCGTCGGCGTCGCTTCCGCGTATTGATTTTTGAAATGCGCTGATAACGTCATAATGGTCATCACCGTTTTTATCGTGCGCAAACGAGCTTGTCTGGGTGCAGTCAACCGCAACGTCAAGCGTAACGCAAATTTTATCGGTCATACTGTAGCTTTGCGACAAAACGCACACCTCAACCGCATTGAGCGCCTTTCGCACGTCGCCGCCGCTTGCGTTGGCGATATGGTCTGCCGCCTCATCCGAAAACTCGATTTCACGGTCGGGATAATCGCTTTTAACCGCCTCAACCGCACGCAGAACCGCTCTTTTTATATCCTTGGGCAAAATACTTTTGAATTCCAGCACCGTGGAACGTGACAAAACTGCGTTGTAAACGTAAAAATGCGGATTTTCGGTAGTGCTTGCAATAAGCGTTATCTTGCCGTTTTCAATATACTCCAACAGCGACTGCTGCTGTTTTTTGTTAAAATTCTGAATTTCGTCAAGGTACAAAAGAATACCGTTTTCGTGTTCCGAGATTTTATCTGCAATTTCACGCACATCCTTGAGCGACGCAGTTGTTGCGTTAAGCTTAAAAAACGCTCTGTTTGCCGCATTTGCACAAATGTTTGCAACCGTGGTTTTACCAGTTCCCGACGGGCCGTAAAAAATCATATTCGGAATTCTGCCTGTTTTTAAAATATTTGTCAGAATTTTGCCCTCGCCGATAAGGTGAGTTTGCCCCACAATGTCGTCAAGACGGGTCGGGCGCAGCCTTTCTGCCAATGGGATATTCATACTAAATCACCAAAAAAATTATTTCTCATACAAAGGATATTTTGTGCAAAGCTCGCCTACCATTTTCTTTGCTTCCGACTGATTTTTTTCAAAATCCGAAAGCGTAAGATAAATAATTTCAGCAATTTTGTCCATATCCTCTTCTTTAAATCCTCTTGATGTAACCGCAGGGGTGCCTATTCTTATACCGCTTGTGATAAACGGACTTGTGGTTTCAAACGGAATTGTGTTTTTGTTAACGGTAACGCCGATTTCGTCAAGCATTTTTTCCGCTTCTTTTCCCGTAAGATTCATATTTGTAAGGTCAACAAGCATAAGATGGTTATCCGTTCCGCCCGACACAATTTTAAAGCCTTTTTCAATAAGGGATGCGCAAAGAGCCTTTGCGTTTTTGATAATCTGGGTCTGATAAGCTTTAAATTCGTCTGTCAGCGCCTCGCCGAAGCAAACCGCCTTTGCAGCAATTATGTGCATAAGCGGGCCGCCCTGTATACCGGGGAATACCGCTTTGTTAATCATTTTTGCATACTCTTCTTTGCAGAGTATAAGCCCTCCCCTCGGACCTCTTAAGGTTTTGTGGGTTGTTGTGGTTACAAAATCCGCATACGGAACAGGGCTTGGATGAAGCCCTGCCGCAACAAGTCCCGCAATGTGCGCAATGTCAACCATAAGATATGCGCCCACCTTTTTGGCGATTTCGGAAAAACGCTTAAAATCTATGGTTCTCGAATATGCGCTTGCGCCTGCAACAATGAGCTTGGGCTTACATTCAACCGCAATTTTCTCAACCTCGTCATAATCGATAACCTGAGTGTCCCTGTCAACGCCGTACTGAACGATATTAAAATATGCACCCGACATATTTACAGGACTTCCGTGCGAGAGATGACCGCCGTGGGAAAGATTCATACCCAGCACCGTATCACCCGGCTTAAGGGTTGCGAAAAATACTGCCATATTAGCCTGTGCGCCCGAATGAGGCTGAACGTTTGCGTGTTCTGCGCCGAAAATCTTTTTTGCTCTTTCAATTGCGAGATTTTCCACAATATCAACACATTCGCAGCCGCCGTAATATCTTTTTCCCGGGTATCCTTCCGCATACTTGTTTGTAAGCGGTGTGCCCATTGCCTCGATAACTGCGTTGCTGACAAAATTTTCACTTGCAATCAGTTCGATTTTACTGCGCTGTCTTTCAACTTCCATTTCAATTGCGTCCGCAACCTGTGCGTCCTGTTTTCTGATTTCGTCTGTCGTATACATCTTCTTTCTCCTTTTTTAAAGTATATTATAATTCTACCTCTTTTTTGCATAATTTGCAATAGTTTTTAAATAAAAAATCAGCCCCAACGGACACATACTGCCGATTGTAAGCTGATTTTAGTCTTAATTTCAAATATTTTGTATTTTTTCCGCCTCTTCAAGCTCTTCAAGCGAGATAGACCTTGTATGCTTGGTGTGTGACCATTCTTTGTTATCCTTTTTCAGCCAGCCGATAATTGTAATCGGAATCCAGGTGAGCGAATAGAGCCAGAATGTTACATAACACCATATAAGCCTCAAATTTATCATACGCTTTTCATACGTTATGACAAACGGAATATACATCATCTGCAAAACCGCAACCGCACTCCAAAGCTGAGGGTCGCCGAACGCTTTGCTTATTTCAAACACCTCTATAACACCGGTTACCTGCACCCACGTCATAACCGTTGCAAACAAAAGACACAGAATTTTGACAGGCTGCAAAAGATAAACTCCGCAGTCGAATGCCGAAAGGTCTTTATCTTTAAACGCTTTGATGAAAAGCTTTTTTGCAAATCTTGACGCAACATCGGAATGACCCTGCATCCAGCGTATTCTCTGATGCCACGACTGCATAAACGTAAGCGGTTTTTCATCGTATACAACCGCCTTGTGCGCCCAGCCGACTTTTCTTCCGGTAAGCGCAAGCTTTGCGGTAAATTCCATATCCTCGGTAAGGCAGGTTGCGCCCCAGCCCATTTCCTTTAACAGGTCTGTCGAAATTACAAATCCCGTTCCGCTAAGCTGACAGGTTATGCCAAGATTATAACGTGCATTCTGAAAGAGCCTTGAAATCAACCAGAACGACACCGAATATGCGCACGTTACCCACGAATCGAACGGATTTTTGCTGTCCACGCTGCCCTGAACAACCTGATAGCCCTTGTTAAGCTCTTTGTTCATCTCGGTAAGGTAATTCTGGCTTACCAGATTATCTGCGTCAAAAATGGATATACTGTCATACTTTTTATCCATTTTGAAAATCTTGTCAAACATCCACTCAAGAGCGTGACCCTTGCCTTTTAAGGTTGCGTTTGTACGTTCATAAACCATTGCGCCTGCATTTTTTGCAACCAGAGCCGTGGAATCGGTGCAGTTATCGGCAATGACGAAAACGTCATACGCTTCTTTCGGGTAATGAAGCCTGAAAAGGCTCTGCACCATTTCGCCGATTACTGCTTCTTCGTTATGCGCCGCAACAATCAGCGCAAACGTATGGATTTTGTTGGTTTTGGGCATAACGTTCGTTTGCCTGTCCGACCAGCCGAAAACGGACACAACAAAATAATAACCGCCGTATGCAAAAACAAACAGCGATATAAATGCACTGATAAAATAAATAATCATTCTTAAACTTTCCGGCACAAAAATCACCTCAAAAGCAGATTTTGTTAATTTTAAATTCACCAAACTGTATTATATACTATTAATTTAACATAATCAAGTGCCAATTTTGACCAATTTTGCACTGTTTCGGTCAGTTTTTTCTGTTTGGTTTGACATATCTTTAAAATTTTACCGTTTTATGCGGTTTGCTCGTTTTTTCGCACTTTTAAAATTATTTGTTAAATTATATGGACATTTTGCAAAAATTATTATATATTATTAAATGAGGTGTTACATATGGCTGAAAAAACAAAATTTGTCTGCTCGCAGTGCGGTCACGAAACCGTAAAATGGCTTGGAAAGTGCCCGTCGTGCGGACGCTGGAATACATTTGAAGAAGAGATTGTTGAAACAAAAAAGACAAAAGCGAGGGGCATTACGTCGTTTGACGCTCCGAAAAAGCTTTCGGAAATTGTGTCAATGTCCGAAAAGAGGACTCAAACTCATCTCAAAGAGCTTGACAGAGTTCTCGGCGGCGGCCTTGTCACCGGCGAAATGGTGCTTGTGGGCGGCGACCCCGGAATAGGAAAATCAACCCTTCTTTTGCAGATTTGCGAATATTTGGGCAAAACTCAAAAAATTCTTTACGCTTCGGGCGAGGAATCGCTTAACCAAATTAAAATAAGGGCGGACAGGCTTAAGATTACAACCGAAAATCTGTTGCTTTTATCCGAAACGTCGCTCGACAAAATTATTGAGGCGGCAAAAGACGAAAAAAGCAATATTCTTATTATCGACTCCATTCAGACTATGTTTTCGGAGGACAGCGGCTCAGTGCCGGGCAGTGTTTCGCAGGTGCGTGAGTGCACACATTCGCTTATGCGGTTTGCAAAGCAATCGGGCACAACGGTTCTGATAGTCGGACACGTCACAAAGGAAGGCAGCATTGCAGGCCCCAAAATTTTAGAGCATATGGTGGACTGCGTTCTTTATTTTGAGGGCGAGCGCCACCAGAGCTACAGAATTTTGCGCACAATCAAAAACCGTTTCGGCTCAACCAACGAGATTGGCGTTTTTGAAATGACCGATTCGGGTCTTTGCGAGGTTAAAAACCCGTCCGAAATGATGATAAGCGGACGTCCCGAAAACGCCTCCGGCTCGGTTATTACCTGCACGTTTGAAGGAACACGTCCCATTCTTGCCGAAATTCAGGCGCTCTCCTCACCCACGGGTTTCGGAAACGCACGCAGGATGGCAACCGGTCTTGACTACAACCGTGCCGTTATGCTTGTTGCAATTCTTGAAAAAAAGCTTGGCTACAATATGCAGAATCAGGACGTTTATTTAAACATTGCCGGCGGTCTTAAAATAAGCGAGCCGGCAACCGACCTTGCAGCGGTAATGGCGATTGCGTCAAACTATAAAAATTTTATTGTCGATTACGAAACCGCCGTTTTGGGAGAAGTGGGCTTAACCGGCGAGGTAAGAAGCATAACGTATCCCGAAAAACGTGTCAACGAGGCGAAAAAACTGGGATTTTCACGCATCATTCTTCCTGCCGACAATTTAAAAAGCGTTAAAAATGCTGATATTGAAATTGTAGGCGTTAAAACCGTTTATCAGGCAATAAGCTATTGCGCAAAGAGCGGTAAAAAGGCAAAGATACCCGAATAAGGCGCACTTTTTCCGACACTGTTTTATCATATTTTTTCAAAAATTTCATAATATTATGTTAGCAAATATTCCAAGAAAAAAATCTTGGAATATTTTTTACTTTTTTCGCTTTTTGTATTGAATTTTTTTTATTTGTATGATACAATTTATTTATCAATCAATAAATAGAGGTGAATTGATGAGAAATTCGGATTACAAAGAGGAAAAAAAGAAAGAAATAATGGAAAGATGCTTTGAGTGTTACTGCGACAACGGACTGCGCGACACAGGCATAAAGGAGCTTGGTAAATACTGCAATATGACCAGCGCAAACCTTTACGCATACTTTGACAACGTGGACGATTTGATTTTGCAGTCCACCGCATACTGTATGGCAAAGGTTGAGGACGATTTTATGGCGCTTTCGCCCGAAAACCCCAACGACATTTTGCGGTTTATCGACGAAATCCCCTACTGGACGGCAAAAAAACACGGCAAAAAATACCGTCTTATGTATCAGGTATACACTCATCCGAAGTATGTCGAACAGGGAAAACTGTTCTTTGGCGGTGTGAGCAAACGCTACACCGAATATGCAAAGGTGCTTTCACCCAAGCTCGGCATACCGTCAAATATCCTTTCAGGATTTATATTTATCTTTGTCCGCGCAGCAGTGCACTACGCACTGTTTGAGGACGAATATTATTTGAGAATGCAGATGGAGGCATTAAAACTTTCGGTATTTTCGATAATCAAAAATTTTAAAGAGGAAGGGATTGAGAAAAAGTGAAACTAAAAAAACTGTTGTGCGTTTTGCTTGCTCTCTGTATGCTTGCACCGCTTGCATATATTGAGCCTGCGACGGCTGCAACCGAGTGGGAATACAAAGTAACGGTAACCACTGCAACGGGCGGAAGCGATCCGCACACCAAAAAAGGTGCAATTCAAGTCACGCTTAAATTCAACGGCGGCGATGAGGGCGGAAAGCTTGACGACGGCGTAAACAAAAAAGGCGCCGATGCAAAATACAGCACAAAATCCTCCCGTGCACCGTGGACGCTTGATTCTATTACGCTTAAAAACAACACCAAAGACGGATACAAAATACACCGTATCAGAATAGAAGTCAGCAAAAGCGGTAAATCAAAAAACATTCTCGACTGGTATCCCGGAAAGTCAAATGACACCAGCAGCGGTGAATGGATTGATAAGAATAACGGACGTAAAGAGTCGTATACGGTTTACACCGGCACAAAAAGAAAAATTTACCAAGCCGGAAACTTTTATGATGAATTTGGCAAGGAAATCTTTATTGAACCCATGGGAGAGAGCGGAAATATAAGTCATAAATGGGACTGTAAAATCAGCGACAGTTATGCGGATATTATGGGTTCGTCATATAACTGTATGGAATATCCGGACGCACCGGAGATTGAAATTTCGGTAGGCGGCAAAAAGGGCGACAATTCAAAGATAACCCAAAGCGAACTTGAGAAAAACGGATTTCAGTTTTTTAATGACAAAGATAACGGCTTCGGTTATACTGCTAACCGCCTTTTGGTTTCGCAGTATATGAATAAAAACAATATATACAGCATTGACATCGGTTTTAACATTAAGTTCCCGTCTGAAAGTACCTCTATGTACGGCGGTATATTCTATAGCGGTACTTCCACGTGTATATACCGAAACGCTTTTGCGCTTGAAAGTGTGAATTTCAGCAAAAACTATCACTATGCAGGCAATGACAATTATTTTTACAACAACTCGATTGACAAAAAAATATCCGTAACGGCAAATATCAAAACCACGGGAAGCAGCTATATTTACGGCTATGACAGCTTTAAAGACGCTACGGTTTATTTTGACAAGGCTTATCTTAAAGCCGGCGACAATATAGTTATCGACGCTGCCGATTCGTCGGGAAAAGCGGTTAAATCCGTAAAGGTTGACAACTCAAAATCGTTTACGCTTAATTTTCCTTATACCGAGGGTTTGGATTCGGAAAATGCAGGATTGGTGCTTATGCTTGAAAACGCAAGGCTCAAATACAATATGTATTCCGACCTGGAAGTTGAGCTGAAGCTTTGGGATGAAAACTACAACCGAAGCGGTTTTTCAAACCGTCCCACACAATCAGGCTATTTTATGTCAACCCACAAGCTGGATTCAAAAAATCCGACGGTTGCAATTTCTGCGGCGAACGGAACCGATTTGAACAAATGGAACAAAACGGTTACGCTCTCCTCTGTGCCGAGCGAGGATATTTATTATACTGCCGCAAACGGCCGTCAGCAGGGCTTTTTATATATGAACCTTACAAACGGCACAAGCGCCCCGGCAATTTACAAATATAACTATACCGAGCAAAACAAAGGTGCGGCGTCGAGTTTGCAGAAAGTTCCTGCGCTTAAAGGTTTTGACACAAAGATTACCCTTGCGCTGCGTGACAAACTTGAGGGCGAATTTGACCTTATTCTTTCGGGTTACGATTATGCGGGCAATATGCTTCAGACCGTTTACAAGGGCATAAAGCTTGACAACAAAGCGCCCGTTGTTACGGTTTCCGAAAAGGTTAACCCCAAGACAGACGGCAAAAAAGGCAATGTATATGATGTAAAAATTTCCGACGCTTCGGGAACGGGCAGACTTTATTATATGTTTACAAAAAAACACATTACCGATATTCCCGCATATGACAACTCGGGAAGCCACACAAGCGGCGAAATGGACACAACGCTTGACAAATGGGCATATATTGAGCAGAAGGATACCGAAAACGGCAAAACCGCAGCGGCATATCTTGACGTTGAAAAAGGCGACAGCTTTATAGGCTACCTTGTTTACTTTGCCGTTGACGAGGCGGGCAACAAAACGGATGTTTCCTCAAAGAGCATCAACATAAACAACGAGGACACGACATATGACGTTACTCCGAAAAATCCCGAAAAGCCGAAATCTTCATATAATATATACATTACATCAAACAATAACAACAAAATTGAATACCTCTGGAAAAACTACATTAAAGATGAAGCTACCGGCAAAATGAAGGAAAACTTTATTACCTCATATGAGGTTTACAACGGATGCATTGACACCTCAAAGGATGAAAGAACAAAAAATCTTAACGGTACATATACGCTTGAGTTCAAAATTACTCCTCCCTCAAACACAAACATAGTTTATGTTCCGTTAAATTATGTTTTTGACAACGAAGGCCCCGTGATAAACCTTACCCCGTCAACAGAAAGCTTTAAATCCACGCAGACGGTATCGGTTTACGCAACGGATTTGTCGGACGTTTATTCGGCATCTGCAAGACTTGTAACACCCGACGGAAAAAACATTGACGGAATGGAAGAGTTTTCGCTCGGTGTTTCAAACGGTATAGTTTCGCAGAACATAAATGTGTGTGACGTTCCCGCCGGCGCATATGCTCTGAAGGTTACGGCAACCGACGCAAACGGACTTTCGGCAACCGAAATTTCAAAACCCTTCTTTATAAAAAACAGCGCACCCACCGGCACGGTTGACGTGGCAAGCAGCATATTGCACAACGGAAAATCGCTTATTTCGGACGAAAACATAAAATTAAGCTTTGACATAACAGAAGATTTTGCAAACGCTTCTTATGCGGAAAATCAGTGCGTTTACTACAGAATAAGCACCGTTTCGGGTCAGTTCGGCGAATGGAAGAAAGCCGCAAACGGAAAAGTGCTCGGAAGTATGAACACTCTCAGTGCAAAATTTGTTGCGGATGAAAACAACATTGCATTGGTTGACGGCGCAAACACTCTGTTTGTTCAGACTGCAATCTGCACCGACGGCGCAGACGAATCGAAGATTGATTTAAATACCGTTAAAAATGACGAAATCATATTCTATTTTGACAACACGGCGCCCGAGGCACACTTGTCGATAAACGACATTCACACAAAAGAGAGCATCAAAGGAAAACTTTATGTAAGCGATAATCTTGACTCTGCCTTAAAGGCGGTGTGCAGCGATGCAAACGTAAAAATCGGCGCACTTTCAAACGGAGAATTTGACATTACCGTTCTTAAAAATACCGATACTGTTATAACCGTTTCGGACGCATCAAACAATTCTGTAAACGTTAAGCTTGTTATAACAGGCATTGACAGCGAGGCACCCGTATCGGATATAACCGTTGCAGAAAAGACAAGCGGAGAAAGAATTGACGCTGCGGCAACGGTTACGGTAAACGACGCTGACGCAAACAGTGTGAAATTTGCGTTTATACCGACCGACAGACTTTCGGGCAGCACGATAAGCGACGAATTCTTTACGGAAAATCTTTCCGAGGACATTCTCTACAGGGTTGTGCGCTCGAGGGCTGAAGAAGGTAAATGGGAAGGCGAAAACAACATTATATATAATGTTTCGGTTTCGGGAACGGACGGAAGCTGGTATGTGGGCGTGCGTGCGTCCGACAGCCTCGGAAACACTGTTGACAAGATATTTACCGACAGTCCCATCACCGCAAAGGACGCAGAGCTTACGGCAAATCTTTCGGTAAGTCCTGTAAAAACTGCGTCAAGAACAGTTGCGTCAGTAACCTACAATGTGCCTGTTTACACACTTTCGCAGGACAAAATAGTTGACGCAAACAGTGATATTGTTAAAAATAACACACTCGGAATTGAAGATTTTAACAGCCTTTCGACAGCGCAGAAAATTGAAGCGGCAAATCTTGAGCTTGCCAAGTTATATGCATTGTCGTATTCGGGCAAATATACCTTCTCGGCAGACAGCAACAGGGTTTACGACTTATACACGGTTGATGATTTGGGAAGAACAAAGCATCTTACAGCTGATGTAAAGGATGTTGATTTCAATTCGCCGAGCGGCATTAAGGCAAACGTTTACTCAAGGACGGGCGAGGGTATTCCGTATACATACACCCTTCTTAAAAACGAAGAGGTATGTGCGGCAAACACTTCGGAGCAGCAGTTGTCTGTTATAGTTGAGGCGGACGGCGGCGACGGAAATACACTGTTTTTGCCGAAGGACGACGAATATGCGGACACAACATACACAAACGGTCTTTACTTCCAGAAATATGCGTCCAGGCAATTTGCGTTCTACTCAAGGCAGCCCGACGAAAACAATCCTTATGACGAGGGCGAAATCAAGGGTTATACAAAGCTTGTGTATGCGCTTAATCAGATTGAATCGGACGACGGCGGTTATATGCGCAAGGTATCCGACGTTACCGAGCGTATTGTAAGCGTTTTTGCATTTGACAAAGACGCAACCGACACGACAGACCCCGGTCAGGTGGCGGAAAAGAGCGTTGTTTTAAGCGGCATTGACAACAATGCGCCGGTAGTTGAATGGTCGGTTTCTCCCGAAGTTTTAACCTATGAGATGGTTGACTACGGCGGAGAATTTTATCCCGAGCTTGTTGCGCATCCCACACCCGGAAACGTTACATTCACAATCCGTGCACAGGATAAAGAATCGGGCATAGGCAAGATAATTGCTCTCTACATTCCCGACATAAACGGCGAGGAACAGGAAGTGGCTGTTCCCATGACGGACGAAAACGGGAATCCCACCGAATACTGGAGCTGGGACGGCAGCGAACATCCTTTCACCGATTACGAATGGGATGAAGCAACCGAAACGCAAATTCCGGTACAGGTAATAATGCCGGTTAAGGTTGAATATTTCGGCGACGGCGACATATATGCCGAAAAAATGCTTACATATACCTTTACCGACGCATATTCCATAAAGCACGCAGGTGTGTTTGTAAACACTCTCGGCGCAAAGGAGCAGACGTACATACATTTCAGACCCGAGGGCGACGGCGGTGCTGAAGGCGGGCTTTCAACGGTCGGCTTAATTTACAAAATGCCGATTGAAGAAGGCATTGACTACAACATAAAATACTTCTTTGAAAACGCTTCGGGCGACTGGGAAGAAATTACCGACAAAGAAAACACATTCTACAAAAACGCAAAAGCGGTGGTTGAAATAAACGATGGCAGAGGAGTGCAGCGAGGGCTTTATGTTTCAAACAACTCACGAAGCGCCGAAAAACTTTTGTCAAGTTATCAGAATTCGTTTACTTTCAAGCTTAAGGACAAATATGGCTATACTCACGACGCACAGGCTGTTCTTGAAAACTTTGACACAATACCCGGCACTGTAGACTACAGCCTTTCGACAACCGCAAAAACAAACAAGGACGTTGAGGTTAAAATTACCGTTTCGGACGAAAAGAGCGGAATAGGAACAGTTTCGCTTACCGACGGAAAAGACAGCATAAACATTGATATGATTGACGAATATGAACTGACAAAAGAAGGCGTTAAATCAAAATACAGGGTTTACAGAGGAAACATTGAGAAAAACGGCACATACAGCATTACGCTTTTTGACAACGCAAGAAACAAAACCGTAAAAAGCTTCAATGTTAAAAATATCAACAAAGACGAGCTTAAGGCAGAAGTTGCCTACAGCACAAAAGAATACACATCACGCCCCGTAACGGCAACGCTTACATTCAACAGGCACAACGTAAGAATTGTGAATGTTGAGCCTGTAGCTACAATCACTTCGGCAGACTACAGCGTAAACTACAACACTTCGGTTATAACATTTACAAAATCGGGCAGTTTAAGCGTATTCTTTGAGGACGATTACGGCAACAAGGGCAGCGAAAGCGTTGCGGTAGGAAACATTGACAAAACTCCTCCGCAGCTTGAATGTGTTGCGGACGCTGTAAGCGACCCGTCGGTTGTTTCGGTAACCTTTAACAAGATTGACGACCTTACAAGCAAAATGGATTTGGCAAGAAAAGAATCGGATATCTTTGTAACTTACGGCGGTATGACAAAAACGGTTGCGGACGAAGAAGGCAACAAAAACAGCTTTGTATTCTACGAAAACGGCAACTACACTTTCAAAGTTCACGACAAAGAAGGGCTTTCGTCATTCCTTACGGTTACAATCGCCGATTTGGACAAAAAAGCTCCAAAAATCACAAGCGTAAAATGGAGCTACGAATATGACGAATTTGACGAATTAACAAACACCTGGATTACAAAACCGGCAAACGGCGAAAGAGTGCCTCAGGAGGGCAAGGCAGGATACGTTGTAGGTGCAACGGCATCCGAAAACGAAAACGGAAAGGACGCATACCCCGTTACAAACAAGGACGTTACCGTAACGGTTGAAACGGATGACGACACACGTCTTGCAGGCAGCAGCGACGATTACGGCAAGATTAAAGAGAAGGTATACGACCAAAACGGACTTTTCATTTTCAACACCGAAAAGAAAAACGGTCTTACCGCAAGCTACGGCGTTGACATTGAAATTATTGACAAAACCGCTCCCGTAATCGACCTTACCGACCTCGGAAGCGAACTGGTGTTCTACGAAAATTCAAAAATGAATTCGGAATACGACATAAGTATGATAGAATACGTAAAAGACGGAAAATACACTGCATATAAGGCATACGACGTATTCAACGGCAGAAAGGCAGATCTTACCGAAAAGGTTAAGGTTACCTATGACAACAATTTTAACCCGAACAATTTAAGCCTTAACAAATTTGACGCATCAAAGCCTTACACGGTAACTTACACGGTATTTGATTCCGCAGGCAACAAAACCGAGGTGAAACGCTCAATCCGCCTTGTTGGCAGGAATGACACAATCGCTCTTGTAAACGGCGCTCTGCCCGATTTTGCGGGACGCATTGAAACAAGCGGCGACAGCATAAAGGTTTCTCTCGCAAACTTTGCGGGAACTGCATATGTAAGGTATGAAAAAGGCATAAAAACAATGGGTCAGATGAAAAAAATCGGAACAATGGTAACTAAAAACGCAGACGGCGATTTTGAGGTTTCAAATCTTTCGGAGGGCTGGTACACCTTCTATGTTCAGACCGACAAGAGAGATTACTTTACGCTTTGCGTATACCTTTGCAATTAAAAAGGGGGAATGAAAAAGAATGAACATATTAAAAAAAGCCTTATCATTTATTCTGATACTTGCACTTGTTGTTTCGGTGTTTCCTATGTTTGCGCTTGCGGATGATGACGAATACCGCATTTCAAACAGACACTTAAATTTCAGCTTTAACAAAAAGACGGGCGGTTTCTCAATTGAAACCGCCGAAGGAAATCCGAAAAAGGTGCTTGACGACAACATTCCTCTTTTATATGCTGAGGATAAAGAGCGCAGCAACGGAACGTCGTTTATTACGGTGCGCCTTGACGGCGACGACTATATTTTCGGAAAAGATTACGGATTTTTCGGCGTTGACTCTCAGTTTGGCACAATAAGGGTTGACGAATTCGGAAATCTTATAGAAATTCCGTGGACGATAAAGGGTGTGACAATAACTCTTACTGCGGCGCTCGACAAAAACGCAAACAGCGCCACCACAGGAAACGTCGGTCTTGCGTTCAAGGTTGAAAATACCCAAAACGATGACCGTGATGTAAGCATAAGACTTCTTCTCGACACCGCTCTAGGAAACAGGATTGACGCACCGTATTTTGTAATTGACAAACAGGTGCAGCCTACATTTACCGAAACGGAATATCCGAACAGCGTAAGCGGACTTCCGTATCAGATAAGATGCCTCGATTCGGTTACAAATCCCTCCCGCTTATCTTACATTCTTATGAAGGCGCAGGGCTGGAGCGGCGGCGAAAAACCCGACAAGGTTATATTGGGGCACTGGGCTAATCTTGCAAACGTGCGCTACGATTACACGCCGGATGAAAACTGCGATTTTTCAAACTACTCAAACAATTACCGTGAGCCGGACAGTGCGGCGGCAATATATTGGGAAAACAACACTCTTAAAACCGGCGAAAGCTTTACCGGAGAGCTTTTGTACGGTGTGGGCGAATTTACAAACACGGCGGATTCCGAAATGGGAATTGACATTTCGGCAGAGCGCGTTGAACTTTCGGCGGATAAAAAATCATATGCGAACGGCGGCAGAATCAACGTTACCGTAAACATTGACAACACCGTTGACAATGCCTCCGAATTAAGCAAGGCTGTAGTTAACCTTACGCTTGACGGAAAGAAGCTTAAAAGGGTTGACGGCGACCCTGAAAAAAATGAATACGTTCAGCTTGAAAAAACCACAAAGACTCTGAATTATACCCTTGAGGCGCAGCCGCAGGACGACCTTACGGCAGGAACGATTTATGTTTCGGTAAGCGGAACAAGGATACTTGCCGACGGCACTGAGCAGGATTTTGAAACAGCTGCGCAAAAGAGCATTATTCTTCCTGCGACAGGCGAGGTTTCGCAAATTCAGCTTAACAAAATAGACCCCGAAATCGTCTATACCGACGGCGAAAAGGCAATTACAATTTCGGGAAAAATGAAGCCTTTGGAGGCATTTTTGGCAAGCGACGCTGATGTAAAGCTAAAACTTGTTCACGAAACAACAGGCGAAAGCGAAGAAATCAGCAAAAACAACATTGCATTTCTGGACGAATCGTGCGACACTCTGACATTTACAACGGACAAAACGCTTGCAGTGGGCAAATACAAAATTGTATTTGACATAAACGATACACGTCTGAGAGAAAACTTAAAATGCAGCTCGATTACCTGTGAAAAAACCCTTCAGGTATCGGCAGATAAAAAATATCAGTTAAAATCCTACGGCATGGCGGCGCTTGTCCGCACGACGAAGGACTCTGCGGCAGGCAACTACGACTTTTTCACCTTCCGCAGCGAAAGCGAATTTTTAAAATTCTACAAAGGTGAAATTTCGTCAAAAGGAAAGCTTAACGGCGAAAACATCAAATACAATTTCGGCAAGGACGAAGAAGCAATCAAAGAGCACGAAATTCTTCTTACAATCCGTGCAAACCTTCGTGAGTCGAAAGACCCGGCAACGAACGAAATATTCTGGCAGGCAGATTATCAGTCGGGCGACATTATAATTAACAATATGCTCTCCTACGAGGGCGACAAGCCGCTTAAAATCTACAAAAGCGGCGATACGTACAAAGTTGAGGGCGACGGACTTTTAAAGGTTATAAACTCAATAAACGTGTGGCGAAGCAAGTGGAGCATTTCGGCGGCAAAGGGCATTGCCTACACTCTTGACGAGGAAAGACTGTCGGATGCTCTGGGTGAAAACGTAACAATACGCTCGCTCAACCTTTCGCTTGACGGTGCGGCAACCATGATTCAGTCGCTCGGCGGTTTTGCGGTTGATTTGAAATACGGCGTATTAAGCTCCGAGTGGTATGACAATTCGGACGGTATGGTTACATACGGAATAGGCTTCGGCGGAAGCATAAGCCTTCCCATAAAGGCGAAGGATAAGAAGGAACAACCCGACCTTACTGCCGACCAGGAGGATATAAGCGAAGAGCTTAACAATCTTTTTGACGAAAGCCTTACTGCCGATCAAGAGGATATTTCGGGCGATATGACAACTATGTTTGACGAAAATCCGCCTAGAAGAACCTCTTCGGGCGATAAAATCCAAAAGGATACAAAACTTTCGGAGGGTCAGCTCTCCGCCGAGGTAGACAACGTTCTTTTCGGCGAAAAGGGCAAAGTTGAGGACGGCTACGTAAAGGTTGACGACACAGGCTTTATCGGCATTGACGCAACGTTTTCTCTTGCGCTCCCCAAAGACGTTTTGGGCTCGCTTGTAGCAAACGCTCCGGGAATTTACGCAAGTGTGAAAATCAACACCATTAAAAACGAATACGAAATAAACGCAGGTCTTAACATCAAAATAATCGAGTGCGAAGGCGTGCTTGCCTTCAAGCAGGTTAACGTTAAGAACAAAGACGTTATCGTTCCCGACAAAATCGAATTTTACATTCGTGACGGACTTAAAATTCCCGTTGCGCCGCCCGTTCTCTTTATAGCAGGCCTCGGCGGCGGCATAAACGAACTTGCGGACACAATAGGCGGCGAATTTGACAAACTTCCGCCGATAACGCTGCTTTTGTTCACACGTCTTGAGGCTATCGGCGTGCTGGCGGGCGATTTCAATGCGAAAATAAGCCTTGAAGGAATGTCGCTGACGGGTGATATGAAGCTTAAGGCAAAGGGTCTTGAAAAGCTTATAGACGTCAAGGCAGGCATAAGCGCACGGTGGGTTGAACCGTGGGAGCTTAACCTTTACGGCAACGCAAGCATTATTGACGGACTTATAACAGGCGGTATCACCGTTACAATTGCGGATAACTACTTCTACGGATACATTTTTGCAAGTATTTGCATACCCGACAGTATTCCGATTGTCGGCGGAAAAGAGCTTGCCGGCGTTGAGGCGGCGGTATCGCACGAATTTATCGGTGCAAACATCAAAATTATAGGCATACGTTTCGGCGTTATTTATTACTGGGGCGAAAATGTATCGTTCGGTAAAAATATTGACCTCAGTCCTCCCAGCCGCAACGGCATTGAAGGCGCTGCTCTTGCGTCGATTGCAAGTGCGAACGACGTTACGGCATACTACGGCACAAACATTCACGCTTTGCCGTCTATGACTGTTTCTTCGGCAAACAGCGGAACGGGATTTAAGGAAACAACGGTTAATGTTAAGAATGCGGCGGGACAAAATGCGCTGCTTATAGAAATTCCGTATACAGGAAACGGAACTCCGACGGCGGACAATATCACGCTTACCAATCCAAAGGGTAATAAAATCGAGCTTATTCCCGACGACGGAAACGGAAACGGCAATATGCTTTTGCAGAGCCGCGAGGACGGA
Organism: uncultured Clostridia bacterium; assembly: GCA_934500875.1. Classification (GTDB taxonomy): domain Bacteria; phylum Bacillota; class Clostridia; order UMGS1810; family UMGS1810; genus Qingrenia. The sequence continues at coordinate 73,251 of CAKSTL010000009.1, read as the reverse complement.
AACTTTATTTACATCACGGTTACAAACAGCACACTTATTATGGACGACGACTGGAAAGTGACCTATGATGGCAACGCAGGATTTGAAATTGAAACCTTTAAGATGAACGGCGTTGACGAAATTGCAGAGCTTGACGAAAACGGTACAACAATCACGCTCAATGCTTCCGACGCTTCATCAAAAACCCAGAGTGTTACCGCCGGCTGGAATATAAACGGCGCAGACGGCAGCAAAACAGGAACAATTGACGTTTATCTTACCAAGGACAAAGACATTCTTAAAAAGATTAAAACAAGCAAAAACACAGGTGATGTTCTGGGAACAAACATTCTTCACAAAGAAAATGTTGTGTTAAATTCGGGTTCGGCAACCGAAAGTGTAACTTTGCCCGACTCGCTTCCCGACACCGTGGGTGATGAAAGCTACTATGCGGTCACAACGCTTGCCACAACCGAAGGAATAAGCCTTGCAATAAGCAAAACAGGCTTTAAGTTTAAAAACAGAAACCTTCCCAAGAAGGTTGACGGCGTTAAGATTGCATACGGCGGAAACGGCGAAATTTTTGTAAGCGTTACCGACCCTGCCGACGCTGATTACACGCACTATCTTGCCGAAATTGTTGCAGAGGACGGAACGGTGCTTGAAAACAATATCGGTCAGTTTGAAAAGGGCAAAAATTTTGTATTCGGCAAAGAGGCTTCTCTTGAAGAGGGCAAGGCTTATCACGTTAACATAAAAACGCTTAAGGAAGAATACAAAAAATCGGGCGAAGAATACAAGACGCATTACTACTACGGCACAGAAACCGTTGCGTCAACCTCCGACCCCTACCCTTACATCCATCCTGCGGCGAACATACCGAAGCTTAAAGAGGTTAAGGTAAACTTCAACACCTCGGGCGAGGAGATTAACACCAACGTTAAAGATGTTGTTATCGAATACACCTTTGAGGACGACGTATTTGCAGAGCTTGATTTAAACGGCAGCAAGGTTTATGCGTTCGGCGTTGACCCCAACCCGAAGGATGAGAATTTCTCGTACTTCAAAAAGAACTGGAAGTTTGTTCTGGATGACCTTGAGGACGGCGATTATGTGGTTAACTTTACGGCATACAACCGTCAGAAAGACCACATAAAAGGAAACGAAATCACAGATGTTGAAAATGCGTATTTCGGCTTTACGGTTGACACTTCGGCGCCTGTTTTATCGCTTGCGCAAAACAGTGTTGACAGAAAAACAAGCGACGGCGACATAACGGTTGTTTTCGGAGCAAACACAGTTTTTGCCGACAAAGACGGCAAGTATGTCATCAAGGGAATTACCGAAAAATCGGCAAAAATTACGCTTGACGGCACAAATATTGACGAAAACAGCGAAGGTATGACTTTTGCTTCAAACGGAAGCTTTGAAATTGAGAAAACCCTCGGAAAAGACGAATTGTTCAAATCGCATCTTATTACAGCCGCAGACAAGGCGGGCAACGTTTCGCAGATGACGGTTTACGCAATACGCAAAGGCGCTTTCTCGTTTGACTCGATAGAGCTTTATGCTGACGGAAACAAAATCAGCCCCGACTCAAACGGCGTAAAGAAGATAAACATCAAAAACGGTCAGAAGGTTAACCTTACTGCGGCGGCGGTTTCGGGCGCAAACAGCTTTGCAATTGCCTCCGACCTTATCGACTGGAGCGTTTTGTATGAAAAAGGCGCAGTTGAATTAAAGGACGGCGAAGTATACGCCCTTATGCCCTGCGAAACGGCTGTTAAGGCTAAACTTGTAACCGCAAGCGCCGAAAACGAAAACGCAGTCCGTTCAGAAGGACTTTCGGATTATGTTATTATTAATATAGGAAACAATTCAAAATCAGACCTTGCAGAAAAAATTGACGAGGCGAAAAAGCTTATTGAAAACACACCCGACGCTTCGCAGGAAAAGAAGGACGCACTTTCGGACGCTATCGACAGTGCAACGGGTATTTTGAACAATCCTTCGTCCACGGAAGACGACTTTACAAAGGGTGTTAACTCGCTCACACAGGCAATTTCGGCATTTAAACGAGGCTCCGGCGGCTCGGGCGGCGACGGTTCGGCAAAAAAATACAACATCACCGTTGTGCCGACCGAACACGGCAAAGTTGAGCTTTCGCAAAGCAGGGTATACAGCAAAAACAGTGTAACGATAACCGCAATTCCCGATGACGGATACACCGTTGCCGATATGCTCATAAACGGAAAATCCGTCGGACGAAACGAAATATACACCATTGCCTCTGTTACGTGCGACACCGAAGTTCAGGTTATATTCGCTGAAAAATCAGACCTTCCGTTTACCGACGTAATAGAGTCCGACTGGTTCTATCCTTATGTAAAGAGCGCATTTGAAAACGAATTTATGCTCGGTACCTCGGATACCAGATTTGAGCCCGAAACAACGCTTACAAGGGCAATGTTTGTAACAATTCTTCACAGAATTGACGGCAAAAAACAAGAGGGCGAGAACAAATTTGATGATGTTGCAAAGGGCGCATATTACGAAAACGCAGTTGCGTGGGCGGTTAAAAACGGCATTGTAATGGGCGTATCCGACACGGAATTTGCACCGGATGAAAACATTACAAGAGAGCAGATGGCGGCAATACTTTTCAGGTACGCAAAATACAGAGGACTTGACACATCTGCCGGCGAGAACACAAACATTCTCTCCTACACCGATTTTAACGATATTTCCGAATATGCGGTTTCGGCAATGCAGTACACCGCAGGATGCGGACTTATCGTAGGGAAATCCGAAACGACGCTTAATCCGCTCGACCCTGCAACACGTGCCGAGGCGGCAGCGGTATTTACAAGATTTTCCGATATGTTTTAAAAAGCAAATATAAAAGCTGCTTATGCCGCAATAAAGCATTGCTTTCTTTCGGTACCGGGCATTAAGGGTTCTGCCCTCCGACGCCTGTGCAGCAAAAAACCGCCGGCTATTTTGACCGGCGGTTTTTTATTATATATATCGCATTATAATCCGATATGTTTTTATATATTTTTAACAAACTTTATTATGTTTTTACCCTAAAATGCTTGACATTGGTATAAATATGTTGTAAAATAATACAGTATGTATCAGTATGGGAGGAAGAATATGGACACCGCCGGGTTTAATAGAGATAAAACGGTAGTCGGTTTAAGACAAGCCATTAAGCTTTTGGATGAAAAAAACGTGAAAAAGGCTTATATTGCAAAGGACGCCGACGCACATATTTTAAATCCTTTAATAGATATTCTTAAAGAACAAAATATCGAAACAGTTTATGTAAACTCAAAAAAAGAGCTTGGCAAAATGGCGAAAATCGATGTTTGCGCCGCCGTTGCTGTGGAAACCATAAGATAGGTATTATTCATTTTTATGATTAATATATAAATTTTTAACAGGAGGTGAAATTAATTGCCAACATTTAATCAGTTAGTAAGAAAGGGCAGAGAAACATCTGTAAAGAAATCTACTGCACCTGCACTGCTTTACGGCTTCAACTCGCTTAAAAAACGTCCTACCGACGCAAATTCTCCCCAGAAGAGAGGCGTTTGCACAACGGTAAAGACAATGACCCCGAAAAAGCCTAACTCAGCTCTTCGTAAGATGGCCAGAGTAAGACTTACAAACGGTATGGAGGTATCGGCTTACATTCCCGGTATCGGTCACAACCTTCAGGAGCACAGCGTTGTTCTTATCAGGGGCGGCAGAGTTAAAGACCTCCCCGGTGTAAGGTATCACATCATCCGCGGTGCGCTTGACGCTTCGGGTGTTGCAAACCGAAACCAGGCAAGGTCCAAGTACGGTGCAAAAAAGCAAAAACAAGCTAAATAAGTTTGTCCGTTTGCAAAATTTAACGCTTAAAACGGAATTTATATATATTTTATACATTTTCTGTAATAAGCGCTTAACGGATTTTTTAAAAATCCGAGTACCTGTGAATCCATTATTAATATGAAGGAGGGAAGAAAAGTGCCCAGAAAAGGTTATATCGCAAAAAGAGAAGTTTTGCCCGACCCGCTTTACAACAGCCAGGTTGTTACAAAACTTATCAACAACATTATGCTTGACGGTAAAAAAGGTGTTGCTCAGGGCATTGTTTACGGCGCATTTGAAATTATCGCCGAAAAAACAGGCAAAGACGCTTTAGAGGTTTTCGCAACCGCTTTGGAAAATATTGCCCCCGTTTTAGAGGTTAAGGCAAGAAGAGTCGGCGGCGCAACCTACCAGGTGCCTATCGAGGTAAGAGCTGACAGACGTCAGACGCTCGGCTTAAGATGGCTCACTCTTTATTCTCGTCAGAGAAACGAAAGAACTATGCGTGAAAAACTCGCTGCCGAAATTATGGACGCAGCAAACAATATGGGTTCTGCTGTTAAAAAGAGAGAAGATACTCACAAAATGGCAGAAGCAAACAGAGCATTCTCACACTACCGCTGGTAGTTTTTGCTCTTCGGGCATACGCTTTTTGTGTGCCTATACGAAGGAAAGGAGGAAACTAATTGCCTAGACAATATTCATTAAAAGATACAAGAAATATCGGCATAATGGCTCACATTGACGCCGGTAAAACAACAACGACAGAGCGTATTTTGTATTACACCGGTATTAACCACAAAATCGGCGAAACACACGACGGCTCTGCAACAATGGACTGGATGGCGCAGGAACAGGAAAGAGGAATAACCATTACTTCCGCTGCTACAACCTGCTTCTGGGCACCTAAGTCGGGTCCTTTTAAAGGAATAAAGAACAGAATTAACATTATCGACACACCGGGACACGTTGACTTTACTGTTGAAGTTCAGCGTTCACTGCGTGTACTTGACGGCTCTGTTACCGTTATGTGCGCAAAAGGCGGTGTTGAGCCTCAGTCTGAAACCGTTTGGCGTCAGGCTGACGACTACAACGTTCCGAGAATGATTTATGTTAACAAAATGGACATTATGGGCGCAGATTTCTACAATGTAGAAAATATGGTTCATGAGCGTCTGCACGCCAACGGTATTCCGATTCAGCTTCCTATCGGCTCTGAGGACACTTTCAAAGGTATTGTCGACCTTATGACAATGAAGGCTGAAATTTACTATGACGAAATGGGCGAAAAGTACGGCGAGGAGGATATTCCTGCCGATATGCTTGAAAAAGCTGAAGAGTACAGAGCTAAAATGATTGAGGCTATTGCCGAAACAGATGAAGCTATTATGGAAAAATACTTTGACGACCCCGATTCGCTTACTGTTGACGAGCTTAAGCTTGCCCTCAGAAAAGCTACAATCAACAATGAAATCGTTCCTATGCTTTGCGGTACATCTTACAGAAACAAAGGTGTTCAGCTTCTTTTGGACGCTATCATTGAATATATGCCCGCACCTATCGATGTTCCCAACATCAAGGGCGTAATCCCCGATACGGACACGGAAGAAGAAAGACCTTCTTCGGATGACGAACCGTTTGCGGCTTTGGCATTTAAAATTGCTACAGACCCGTTTGTAGGTAAAATCTGCTACTTCAGAGTTTACTCGGGTACTGTAAATTCAGGCTCATACGTTCTTAATGCCTGCAAGGGCAACAAAGAAAGAATGGGTAGAATTCTTCAGATGCACGCTAACCACAGAGAAGATATCGACACTGTTTATTCGGGTGATATTGCTGCTGCGGTTGGTTTAAAAAATACCACAACGGGCGATACTCTTTGTGATGAAAAACATCCTATTATTCTGGAATCTATGGAATTCCCCGACCCCGTTATCAGGGTTGCTATCGAGCCTAAAACAAAGGCAGGTCAGGAAAAAATGGGCATTGCGCTTGCAAAGCTCGCTGAAGAAGACCCGACCTTTAAAACCTATACAGACGAAGAAACAGGACAGACAATTATCGCCGGTATGGGTGAGCTTCACCTTGAAATTATCGTTGACAGACTTCTTCGTGAATTTAAGGTTGAAGCAAACGTTGGTAAGCCCCAGGTTTCTTACAGAGAGGCAATCAGAAAGAGCGTTGACCAGGAATACAAATATGCTCGTCAGTCGGGCGGTAAAGGTCAGTACGGTCACGTTAAAATTAAGGTTGAGCCTCTTGAAGAAGGCGGCGGCTACGAGTTTGTCAACAACATTGTCGGCGGTGCTATTCCCAAAGAATACATTCCCGCAGTTGACGCAGGTATCCAGGGCGCTATGCAGTCCGGTGTGCTTGCAGGCTACAACGTTGTTGACGTAAGAGTTACACTCTACGACGGTTCTTATCACGAGGTTGACTCCTCTGAAATGGCATTCAAGATTGCCGGTTCTATGGCATTCAAAGAGGCTATGAGAAAAGCTGACCCTGTTATCAAAGAGCCTATTATGCTCGTTAACGTTATCGTTCCTGACGAATATCTCGGATTTGTTATCGGCGACTTAAGCTCTCGCCGTGGTCTTGTTAAGAGTCAGGAAGTAAGAAGCGGCGGCGTTACTCAGGTAACGGCAGACGTTCCGCTCTCCGAAATGTTCGGTTATGCTACCGACCTTCGTTCCGGTACTCAGGGAAGAGGTCAGTACACAATGGAGCCTTCGCATTACTCCGAAGTTCCCAAGAACATTCAGGAAGGCATTGTAAATGCCAAAAACAAAGAGTAATCTTATTTGGTTTTAAATTTAAAAAATTAATTATACCGTAAAAAATAAAGGAGGAAATTTAAAATGGCAAAAGCTAAATTTGAAAGAACCAAACCCCACGTTAACATTGGTACTATCGGTCACGTTGACCATGGTAAAACATCGTTAACAGCTGCTATCACAAAAGTTTTGGCACTGAAAGGTCAGGCTCAGTACGAAGCATACGACCAGATTGACAAAGCTCCCGAAGAAAGAGAAAGAGGTATCACGATTTCTACAGCTCACGTTGAGTACGAAACTGACACACGTCACTACGCTCACGTTGACTGCCCGGGACATGCCGACTACGTTAAGAACATGATTACCGGTGCTGCTCAGATGGACGGCGCTATCCTCGTTGTATCGGCTGCTGACGGTCCTATGCCCCAGACAAGAGAGCACATCCTTCTTTCCAGACAGGTTGGCGTTCCTTACATTGTAGTATTCCTTAACAAAGCTGACCAGGTTGACGACCCCGAGCTTCTCGAACTCGTTGAAATGGAAGTAAGAGACCTTCTTACAGAGTATGAATTCCCCGGAGATGAAATTCCGATTGTTGTAGGTTCTGCCCTCCAGGCTCTTGAATCTACTTCTACAGACATCAACGCTCCCGAATATGCTCCTATCCTTAAGCTTATGGAAGAAGTTGACAACTACATTCCTGCTCCGCAGAGAAGCACAGACCTTCCGTTCCTTATGCCTGTCGAGGACGTATTCTCAATCACCGGCCGTGGTACTGTTGCTACAGGTAGAGTTGAAAGAGGTACTCTTAAACTTTCTGAAGAAGTTGAACTCGTTGGTTTGACAACAGAAGCAAGAAAAGTTGTTGTTACAGGTATCGAAATGTTCAGAAAACTTCTTGACCAGGCTGAAGCAGGTGACAACATCGGTGCGCTCCTCAGAGGTGTTCAGAGAAACGAAATCGAAAGAGGTCAGGTTTTGGCTAAACCGGGCACAATTCACCCGCACACAACCTTCAAAGGTGAAGTTTACGTTTTGACTAAAGATGAAGGCGGCAGACATACACCGTTCTTCAACAACTACAGACCTCAGTTCTATTTCAGAACAACTGACGTTACAGGCGTTATTAAGCTTCCCGAAGGCACAGAAATGTGCATGCCCGGAGATAACATCACAATTGATGTTGAGCTTATCACACCTATCGCTATTGAAGAAGGTTTGAGATTTGCTATTCGTGAAGGCGGCAGAACCGTTGGTTCGGGCGTTGTAACTTCAATCGCAAAATAATTAAGCTTTTCATAAATCTCTTAAAAAGGCGGTGTCGTAAAAGCCACAGCCCGATAAGGTAGCATTGGTTTTGAAAGCCGTATTTTATACTTCGTCAAAAAGACACCGTATACGTTAAGTATTACGGTGTCTTTTTTTCTTGTCTGAAGCTTAAACTGCAATTTTCAAAACTGCTTTGCACCCTGAAAACAAAATTTTTTGATGAAGTTCAAGGCAAAAAAGCGAGTAATCCTGTCGGATTTCGAGCTTTTTTAACGCAGAAATCCGCAAAAAAGATGTTTTCCGGGGCAATGCTTCCTTGTCGGGCTGTGGCTAAAGACCTGCCTTTTTTGTATGAAAAACGCTTGGCAAACAAATGGGTTTTCTTACAGCATTGTTTATACTTGCCCTTTTGATATTTTATTTACAGTAAATACACCTGCCGCAAATAAATTGCAGCAGGTGTTTCTGTTTTTTTATTTCCGACATTCGCAAAAAAGCCTTATTTACAGCAAATTAAATCTTTTTTGCAAACAATCCGTGGCTTGAACAAAGTGCGTAAATCGTTCCGTGGCCGAATTTGCCGAACACCGCACAAGCTCTCTGCTCGGGATAGAGTTTTACCGTCTGTATGCGGTCATTTGTCACCATACAAAGCATTGATATATAATGCTCCTTTGACATTTCGTGTTCCAAAGATACATAATACTCATTTTCGGCAAATTTAATCCGTATGCCGTGTCTTTTGTCGTCGTCACGGCAGCAGAGCCTTTCAAGCCTTTTTCAGCAACACGAAAAACTCCCCTCACCCATTGAAAAAACCGTATTTTTGCAAACCGGGCAGGCGTAAAAACACAAATTCTGCAAATTTGAATTTCGGTTTTTGTTAACCGCAATGTCGCCCGAAAACAGCTCGGACACCGATATTGAGAGCGCATTTGCAATGCTGTCCGGAATTCCGGTATCGGGCAGACCCCGTCCCGTTTCCCACTTTGAAACCGTTTTTTCGCTTATACAAAGCATTTCGGCAAGTTGTTTCTGCGTAAGATTTCTTCTGATACGCATATTTTTATTGTTTGTCCGCTCGGATAATTCATAAAAATCACTTCTTTCCATTTAATTTGCAATCACCAAACGTCAATACAATGGTACATCACAAATACAAATCTTTCAACCTGCGTATCGTAGATTAGCCGAACTCCGTCCCTACAGAAGCGATTTTATGGAAACAAGGTACTGCGTCGGAGTCATATACGTAACCTTTTTAAACTGCCGTGAAAAGTAATGTATTCCCGAATAGCCGAGCATTTCGGCAATCTGCGTGATATTGTGGTTTTCGTCACGCAAATACCTTTTTGCAAGCTCAATTTTCATATGTATAAAATATTCGATTGCCCCCATATTAAAGTGCGCTTTAAACATTTTTTCAAGCGTGGTTTTGTTTATTCCCGCATATGCGCATATGTCGTTTACCGTTATGCTTTGCGCAATATGATCGTTCATATAGTTGTAAATTATGTTCATCAGCGCATCCTCAAGATTAAGATTTGCTATGCTGCGCTGTTCTGTCTGAACGTCATTTCTTATAAACGACAAAAGCAGTTGGCAAAGATACATTTTTATAAGCTGTTCGCTGCCTGCAATCTGCTCGGTGCGGCGCTTGAGCTTGTTTGTGTAAATGTCGTTAAGCGGCGTGGAAAATGCGTTGATGTATTCAGCGACAATGCGTGAAATAAGAGTCTTCTGCTCCTGCCCCACCGCAAATACCTTGTCCTCAAAAAACTTAATCGCCGCCGAGTTGCTTCCGAAAGTGACAATGGTTACATTCGGCGGAATTTTTGTATTTGCATAAACGTTGTGCCACTCGTTGGGCTTGTGAAACACAATGCTCCCCTGCTTCAGCACAAATTCCTTATCGTCTGCCGTAATGGTTAAATCGCCCTTGTCCGCATACACAAATTCCCAAAAATCGTGCCTTTCGCCGGTAAATTTAAACCATTTTGTATATTCAAAATAATGAACCGTATACAGCTTATCTATAACAATTTCATTCTTTAATCTCGTTCCCTTGTAATCCAAATTAACCACCCCTCTTGTAATAATAACACATATTAAAAATAAAATCAACAATTGTGCAAATCTTTTTTTCTTTTGTGTAAATACATTATTGCAAATATAATATATTATAAAGTTGACACAACAACAACCGCTGTCCAAAGGAATTAGGAAATGCGGAAGGGAAGACCGCCTTTCCTAATTTCTGAGGATAGCAAATAATGCGGAGGAATTTTTATGAGACTTCTGAAATGTGAAAACTACACCGAACTTTCGCTTAAAGCAGCGCAGATTGTCGCAGGTCAGATAACGCTGAATCCGCAAAGCGTTCTTGGGCTTGCAACAGGCTCAACACCCGTGGGAATGTATAATGAGCTTGTTAAAATGTATAACGAAAAAAGAGTTGATTTTTCGGACATCCGAACGTTTAACCTTGACGAATACTATCCCATTTCGGCAGATAATCCGCAAAGCTACCACTATTTTATGGAAGAAAATTTATTTTCAAAAATCAATATAAAGAAAGAAAACACTCATATTCTTGACGGCAAATGCAGCGATACCTTTGCAGAATGTGACAATTTTGAAAAGCTTATAGCACAAAACGGCGGCATTGACTTGCAGATTCTGGGAATAGGTCAGAACGGTCACATAGGCTTTAACGAGCCGGCAGAAAATTTAAACCTTTTAACACATCTTACATCGCTGACAGAAAGCACGGTAAGAGCAAACTCAAGGTTTTTCGATGATATTTCGGACGTGCCGACAAAAGCCCTTACAATGGGAATAGGAACAATTCTCAAAGCACGCAAGATTATAATTCTTGCAAACGGCGGGGGCAAAAAAGAAGCGGTAAAGGCACTTCTTACCGACAGCATCACAACAGACGTTCCTGCGTCTATGTTAAAAGTCCATTCGGACGTTACCCTCATTTGCGACAAAGAGGCTCTCTCTTAAAAATACATAAAAAGACCTCTTGCCGAAATGAACAGGTCCGGTAAAAATGGACAATAGAAAAAAAGAGCCTCCTATGGTATAATAAAAACCATAGGAGGTATTTTTGGTGCTGTCTGTACAAATTGGAGCAGTTCATATCTTTTGCAGGTCTTTTAAACTTTAAATTCTTGTTTATTTCACTTTTCTTATAACCAGAAGCTCGCTTTCAAAGTCGCTGTCCGGGCTTCGCTTAAATCCAACGTTCATAAGGAAATCTCCGCCGTAAATTTCACCCGTATTTTCTACCCTGTAACTTGCGTCCTCATCAAGACCCTTGAGCAAAATACGTGTTTGCGCAAGCCATCCTCCCCTTCTTATAACGCTTGCAATCATAAGAACTATTTCGTCCTCATTCTCCGATAAAAATTCCCAAACCGCATAGTTTCCTTCAAACGGAGAAAGCAGACGGTACATTGTGCCCTTATGCGTAATGTGCGAAATCGTCTTGTAGAATTTTATCTGCTCCTTCACCGCTTCAAATTCTTCATCCGAAATCTTGTTCAAATCAAGCTCGTAGCCAAACTGACCGCACATCGCAACGTGGCCCCTGATATCAATTGAAGTTGTACGGTATACCTGATGATTCGGCGAAGCTGAAACGTGCGCTCCCATTGCAGATGTGGGATAAAGCATACTTGTGCCGTGCTGAATGTAAAGTCTTTCAACGGCGTCACTGTCGTCGCTCGTCCAAATCTGCGGAAAATAATGAAGCATACCAAGGTCAAAACGTCCGCCGCCGCCCGAGCAGCCTTCAAAAAGGATGTTCGGAAATTTATTTGTAAGCGTTTCCAGAACTCTGTAAAGACCCAGCATATAGCGGTGCGCAACCTCGCACTGTCTTTCGGGCGAAATATCCGCACTTCCGACGTCGGTCATATTTCTGTTCATATCCCACTTTACGTACTCTATATTTGCACTGCCCAAAACGTCGGACAAAATTCCGATTATGTAATCGCACACCTCACCGCGTGATAAATCCAGAAGATATTCGTGCCTGCCCTCGTTCTGCGGTCTGTTCTTTATGTGCAGACACCAGTCGGGATGATTTTTATAAAGCTCGCTTATGGGCGAAATTGCCTCAGGCTCAAACCAAAGACCGAATTTAAGACCCATATCGTTTATCTTCTTTGCAAGACCCGCTATGCCGTTCGGAAGCTTTTCTTTATCCACAAACCAGTCGCCGAGCGAAGTTTTGTCATCATCACGCTTGCCGAACCAGCCGTCATCCAGAACAAACAGCTCAACCCCTGCCTCTTTTGCCTTTTTGGCGATATCCAAAAGCTTATCCTCGTTAAAATTAAAATATGTTGCCTCCCAGTTGTTAAGAAGCACGGGGCGCTCGATATCACGGTATTTGCCTCTGCAAATTCTTCTTCGTGCTAATTTTTGCAAATTATCCGACATTTTGCCTATGCCCTCGCACGAATAGCAGATAACGCCTTCGGGCGCCGTAAAGCTCTCGCCGTTTTCAAGGGTCCACGCAAAATTAAACGGATTTATGCCGATAAACGCGCGTGTGTTGTTAAGCGTGTCAACCTCAGCGCCGGCAACAAAGTTTCCGCTGTATAAATGCGAAAAACCGTAAACCTCGCCCGAAAATTCATCAGTATTTTTGCGCGCAAGCGCAAAGAACGGATTGTGGTGCGCACTGGAGGAACCTCTTTTTGAATCCACCGTCATACCGCCGTTTATAAGCGGTGCACGCTGAATCTGACGTTCTCTTGCCCAGTGACCGTAGAGGTGAATAAAATCAAAATCCTTGTCGGGCAAATCAACCGCCGCACTCATAATTCTGTCAATTTTAACTTTTCCGCCGCCGTTTTCAAGCTTTACGTTCTGGGTGATAACGTCATAATCGTAAAACGCAGTGTACGAAAGCGTAAGAGTAAGCTTTCCCACCTCGTCATAAAGCTTTAAAGTAAGGGTTTGAACATTGTCGCCCTCCTCGCTGTAAACATACGGCAGTCCCTCGGGTTTTGCTTCGCCTTCTGTTATTTTGTGCTCTTTATAATAGAAATTAGAGCACATTGTGCCATCATTGTGCACAATTGAAAGAGCAGGAATTCTAAGGTCGGCATTTCCGTATGTAGGATAAATTGCCGATACCGCTTCAAGCGTTACCTCTTCGTCAAGGTCTTTGTTTCTTGCCGAAAACGTAACAACTCTTTTCAGCTTATAATCAAGCATTTTATCAATATCATAGGTGTTTTTTATTCTCTTTCCGCAGTGGATTAAAATCGGCACCTTGTCTTTAAAAATTCCGAAAACAAGGCTGAAATTTTTAGTATAAATATTAAAAACTTTGTTTTTTTCGTCATACGAAACAGGCATTGTATATCCTCCTTTAAAAATCACATTATTACATATCTGAATAATAGCACACATAAACCGGCTTGTCAACAAAAACAAATTTTTTCGTTGATATACAGTAAAAATTCATTATATTGCACATCTTTCGTGCGCATATTTGTAATATTTACACAAAAAGTGTAAAATCCATATTTTTTTATAAAAAGGTATTGAAATTTTTTTCATTCTGTGATAAAATATTTTTGTTTAAAAAGTGAAAAATAAAAATTATTTTCATAAACAAAGGGTGATAAGAATGATGGATTACAAACTCAAAATCGGTCTTGTAACCGAAAGAAGGTACCTTGCAGACTGGAAAACCAGAAAAGGCATCTTCGCTCCGAAGTACGCTGTGGAAAACAAAAACCACATCGTTAAGTACATAAAAGAAAATTTCACCGACGAAAACACTTCGTTTGTGGATTTGGAATGGCTTAACGACGAGGGTCTTCTCTCAGATGTTTCGGACTGCGAAAAGGTAAGGGATTACTTCGTTAAAGAAGGCGTAAATGCAATCTTTATCGTAAACTGCAACTTCGGTAACGAAGAAGCTGCCGGCACAATCGCAAAAATGATGAACCTGCCCACGCTTTTGTGGGGACCGCAGGATATGCGTTTTGACGAGGACGGCGGACGTTTCACCGACGCACAGTGCGGACTTTTTGCGATAAGCAAACAGCTTAAGAGATTGAACATTCCTTTCTCTTACATTGAAAACTGTCAGATTGAGGATGAAATCTTTGCCGACGGCTTAAAGAAATTCTTCTCGGTTGCAACAATGGTTAAAAACTTCAAAAACCTTAAGGTTACACAGGTTGGAACAAGACTTAACCCGTTTAAGAGCGTTATGTCCAACGAGCTTGAAATTACCGAAAAATTCGGCACAAACATTTCAACCGTAAATATGGCTGTATTTACCGAAAAGCTTGAAAGACTCTACAAAGAAAAACAGGGCGTTCTGGACGTTGACCTTGCAAGGCTTAAAGCGCAGTACGACGTTGCAGGTCTTGACGACGAAACCCTCAAAAAAATGCTCACCTTCGTTTACGCTTACATAGAAGTGTTTGAAGATACAAACGCAGACGTTCTTCTGTCGGAATGTTGGACTTCAATGCCCCAGGCTTTCGGCGCAAATCCCTGTCTTGCAATGAGTATCCTCTACGATATGGGTTACATTGTAACGTGCGAATCCGACCTTCACGGTGCAATTTCGCAGGCAATTCTGCTCTCTGCGTCAAGAGGCGGTGCAAAACCGCTCTTCGGCGAGTTTACGGCAAGAAACCCCATCAACAAAAACTCCGAGCTTTTGTGGCACTGCGGTCCGTTCCCGATTTCTGCAAAGAAAGACGGCGTGCAGGCTAAGCTCTTTAACACAAAACCGAGCTTCCAGGCTAAAGACGGCACATACACCATCACACGTTTCCAGGGCGAGAGAGGCACATACAAGCTTCTTGGCGGTAAGTTTAACACCTGCGAAGGTCCCTACACATTCGGAACATATATGTGGGCAGAATTCAACGACCTTTCAAAGCTTGAGAAAAAGCTTATCAACGGCCCTTACATTCACCATATGAGCGAAATTTACGGCGATTATGCCGAGGTTCTGGAAGAGTTTACAAAATACATTCCTAACCTTGAATTTGACGATATAAACAGCTAATCCATTAAAATTATAATAAAAAGGAGAAAACAAAATGAACGAATTTTTATTTGATATGATTGCCTCCGAGCTTGAGGACGCAGTCGGAAAAGAAAACTGTTCTACAAGAGAAATTGACAAAATCACTCACAGCGTTGACTATTACTGGCTTTCGAGAATGTGGGCTGACAGGGGACAGCGTATGCCCGAGGCTGACGTCGTTGTATCGCCCAAAGACGCTAAAGAAGTTTCCAAAGTTTTAAAAATCGCAAATTACTATAAAATCCCCGTAACAACCTGGGGCGGCGGCGGCGGTACGCAGGGCGGCGCTATTCCGGTTTGCGGCGGCATTGTTCTCGATACAAAGAGAATGGACAAAATATACAACATCAATGAAAAATCCATGTACATAGAGTGCGGCACAGGTACAATCTACAAACACTTGGAGTGGATGGCAAACGAAAGAGGCAAAGCTACAATGCATTATCCTTCTTCGCTTACCTGTTCTACAGTCGGCGGATTTTTGGCACACAGAGGTATCGGCGTTGTATCCACAAAATACGGCAAAATCGACGATATGGTTCTCGGTATGGAGGTTGTTCTTCCCAACGGCGACATTATTGAAACTTCGCCCGCTCCGAAGCACGCTGCAGGTCCTGACCTTAACCAGATTTTCATCGGCAGCGAAGGTACGCTCGGAATTATGACAAAGGCTCAAATCAGAATTTACGACCAGCCTGAAGAAAGACGTTTCAGAGGCTTCCTCTTTAAGAATATGACAGACGCTTTCTCGGCTTCAAGAGAACTTTTGCAGAAATTCAAACCTTCTGTTATGCGTCTTTACAACGAAGCTGAAACAGCTACTCTTATCAAGAAAATTGTCGGCGTGGAAAAACCGGGCGCATTTATGAACATTGCTATCGAAGGCGTTTCGGAGCTTGTTGCGGTTGAAGAAAAAATTCTTCTCTCAACATTTGCAAAATACGGCGCAGAAGACCTTGGCAGCGATTACGGTAAAAAATGGTGGGATGAAAAGATTACATTCTTCTATCCCGGTCATATGATGGATTTGCCGCAGATGTTCGGTACAATGGACACAATCGCTCCTTACGACAAGATTGAAAACATCTACTGGGAGATGAAGAAAGCTATCGAAACAAACTTCCCGATGGCAAAATTCATTGCTCACTTCTCGCACTGGTATGAATGGGGTTGTATGATTTACGACAGATTTATCGTTGATAATCCTCCCAAAGACCCGCACGAGGCATTAAAACTTCACAACGAAATCTGGACCTGCGGTGTAAGAACAGCGCTTGCAAACGGCGGTGTTGTTAACGACCACCACGGCGTAGGTATCAAGCTCGGCAGACTTATGAAAGAACAGTACGGCCCTGCTATGCAGGTATTTGAAGGTATCAAGAAACAGCTTGACCCGAACGGAATTTTAAATCCGTACAAACTCGGATTATAATAATAAGGGAGGATTTTAAATTATGTTAATTTCAAATAAAAGCAAAGAAATTATAGACAGCTGCAGATTCTGCTGGATGTGCCGTCACATTTGCCCTATCGGCAACGCAACCGGTCAGGAAAGAAACACTGCAAGAGCAAGAGCGCTTTCGCTTTCGCTCGTTGAAAGAGGCGCAGCAAAGCTTGAAGGAAGCATTGTTGACAATGTTTATGAGTGCGCACTCTGCGGCGCCTGCACAAAAGACTGTGCAACAGGCTGGGACCCCGTTAAGTTTACAAAAGAAGTAAGACTTGAGGCAGCTTTAAACGACCAGACTCCTGCTTACATAACAAAAATGCTTGAGAGCGTTGCAGCAAACAAAAACCCCTACGGCGTAAAAGATGTTGACGCAAAGCTTCTTGGCGAAATCAAAAAACACGCTGACAAAAAAGACACCGTTCTTATTCTCGGCGCTGACGCAAGATATGTCGGAGCAGACAGCGCAATTGCCGCTATGAAGGTTCTTGACAAGGCAGGAATTGAATACACGGTTTTGGCAGACGAGCCGGACACAGGTTATGTTCTTGACACGCTTTTGGGCGCTGCAAGCGAAACAAAAGAAGTTATGGAAAAATTTGCAAAAGAAGTTGGCGAATTCAAGACAATCATCACGGTTGACCCTGCTGACGCAAAAACACTTCTTCGTGAATACAAAGAGTGGAACATTGACCTTAAAGCTGAGGTTATTACATTTACCGCACTTTGCGCAAAACTTGTTGCAGACGGCAAATTAAACCTTAAAAAGGATGTTAAAAAATACAGTGTTCAGGATTCGTTCTTCCTTGCACGTGACCTTGAAGAGGACAGCACAAGAGGTATTGTTGAAAAAATCGGCGATATCTGCGATATGCTTCTTGTTAAGAAAGAAACAGTATGGGCAGGAAGTATCCTTTTAAGAGAATACATTCCTTCGGTTATCGACAAAGTTTCGGCAAGACGTCTTGACGATGCAAAACGTGTAGGCGGCGAATGTGTCGTATTTGAGTGCGTAGGCGAATACGAAGCTGCTAAAAAGATTGACGGCGGCATTGACATTATCAGCATTCACGAACTTATCGCTAACAATTTACAGTAATTTTTGTCTGGAGGGTTAAAAATGCTTGTTAATTTAAAAGAAATTCTCGATATTGCAAAAGGAAAAGGCTTTGCCATTCCTGCATTTAACGTTTACAATATGGAAACGGTTATGGGTGTAATCGACGCTGCCAAAAAGGCAAAAGCGCCTGTTATCATTCAGTCGTATTCACGTCTTTTTTCAAACGAAGAAGCTTTCTACCTTGCTCCTATCGTTTTGAAAGCCGCTGCAGAAGCTGACGTTCCCGTTTGCTTCCACTTAGACCACGGCGCAGGCGAAAAAGAAGTTGTAAGAGCCCTTCGCTACGGCTGCACGGGCGTTATGATTGACGCTTCCATGCAGAGCTTTGAGGACAACATTGCAACAACAAAGAAAATTAAAGAAATTTGTGCGGCGGTTAACGTTCCTATCGAAGGCGAGCTCGGTCATATCGGCTCGACAAAGGACGGTATAACAACCGAATACACAAAGGTTGACGAGGCTGTTAAATACGTTAACGAAACAGGCGTTTGCGCACTTGCAATTATGGTTGGAACAGCTCACGGTCACTACAAACAGGCTCCGAAGCTTGCTATCGACAGAATTAAAGAAATTGCAGACGCAACAGACGTTGCACTTGTTCTTCACGGCGGCTCGGGCGTAGGCGACGACCAGATTAAAGAAGCTATCAAAGCAGGTATTACAAAAATCAACTTCGGTACTGACGTATGCTGCTCTTTCCTTAATAAGGTATTTGATACTTCAAGAGATTTAATCGCAATCGACCTCTTTATGAAAGACGCAATCAAGTCTGTATCTGCATTTGCAACAGAAAAAATTAAACTTTTGGGAGCTGAAAATAAAGCATGAGTAAAATTGTCGGAATAGGCGCAAACGTATATGATACTCTTATGGTTTTGCCGGAATATCCGAATGAAGATACAAAGCTTCGTGCCAAAGGTTCAAAAGCAGCAGGCGGCGGCCCGTGCGCAACGGGTCTTGTCGCTGCGGCAAAGCTTGGCGGTGACGTTTCGTTTATCGGCTCTATGACTGATGACGACAAGGCTGATTTTCTTTTGAAAGACTTTGAAAAATACGGTATCGGCACCGACCTTATAACCATTCACAAGGGCTATGACACGTTTTTCTCGGTTGTAATGCTCTCTGAAAAAACAGCGTCGAGAACAATAGTTTTCGATAAGGGAAACACCCCTGCGCTTGTTCTTGACGACAAGCAGAAAGAGGCTGTAAAAAACGCAGAGCTTCTTCTTGTTGACGGCAACGAAATGTCGGCGGCGGTTGAGGCGGCACGCATTGCAAAAGAAAACGGAACAAAAGTGCTTTTGGACGCAGGCGGACTTTACGACGGAATAAAAGAGCTTCTTGCTCTTACCGATATTTTAATTCCGTCATATGAATTTTCGCTCGGCATAACAGGCGCAGACAATTCCGGCGACGCCGCAAAAATCCTCTTTGAAACATATCACCCCGAAGTGGTTGTTATCACAAACGGCAAAGAAGGCGGCATAATTTACAACGGCAAAGATATTATTTCCTACCCTGCCTTTAAGGTTGAGGCGGTAGATTCAAACGGCGCAGGCGACGTTTTTCACGGAGCATTTGCATTTGCCGTTCAAAAGGGTTATAATTATCATAAGGCCGCTGTGTTTTCAAGTGCGGTATCTGCCCTTAAGTGTACAAAAACAGGCTCAAGAGCAGCAGTGCCGTCATTTGACGAAACGGTTAAATTTTTAAAGGAGCGTGGAGCAGATGAATTTAAAGAAAACATGGAATAAGAAATACGGAAAAAGTGAAATCGTAACAAAAGACAACAGTTCGTTAAAACTTGTTGCAATTGATATGGTAAGACTTCACGACGGCGAAACAAAAACTTACGACGAAAAAGACACCGAATTCGGTATTGTTATTTTCGGCGGTAAGTGCAAGGTTTCGGGCGAAGGCTTTGAATACAGCGAAGTAGGTAAAAGAAAGGACGTTTTTGACGGTCCCTGCGCTTGCGTATATGTGCCCAGAAACACAAAATTCACAATCACAGGTATCGGCGAGGTTTCAATGTGCGTATCGAAATCTCCTTCGGAAAACGACCACAAACCGGCGCTCATTAAACCTGAGGATGTTGTTATCAAAAACCTCGGCAAGCCCGGCTGGCAGAGAGAAGCTCACTTCATTCTTGACGAAAGAGTTGACGCCGACATTCTCTACATAGGCGAAGCTTGGGTTGAAGGCGGTCAGTGGTCAAGCTATCCTCCGCACAAGCACGACGACGACAATATGCCTGTTGAAGCTGCTACAGAGGAGCTTTACTACTATGAATTTGACAAACCGCAGGGCTTTGGTATTCAGAGAGTTTACACCAAAGAGGGCGACATTGACGAAACATATACCGTAAAGAGCGGCGATATGGTTGAAATGCCCAGAGGTTATCATCCCGAACACTGCGCACCCGGATATAAAAACTACTATTTGTGGATTATGGCGGGCAAAAACAGAGGTTTCTTTATGACAACCGACGAGGACCACGCTTGGCTCAATAAGTAAGCGGTTAAACCTGCGCTTTGCAATTTTTTGCAGGGCGCAGGTATTTTTAAATTTATAATAAAGGAAAATGACTATGAAATATTTACTTGGAATCGACTTTGGCGGCGGCTCGTCAAAAGCAACGCTTCTGTCGCACGAGGGGAAAGTTGCTGCAACCGCAGTTACGGAATATCCCACTCTTTATCCCAAAACAGGCTATGCAGAGCAAAATCCCGACGATTGGTACAATGCCGTAAAAGTAGGCATTTCAAAGCTCATTGCAGAAAGCGGCGTTAATGCGGCGGACATCACCGCAGTATGCCTTGACGCAGCAACCCACACCGCCGTTGTTATGGACGAAAACTTTAACGTGCTTATGCCGTCAATTTACTGGACGGACACACGAAGCATAAAGGAAGCCGAATATTTAAAACAGAACTTCGGCGAAATGATAAACGAAAAATGCCTTCATCAGCCAAGCACAATCTGGACTCTTCCGCAGCTTTTGTGGATAAAAAACAATCTTCCCGAAACTTTCGGAAAAATTAAGAAAATCCTCTTTGCAAAGGATTATGTGCGCCATATGCTGTGCGGCGACTACGCAACCGATTTTATCGAAGCCGAAGGCTGTATGCTTTTTGACGTAAACACACTTACGTGGTCAAAAGAGCTGTGCGATATCATAGATTTTGACACAAAAAACCTTCCCAAAGTTCAGTCGCCGACCGACATTGCAGGAACAATTACAAAAAAGGCAAGCGAGGATACCGGCCTTTTGGAGGGTACAACGGTTATTACAGGCTCGACAGACACCGTTATGGAGGTGTTTGCTTCGGGTGCGGTTAAAGAGGGCCAGATGACCTTAAAACTCGCAACCGCAGGCAGAATATGCATTGTTACCGATAAGGCATATCCCGATAAAAACCTTGTAAACTATTCTCACCTTGTAGACGGTTTGTGGTATCCCGGAACCGCAACAAAAGCGTGCGCCTCGTCATACCGCTGGTACAGAGATACTTTCGGCGGATCGTATAAAGACCTTGACGCCGGTGCAAAAGATACCCCTATCGGAGCGGACGGTCTTATGTATCATCCGTATCTCAACGGCGAGCTTACGCCTTATAACGACCCCAAACTCTGCGCAAGCTTTACCGGCGTGAGAGCGTCGCACACAAAGGGTCACTTCAGCCGTGCGGTTATGGAGGGTGTTGGATTTTCGCTGATTGACTGCAAAAATGCAATTGACGAAATAGGCATCAAAATGGGCGATACCGCCACAATTATCGGCGGCGGCGCAGCTTCTCCCATCTGGAGGCAGATTGTTGCGGATATGTTAAATATTAAGCTTGTAACCACAAATAACAGCGACTCTTCGTTCGGCAGCGCAATGACGGCAGGAGTTGCAACGGGTGTGTTCAAATCCTTTGAATCGGCTGTTGAAAAATGCTCGGAGAAGGTTTCCGAAACATTGCCCAATAAGGAAAATCACGAGAAATACCTTAAGCTTTATGCCGATTACAAAAAAATTCACGACGCACTCGCTCCTGTTTATCAAAACCGTGATTAATGCCTTTTTATGCGGCAAACCGAAAGGATGGTTTCTTTGAAAATTGTTGTTTGCGTAAAAGAAATAAACTGCGAAATCAATCCGTTTGACGAGTGCGCATTAGAGTGTGCGCTCTGCTTTGACGATGCCGAAATTCATATTGTGAGTATGGGCAGAGAACGTGCAATCGACCCTATCAAAAGGCTTTCAAGACTCGGCAATATAAAACCGCATCTTCTTTGCGACAGTGCGTTTGCCGGCTCGGATACGCTTGCCACGGGCTATGTTTTGTCGGAAATGATTAAAAAAACGGCGCCCGACCTTGTAATATGCGGCAGACAAAGCATTGACGGCGATACAGGTCAGGTGGGTCCTGCAATTTCGGAATACCTCGGATATTCGCTTATTACAAATGTTCTTGAAATTTATAAATCGGAGGGCGGAAAAATCTATACACGCACACGTGTGTGCGACGAGTCTGCCCCCTATCCTGCCGTTATCTGCGTTGACAGAATTAACACTCTGCGCTTTCCGAAAATAGGGCAAAAACCGAAAGAGGTTGAGGTTCTTTCGGCAAGCGACCTCGGCATAGATACGGCAAAATGCGGACTTAAAGGCTCGCCGACGCAGGTTGTAAAAAGCTTTCAGAATGAAATCGGCAAGCGAAGGTGCAAATTTATAGAAAAGGAAGAACTTACAAAGATAATATCGGATGAGCGTGCAAAAGAAAAAAAGAAAACAGAGATAAAAAGCTTTGACAAAAAGCTCAATACCGTTTGGGCAGTCGGAAAAGACGTACTTTTGCAGGCAAATTCCATTGCAGAAAACGTGGTTTCGTTCGACATCCCGGAAGAAACGGACAAAGAGGCAGGCACCGGCTTTGCGGATATGCTTGAGCAAAGGCTTAAAAGCGAAAAATGCGACGCAATTTTGTTTCCCGCAAACTTTTGGGGAAGAAAATATGCCCCATTATTGCAGGTGCGCCTTAAAACAGGTCTTTGCGCCGACTGCACATTTCTTGAAACGGACGGAAACGAGCTTTTTATGTACCGTCCGGCGCTCGGCGGCGATATAACCGCAAAAATCAGGTGTAATACAAAACCTGCAATGGCAACCGTGCGCATTGATTCAAAAACCGAAAACGACGTTATAATTTCGGTTGGCAAGGGCGCAGCCGATAAAATTGACCTTTTCAAAAGCTATGCTGAAAAATGCGGTTTCGGCTTCGGCGTTTCACGTCCGGTTGTAGATACCGGGAAAGCCCCATACGACAGCCAGATAGGTCTTACCGGAAAAAACGTAAATCCTAAAATTTACATTGCAATAGGCATCTCGGGCGCCGTCCAGCACACCTGTGCAATTGAAAAGGCAGGCGTTGTAATAGGCATAAATCCTGATAAAACCGCACGCATCTTTTCGTTTTGCGATTACGGAATTGTATGCACCGCAGATGAAATTTTGAAGGTTTTGTGTTGACATAACGTATTTCTTGTGATAAAATATAAGAAATACCCAATAAGCTTGCTTCTATACTTTTTTCACTTGCTGTGCGGCTCTGAATATTCATTGTCGTATGGCTGCCGCCGATTTTAACATTCTGCGTTGAGAGTTTTAAAATCGGCATCTCTCCTAAAAGTATGGTTCAAAACATAAAAAAATCAGCAGAAAGAAATTTTGCCTTTCTGCTGATTTTGTCTTTATATCGCCGTAATTTCAAGTTCGCCGTTGCACGCATTTGTGTCAATCTGGCTTATATTAAGCGTTAAAATATTTCCAGAATAAGAAAGCGAAAGCTTTCCTCCGCAGTCTCCCGAGCTGTTTATAACCCTTATAAGCATCTCGGTGTCGCTGTTGTAAATCTTTTGTGCGCCGGTAACAGTGTAAATGTATCTGTTGTTAAATACATTCCACATTCCGAGCGAATCGTTTCTCGTATTCGTAAACATTCTCGAATCGCCCCTTATTATAAAGTAACGGTATTTGTCACCCTGCATATCAATAGTATACGTTCCCGGGCCGGTATACTTAAACATCGTAACCTTAGGCAAATTGTAGCCGCTTATATACTTCGGAAGCTTTCCTACAGCATACGACCTTTTATCAATAACATTTCCGTCTTTGTCAACATGAGCAAGCATAACAATATCGCCCGTCGGCTCCGTTACGGAAGATGTCGGATGAGCAGTCGAGCCGTCCTCGTCATACTCAAGATAAACATAATTGTAAACGCCTGCCGAAATTTCAACCGCAATCTTATTTACATCAACCGTAAGAGTCATACCGTTGTTAAAAAATGCCGTTCCCGGATTTATCAGCACCATTGTAGACGACATTTTTTCCACCTTAAGCGTCGTGTCGCTCTCGGGAACAATTCCGCTTGTAACCATATTGCTGTTCAAAAGATTAAAACACTTAAGATTGTGCGGAGTGCCGTCGGTAAATGGGTCCTCAACCCCTCCGGTAACAAGCCTTCTTGTAATTTCATTAATATCCGCCGCAGAGTATGTTGCGTCGTTTACAAAACTGTATTTGTATCCCATAATTCCTCCCTTTATACATCACCGAAAACAGGTCTTTCTCCCGAATTTCCGTTTTCATACCAAATATTAACCTCTTTGACTATCTTCTTTTCGCTTCTTTTAAAATCTCCGATTTCGGTTTCAATGGTAACAATATCGCCCACATTGTAATCAACGCCGAATTTAATATCCTTAACGTCAAGCTTGATGTCCTTTGACCACTTTCTCGATTTTAAACTCTGCGTCGCCTCCGAAAGACAATCGCCGCCGAGAACGCCCATCCATTTGTAAAGACCGGTTTTTTCCGACTCTATCTCATTCCACGTGCTCTCGCCGGTTTCTTCGTCAATAACCTCGTAAAAACCGCCGTTTACGTGATTTTGAAAATCCTCAATGTAGCTGAAATTGTAACCGTTCAAATTATTTTTTGAAATAATAAGCTTTTTGTCCCTCGGCTTGGTCGCACAGTAGCACCATCTTCCGAGCTTCGGATTTACCCAAACCCTGTGACCTGCATTCTCACGTGCCATGCACTCGCTTACAACCTTAAACGTAGGATTGTAAACATTTCTCCAAAAATCAATTTTATTCCTGAATCCGCCCGCCTTGTAAAACAAAAACTTGTTCGTGCTGCCCACAGCTTCTTTCACAATCGTAAGCGCAAGATTTTCGGTTGTATCGTTTCTTGTTGAAAAATTCGGCGTAACAAATTTGGTAAGAATCCAGTTCGGCGTCCTGCCGTAAACGGTAAAATCCTTTCCTAAGCTCTTTCCGGTAATAACCGCCTGCAAATCGCCCTGCACCACAACAAGATAATCGTTTTCAAAACACAGCTTCACAACAGCCGAATTTCTTGGAAAATGCGCCTCGAACGTGCCGATATCGTTAAGCTTTGTCACCCAGTCAACCGAAGAATAAACGCTTTCAATGTGCAAAAGCTTAAGCTCAAAATTATAAAACTTTATATCGTTCAATCAGTACACCGCCTCAATGTATTTATTTTGATATTTTATCGAAATTCTCGAAATATCGCCTGCGCCGAGGTCAATCGCCTCAATGTCGTTGTCGCCCGGCACAAGATAAAAGTCTTCAAGCCAAGTGTCCATATCAACATACGAAATAAGATTTCCCGTTATGTTGCCCCTCGCCGTTCTTTTTTCTATGTCAATTGTAATTGTCTCTCCCGCATTGGAAACATATTTTAAATATATCTCCTTTCCGGTGGTGTTGTTTTTAAATTTATATCCGTAATTATATTCCGAATTGTTAGTGCCCTTCTTCTGAACATATATGGTTATAACCGGAAAAACGTTGGCGTGACCGGAATTTGTAATAATCTTTTTGGTGTCGGAGGTAGACAAAACGCAAGGCAAAGTAATCGGATTTGTGATGTTTCCGACAGAGCCGTGAAGTGAAAATCTCATTGGAGCCAAATCGGTAAAATACGGGTTGTCGCAAACAAACTGCAGAGCAAAAACAGCGTGCGAAACGCTCCTTTCCGACATTGAAAAGGTAACCTGATTGCAGTATATCTTTCTTACCTTGTCGCCGTAATCAAAAACTAAAGTCCCCTCGCTGTTAAGCACCTTCATAGCGTTTTCAAGATAACGGCGGACATTTTTTGAAACAATATCAACGCCGAGCGTAATGGTTCTTGCATTTGCATTTGTCTGATAAGTAAGCTGGCCGTCATAACCTGCATAATTTATCGTACCGTAGATTTTTGAAGGAATGTAAATTCCAGAAAGCGCCGTAATTTTAAAGACCTCGCCGTCGCCGAAACAAACCTTGCCGGTACTGTTTGAAAAAGTAAGCTTCATCAGTATCCCCCTCTCATATTTTCAAGTTCAGCGTCAGCCCTTGCAGCCTGAAGCTTCTGCGCAGTTGTTTCACCGCTGCCGTAAAGATTGTAAATAAGAGTATTTCCCTTATTTGCGCTCGATACATCCACCGAAAACGAACACTCAATGCTCTCAAGCTCGCTCTCGATTGTCGCCTTGACGCTGTTTAAAATTTCTTTAATCCTGTCGCCGAAACTCTTGCCGAAGGAGGAAGCCGCCTCCTGACCGCATTTTAAAAAGTTCTCGTTAACATTTCCGAACGCCTCGTTAAGTTCGCCCAGAAATTCCTCCTTAATCTCCTGCGCCTCGCCGTTATACAGCGTCTTTGCAATGCTCTGCGAAATTTCACTGCGGCGGCTGTAATCTTCAATATATTTTTGATATTCCTCGTCACTAAGCCCCAAAAGAGCCGACATAAAGTTAATTCCGCCCTCTGCGTCAGTAGATTTCAACGAATTTATAAAATCGGCAGGCAAATTCTGCTTTTTCAAAATCTGCCCGAGAAGGCTCTCGTATTCCGAAAGCATACCGATATCAGCCTTAAGGTCAGTCAGCTTGTACGAAACAAAATCCGCACTCTGCCTCTTCCAGCCACCGTCGGCAAAAACCGACCTGTCATCATCGCTTGTCTTGAACGTAAACTTTTGCAAAAGCGAATTTCCGCTAAGCTTCTGAGAAAACCTCTCTTCTTTTTTTGCAAGGTTTTCCATATTTTTTTCATAATCGGAAAAACTTTTTTCAACCGCCTTGTCAAATTCGTCAACACGCCTCTCAATCTGGCTTACCGTTTTTTCAAAATTCTTCTGCTGTTCGTTGTAAAGCTTGGTTTCGTATTCTATAATCTCCGCCGTGTAATTCCACCAGCCGAGTGAGCCTTTTTCAAAATATTCGTCCCGCAGCTTTTCAAGACTGTCGTAGTATGCCTCCTCGTCAACAATCCCGACGCTTCTTTGAAGCTTAAGTTCTTTTAAAGCCTCCTCCATAGCCTCGGTAGCCTGATACGCATTTTTCTTGATACCGAATTTAATGCCCTCAACAAGCTTTTCGCCGATATCGTTCTCGCCAATCCTCCTTGACGATTTTGCGTCCGAAAGATTTTTCTTTAAATCCTCCAAATCCTTTTTTATGCCATCCGTGTCAAGCTTGGTGCCGATAGTAACCTCACCGTCATAATTCAAAATTTTTCACTTCCTTCCTTTTAAAGCCTAAAATATCTTCAAAAGATTTTCGGCAAAAATGCCGTCGTCATCCTCAAAAGACGTATTTTTAAGCGCATAAAGCTTCTTTTGCCGTAAATAAAAGCTTCTTTGCTCCTTGTTTTTAATCTTTGAAATGTCAGCCGTCCTGTATTTTATAACCTCGCACAGCCTGCACGATTGTCCAAGCCCCCTAAGCAGCGCCAAAAATTCCCACCAGTGCATATCTTCCTTCAAAAGATTAATGCCGTATTCGGTAAGAAATGAGCTTAAAATATAATCAGCATCCTCCTCAAAGCTTAAAATGCGCTCTCCCCTGCCGTTTTTAAAGCCTTTGTCGTCATTATTATTGCATACATTGCCGGCATAAAAGTTCAACAGCGCCTCCAGCGCCCCGTCCAAAGAGGACGGAAGACGCTTGTAGCAACAGGAAAGGATTTTAGCAATTCTTTTCTGAATGGGCATTTTTTCGTCAAAAATTATATTCTCAAGTGAAAGATAAATGCGAAAATCCGTGTTTATTTCATATTCCTCGCCGTCAATGCAAACCGTTGCCGGAGGCGTTTTTGTAAGTATGCTCATCAAAGTTCGCTCGAAGGCAGAATCTCCGAATCGTTGCCGGATGAGCTGCTTGTAAATGTAATTGTTGCAAATTTGTCCGAAGTGGACGCCGTGCCGAGAACCGAAGCGCTCTTTGATTTTAAAGTACCGCTGATCTGATAAGCCTCGGTGCCGCTTCCCTCAGTGTCAATAATAACCGCAAAATCTCTCTTGACAGCATCGTATTTGCCGTCTGTAGCCTTGGAAGTATCAACAATAACAATGCTTCTTACAATGTCCTCGCCCACGCTCTCTTTTCTTGAAATATCCTGAATGTCAGCGTGAACCGCATTGTCGCCTATAACGTCGAGCGCAAACGAAATCGAAGGACTGTATCCTACAACGTCCGACTGTTCAAAGCCCTCGTCAACGTATTTTCTTGAATATTCCGAAGGGTTTTTGCTTACCGTAAAATCAGTAAATCCCTTCATACGATAATAGGTTGTCGTTTCGCCGGACGTAATGCCGTAATACGCAACCTTGTCGCATCTTTTAAGTATTTTTTTACTCATTCTTCATTTTCTCCTTTTAAAAAAATTAATCTGCCGATTTGTGATAAATAAGCCTGCACTGAATTTGATACCTCGCCGTATTTTTTGCACTGTCGTACATATACCCCGAGCTTTCAGCCTCAATGCCGATTGCCTCAAGCTTGTCGCCAAGCTCGGGCAGGGTGCCGTTTTCGCTGCATTCTTCAAGCCATAAAGAAAACTTTTCGTAAAACTCAATATTTTTGGTATTGTCCGCACCGTAAAAATTTCTCGACGCAAATACAAAACCTACCTGTTTAATGCACTCTCCGTCAGTATATTGTCTTACCGTGCCGCTCTCGGGCATAATCTCAACCGTGTATTCGTATGCGTCCGAGCCTAAAAAATCAACTCCGACGCTCGCCCCGTCTATAAGCGGACACGACTCCAAAAATTTTTTGATACCGTCTATAACCATCGTCTGCCTCCTACCTTGTCACTTCTTCTCGGACCTTCTCCTCTTGCAAGAGTTGCCGCAGCCTTTTCAAACCTTGTCCCGCCGTCAGATACATAGCTTTTTAAGCTTGATATAATTTCGCCTTTTCTCGACGCCCACATCCTGTCAAACCAAAGCCTTCCCCGCAGCCCGTTTCCCTTGTTTTCATAATATTGCTTCTTCGCATAAGGTGCGCTCCAGGAAATATATCCTAAATTGCTCTCGCCGCTTGAAATAAGATAGCCGCTTTTTTTCGGAATGTACGGCTCGCAGTAGTTTAAAAGAAGGGTGTTAAGACGACGGTGCACAGGACCGAAATTCTCAATCCCCTTCTTTTTTATAATAGCGTCCGTCAAATCAAAGCTGACATTAACCGTCATCATACGCAGTCCAGCCTTATGTGCGATAAAATACCGCCCCTGTTGTCGCAAACTCTTTTTATAATAAAAGCCGTACCGGGCGGCGAAGTAAGCTCGCTTTTTCCAAAAACCATCTTGTCGTAAGGCGCAATGTCAAGCTCCTTTTTGGTGTAAATTCTCACCGTGGCAGCCCTGTCGCTCTCATATCCTGCGCTGACAAAATCAATTCCGTCATATTTTCGCACTGCGGCATTGTAAACCTTTTTGGAATAACCGCTCGAAACCTTGTGAAAAACAGTAATATACACCGTTAAATCCCCCTGTATAAAAGATTTGTCCCGGCAAGATATTTTGCAATCGCACCGTCTGCGCACTTTGATATGTTCTGCCTGTCAAAAGTCCTTGAAATACCATCGTTGCTCTCCGAAATAACTCCGTCATATTCGCCGAACGTCGCATAAACCTCGCATACGGCGCAAATCGCCATTTTAACCTCATCACATTCCTTAAAATTGTGGCAAAGATAAAATTTTACATAGTCGTATGCCCTCGGCTCAAGCTTTTTGAATTCATCCTCGGTAAGATAAGTGCCGGAAAATGCAGTGGTATAATAAGTGTAGTCAACCATATTAAACTTCCTTGCGTTTTACGATAACAGCGTCAGCCTTAGAAATTTTAACGCCGAAAATTTTTCTTCCCTGAACAGCCGAAGCACCGATAAATGTGTTTGTAAGCGAGTTGACCGCAACAGGAACGCTCCATTCCTCAACCCTGTGGCACCAGTTGGGATGACCTGCAATCATTTCGGTAGTAGTCTTTTTATTTGAAACAACAGTAGTGTTGTCCTTCATAAGTCTTGAGCTTTCATAAACCGTAAATCCGGCAATCTGACCTATAGCGCCGCTCTCAACAAGCGCCTGCGATAAATCGCCCTGTCTTATAAAGTTTGTTGTGTCCTGCAAAAGAAGTCCGTAAACTTCGGGAGAAACAATAAGCCATCTTCCCTGAGCCGGAACATT
This sequence comes from uncultured Clostridia bacterium, assembly GCA_934500875.1. Taxonomy (GTDB): domain Bacteria; phylum Bacillota; class Clostridia; order UMGS1810; family UMGS1810; genus Qingrenia. The sequence goes on along the minus strand of CAKSTL010000009.1, from coordinate 43,178 downwards.
TTTCTCCGAAAGCTTGGTTCTTAAATCAACAACCTTTTTGTAAACCGTCGAAGCCGTAACAGCAGCCTTGTCCGAGTCAATTGTACCATCGCTCTCAAGAGCCGAAATCGAAACAGTGTCCTCAACAACGCCGAGCGCATAGCCTGCGCTGTCAAGTCTTTCCGCAACAATGTCATCGGGAACCGCCGCAGCGTCATAACCGTCAATAATCTCGTTAACCGCCTTGTCATAAGTAAGGTTGAGGTCAATGTAGGTCGTTGTACCGGTCTGAAGGCTCATACCTGTAGTCTTGTTGTAATCGCCTACAACAACATCGGTTGAACGCACGGGAATTTTAACCTTTCCGCCAACCGCATTGCCCTCATAGTGATTGTTAAAAATGTAATTGTCCTTTGTAACCAAAGTAGCCTGAAGCTTTTTGTCAATCAAATCAGAATATCTGTCCTGTAAAGTGTGTGCCATAAATTTTTCCTCCTAAAATTTTAAGTTTTTGCGCCGTATAAAAAATATACGGCGCATATACGTTATTTCAAAGTGGGATTAATCCTGTAAAAGCTGTCCTCAACAGCGCTCACAGAGGCAACCGAGCCTCCCTGTTTCAATCCCGTTGCAGACCTTTCCTTAACGGAAAAATCATTTTCGCCGTAAAAGCGTTCAAAAGCCTCGTCAAAATCAATGCCGGCATTAATATCCTTGCTTATTTCAAAAAGCGCAAAATCAGCAAACTTCGGCTCAACACCTCTTTTTAAAATTTTGTCCTTAAGCTCATAAGTGAGCAGCCTTTGTGCAGCGTCGTCCGCCTTTGTGCGCAAATCCGATATAATCCGGCTGTTTTTCTCCGCTTCCTCCTTAAGACTCTTAACGTATGAAGAATCCGCCGCCGAAGCCGCCTTTGCCGCCCTTGCAAGTCTTACCTTTATAAGAGCGTCAACCTCCTCCTGTGTAAAGAGCTTTTTCTCCGCATTGTCCTGTGCGTCAGTGTCTTTTTCGGGTGTGTCAAAAGATTTTTTGCCAATATCCTTGTTTGCGTCAATATCCTTTTTCAAACCCTTTTCATTTTCATTAAACATATGTTTACCTCCGTTTAACGTCCGTCGACTTATTTTTGAATTTGTTCTTTTACTCCTGCAAATTCTAAAAAGGAATGTATATTTATGCCAAGACAATATGTGTCAAAGCAAAATACCCGTATTTTTTATTTCTCTTCGCCCGATAAACCGTCATCATTCGGCAAAATTCTTTTCTCAATTTCATCTGCCATCTTCTTTGCGGCTCCGTCCGAAAGATTGTAAACCTTTTTAAAATATTCACACTTGTCAATAATTCCGTTTTTGTATTCCTCCAAAGCACGGTTGAATACCGATTGCGTGTCCTCAATAATCCCGTCGCCAAAGCATACCGAAACGTCAAAATTCTTAAATCCGCCAAGATACAAAACAACCTCCGCAAGGTCGGAAACAGCCCTCTCCATAACAAGCTCGTTCTTTTTGACATTCTGATACAGTACGCTCTTTTCGCTTATAACTTCGGTAGCCGTCTTTATTCCGTACCGTGTCTGTTCATATCTGTCCGGCCCAAGACCGCAGTTCGCCGTAAGAAGATTAATGTTTCGCTTAAGCGCCGCCTCGTGCTCCGCCGCCCTTATGTCCATATTAATTTCTCTTATGTCGGTAATTGCGTCGCTCTCTTTTATAGCGTAAAATTCAGTGTCGTTGTCGTCAAAAACAGGCATAACGCCGCTTTGCGTATTCATCATCTGCGCAATGCCGAGCGGAACAATAATCCTCTTTTTGCCCAGCCTGAATTCATTCTGATAGCTGTCGTAAATAAGGTCAATACCCTTTAAAATGTCAATCGAATTTGCAAAAACCGAAATACCCATAGGATTGTCAAGGTCAGTGTTGTTAACAATATTCGGAGTTATAATCTGAAAAAACGGCTTGTTAAATCCGCAAAAAACAACATCCTCCACACCGTCCGGCAAATCTATCTCCTTAAGACGTGCGCCGTTTTTCAAAAACAGTTTGTTCAAAATAACATATTTCCCGTTTTTAATAACGTGCATATTAAGATAAACGCAAAGTCTGCCGTCCACAATCTTCTCGCTTGCAAAAGCACATTCCAAAATTCTGCCGTTGTCCCAGGATAAAGGATAAATCATATCCGCCCTGATAAAGTCAATTTTAACCTTGCCTCCTGATAAATACTCAACAAAAGCACCCGTTCCGAGCGCAAACGTAAGCTCAGCCAAACGGTTTGCCGACGCATTGAAATTGTTGTCGTCAAAAACCTTTTTAAGAAACTTGTCCGCCTTTTTGTCCGAAACGTTAACCGAAAACTTCTCGTTGAGCAAAAGATTTGCCCAATCCTCGCAAATGCGCTTCGCCATAGAAAGAGATGCCCTCTCTCTTGAAATCAGCTTTTTTCCGTTGTACTGACTGTACCGGTGAAAAGACTTCACCTTTCCCTTGTACCAGTCGCCCCAAACAGAAATGCTGTCGTAAAACTGTTCGGGCAAAACGTTGTAACCCTGTCCCTTCAAATAACTTCTCATAATATCAAATCCTTTCTTTTTTCGCTTATAAAAATGTTAAATTATGTCGCAAAAATAATTTTCCGTAGCATATTCAAGTGCGTCCAAACTGTCAACATTCAAAAAACCGTTGTCCAGCCTCGTGTCCGAAATGCTCTTGTCATCCCACACCGCAGAACACAGTGCGTCAATAACGTTTTTGCAGCCCGCCAAAACAAAATACCTACCCATCGACATAAGCCTGTTGAAAAACCTTATCCTCTCAGTGATTTTCCCCTTCTTCGCAAGACGGATGTCAATATCAAGACCGCTTTTCGCCGCCGCAATCCTCAATCCCTCAATCAGCGTCGTTTCGGCGCTGTCGCAGTAAACCTCGTAAACCGAGTACCTCTCTTTCTGCTTTAAAATAAATTCAATAAACCTTTTTTCCAAATCCCTCGGCGAAATCTTTTCCTTCAAATAAAACTCGTCAAGCGTAATAACATTCTCAAAATTTTTCGTATACCCGTTGCAGACAAAAGCGTGCGCCGACCTGTTTCCGCCAAAATCCACACCTACGCTGGCAAAAGCAATCTTTGTATCGTCAATCTTGTCAATGATAAACTTTTTTGTGTTGTCGGCAAATTCCCTGTAAATAATTCCTTCCGCCGCAACCCAGTTGCCCAAAATAAACCTCTCGTAAAAAACCCCCGTGTATTCCTTTTTCAGATTCTCAATGTAATCGGGCGATAAAAACGAATTTTGCCCTATTAAAAATTTGTAAAGCTTAAAATCCAGCTTTTCTCCCCGCATAATGTACTTTTTGTAAAGCCAGTGATTGGGATTATCAGGATTTGTCGTCGCAAAAAGCTTAGCTCCGGGATAAGATAAACGTGACAAAAGCATCGTAAAAAATTCCTCGTTAAAAAGCGTAAGCTCGTCGCAGTAAGCGCCGCACAGCGTCATACCACGGATTTTCGATTCACTCCTTGCGTCGCTTGCACCCTCAAGATAAATGCGCCTGCCGCACAAAATCCCCTCTTTTTTGGAAAGCGAGTAAGAAAAATTCTTGTTTCCCACAAGGTCAGTCAGTGCGTCAAGACAGTTTCTCTTAAGCGTGCCGAGCGTCTTCCCCACCATCAAAAATCCGCCGTTTTTGGGCATAGTCGCAATCCAAAGTGCCCATAAAACAAGACTTATCCAGGTTTTACCGCTCCTTACAGAACCTGAAAGAAGATTAATTCTTCTAAGCCTTCCGCCTTTAAAATCAGATAAAACCTTCTTTTGCGGCGAAGTAAAAATTTCATTCAAGCCTCTCCACCGCCTTTAAAATTTCGCCGAGCCGTCCGTCGTCGTCATCCTTCTTAGTAAACTTGTCCATAACAACCCCCATAGCCGACGCAATCTGATTAATCGGCGCCTTAGCAAGCTTCTCCTCGCTCGACATGGTATCAAGACACTTTCCGATAAAACTTAAAGCGTCCCTTCGCTTTCTTTCCATATAGTCGGTCGTTTCGCTCTCAAATTCTGCCGCACCTTCTTTGCAAATGCCCTCAGAGTCGTCCGAAAAAGTGCCCTTCTTTGTATCCGCCGCAGCGTCATTTTTAAAAGCTTTCTTCTTTTTCACACCCAGAATTTTTTTCACCATATACACCGAAATACCGTTTTTCTCAGCGCACATTTTATAAGTTTTGTATTTTTTGTAATCTCTCTTAATTTTTTTAATTTCCTTATCGGAAAACATATTCTGCATCCCCCCTTTTCCAATAATACCTCGCCGAAAGCGGAAATTTCGGAAAGATTAAATCTTATATGGCAATTTTTCCGCCGCTGTCCTTCCTCATCTTCTTAAGATAAGCGTCGTGCTTCTTGCGCACATAACTCTCATCGTGTTCGCCGACGCTGAACGCAACCTGCTGCCACGATAATCCGTTTATGTACCGGTAAGAAAGAATTATCCTCATTTCGCTCGACTCAATCTTGTTAATAAAATTTTCCAGCCGACGCTGTTCGCAAAAACACTTTTTCTGCTGTTTTAAAAGAACATCGGTAAGCTTTTCAATTTCATTTTCAATAGCGCCGTCATATTTTCCGCCGCTGTATGACTTAATAAACTTAGCCCGATACTTAAGGCTCGCCAAACGCCTTGAAATCTGCTCAATTTCCCTGTTTAAATAGTAAAGTTGTGATAGCTCGTTTTTTGTCATATTTCTCCCCCGTAAAGAAATGCACTCAAAATGTCAAGTAACTAAATTCCAAATATACAAATATTTCCCAATAAAATCATAAAAGGCTAACCGTATTTTATCAAATACAAAATTTAAAAATCTGAAATCCTGCCGGGATATAGTATAAAGGATGATAAACCGCACCGTTATGCCATAATTTTTAAAGCAAAGCTTATGCTTTTTCAGCTTGCAAAATTTAATGCAAATGCAAAAAATACCGCAAAAAACCACAGCGCAGTCCATAAAGCGGAACAAAGCCTGCCAAACAAACCGCAAAGGCAAAATTGACCGTAAAAGGTTATATAGTCAATCTGCCCTACAAGTACAATATACCTCTCCAAAATCGGAAAATTCGGAAAAAATCAAAAAAATTCTGCAAAATTCAATAATTTACCCGCACATAAAATAAACACCTTTCCATCAAAACTAACCGTTAACGGTTATTATAAAAATATACTATCCCTATTTTTAATTTTTGTCAACGATTTTTGTCAAATTTTGACGAAAAAAGCCGTTTTTTAGCGATTTTATTGACAATTTGCACTCAAAATGATATAATTTCTATACAACAAATTGTAAAAATCACTCAAAAATTATCATATCATTATTAAAATAAGAAGGCTGAAAAGATATGAATTTAGAAATAATATCGTTAAGAAAAAAACGGCTCGGCCTCACCACGCAAATGCTGTCGGAAAAATCAAAAGTTCCGGTGGGAACAATAAACAAAATCCTAAGAGGCGAAACAAAAAGCCCGCAAATCAATACTCTTTCCGCAATATGCAGCGTTCTCGGGTGCAGCGTAAATGACGTGATAAGCGACGAACCGGCAAAATTAACCAATCAGCCGCCCGAAATGCTAAGCGACTGTTTTAATTTTGAAGATTACAGCGTCCGCAAAAAAAATCCGTATAATCAGCCAAGCGCTTTTTCGCCGAAAATCCGCACATTAAAGCTTGTCGATTCCGGCTCGCACTATACTGACGAAAAATGCGAAATACTTGTAAACAGCGCACCCGAAGAGTGCGATTTTGCGGTAAGAATGTGTGACGGCAGTATGTCGCCGCTCTATAATGAGGGCGAAATCCTCTTCGCAAAAAAATCAAATTTCATAACCAGCGATACAATCGGTGTTTTCAGAATTGACGGAAAAATATATGTGCGCAAATTTGAGAATAATATGCTCACAGCCGTAAATCCAAAATATCCGCCAATGTATATCACCGAAATTAAATTTGAAAAACTTGAAGGAATTGTAACCGGGCTTATGGAATAATAAAGGTAAAAGTATGAACTATATCCGAATAATAAATAACGAAACAGCAGAAATAACCGAAAAAAAGTCACGTTTTATCGCATATATCGCATATGCCGCAACCGAAGAGGACGCATTGAATTTTGTTTCGCAAATCAAAAAAAAGCACTACGACGCACGCCATAACGTGTATGCGTATATTTTAAATTCGGGAGGGAAAAAATACAGTGACGACGGCGAACCGTCAAAAACAGCAGGCTTCCCAATCCTTGAAATGCTTGAAAATGAGGGCGTAACAGATGTCGTGTGCGTTGTCACACGCTATTTTGGAGGAATTCTTCTCGGTACCGGCGGGCTTATACGTGCCTACACAAAGGCGGCAAAAGAGTGCCTTTTAAAAGCGGGAATTAAAAAAATGACACTGTGCGATAAAGTAAATCTTACGTTTGACTACCCGTTTTTGAATAAAATCGAGCATATGTTAAAAACCGAAAACCTTAAGGTGTGCGAAAAAACATTTCTCGAAAATGTCACCCTATCGGTAATATCACCAAAAGAAAAAACGCCGGATTTCAAAAAAAATATACAAAACGAATTTTGCGGCGCAGTAAATTTTGAAAAAACAAATGAAATATATGACTAAGGAGTTGTTTTAAATGGCAGGAAAATCAGTAGTAATGGCAGACAGCGAAAATTTTGAAGAAGTGGTGTTAAACAACACAAAACCCGTGCTTGTGGACTTTTATGCAGATTGGTGCGGTCCGTGCCAAATGCTCTCGCCCGTAATCGACGAAATCGCCGAAGAGCTTGAAGGTGAAGCAGTAGTGTGCAAATTAAATGTAGACCTTTCAAGAGATATCGCAGCCGAATACCGTGTTGCAACAATCCCCACGCTTATGGTGTTTAAAAACGGCGAAAATACCGAAACCTTAATCGGCGCACGCCCGAAGGACGAAATAATATCTCTCTTAAAATAATTTCCAAAATTATCGGGGAAAATTATGAACAATAAAAAAATAATCTATGTGCTGGTGTTTTTCAGCGCACTGTTTTTGTCGCTCGCAGTCTATCTTACAACCGTCGGGGTGTATAAAAGGGACGAGTACGCAAAAAAAGACCTCGGCAGAAGCCTAAAGCGTGAAACCGATATGCAGCGGGGCGATATATATGACAGAAACGGCGAAAAAATTGCATATACAAAAATCGAAAATAATAAGGCATCAAGAATCTATCCTTATAAAAATCTCTACAGCCACCTTGTCGGTTATTATACCGAAAAGCGTGGCTCTTCGCTGTTGGAAAACCGTTATTCAAATACTCTAAACAGTGTGTCGGTGTCGGATGACGTTATGAAAATCGCTTCATTTTTAAATAATAAAAAGCCAAAAGGCAGCGATTTGTACCTCACCGCAGACCACCGACTCCAAAAAAAATGCAGTGAAATACTCTCGCCGTATAAAGAGGGCGCAATCATTGTGTCAAACCCAAAAACAGGCGAAATTTATGCAATGGTGTCAAAGCCCGATTTTGACCCGAGCGAGAGTAATCTCTATAAAAATTGGGATAAAATGTCAACAGACGATACCCTCTTTCCGTTTCTTACGAGGGCAACACAGGGCCTCTACGCACCGGGTTCTACATATAAAATAGTAACAAGTGCGGCAATGATAAAAAACGGAAAATCCTCTTTCACCGCAGAAGATAAGGGCAAAACCGAAATAAACGGCACAACAATAAAAAACGCAAAATCAGCGTCTTACGGAAATTTAGACCTTCAAAGCGCATTTGCACATTCGTCAAACGTCTATTTTGCGCTTGCAGGAATTGAAACGGGCGAAAATGCTCTGCGCAGTATGTCCGAAAGCTTTATGATGAATAAAGATTTTGACATAAAAGATTTCTACCTCGCACGCTCGGTTTTTCCCGAGAAAATCGAATATGACGATTCCCTTGCGCTTGCCTCAATCGGGCAGGATAAGGTTCTTATATCGCCAATGCACTTAAATCTTATAACGTGCGCAATAGCCAATGACGGCAAAATGCCCGATCCGTATCTTGTGGCAAAAGTAAAATCAAATCTCGACGGCACCGAAAAACACACAAGCGCAAAAATGTTAAAACAGGCAATCGACGCACAAAGTGCGCAAATTATAAAAGATAATATGAAAAAAGCTGTAGATTCGGGCACAGGCGCAGGTGCGGCAATCGCAGGCAAAAATATCTGCGGCAAAACCGGTACCGCCGAAAACGAAAAAACAAACGAAAACCCAAACCTTACCCATTCGTGGTTCACATCGTTTGCGCCGTACGAAAACCCAACCGTGTGCGTAACAGTCCTTCTCGCCTACAGCGGCTCGTCATCGCTCGCAGCGTCCGCAGCGCAAAGGGTATACAGCGCATATTACAGCATATTTAAGGAGTGAAAAAAATGAAACTTATGATAGCCTCAGACATACACGGCTCATATCTTTATTGCAGCAAACTTTTAACCCGTTATAACGAAGAAAAGCCGGACAGGCTCGTCCTTTTGGGCGATATACTCTATCACGGGCCGAGAAACAACCTCCCCGGCGAATATAATCCCAAAAACGTAATTGAGCTTTTAAATCCTCTAAAAAAGCAAATCATATGCGTTCGTGGCAATTGCGATACCGAGGTTGACCAAATGGTGCTCGACTTTTCAATTCTGTCCGATTATGCGCTTATCTGTATAGATAACCTCACAATCTTCGCCACGCACGGCCACCTTGTAGACCAATCGTTTCTGTCACGTCTTAACGATAACGATATTCTGCTCTGCGGCCATACCCATATTCCCGCCTGCGAAAAGGACGAAGCGCATATCTATCTTAATCCCGGCTCGGTTTCCATACCGAAAGGCTGTTCCGAAAACAGCTATATGACGTATGAAAACGGCGTATTTTTGTGGAAAAACTTGGAAGGAAAAGTTTACAAAGAATTTAAAACCTCCGAAATATAGCCAAAATCAAAAATCCGCCCCTCAAATCCCGGGTTTGGATTATCCTCTTTCAGCTTTTGCGCAAAGGAGCCGAACTCCGTGTGCCTTGCGTTTTAAAAACTCCCCGTCTTTTCACCTTGCCGTTTTTGCAGGGCATAACACCGTAAAAATCAAACTTTCTTAAATAAAAAAATCTTCAGAGCAAAATAGCTCTGAAGATTTTATTTTTATTTGTTACTGCGCATTGCTGCCCGTCTGAGTTTCATAAGTTGTGGGTTTTGCAGCATTAATCAAAGTGTTGTTTGTAAGAATTTTCACATCTTTTGCACGTGTTAAAATTTCATCCTCGAACATATCATTCTGAATTTGCGCCTTTGAGTTTTGTACGTCACTGTCCGAAAGTACAAGCGGAACACGTTTTATAATGTGAATACCGAAATCCGTTTCAACAAGGTCGCTCACCTCGTTCTCGCCGAGAGCGAACGCCGCCTTCTCAAAGCCCTCAACCATCTCGCCCTTACCGAAGGTGTACCCGTCAGGATAGCTCTTAAGACCGGGGTCCTCCGAAAGCTCATTCATAAGAGCGTCAAAATCAGCGCCGCCCTTAATCTTGTCAAGCGTTTCCTGCGCCTTTTTCTTAACCTCAGCCTTCTTGTCGTCCGAAAGCGGCTGATAAGTCTGCGTATCAAGCGTGTTGAAAAGTATGTGCTTTGCAGTAATCTTGTCGCCTGTTTTCTTTACATAAGCCGTAACCTGGTCGTTTGAAATGTTGTATTTTTCCTCCTTGGCAACAACCTGCTGCGCAAGTTTTGAAGTAAGCGTCGAGCCTTCAAGAATGTACTTTACCTGTTCTTTTGAAAGCTTCATCTGCTTTAAAAATTCGTCAGTAACGTAGCTTTCAATGTATTGGTCAATGCTCTTTTGCTCCTCATCAGTAAGCGTAATACCCTCTTTAACCGCCATCTGTTTTGATACAACAAACGTAATCAAATCCGTTTTCGCATTGGTCTGTGCCTTTTTCACATTTTCGGCCGAATCCCAGAATTTGTTTATCTCATCATTGCTCTGCGCCGAGCCGAGTCCGTTTTCCATCAAAAGATTATACTGAGCCCTCTCGTAAAAATAATCAAATAACGACTTGTCAATCGTTTCGCCGCCTATTACCATAGCTGCGTCGGGATGCTTTGCAAACTCAATCGCCTCGCAAATGGAATTGTAAAGATTGGTGCGCTGGCTGATTACCGTCTTTTTATCGTCAGCACTGATAGTTGTTGCAGTCCTGTTGATTGCGTCATTCTTTTTGAAAGGTATAAAAAGCACCGCCGAAATAAGCACCGCAGCCGCCGCAACTGAACCGACCGTTATCGCAATCGTCCTTACATGCTTTTCCTTCTTCTTTCTTGCCTCCTCCATAATCGCAAGAAGCTCCTCGCTGTGTGAGTCATCGCCGCCTTCATCACCGCCGTAAACATCTTCACCGTCAACACCTTCCGCACTGTCATCAGCGCCCGATTCACTGTCTTTTAAAACGCTTTCTTCGTCCAAGGCATCACCATCGCCCGAAATATCGTCTGCGCTTATTTCGTCCTTCGCCGCCTCAATATCGTCTAACGTAATCTCGTCGCTCTGAGCCTCATCCTTGCCTTCGCACCCGGGACAAACCTCCGCTCCCTCAATTTCAGATTCAAATTCGCAGCCGCAAATCCTGCATATTTTCTTTTCCATAAAAAATCTCCATTCTGCCGCCCTGCCGGGCATAATAAACAATAAATTTTCTCTTATCCGCAGGGCAAAGAATGATAAGAGATTTTTCGCCCATGTGCGTTTTTTTAAGCATTTTGCGCTTCAAAAAAATTTCGCACGGGCACATAAATCCGCCGGAGGCTGACGTGAATATTCTTTTCACGTCATCTCCAATCCGCCAAATACGGCATATAGCATAAATTATATTTTTAATTATACACAACTTTTTAAAAAAGGTCAATGAAAAATACCAAATCGGACAAAATATTTACACTTTATTCATAAAAATAATAATTTGACAAATAAGCGCAGTATAATGTATAATTGAAACGGTGATTTTATGAATATGGTTGAAAGAATAAATTATCTTGCAAAAAAATCAAAAACCGAAGGGCTTACGGCAGCCGAAAAAGAAGAACAGGCAAAGCTCAGAAAAGAATATATCGCAAAAATAAAAAATAACCTTCTGTCCGAGCTTAATAACGTCTATACAGTAGACGAAAACGGCGTTAAACAAAAAATCAAAAAGAAAGAAAAGTAATTTTTTGAATTTTAAAAAAATCGTTTCATATATAAATAATATGAGGTGATTTTTTTGCGAAAATTTTTTTGTGTGATAATGTCGCTAATGCTGCTTGTACCGGCAAATTTCGCATATGCAATGTCTGTGTCGGCAAAAAGCGCAGTGCTTATCGACTTTTATTCAGGCAGAATACTCTACGAAAAAAACGCTTACAGCCGCCTTCCCATGGCAAGCACAACCAAAATAATGACAGCGCTCTGCGCAATAGAAAACGGAAACCTCGCCGAAACGGTAACCGTCGATAAACGTGCGGTCGGCGTCGAAGGCTCGTCAATGTACCTTGGCTATAACGAAAAAATAACGCTCGAAAACCTTGTCTACGGGCTTATGCTGTCATCGGGAAACGACGCTGCGGTAGCAATCGCCATACATATCTCAGGCTCAGTCGAGGCATTTGCGGATTTAATGAATAAAACCGCAAAAAAAATAGGAGCAAACAATACGTCCTTTAAAAATCCCAACGGGCTTGACGACGAAAACCATTTTACCACCGCATATGACCTTGCAATGATAACACGCTATGCAATGAATAACGAAAGTTTTTGCTCAATCGTGTCGTCGAAAGAGAAAAAAATGCCGTGGGACGACAGAAATTACGGCAGAACGCTCAGAAATCATAATAAGCTCCTTTTTCTTCTCGATTATTGCGACGGCGTAAAAACCGGCTTTACCAAACGTTCGGGAAGATGCCTTGTATCAAGCGCAAATAAGGACGGTCTGCGTGTAATCGCCGTAACACTTTCCGCCCCGGACGACTGGAATGACCATAAAAATATGCTCCGTTATGCAATAGATAACTATAAAGCTGTGTGCGTTGCAGAAAAAGGCGGTTATGCTATGAGCGCAAACGTGGATAATTCGGAAAAAGACTCTGTAAAATGTGTCTTTGCCGACGATATCTTCATAACAGTGAAAAAGGACGAAAATTTAAACGTTACATACGAAAGCACGCCGCAAATAACGCTTCCTGCGCCCGTAAATTACGGCGATAAGGTGTGCAGCCTCAATATAAACGCAAACGGGTTGAACATAACCGCAAATTTAATTTCGGCAGACAGTGCACAAAAAAATAAAAGCATAAAGGAAAAAATGTGTGAAAAAGAGTTTTCAAAAAACTTTTTGACGCTCTTTAAAACTTGGATTACAGCAAAAGCATAGACAGTGCGCAAAGAAAAAAATTTATTTGCGCACTCTAAAGGAAGGAAAATTATAAATGGATAACGAAATGCGGCTTCAGAAATACCTCGCAATGGCAAATGTGGCATCCCGCCGTGCGAGCGAAAAAATCATTGCGGACGGCAGAGTTAAAGTGAACGGAAAAACCGTCACACAGCTCGGCACCAAGGTCTGCAATGACGATACAATAGAGGTTGACGGCAAAAAAATACAGCTTGAAAAGAAAAAATACTATATAATGCTCAATAAACCGTCAGGCTACGTAACCACAGCAAGCGACGAATTCGGCAGAAACACCGTCCTGGACCTTATAAGCGATATAAACGGCAGAATTTACCCCGTAGGACGGCTGGATGCCGATACCGAGGGGCTTCTGATACTCACAAACGACGGCGATTTTGCCTATATCCTGTCGCACCCGAAGCATAATGTCGAAAAAACATACCTCGCATACGTAAACGGAATCCCCGACAGAGTCGCCTTGTCACGGCTCGAAAACGGCGTTCTGATAGACGGCGTGCGCACAAGAAAAGCAAAAGCCGATATTCTGGAGGTCGGAAAAAACAGCTCTGTCGTTGAAATAAAAATCAAAGAAGGCAGAAACCGTCAGGTAAGAAAAATGCTTGAAGAAGTGGGTCATAGGGTTATGCACCTTCAAAGGGTCGCAATTTCAACCGTCACGCTCGGCAACCTTCCGTTAGGAAAATGGCGGCATCTTGCCGAGGCTGAGATAAAAATTTTAACAAAAGAAAATTAAGGAGAAAATAATGATAGAAATTTATCCCTTTGCCAATCTTGACAAAACAGAGGCGCAAAAATCGGGTTTTGCCGAAAAAGAGGCAAACACATTCTATATGACGGCAAAAGATAAAGATGAGCTTATCGGAATAGGAAAAATGAAAATTTTTCCGTCATACGCCGAGTTTTGCGACGTGTATCTAGAGGACGAAAGCTTTAAAATGCTCGCCCACGGAATAGGAAAGGCAATGCTTAATTTTATCGAGCGCCGCAGCATTTTTCCCGTAATAAGCAGGAACGATAAAATTTCAGACCTTTTAAAGCTTCTCCGTTTTAAAAAATATGATGAAATACAAATCGGCGAAAATACTGAAAAAAATGTGTATTACGTTAATCTTGAAGGCTATTTTGACGCAAAATGCCATAATAAAGAGTAAAATTCAAAAAAATTTTTGTGCAATGAAGGGCGATTTTAAAAATCGCTCTTTTTTTATAAAGAAAGTTAAAAATAAAAAAAGGAAACAGAGGAAAAATGTCGAATACTTATGAATATGGCGTTGAAGTTGGATTTAATGGAGAGATGTAAACAAAACCCTTGCTTCATACGCAGAAAAAATTTTTGACTTTTTTTAAAAAAGCCTTTAAAACAATACAATTGCGGCAATCGCACAAGTGCGAAATATGCCGAAGAAAAGAGGTTCTATTTTATGCACAATCTTGACACTTTAAGAGCCGAACAGGAAAAAATTTTGGCGCTCGGCGGCAAAGATAAGATTGAAAAGCAGCACAGCTTGAACAAAATGACAGCAAGAGAAAGAATCAATGCGCTTATCGACGAAGGCACCTTCGTAGAAATTGACGCATTCGCACATCAGAGAGGAAATATCCCCTACTCTGACGAAAATCTTGCTGCGGACGGCGTTGTTTGCGGTTACGGCGCAGTAAATAATCGCCAGGTGTGCGTGTTCACACAGGATTACACCGTAGTCGGCGCATCGCTCGGCGAAGTGGGCGCAAAAAAAATCGTAAAACTTTTAAAGCTTGCTTCAAAAACGGGCGTCCCCGTAATCGGTCTTGCAGAAAGCGCAGGAATAAGGCTTTCGGAAGGGCTTGACGCACTTTCCGGTCTTGGAAAAATCTTAAAGGTAAGCGCAAAAATCTCAGGAGTTGTTCCGCAAATTCTGGCAGTTATGGGCCCGCTTGCGGGAATTGCCGCTTCCCTTTCTTCAATGTGCGATTTTACGCTCATTACAGAAAAAACTTCAAACCTTTTCCTTAACGGCCCTCAGGTCGTAAAGGGCAGCACAAACAGCGACATCACCGCCGAAAACTTGGGCGGAGCGCTCTCGTCGGCAAAAAACGGCAAAGCGCACATCGTTTGTGAAAATGATGCCGACTGCATTGAAAAAATCAAAAAAATTCTTGATTACATTCCCGATAATAACCTCGGCGCAGCACCGTTCGGCGGCGAAGGGGACGATATCAACAGAGTAAGCGAAAATCTTAATCTGACCGATTCGGAAAATCTTGACATCCGCACGGTTATAAACGAAATCTGCGACGCTTCAAGCGTTCTTGAGCTTTCAAAAGATTATGCGCAAAACGTTGTAACATCATTTGCGTATCTCGGCGGCGAAAGCACGGCAATAGTTGCAGTAAACGGCGAGCTTGATATCAAAGGCTGCAAAAAGGCAGCTCGTTTTGTCCGTTTTGCAGACAGCTTCAATATCCCCATCGTAACGCTTACAAATACCAAAGGCTTTAAGGCGGATAAAAACGAAGAAGATTCAAACAACCTCGAAGCTGCGGCAAATCTTATAAGCGCCTATGCGGAAGCAACAACAGCAAAAATCGACGTTATCGTCGGCTCTGCGTGCGGCGGCGCATACCTTGCGTCAGGCTCAAAATATATCGGCTCGGATATGACAATCGCTTGGCCGGGCGCCGAAATTTCGGTTTTAAACTCCTCTGCGTGCGCAAATATTATGTTTAAGGACGATATCGCAAAAAGCGGCAATCCGCAAAAAGAACGTGAAGAAAAAATTGCGGAATATAAAGAAAACAGTGCAAATCCTTATATCGCCGCAAAAAGGGGCTACGTTGACAGTATAACGGAGCCTGCAAATACCAGACCCGTTTTGATTTCCGCACTCGAAATGCTTGCGGGCAAAAGAGAATCGGGGCTTTCCAAAAAGCACAAAAGCAATTAAGGATAGGTGATATATATGGTAAACTGGGGCAATGCCTTGTTGGTTGTTGTTTTGGGCTTGGGCATAGTGTTTATCGTGCTTGCAATCATAATGTTTGTCTTGATTGTTATGGAAAAAATGCTTGCACCGAAAGAAAAAAACACACCTCCCGTTAAAGAGGAAGCTGCAAAAGCTCACACAGCGCCTCAAAAAACAGAAGAAGTCAAAAAAGATGACTCAGAAGTTGTTGCAGCCATTTGTGCGGCAATCTGCACAGTGCTCAACACCTCGCCGAGCGGCTTTAAAATAAAATCGTACAGAAAGCTCGGCGAAAGCAAATCAGCGTGGAACAGAGCTTCAAGAAACGAAAATATTTACAATGGATTTTAGAAAGGGGATAAAAAATTATGAGAAAGTTTAATATAAAAGTAAACGGCACCGCATATGAAGTTGAAGTTGAGGAAATCGGCGGCGCAGCCGTATATGCACCTGCGCCTTCGGCTGTAAGCGCTCCTGCTGCACCTGCTGCAAGCGCACCTGCCGCAAAACAGGAGGCTCCCAAGGCTGCCGCTCCTTCGGGCAGCGCAGGCAGCGTAAAGGTTGAGGCTCCCATGCCGGGTACCGTTCTCAGGGTTAACGTAAAGGTAGGCGACACGGTTGAAGAAGGACAGGCAGTTGTAATTTTGGAAGCAATGAAAATGGAAAACGAAATTGCCGCTCCCAAATCAGGTACAGTTGCGTCTATCAATGCCGCACAAGGCTCGGCTGTCAACACAGGCGACCTGTTAATCACCCTTAACTGATTTTAAATTTATTATTAACATACAGAAAGGGTGAAAAATTTTGGGAGATTTATTTATAAAAGGTATAACAAGCTTTATGCAGAGTACGGGTATCGCCAGGATTTTCGCCGCAACCGATAAAAGTGCAATAGCTTTTGCAGGAGTGGATTTCGGCACAGTCATAATGATTTGCATTGCCTGCATATTGCTGTATCTTGCTATAGTAAGAGGCTTCGAGCCGCTTCTTTTAATGCCGATTGCTTTCGGTATGCTGCTCGCAAATATGCCGGGCGCAAACATAATGCATAACGAAATGTTTGTGGGAACCGGCCAGGAAGAGCATTTTACAATGAACTTTTCGGATATACTGCATAACGGCGGTCTTTTCGACCTGCTTTACCTCGGAGTAAAACTTGGCATTTATCCGTCGCTTATATTTATGGGAATAGGTGCAATGACCGACTTTTCGCCGCTCATTTCCAACCCCAAAAGCCTTCTTTTGGGTGCGGCGGCACAGCTTGGCGTGTTCACCGCGTTTTTAGGCGCTCTTGCACTCGGGTTTACGTTTAACGAAGCAATGAGTATCGGCATTATCGGCGGTGCGGACGGTCCTACGGCGATTTTGGTTACAAAAACGCTTGCCCCGGCCCTTCTTCCGGCAATCGCAATCGCAGCATATTCGTATATGGCGCTCATACCTATTATCCAGCCGCCTATTATGAAGCTTCTTACAACAAAAAAAGAAAGAAGCATAAAAATGGAAAGCCTGCGCCCGGTAAGCAAAACCGAAAAAATTGTTTTCCCGATAGCAGTTTCCATAATCGTTGCACTTATCGTTCCCGACGCAGTTCCGCTTGTAGGTATGCTTATGCTGGGCAATCTGTTTAAAGAGTCGGGCGTTGCGGACAGACTTTCAAAAACCGCACAGAACGAGCTTTGCAATATCGTAACAATTTTCCTCGGAGTAACAGTCGGCGCAACAGCGTCTGCCGACAGCTTCCTGCAAATAAGAACACTCTATATCATAGCGCTCGGTCTTTTTGCATTCTGCTTAAGTACCACGGGCGGTGTGCTTTTCGGAAAGCTTATGTGCAAGGTTACAAAAGGAAAAATCAATCCTCTGATAGGCTCAGCCGGCGTTTCGGCAGTTCCAATGGCGGCAAGGGTATCGCAGGTTGTGGGACAAAAAGAAAACCCCACAAATTACCTGCTTATGCACGCTATGGGGCCTAACGTTGCAGGTGTTATCGGTTCTGCGGTTGCCGCAGGCGTGTTCTTAACGCTCGCAAAATTCTTATAATTAATATTACTTTTAAGGAGGTAGATATATATGGCAAAAAATCCCGTTAAAATTACCGAAACGGTATTAAGAGACGCTCATCAGTCGCTCATTGCAACAAGAATGACGACGGACGAGATGCTTCCTATCATAGACAAAATGGATAAAATCGGATATCATTCACTTGAGGCTTGGGGGGGCGCAACGTTTGATTCGTGCCTTCGTTTCCTCAATGAAGACCCGTGGGAAAGGCTCAGAAAAATAAGAGCGGCGGCAAAAAACACAAAGCTCCAAATGCTTTTCAGAGGTCAGAACATCTTGGGCTACCGTCACTATGCTGATGACGTTGTGGAATATTTCGTTCAGAAATCAATCGCAAACGGTATTGATATTATGCGTATTTTCGACGCATTAAACGATGTAAGAAACCTTAAAACGGCAATCAATGCCTGCAAAAAAGAAAAAGGCCACGTTCAGGCTACGGTGTGCTATACAATCAGCCCCGTGCATACAATCGAAACCTATACAAAAATGGCAAAACAGCTTGAAGAAATGGGCGCAGACAGTATCTGCATAAAGGATATGGCGGCACTGCTTGTTCCTTACGAAGCATATAAGCTTGTAAAAGCGCTTAAAGAAACCGTAAAAATTCCTGTTCAGCTCCATACCCACTGCACAAGCGGCGTCGGCGAAATGACCTATCTTAAAGCAATCGAAGCAGGTGTTGATATCGTGGACTGCGCTATCTCTCCGCTTGCACTCGGCACAAGCCAGCCGGCAACCGAACCTTTGGTTGCAACGCTTAAAGATACCGACAGAGATACGGGTCTTGACCTCGGCGCACTTACAGAAATCGCCGATTACTTTAAACCGCTCAGAGAAAAATATCTTGCAAGCGGACTTATGAATACAAAGGTTTTGGGAGTTGACATAAACACCCTTCTCTATCAGGTTCCCGGCGGTATGCTCTCAAACCTCGTGTCGCAGCTTAAGCAGGCAAACGCCGAAGATAAGTTCGACGAGGTTTTAAAAGAAGTTCCGAGAGTAAGAGAAGATTTCGGTTATCCCCCGCTCGTTACCCCCACAAGCCAAATTGTCGGCACACAGGCAGTTTTAAACGTTATTATGGGCGAAAGATACAAAATGGTAACCAAAGAGTCAAAAGGCCTTGTTAAAGGCGAATACGGAAAAACTCCCGTGCCCGTAAGCGATAAAATCAAAAAAATAATTATCGGCGACGAAAAGCAGATTACCTGCCGTCCCGCAGATAATATTAAACCCGAGCTCGATAAAATCCGAAACGAATGTAAAGAATATATCGAGCAGGACGAGGATGTCTTGTCATATGCGCTGTTCGACAGCGTTGCAACCAAATTTTTTGAGCAGCGTCAGGCAGCAAAATATAAGGTAGATTCCTCCCTTGCAGATACAAAAGATAAAGTTTATCCGGTCTAATCAAAACCTTAAAATGCCCTCATCTTAAGCGTGAGGGCATTTTTGATTTGCCTCAAATGCAAATAATGGACGTTCCCGAAGGCGAATATGCAGTATTTGAACACGGCGCCTTTGACGTTGAAAAAGAAAACGCCAAAGTTGAAGCAAAAATTGAGGACGCAATGAAAAATTTTAACTATGAGGATAAAGGATATCGGCTCGACACCGCCCAAGGCAGGATTTTCTACTTCTATCACGACCCCAAACGCTTCTGGAAGTATATAAGACCCGTAAAACGAATAAAATAACCGTATTTTGAAGTAAAAAAAGGTGCGCCGCAGCAAAAATAAAAATTGACAAACAGCATAAATTTGTAGTAATATATTCTGTGTGGAATAATGTGTGCAAAAAGGGAAAAAACTATGAGAATAGCTGTCTGCGACGATGTAAAAAACGAGCGGATGAATATAATCTTAAAGCTCGAAAAAATTATAAAGGGCTGCGAAGTAACAGAGTTTGATAACGGAGAAGAATTGGTGAAATCGCACCGGAATTTTGCGTTCGACCTTATAATTCTTGACATAATTATGCCTCATATAACAGGCATTGATACAGCGGCGCTTATCAGAAAAACCGATACCTCAACGCCAATTGTATTCATATCGTCAAGCGAAGAATTCGGCGTGCAAAGCTATCGGGTGCTTGCGTTTGACTATCTTTTAAAGCCGGTTGACGAAAACCTTTTGAAGGAATGTATCTGCCGGCTTTTGTGCCGTGAAGAAAATAAACAGTGCATATCCGTAAACTATTGCGGAGTGGAAACAAAAATACTTCTTTCAAATATTCAGTGCCTCGAAAGCAATCTGCGGAAAGTCATCTTCACGCTGTCCGAAAACAGAGAAATTGCCGTAAACGGAAAACTTACGGATTACGAAGATTATCTTATCGCCAACGGTTTTTGCCGCTGTCATAAAAGCTATCTTGTAAACATCAGGCATATCGACTGTATCGACGGCGACGCCTTTCACCTTACCGGAAAAAAGCAGATAAAAATTTCACGCTCATATCTTCAGAGCGCAAAAAAGGCGTATTTTGACTATGTATTTTCGGCTAAGGGGGGAGAAGCGTGAGTAACTATCCATATGTGGTCTGCCTTCTTATAACCCTTTGCATATGTACGCTGGACGGGTATTCAATGATGAGCTATAAAGTAAGCTCAAAGCGTGCCTATGCCCTTTTTGCGGCAATGGCAGTGTTCTGCCTCGCCGTAAATTCGTATATTGTCATAAATTTCGGAATTCCCACATTCAGAAACTATATCCTTTTCACCATAGGTCTGCCCTATTTTGCGCTTATCCTTCTTATTTCAAGCGACAAAATATCGCAAACGTTTTTCAACTTCTGGATTTGGATTAACATTTATGAAGTGACGGCAAATTTTTCGGCATTGATAAACGATTTTACGCTTAAAAACGAATATTTCCTCACCGCACTGCGTTTTGTCCTGTTTTTCGCATACTTTCTGGTGTATAACAAATACCTTAAAGCAAAACACCGAAGCATTATGAAAAAGCTTGATGTCAACTGGTGGATTTTTTCGTTTATACCAATGTTTTTCACAATACTTTTAACGCTTGTAAACTATTATTCCAAAGGCTGTAACGGCACCCTGAAAAACTATCCCGTCATTATTACCATACACATTCTTATGTTTTTTGTGTATGTGCTTATATCATATACGTTTAAAACAGTGCATAATTCAATGCAAAGAGAAAATCTTGCGCAAAGTATGAAAAATCAGATTGCACTGCAAAAAAAGCAGTACGAATTTTATCTGCAAAAAGAAGAATCCGAAAGAATATTCCGCCACGATATGCGCCACCGCAACCTGATACTTCTCGATTTTCTTGAAGAAGGCGATATAAATGGCGCAAAAGAGCTTTTGAAAAGAGAAATAAACAGCGTAGAAATTAAATCGGAGGAGTTTTTCTGCGCAAACAGAATTGTAAATGCCGTAATCGCAAAATACCGCTTTTCCGCACGGCAGAAAAACCTTGAATTTACCACAGAAATCCAAATGCCGAATACGCTCCGCCTTGATGAACCGGAGTTTTGCATAATGCTGTCAAACCTTCTTGAAAACAGCACCGAATCGGCAAAAAGCTACATAAAACTCAGCATAAAAAGCTTAAACAGACAGCTCTCGGTAAATGTTGAAAATGACTGTCTGAATCCGCCGAAGAAAGATGCGGACGGCGAATATGTATCCACAAAAAAATACGGTTCCGCCCTCGGATTAAAAAGCGTTTCCGAAATTGTAAAAAACAACGGCGGCTTTTTAAAAATTGATGATACCGGCGGCATTTTCAGCGTATTTGCAACCCTCAGAAATTAAGTTTTGTTTTCACATTGCAAGTTATGACGTTTTTTTGCAAGTTATGAATAAAAATTTGACCGCCGGACACACCTTGTGTTACAATAATACTATTAAGAATAAAACTATAAATTAAAGGAGAGGTCACAGCAATGAAGAAAATTTTGTCAGCTTGTCTTGCGGCAGTTTTTGCATTCACCGCAGTTCCGTCAGCAGTTTCAAACAGCGGCGGCACGGCATACGCAATGACAGTGGTAAGCGACGCCGAAACAGCAGTTAAAAAGAACGCCGAGCTGTTTTTGAAAAAGCTTGAAGAAGCTGATGTTGACGAGAACTTTACATTGGAAGATTTGGAAAACCTTCTTTACGGAGCGTGCGAATATTCGGCAAATTCTTTTGTAGGCACAGCATTTTATGCTGAAAAGTTCAGAATTGTAAGCCCTACCGAAACAAAAGCAGGATATATGAGCGCAGTAGTGAGCATTTATCAGGACGGTGCTGAAGAAGCCTTTGAAGTAAAGAAAGAAATTCCCGCCTATACGGACAGCAAAGCATCCGGCAGCGTAAGCATTGACGACGGAAACGGTGATGACAGTAATGATAATCAGCAGAATTCCGACGGCGAAAAGGTTTCGGATAAAGATATTTCCGCTATGAAAAGCACTGTTGCCGCAGCAAAAAAGGCAATAACCGACGCAATATGGGACTTTGAAGTTTCAAACGACACAACAGCGGCTGATATGCTCGGTATGGCAAAAAATGCAGTTAAAAATATAGACGGCGTAACGGTTACCCTTGATAAAGCAGACTTTAAACTTGTAAAATCATCCACAACCGTTCCCGGTACCGTTTCCGCAACATTTGACATTTCGTTCGGCACGGTGGAGGACAGAGTTACCGCAGCAAAAACCGTCCCGGTCTATACAACGGATGAATCCAAAAAAATTGACGAAGATAAAAGCCTTATGAGCAAGGCGCTCAGCGCTCTTGACTATACAAACAGAATTACGCAGGAAGATATATTGAACGCTGCGTTAAATGCGGCAAAAAACGGCTCTGCGGCTACGTGGAAAAGCTTTGAAAAAAAGAACGCAACCTTCCACGACGACGGCAGCATAAGAGGATTTTTAACCATAACACTCGGCAGCGAAGAGCGTGAGCTTGGAATTTTTGAGGACATTTTAAAGCTTTTAAGACGAATCCCGACCGATAGAATTTCGGTAAACAAAGAAGAATGGGAAGTTTTAAGAATTGTAAATGTTGAACGTCAGAAAGAAGGGCTTTTCCTCCTGACAATGGTTGACGACATCCAAAAAGCGTGCGATATACGTGAAGTTGAAATCGCAGAAAAGTTTTCGCATACAAGACCCAACGGCGAAGGCCCCTTCGGTGTGCTAAGCGGCTTCAAATACACAAAAGCGGGAGAAAACATATATAGATGCAATTCTCCCTCAATGGCTGTTTCGGGCGAAAAAGCAATGATATCGTGGATGAACAGCCCGGGTCACAGAGCAAACATCTTAACTGCCGATTATGATTATATCGGCGTCGGCACATATGACAATGAAGTGCTGGGAACCGCAGTCCAGCTCTTTGCAGGCGTTTCGTATCCCTTGGTTTCCGCAGTGACTGCATCGGGCAAAACAAATTATATCGACGAGGACGCAATGCAGAAGGATTATCTTATCTGCACAGCCTCAACCGGTTTGGTTTCGTATGTCCCGCTCGATGTTGACTATATGACAAAAACGGATAAGGGCTATACGCTTAATCTTCGCCTGACAGAGCCGATTTACCTCACGACAGGAAGCGGAAACAGCACAAATGCAACCACAACAGATAAAACAACAGATAAAACAACCGAAAACAAAACTGATAATACAGCAAATCAAGGCAAAAACGAGGCAGATAACACAGCCGTTTCGTTTGCCGACGTAAAGCCGGCAGATTACTATGCGGACGCTGTTAAATGGGCAGTTGAAAAGAATATCACCAAAGGCACAAGCGCAACAACCTTCTCGCCCGATTTAACCTGCACAAGAGCTCAGATTTTAACCTTTCTCTGGCGTGCAGTCGGCTCGCCCGTAAGCGAAACGGCAAATCCGTTCACAGATGTTTCAAAGGACGATTATTTCTATAATGCGGCAATCTGGGCATACGAAAAAGGTATGGTTGACGGTACAAAATTTGAAGGCGACACCCCGTGCACAAGAGCTTCCACCGTTGTATACCTCTTTAAAAACGCAGATTCGCCCAAGACGAAATCAACGTCGTCGTTTAAAGACGTTGCAAACGGTGCGGATTATGCCGAGGCTGTTTCCTGGGCAGTTGAAAACAGTGTTACAAGCGGTGTTTCCGAAACCGAGTTTGCACCGGATACAATCTGCTCAAGAGGTCAGATTGTAACATTCTTAAACAGGGCAATAAAATAAAAATACATAAAAAAAGGAGAACAAAAAATGTTAAAGAAAGTGTTAAGTTTACTTATGGCAGTGTCCATGCTCGTTTGCGCAATATCGTTTACGGCAATGGCAAAAATGGACGAAAACCAGAAAATTGAAGCAGCAAGAAAAGCAATTCTTAAGGGCAGCGAAACATTGACGGCTGAAAACGATATGACTATGGACGAATTCATAAAGCTCGTAAAACCGCTCATCCCCGACGATTGCAGTGACGTAGAACTCTCGTTCGACAAAGAATCCGATTTCAGAGTGTATAAAGCAACAAGCGAAAAAGACGGTTCTATCTTTGCAAATATCCTCTTTACCTGCACACCTTATACACGTCACGAAATGTTTACGGTAAAAATCCCGGCTCTTACCGGTGACGCAGCTGCCGCAAACGCAGATAAAGAAAAGCTTGCAGCAGATATGTCGGCAGCAAGAGAAGTTTTTAAAAATGTTTCTCTCGACCCCGACATTACCGAAGAAGGCATTTTGGAAATGATAAGACCCGTTATCAAAAACGGCAGCGTAATTGAAGCTACAGGCGATTTTACAAAAGTAGATTCAACAGTTGCAAAAAAAGGCTCGGTAAAATGCTTTGTAAAATTCACTCTTAATAACGAAACCGATACTTTAAAGGTTTATAACACCCTCCGTGTTATCGACCACGACCTTGACAACGACGAAGTAACAGCAGGCGATAACAAAACAACAGATGATAACAAAACAACCGAAGTTAAAAACGTATCGTTCACAGACGTTGCAGACGACGCTTATTATGCAAATCCCGTTAAATGGGCAGTTGAAAAAAATATTACACAGGGCACAAGCGCAACAACATTCTCGCCCGATTTAACCTGCACAAGAGCGCAGATTTTAACCTTCCTCTGGCGTGCAGTGGGTTCGCCGGCAAGCGAAACCGCAAATCCGTTTACTGATGTTACAAAAGACGATTATTTCTATAACGCAGCAATCTGGGCATACGAAAAAGGTATGGTTGAAGGCACAGAATTTGAAGGCAACACACCCTGCACAAGAGCTTCCACAGTTACATATCTCTGGAAAAACGGCGGCGCTCCGATTTCTGAAGACTTCGCTTCATTCACAGACGTTTCAGATGACGCAGATTATGCCGAGGCTGTTTCGTGGGCAGTTGAAAATAACGTTACAAGCGGCGTTTCCGATACCGAATTTGCACCCGACACAATTTGCTCAAGAGGTCAGATTGTAACATTCTTAAGCAGAGCAATCGGCTAATCGCTGATTTCATTCTGAAAAAAGAATATATAAACCAAAACAGGAAGGCTGGGCTTTTAAGCCACAGCCCGATAAGGAAGTATTGCCCTGACAAACATCTTTTTTGCGAATTTCTGCGTTAAAAAAGCTCGAAATCCGACAGGATTACTCGCTTTTTTGCCTTGAACTTCATCAAAAAATTTTGTTTTCAGGGTGCAAAGCAGTTTTGAAAATTGCAGTTTAAGCTTTAGACAAGAAAAAAATACACCGTAATACTGACGTATACGGTGTATTTTTGACGAAGTATAAACTTAAAATACGGCTTTCAAAACCAATGCTTCCTTATCGGGCTGTGGCTTATAAAGTTCAGCCTTCTTAATTCCCTTAAAGGAGTAAATATATGGAAAAAGAAAGAAGTATAACATCCCTTATGTCGTCATTTGCAAGAGCATACCATTGCGAAAACGAAGAATTCCCCGTGTTTTCCGACACCGTCGCACGAAAGCTTATGACCGACGACGAATATAATATGATTTCAAATTACGTCCTCGGCGGAATATCCTTTTTTGCGCCCGAAAAAAAGGATACGTTCAAAGACGAAAAGGATGCCCTCCGATACCTTGTAAACACTCACCTCGCCCCTACCGTCCTCTGCCGCAGCACATATTGCGAAAAGGTGCTAAAAACGCTTATTGCAACAGGCTGCGAGCAGTATGTAATCCTCGGCGCAGGCCTCGATACGTTCGCCTTCAGAGAGCGTGAAATTTTAAAAAAATGCAAGGTTTATGAGGTGGATATGCCGCAAACGCAAAACGACAAAATACAAAGGCTCAAGCGTGCAAAAATAAGTATTCCTGAAAATTTGTCGTTTATCGGGGCGGATTTCACAAAGGATAACATAGCGCAAAAGCTTTTGGAAAACGGCTTTGACAAACGCAAAAAAACGTTCTTTTCATATCTCGGCGTAAGCTATTATCTTTACCGTGACGATATCGAAAATACGCTTAAAACGCTGTCGGAAATAATGTCGGACGGGAGCGAAATTGTTTTTGATTATGCCGATTCAAACCTCTTTATGTCAAAAGAAAAGCGTGTTCAGAATATGATTGCAATGGCAAAAGCGGGCGGCGAAGAAATGAAATCCTCTTTCAGTTATATGAGTATGGAGCTTATGCTTTCCGACCTTGGATTTTTGGTGTATGAGCATTTAACCCCAAGCGTTATTCAAAAGGAAATTATAAAAAATGCCGATATGAAAGCATTTGAACATATAAATTATGTCCTTGCAGTAAAAAAGATGTAAAAACATCAAAAAGCGTAATACTTTTTCGTATTGCGGCTTTTGCTTTAAAAAATTTCAAAGTTCGGCGTTATCTCGATTAAAATAAGCAAAACGCAAACGAATTTTGCAAAAAATCAGTCTTTCGCAAAAACTACAACAAGCATCATTTTAAACTGTTCCTGACCGAAAACAGCGTGCGGATGACGTGCCGGCATAACTATCGACTGTCCCTCGTTAAGAATGTATTCCTCGCCGTCAATTGTAATTTTTCCCACACCGTCAAGACAGGTAACAAAAGCGTCGCCGCCCGATTCGTGCGTGCTTATCTCCTCGCCTTTGTCAAACGAAAAAAGCGTAATTCCGACGCTCTCGTTCTGCACAAGCGTCTTGCTCACAACCTGCCCCTTCTGATACGCAATTTCGTCTTTCAAAGTCAAAACATTGGCAAAATCGATATTTTTCAAAATACCCATTTAATCATCTCCCTCAATTCTTATTATACATATTTTTCAAAAAAATACAACATAAATTTAAAGCTGCCGCAAATTATGCGACAGCTTATAAAAATTTTCATTTTCCCTTTGCGCTAATTGTTCATAAAACGTGTCAAAAACGCCTTGGTTTCGGGGCATTGCGGATTTGTGAATATCTCCTGCGGAGTACCCTCTTCGCAAATAACGCCGTTGTTCATAAATACAACGTGATTTGAAACATCCCTCGCAAAAGCCATTTCGTGCGTTACAATAATCATTGTAAGCCCCTCTTTTGCAATGTTTTTGATAACCTCCAAAACCTCGCCCACCATCTGCGGGTCAAGAGCGCTTGTCGGCTCGTCAAAAAGTATTACGTCGGGCTTCATGGCAAGCGCACGTGCAATGGCAACCCTCTGCTTCTGACCGCCCGAAAGCTGCCGCGGCTTTGCGTTGATATACGGAGCCATTCCAACTTTTTCAAGGTAATACATAGCCTCTTTTTTAGCGTTCTCCTTGGTCGATTTCAAAACCTTCATCTGACCAATCATACAATTTTTCAAAACCGTCATATTTTCAAAAAGATTAAAGCTCTGAAAAACCATTTCAACCTTCGCACGGTATGCGGGAATATTTTTTGTTTCCAGAATATTTACACCGTTGTAAATAATTTCACCGCCGGTAGGCTCTTCCAAAAGGTTTATGCACCGCAGCATCGTGGATTTTCCCGAACCGGACGAACCTATAATACAGGTTACATCGCCCTTGTTTACCGAAAAATTAATATCCTTTAAAACCTCGTTTTCGCCAAACGATTTTTTAAGCCCCTTAATTGTAATTACACTCATTTTGCGCCCTCCTTTGCCGTAAAGCTTTCGTCCGGCATTGTGGACGAATGATGAATTATATACGAAGAAGGTCCGTCTATTTTGCGTTCAATATATTTCAAAATCCTGGTAATGCTGAAAGTAAGAACAAAATAAACCACGCACGCAACAACGTAAGTTTCAAAAATTGCCCAAGTCATCTTTGAAATCTTTGCCGTAAAGAAGAAAAGCTCGGTAACGCCGATAACGTTAAGCACTGACGTATCTTTTATATTGATAACAAATTCATTACTGATTGCCGGGAGAATATTGCGCATAGCCTGGGGAACAATAACGTTAACCATAGTCTGCCAGTGATTCATACCGACAGAGTATGCGCCCTCAAACTGACCTTTGTCAATCGAAATAATGCCGCCCCTGACAATTTCCGCCATATAAGCGCCGGTGTTTATTGAAACAATAAATATACCTGCCGGAATAAGCGGAAGCGTCTGACCGTCATTCATAAACGCATATCCCCAGAAAATTACCATAGACTGTACCATCATAGGCGTTCCTCTGAAAATTTCAACATATGCGCTGATAATAAAATTCACAATCTTCAAAATAAACCTTACAACAACGTTTTTTGAAGCCGGAATTGTTCGTATAATACCTGTTATAAGACCTATTATAAGCCCTATCAGCGTACCTGCAAGGGCAATAAGCATTGTGTAGCCTATACCCTGCAAAAAATAACCGTTGTATTTTACGGCTATATTGATTACTTCTTTTAAAAATGCCGTCATTTTATTCTACCTGCCAATAAATTATTCTTCGCTGGGCGCAATTGCAACCATCTTTTCCATAAGCTCTTTCTGTGCGGCCGTGCCGAAATCCTTCAAAACGCCGTTGATTTCATCTTTGAGAGCAGAACCCTTCTTAACGCCGACAGCAACGCTTACCTCGTCGTCGTTAACCTTAAATCCTGTGTCGTTGTTCACAAGTTTAATGTAATCGTATGCCTTATCCTGGCAAATCGCCATAGCTGTAGGCTCTTCCGCAATGTAGCCGTCAATTGTGCCGGCTTTAAGTGCAATAAACATTGTTGTAAAGTCCGACATCTCATTTGCAGCCGCCTTTGTCTGTTCGGTGAGCGCCGTAAGGTGGAATGTTCCCGACTGAGCCGCAATCTTTTTGCCGTCCAAATCCGCAATGGATTTAACATCCGAAAGATTTTCCGCCTTTTTAACAACAACAAGGTTAGATGTAAAGTAGTTGTCCGAAAAATCGATTTTCTCTTTTCTTTCAGCCGTGGGGCTCATTCCTGCGATAATCATATCAAACTTGCCCGACTGAACACCGGGAATCAAACCGTCCCATTCAAACGCATAAATTTCAAGCTTTTTGCCGAGAGCTTCTGCAATTTTAACGGCAACCTGAACGTCGTAGCCGTTTGTATACATATTGTCAACGTTCTTGATGGGTACAGCGCCGTTTGAATCGTCCGTCTGCGACCAGTTGTAGGGCGCATAGTTGCACTCCATACCAACCTTCAAAACGTCAGACGCCTGTTTTGAATCGCTTCCGCCGTCATCTTCCGCTTTATTTCCGCAAGCCGCAAAGCTTACAGTAATAATAAGTGCCATAAGAATTGAAATAAGTTTTTTCATCTGTCATTACCCCTTTTTAAATATTTTTACAAAGTCAAAAAAAGCCGTGAACGCTAAATAGTTTAACGTACACGGCTTTATAACCAAAATACCAAAAACTACGGATAGCGCTTCACAAAAGTGACAGTCTGCAGCATATTCTGCTGCAACCCAACGGACGGACGAATAAAGGCATAACCTCCGTACGTTTCGGCGGCGTTTCCTTTCACCCGGTTAAAAGCCTTTTTAATGAACCGGATTACTGATAAATACCGCACCTCTACCATTAGTTGACTGTAAATTTAATACAACCTTTTTAGATTATCTCACATTTTTGGCCAAATGTCAACACTTTTTTCAAATATTTGACTGCTAATTTACTCATTCTTGTTGCAATATTTTTCTTAAAGTGGTAAAATACTAAAATAAAAATATTTTTTGGAAGGATTCGGTATGAAATATCTGTTGCCGTTTTTTAAACAATATAAAAAAGAAAGTATACTTGCGCCGCTTTTTAAAATGCTTGAGGCGCTGTTTGACCTTATAGTGCCGCTTGTCGTTGCAAAAATTATCGACAAAGGAATAATGCAGGGTGATGTCCCCTACATTTTAAAAAACTTTGCAATCCTTATAATTATGGCGCTTCTCGGGCTTTTGTCAAGCTTTACGGCGCAGTATTTTGCGGCAAAAGCGGCAATCGGCACATCTGCAAGTCTGAGGCATAAGCTTCTTAAGCATATTCAGGGTTTAAGCTTTTCAGAGCTTGACTCTTTAGGCTCGTCCACCCTTATAACAAGAATGACCGCCGACGTAAATCAGGTGCAAAACGGCATAAATATGTTTCTGCGCCTGTTTCTGAGAAGTCCGTTTATAGTTTTCGGCGCAATGATTATGGCGTTTTCCATAAATTTTGATATTGCACTCATCTTTGCGGCGGCAATTCCAATCCTGTTTATCATAGTTTTCGGCATAATGTTTATAACAAAGCCGAAATACAAAAAACAGCAGCACCAGCTCGATGCCGTAACGGGAGCGGCAAGAGAAAATCTTGAAGGTGTGCGTGTTATACGTGCCTTCGGAAAAGAAAACGACGAAAAAACAAGTTTTGACAAAGAAAATTCGTATCTTTCAAGCCTTCAGCTAAACGCAGGAAATATCGGTGCGCTGATGAATCCCTTAAGCTATATCGCAATAAATGCGGCAATAATCCTTATACTGTGGTTCGGCGCCGTTAAAGTGAATTCCAGAACGCTCCTTTCGGGAAACGTAATCGCCCTTATAAACTACCTCTCGCAAATTCTGGTTGAGCTTGTAAAACTTGCAAATCTTATCGTCCTTCTCAGCAAGGCGGTTGTAAGCAGTTCAAGAATAGGGCATATTCTCGATACAAAAAGCACAATGCAGTACGGCAATATCCTGTCGGGCAGCTCCAAAGAGGCAGTGCGTTTTGAAAACGTTTCGCTAAGATATAATAAAGGCGGCGAAAACTCGCTTACCGATATAAGCTTTTGTGCCGATAAAGGCAACACAATCGGAATTATCGGCGGAACAGGCAGCGGAAAATCCTCGCTTGTAAACCTTATCGCACGTTTTTATGACGCAAGCAGCGGAAACGTATATTTTATGGGACATAACATAAAAGAATGGCAAAGAGCCGCCCTGCGCAGCAAAATCGCCGTTGTTATGCAAAAAACTCAGCTTTTTGCAGGAACGGTAAGAAGCAACCTCCTCTACGGCAACCCCGACGCAGACGATAAAGAAATGTGGGAGGCGCTTAAAATTGCACAGGCAGAAGAATTTGTAAAACAAAAAGAAGGCGGTCTTGACGCAGTTATCGAACAGGGCGGCAGAAACCTTTCGGGAGGACAAAAACAGCGTCTTTCGGTTGCACGTGCGGTTATCGCAAAGCCCGACGTCCTTATTCTTGACGACAGCTCCTCTGCGCTTGACTATGCAACCGACGCCGCAATGAGGCGGGCAATCGCAAATCTTGATAACAAGCCGACTATGTTTATAGTAAGCCAAAGAACGGCGGCAATCGAAAATGCCGACAAAATTCTTGTTTTGGAGGACGGCAGGCTTGCAGGCTGCGGAACGCATAAGGAACTTCTTGAAAATTGCGCCGTCTACAGCGAAATTTACAAAAGTGCCCACACAAAGGAGGATAAAGATGAATAAAACCGAATTTAAAAAGCTTATCCCCTATTTAAAGCCGTATATTCCGCTTGCGGTTTTAAGCTTCTTGTGCGCATTTATAACCTCCGCAGCAGCCCTTGCCATACCGGTTTTCTGCGGACGTGCAATAGATTTTATGCTCGGCAAAGGAAACGTCGGGTTTCACGGTGTTTTAAAATATATTTACTTTGTCGCAGCGTCTGCGGCAGCGGCGGCAGTATCACAGCAGATTATGGCAATGTGCAATAACAAAATTTCGTTTTGCATATCACGTGATTTAAGAAAGGATATGTTTACAAAGCTTCAAAAGCTTCCGCTATCGTTTCTCGATACCCACCCCTCGGGCGACCTTTTAAGCCGCATAATTTCAGATGTCGATACCTTTTCGGACGGTATGCTTATGGGGCTTTCGCAGCTTTTTACGGGCATTATAGCAATCGTCGGAACGCTCGTTGTTATGTTTTATTATAACGTTTCGGTCACGCTTATCGTGGGTGCTCTCACACCTCTTTCGCTCTTTACCGCACGGTTTATCTCAAAAAAAATTCTGCGCTGGTTTGGCGCACAGGCACGCCTCAGAGGCGAGCAAACCGCTATGATAAACGAATTTACGGACGGTATGAAGGTTATAAACGCATATATGCACGAGGAAGAAACGTTAAAAGAATTTGACATTGTAAACGAAAAATTCAAAAATGCCGCATTTAAGGCAACGTTTTTCTCCAGCCTCACAAACCCAAGCACAAGGCTTTTAAACAATATCATCTATGCCGCCGTAACGCTGATTAGCGCAATTTTTACAATCAGCGCACGCATAACCGTAGGACAGCTCAGCGTGTTTTTAAGCTATGCGGGACAGTACGCAAAACCTTTTAACGAAATCAGCGGCGTTATAACCGAGCTTCAAAACGCAAGTGCGTCGCTTAAAAGAATTTTTTCTCTCCTGGACGAAACGGAGGAAATCCCCGATTTGCCCGAGTCGGAAACAATCAAAAACACAGGAAACGTAACCTTTGATAACGTTTCGTTCAGCTATACAAAAGACAAGCCTCTGCTTAAAAATATCACCATTAACGCAAAAAAAGGTCAGCGAATAGCGATTGTGGGGCCCACCGGCTGCGGAAAAACCACGCTCATAAACCTTCTTATGCGTTTTTATGACGTCTGCGAAGGCAAAATAACCGTTGACGGCGAAGATATACGCAATTTCAGCCGAAAAACGCTGAGAAAAAGCTTTGGTATGGTGCTTCAGGATACGTGGCTCAAAACGGGAACAGTGCGTGAAAATATAGCCTACGCAAAGCCGGACGCAACAGATGAAGAAGTTGTCGCAGCGGCAAAGGGCGCATATGCACATTCGTTTATAAAAAGGCTTCCCAACGGCTACGATACCGTCATAGGCGAAGGTGCGGCAGACCTCTCGGCAGGTCAGAAACAGCTTCTTTGCATAGCCCGTGTTATGCTGTCGCTGCCCCCCATGCTTATTCTGGACGAGGCAACATCATCAATCGACACAAGAACGGAAATTAAAATACAGTCGGCTTTTGCAAAAATGATGGCAGGCAGAACAAGCTTTATCGTGGCGCACAGGCTCTCGACAATACGTGAAGCAGACGTAATTCTGGTTATGAAGGACGGAAATATCATAGAACAAGGCACGCATACACAGCTTCTTAAAAAGAACGGATTTTACGCAATGCTCTATAATACAAGAGCAAAAGAAGAAAGCGGAAAATAATACGTCATATCAATACCGCCAAAAATAAAAACCGCTGCCGTAACACGCTCGGATTAAAAATTTGCGGATATTGACGGGCATTGAGCGGAAAACAATGTTATAAAAGGCCACGACGGCAGACTCATTGAGCCAAACGGGAATTTAACCCGTGCGCAGTTTGCGTCCGTTATGGAACGTCTTTCCGCTTATATTGAAAATATAAAATAATCCGAATATTTTTAGGGCTGAAAGCATGATTTTTGCTTTCAGCCCCTTATTGCAATATATCATAAAACCGTCAAATTTATCGTAAAAGAGTGTGTATTTCTTCCTTTTGTTACACAAGCAAAATACGTATGTTAACATCCTTCCCGGCACGAAGCAGATTTCTTGCCGGATTGCAGCCCAGCACGCCCGCACCGTATATAAGAATCTTCATATGTTTCCTCCAAATCTAATTCTTTAAATCTGCATTTTCAACCGATTATCACCGACCGCTGCAAGAAAGCAAAAAATCCGCCGTTATTTATTATAATTCATTTTTTATAAAACAACCCATTGCAAAAACAACTTTTCAAGTGCTTGCACGACGTTTGAATCCGCCCGAAGGGAAGGCTCACCAATAATAAAAGCCGCTGCAAATGTAATGATTTTTGTGGGCCTTTAGACGAGGGCGTTAAAAAAACAGTATGGTATACTGTTTTTTAGCCCGAGAGTCCCTGCGTGATGAAAACGAGTGCTTGCACGACGTTTGAATCCGCCCAAAGGGAAGGCCCACCAATAATAAAAGCCGCTGCAAAAGCAACGGCTTTTATTATTGGTGGGCCTTCAGGGACTCGAACCCCGGACCAACCGGTTATGAGCCGGTTGCTCTAACCAACTGAGCTAAAGGCCCGAAAAATTTAATTGAAAATTTGTTTTGCGGCGTCTGAAGAAAATCAGACACCGCAAAGCTAATGGAGGCGCCAACCAGATTTGAACTGGTGGTGAAGGTGTTGCAGACCTCTGCCTTACCACTTGGCTATGGCGCCATAAATCAAAAGACGCAGCGTAAAGTGCGTCTTTTGTGAAAATGGAGCGGAAGACGAGATTCGAACTCGCGACGTTCACCTTGGCAAGGTGACGCTCTACCACTGAGCCACTCCCGCATTTATAGCTTTGGTTTAAACAAAGCTATGGTGCCTCCGGGCGGAATCGAACCACCGACACGGGGATTTTCAGTCCCCTGCTCTACCTACTGAGCTACAGAGGCAAAATGTGCTGCAAAAAACATCCCCTAAAGACATTCTCATAACTGCCAACAGCATATGCACAAAAAGTATAAGTAAAATGGCGACCCGGAAGGGGCTCGAACCCTCGACCTCCAGCGTGACAGGCTGGCATTCTAACCAACTGAACTACCGGGCCGTAAAAAGAGTTTGGTGGGCGGTACAGGGCTCGAACCTGTGACCCTCTGCTTGTAAGGCAGACGCTCTCCCAGCTGAGCTAACCACCCAAAACTCATGTGCTTCGGCTAAGTGCAAAACATCTTTGCAAGTGCGTTAACCCCTTTAAAATCAAGGTTTTAACTATCACCCCGAGCAACAATCAATAGTATACATTAAAACCTTTAATTTGTCAATACTTTTTTTAAATTTTTTTAAATTTTTTTAAGATTTGCTGTTTTTGGCTTTCTCAAGCAAAATTTTAAGGTCGTTTTCATCAAAATTATAAACCTTGTCGCAAAAATGGCACATAATTTCCGCCTTTTTGTCCTTTTTTATAATATCCTCAAGCTCGCTCTCACCGACTGAAACAAGCGCCTTTTCAACCCGTTCCCTGCTGCAGTTGCAAAAATACTTGGTGTCAAGATTGTCGGTAATCTCAAAATCAATTCCGTCCAAAGCGCAGCCTAAAATATCCTCAGGCCGCATATTATCCTCAAGCATTTTTGTAACGGAGGTGATTTTTTTCACGTTTTCTTCAAGTTTGGTAATCGTTTCATCCGTCGCCTCAGGCATAACCTGCACAATAAAGCCGCCTGCCGCCTTTATGCTTATGTCAACGTCCACAAGCACGCCAAGCCCCACAACAGACGGAATCTGCTCGGAAACGGCAAAATACGACGTCAAATCATCACCTATTTCTCCCGAAACAAGCGGAACTTTTCCGACATACGGCTCCTTTAAGCCAAAATCTCTTATAACGGTCAAAAAACCGTCGGTGCCCACAGCGCCGCCCACGTCAAGCTTTCCCTTGTCGTTTTTCGGCAAATCCACCTTGGGATTTCCCACATATCCCTTTACGTTTGAGTGGCAGTCCGCCGTCGCAAGCACCCTTCCGATAGGTCCGTTTCCGGTAATTTGTATCGTAAGAAGGTCATCCTCCGACTTAAGCATTGCCCCCATCATTGCCGACGCCGTTAAAAGCCTGCCCAAAGCAGCAGACGCAACCGGATAAAGCGAATGTATTTTCTGCGCACGGTTTACAAGATTTGTCGTCACAGCGCAAAACGCGCGCACACTGCCGTCTTTTGCGGCGGCTCTTACAATATAATCCTTCATAAAAAAGTTAATCCTCCGTTAAATAAGCGCTCCAATCTTCACCGCAAGCTCAAATGCAGTGTCGGCGCTTGAAAAAATTATTACATCCTCATTTTTTGCCTTGCCTATAACATCGCCGCCCACGTCAAGACCCTCGGGCACAATAACGCACGCCGCCTCGGTAAGAACGGCAATCGCCGCAATATTAACGTTTGTCTGAACGGTTATCCATATGTTTCCCTCACCCACTCTGCCCATAGCAAGGCTTAAAAGGTCGCTCACATAGCAGCCCGAAATTTCTCTGCCCGAATTGTTTTCGCTAAGACACTTCAGCCTAAGTTTTTCTTCAAGTTCGCAAGTGTTCATATTAAATCCCTCAGCTTTTGTTATTTTGATTAAATCCCCGAAATTCTTCAATTCCTTCGGCAAGTTCCAAAATTTTCGCCTTCAGATTGTAAATACAAGCATTTTTCGCAGCGTATCCCCGAACAATATCCTCTGCCAGTGCACGGCAGGTCGGAGCGCCGCACGAGCCGCAGTCAAGACCGGGAAGCGTATCGGTAATTTCAAGCATACGCTTCATTTTTTCCATAGCGGCAACCATATCGTCATCAAGCCCCAGCGCCTTGTTGTAAGGAATGGGAGCGTTCATCATAACATCGGTATCACAGTCTGCAAAACCTTCTGACGGCGCAAGTTTTTTTGCAAGCTTTCTTATTTTTGTCTGCGCAACAAAACTGTTTTCAACGGTAAGCGGCCCTCCCGTGCATCCGCCGGTACAAGCTAAAATTTCCGCATATTCAATGTCGGAAAGCTTATCGTTCTCAATTTCCTCCAAAATATTTACAACATTATGTATACCGTCAACGGCAATAACATTTTCTCTTCCGAGCGCCGCAACCTCGCCGCCGGAGTTTGCCCAGCAAACGCCCTTGAAATCAGCCTTTGACAGCTTTTCAATATCCTCTTTCCTAGAGATAAACGGCAAAACTTTTCTGTAAATATCGCTTACCGAAAACACGCCGTCAATGTAGCTTTTGTCCACACCGCACGGATATTTTGCGTCGGTAGCCTTTGCAGCGCACGGACTTATAAAAAACGTGCCGATTTCATCCTGTGAAAGACCTGTTTTTTGAGAGGCGATTTTTTTTGCAAGCCTCCCCGCAAGCGACATTGGCGAAATAACGGGCAAAATGTTGGGCAAAAGATTTGGAAATCTGATGCTTATAAGCTTTACCACAGCAGGACAAGCCGAACTGATGGTGGGCTTTAACAGCTCGCCCGAATCAATAAGCTTTTTCGTTTCTTCGCTTATTATCTGCGCCGCATACGCAACCTCAAAGCAATCGTCAAACCCTATCTTAATAAGAGCATTCAAAATTGCGTCCGTTTTTTCAACCTTTTTGAACTGACCGTAAAACGAAGGCGCAGGAAGCGCAATTTTATACTTAAAATTATTGATAATCTCAAAATTATCGGTAACGCCTTTTTTTGCGTGATACGGACAAACCCTGATACACTCGCCGCAGTCAACGCACTTTTCCTTAATAATTCTTGCCTTTCCGTTTCGCACCCTTATAGCCTGAGTGGGGCAAAGCTGAATACACTTGGTGCAGCCCTTGCATTTTTCCTTGTCGAGGGTAACGGAATGAATAACACCGTTCACTTTCGTACCATCTCCTAATATCAAGCGCATACTTTGTCTAATACCTTACAAGCATTTCAATGGTTGTTCCTTCACCGAGTTTGGTTTCAATGTGCATTTCGTCAGTATATTTTTTCATATTCGGAAGCCCCATACCGGCGCCGAATCCAAGCTCTCTCACCGAATCCGCCGCCGTGGAATAGCCTTCCTTCATAGCAAGCGAAACATCCGCAATGCCGGGGCCGTTGTCCTTAAGAACCATTTTTATGTAGTGAGGGGTAATTTCAACGTCAATATATCCGCCGTTTGCGTGAATGACCATATTAATTTCGCCCTCATACATTGCAACCGCAACCTTGCGTATAATCTCGGGGTCAACGCTAAGCTGACGCAGCATTTTTTTAAGCTTCGTGGACGCCTCGCCGGCAGAAGCAAAATCGTTTGCGTCAACATCAAACCTTACAGAAATATTACTATCCGCCATAAAAATACCTTCTTTCGGCTGTCAGTCGTTGTGAAGTCCTGCATCATAAAGCTTTCCGCAAGCCATATAAAGCGGCAGATTAGTAGAAAGCACAGCTATTTTCATCTCGTTTGCAAGGCTTATGATGTCGTCACCCGGCACCTTTCCCCTTACAAACACAATAGCCTTCATATCCATCATCTCCGCAGTTCTTACAACCTGCAAATTCACAAGCCCCGTAAGCAGCATAGCCTGGTTTTTGACAAACGCCAGAACATCACTCATAAGGTCGCAGCCGCACGCAGAAAGCACCTCAGTATCAAGACCTTCTCCTTCGCACAAAACCTTAGCGTCCAAAACACGGCTGACAGATTTGATTTTCATTGCTTTCAACCCCCGAAAAAGAATTTATCCTTCGATTACAATTTTATGGTAAACCTTTTTACCTTTTTTGATAATAACACTGCCGTCCTCAAAATCGCTTTCGCAAATATTTTCGGCAATGTCCGAAACCTTGTTGCCGTTAACCGACACTCCGCCTTGCTGAATAAGACGTCTGCCCTCGCCCTTGGACGGGATAAGCCCCGCCTTAAGCATAAGGTCAAGAATATTTATTTTCTTTGCCTCTTCCTTTGTAATTGAGGTGGTGGGCATATTGGAATTGTCGCTGCCGCCGCCGAATACAGCCTCAGCCGCACCCTGCGCCTTTTTAGCCTCCTCCTCGCCGTGAACAAGTTTTGTAACCTCATATGCAAGGCGTCTTTTCGCCTCATTAAGCTGCTGACCTTCAAACTTTTCCATTTCTCTTATTTCGTCCATAGGAACAAACGTAATAAGTTTTAAGCACTTAATAACGTCAGCGTCGTCAACGTTTCTCCAGTACTGATAAAATTCATACGGCGAAGTTTTTTCGGGGTCAAGCCACAAAGCGCCCTTCTGCGTTTTGCCCATTTTCTTGCCCTCGCTGTTTGAAAGAAGAGTAAACGTCATACCGTAAACCTGCTTCTGGTCTTTTCTTCGGCAAAGGTCAATTCCGCCGAGAATGTTGCTCCACTGGTCGTCGCCGCCAAGCTCAATTTTACAGCCGTATTTTCTGTTCAACATCAAAAAGTCGTAGCTCTGCATAAGCATATAGTTAAATTCAAGGAAGGTAAGACCCTTTTCAAGCCTCTGCTTGTAGCACTCTGCGGTAAGCATTTTGTTAACCGAGAAGCAAGAGCCTATATCCCGCATAAAATCAATGTAATTAAGGTCCAAAAGCCAGTCTGCGTTGTTAACCATAATAGCCTTTCCTTCCGAAAAGTCAACAATCGTGGAAAGCTGTTTTTTAAAACATTCGCAGTTGTGGTTAATAGTTTCCATAGTCATCATCTGGCGCATATCGCTTCTTCCAGAAGGGTCGCCTATTGTGCCTGTACCGCCGCCCACAAGCGCAATGGGACGGTGACCGTAATTCTGCAAATGGCGCATAACAACCATCTGCAAAAAGTGACCTACGTGAAGGCTGTCTGCGGTGGGGTCAAAACCTATATAAAAAGTAACCTTCTCGTTTGCAAGAAGCTCCCTTATCTCTTTTTCGTGAGTAGTCTGCGCAATAAGCCCTCTTTCGGCAAGCACGTCAAAAACATTATTCATCAATCTTACCCTTTCGTATATATAATATATTATCTTAATTCTAACATAAAATTTATGCCATTTCAAGTATTTGTTTTATAGTTTTTTCGCAAAGCGACATAATCTTTTTAAAATTCATATTCGGAATATAGAATTTTTCCAAATCGTCATGCATAGCCTTTGCGGCGGCAAGCGTTTCAACCGCCTTTGCAATAAGGTTTTTATACATCTGTATATCGTATGAAAATTCATTTTCGCAAAAAGCCTTTTTTGAAAATTCGTAAATCTCGCCGTCCGAAAAATTGTGAAATTCGCTGTCGGTGCAAAAAGCAAGCTTAAGATGCGGAATTAAAAGATGCTCGCATTTTTTTGCCGGCTCCATTACGCAGTAAAATTTTTCGGTGTCAAGCCCCCTCTTTGTTGCCGCAAGCGAAATTTCGTTTAAAATATCCCCCGTATAACCCCTTAAAATTTTCACTCTGTAGCCGTCAAACAGCGTTTCGGGTCTGAATTTTAAACCCGTAGGCGTAATTGCCGAAGCAAAAAGCTTTCTTTCCCTTCCCGTAACGGGGCAAATGCAAAGGTGTGAAAATTCGTCGTTTACAATCTTGTCAACGTATAAATTTCTTTCATATAAGTCATACGATTTTTCATTTATAACATTCATATCGTCGTAAAAAGCCTTTGCCGCCGCAAGATATTTGTATGCCCTGGCAAACGTTTCGCCGATTTTTGCGTTTGTGTCAATAATTCCCCTTTTTTCCGCAGTCATTTTTTCTTCGTCCCAAAATTCGCCTAAGTTTATAATCTTATCCACAGCGCCGGGGTTTTTGGGGTCTGCAATGTGAGGAGATGTGCCGTCAAGAAAGGCAATTTTAAGCCTTTTTACAAAAATTCCGTCCAAAGAGCCGTCGTCGGACGAGCAGTGAATAAATTCAACGTCATATCCGAGCGACATAATTTTTTCGGCAATCTTTCGCATAAAAGAAGATTTTCCCGTGCCGGGGCCGCCCTTTATGCAATAAATCCTTCTTGCCTCCTGCTGCGAAACAATGTTGTCATAGTACGAAAAGAATCCGTACGGCGTGTTCGCCCCCAAATAAAAATGCTTTTCATTCGACATAAAAATCACCCTCAGATTAAAAATTTGCAGCAAAAAAGCCACGTTTAATACTATTCAAACAAAGCGTTAAACGTGACTTAAATTTTAATTTTATTTATCCTATGTAGTCCAAAGGATTTTGAGTTTCGCCGTTTTTGCGTATTTCAAAATGCAAATGCGGCCCCGTGCTTCTTCCGGTGTTTCCAACCTTTGCAATAAGGTCGCCCTTTTTGACGGTATCGCCCTTTTTGACCAGAATTTCACTGCAATGCGCATAATATGTTTCGTATCCGTTCTGATGGTCAATTTTCACAATGTTTCCGTATCCGCCGTCTTCATAGTCCGCATACGTCACAATCCCCTCGTCCGAAGCATAAATCGGCGAGCCGACAGGACCCACAATATCCACACCCTTGTGATTTCCCATAGAACGCTGACCGTAACGTGAGGTTATGTTTCCGTTGTAAGGAACGCTGAAATTTCCCGTTCCCACGCCCGAAGGACGGGGTTTTGTGCCAACCGAAAGCACCTGGTTCGACGGCGCTTTTTCAACGGTTTTCGACACTTCGCTGTCCGATTTCAAACTGCCGTTTATCCTCTCAGTTTTGCGCACCGTAACCTCAATGCCGTTTTCGCCCTCGGTCTTTACAACGCTGCTTCCCTCGTAAGCGCTGTTGTCCTCAATGCGCTCAACCTCAAACGGAATTTCGTTTTCATAGGTTTTGTATTCAACGGTAAGAACCTTCAGAGAATCAAAATAATCATTGTC
This sequence comes from uncultured Clostridia bacterium, assembly GCA_934500875.1. Classification (GTDB taxonomy): domain Bacteria; phylum Bacillota; class Clostridia; order UMGS1810; family UMGS1810; genus Qingrenia. The sequence continues at coordinate 2,029 of CAKSTL010000009.1, read as the reverse complement.
AATAAGTCTGTCGGCGGCACGTTCCGCACCCGAAAGAAGCTTTGACGGCGCATATTTTTCTTCTATTTTAACATTGCTTGCAATGCTGCATTCTTCGGTGTTTTCGTCCGAAAAACGCTGTTTGCAAATATCCAGCGCCTTTTTTGCCTCATCATAATTCAAAACACCCGCCAAATCGTTTCCGTCCACCTCAATAACCGTCTGCTTTGTCATTGTGCCCGACGCTTTTTTAATGTTTTCGCACAATTCTTCCTCTTTAAGAATGTCCGATTTTCTCACAAACTTCAAAGAATAAATGCACATTCCCTCAACAGCGTCAAGACCGTCGTAATACGGCGCATACTGCTCGTTTATCCTGTTTACCGCCGCCTCCGCAACGCTCTTTTGCGCAATGTTTCCAATATACGTTCCGTTAAGGCTCACTCCGTAAACAAGCGAAAAATTAGCATTAAAAAGCACCGCCGTTATGCTTATTCCTATAGCAAAATTAACCGTTTTTCTTACCTTTATATTAACCGAATGGTATTTTTTATAAATTTTTTTGCCAAAGTCTTTTATTCTGCAAATAAAACTGTCGCTAAAACTCAAAAGCTCATCTCCTTAAAAAAGTATTAAAAAAATGTTACATACTTGTTACAATTCTACGCAATTTGTTAAATTCCTCTTTTTTTATAAAAAAATTTTTAACATTTTTTTCAAACGCACATATAATATACTAATTTCAGAATGGGAGGAATACGCAATTGAACGGTAATGACAATAATAATGCAGAAAAAGTGTTGAGAACAGTTTTAAATTCAGAGGTTGGAAGAAGAGCAATAAATAACCTTAACAGCTCTTCGGAGAGAGAAATCATTGACAAAATTGCCAAAATGGACAAAAACGAAATTGCCGCAAAGATGAATACTCTGGGAATGTCGCAGTTTGCCGACAAGCTCAATTCGATAAACAAAGGCGACCTTGTAAAAATGCTGTCGGAAAATCCCGGTATTTTAAAAAATCTGTTAAAATGAGGTGTAAAAAGATATGGCAAACGATAATATAGGCGATAAAATAAACGAAATTTTAAATAATCCCGATGCGGTAAGCAAAATTTCGCAAATGATGTCGGGAGCTTCGCAAAGCTCTGCGCCGACTGACGACAACCTTGAAATGACGCGCAAAATTTCAGCAATCGCAAGTAAAATGAACGATAGGTCAGACCCGAAAATAAATCTTTTGTATGCCTTAAAACCATATATGAACAGCACACGCACACAGCATATCGACAAAGCGATAAAAATGCTCAGGCTGACGCAGATTACAGAGCTTTTCAAGGATTTGTAAGGAGTTGAATTTTTATGGCAAGGCAGTTTTATGACGGCTATCCCAAAATTTACGACCGGAGAAAAGACATTTTTTGTGCAGATGAGAAGGAGGGCGGCTGCTGCGATGGCAATGACAAAATCAATGTCTGCCGGTGCAGTGAGGAAAAATGCGAGAAAAAAGGGTGTTGCAGAGAAAAGGACGCACACTGCGAGAAGAAAGAATGCTGTAAAAAAAATGATGTGTGCTGCGAGAATAAAAATGCGTGCGGAGGCGATTTGCCGTGCGATATTCCAAAAATCGATTCGTGCTGCAATAGCGATAATCCGTGCGCCCCGACGCCATGCTCGGGCAAAATTTTTGACGGCTTGTTCGATAACCTGGCACTGGACGATATAATCCTGCTCGGAATCGTCCTGATTTTGCTGCATGACGGCACAAACGACACCCTTCTCCTCATCATAATAGGCATAATCTTTCTTGAGGGCCTTACATAAAATAAAAAATTAATTATGGAAACCAAATGCCGATAAGGCTAAAAACCGATAACAAAAGCTTGCTCCGTTTGCAGTAAAAATCGGAGCAAGCGAAACTTGTTCTAAACGGAAAACCCTTGTGCCGCAGGGCGAATACTCGCAAAAGGTTGACAGCGACCGAGAGCCGTCGTGAGTGCGCCTGCAAGCCAGCAGGCGAACCAAGCGTGCCTTTTTGCGAAAAAGGAGGA
>CAKSTL010000008.1 GCA_934500875.1 uncultured Clostridia bacterium | reverse complement strand
TGCTTTTTTTGATAAAAGCACTCAATCTGCTAAAACAAATAATCCACCTTGTATTATGCAAGGCGGATTATTTTATGTTAAACAGCTTTTTCAAGTTACATCACCAATGCTTTTTTCGGACAAAACCTTGCGCATTTGCCACAGCCTACGCAGCGCTCCACCTCCACGACGGCATAGCAGCCGCGGCGCACCTTGACAGCCCCTAATGGGCAGGTATTTTCACACACACCGCAGCCTACGCAGCGCATCTTATCTACGGCGGCCAGTTTCTTTGACAGCATAGCGTTCCTCCATTAATCCTGCAAGGATTTGTAATAGAGCATACAATGGCAAAATCCTTCAAAATTAGGATCTGCAATTTGCTCTTTGAACTCTTTGCACATACATTTTGTATCCTCGGTTTGCTCCAATCTGCACGGGCAGAATCCGCCTGTGCGTTTAAGCCCTTCCCTGACTGTTTTTACAACAGCTTCATCTTGATTCACTGTTATTTTCATTGCAATCGCCTCCGTTCTTATATGTTTATTTTATCATAAAGTTTTGAGATGTTCTGTGACTAAGTCACACAAAATAAAAAAAATCCGGCAAATTTTCAAATGCCGGATTTTTTTATTGCAATATATCTTTTAATGATGATAAGTCCTTTATTATAATTGTACCTCGGTTTAATTCGACCAAGCCGTCCGCCGAAAAAGATTTAAGCATACGAGTTGCCGCCTCTCTTGCGGAACTTATATTCTGTGCGGTTTGCTCGTGGGTTATTCGGAGCGTGTTACTGCCTGTGCGGTTTTCGGAATACATCGTGTAAAAGTGCTGCCAAGCGATAATGTTTTCTCATTGTCGGCAGCACATTTTTTACGCCGAATTTGCTTAAAAATATCCGTTTCAATCAAAAAATGAAACCGTAAATTTTGACCCCGGCTTTTCGTGTCAATTGTTTACCCTTTCGTGTCAAGGGTTCGACATTTCGTGTCAAAGGTATGATTTATTTTTAGTTAATGGATTTTGAACAGAGCCATTCAGTTTAACAATTGAAAACCCATAATAACAATGCCGAGAACAACGAGAACTACACCTGTTGCACGGTTAAGTGTTTTAGGCTGCGCCTTATTGGCAAATACCGCAGCTATCTGAGCCCACAAAAGCGTAAATACAATGCACAGTACCCATGTTAAAACATCCGGCAATCCGCCTATTGTAAAATGTGACACCGCACCCGTCAATGCGGTAAAGGTCATAATGAATACACTTGTACCTACGGCAGTTTTTAATTCATAACCCATTACGCTCGTTAAAATCAACAGCATCATCATACCGCCGCCCGCACCGATAAATCCACAGATAAAACCAATCGTCACACCGCAGATTATCGACTGAATTGCCCGCTTTTTTGCTGAAGTTTTTCCCATACTTTCCTTGGTTGTCATAACGGGGCGCACGATGAATTTAATTCCGAGCAGAAATGTCATAAACACCGAAAAACCGCCCATCGTTGCCGACGGCACAAGGCTTGCTATATAACTTCCGACAATGGTAAACGCTAACACGCTGACCATCATAATCAAGCCGTTCTTCACATCCAGATTTTTGTTTTTATGATAGGTGTATGCCGAAACCGCGCTGGCAAGCACATCGGAAGAAAGTGCGATTCCCACCGCCATATAAGGATCCATTCCCAAAAAGGTTATCAGCATCGGACTGATTACGGCAGCGGCGCTCATTCCCGCAAAGCCTGTGCCGAGACCTGCGCCCATACCTGCAAAAAATGTTATCAAAACGGTTAATGCAATACTCATAATTTATTTTCCGCCTCCAAAATCTCATTCAGATTTTTCTCAATAATATTCGTTGCCTCCGAAAACGCTTTACGCAGATCGTCATCCATATTCAAGAACATTCTCTCTGTAAAGGCTTTCTGAAGTTTTCGCCCGCGCTCAATAATCGGCTTTGCTTTATCTGTACATATAAGGCCCGTTTTACGCCGATCTCCTTTCACCTGCTTTCTGAGAAGATACCCTTCTCGGACAAGCCTTTCAACATTTACCGATACAAGATTTGCCTTAATCCGCCGTATTTCCACTATTTCGCCGGCAGTGTTATAGTTCGGGTTGTTGCCGAGAAACATCAGAATGTCAAACGCTGTCTGCGGCAGTTCTAACTCTTTGCATAGTGGCTTGCACATCGCATTGTATGCCCGGGAAATCTTTCTTGAAACTTCTATGCTTAAATTCACACTCTGTCACCTCATACTTCATATTTGAATTGTTCATTTTTGAAGTATTGTATCACAATTTATATGAATTGTCAAGAGCGTATCGATAAATGACAATTTTTTAATTTGCGTAATTAAGCTATATTTCTTAATTTCAATGCCGTTATAAGCCGCAATTGCAAGTAAACACCTTTCATAGCGGCAATGTGCAGGCAAAAAAGAACCCCACAGATGCACCGTTTCGGTTCTTCTGTGAGGTTTCTATACAATCGACCACTCCGCCCTTGAACTTAAAAACGATATGTTCTTTGGAGTATATTGTCATTGTTTCTATCACTGCATTCCAAAGTCCGGTATCAAAATCCGTAATCAAATGTTCCTGCTTTTCTAATTTATCAAGGAACGCCGCAATCATATTTTCCTTGAATTTCTGTTTGCAATTTCCGTTTCCGTTTTATCAAGCTTGTCTTTCGCCTTTGCATATCTGTCCGCAAGAAACTCATATTTTTCGGCATAAACCTTTGGGTCAACGGAAATGTGAGCGTTTTTGTCCACACATTTTCGTATACCGTGTTTGTTTAAAATCTTACAGCGCAAAACCGCCTTCGGCAATACCTGACCAATATATGCCTTTTCTGTATATTTTTCCTTTAAAACAACGGCGTTGTAATTGTATACAGCAGATTTATCACAAAAAAATACATTTTTATATAACACATACACATAGATTTATGTTATAATTACATTAAGGTGTTGATATAAACAGTTTTATCTGAGAAAACAAAACTCCCACGTTATCGAAATCAGACCTGACAGCAGACGCAACGGGCATGCCTGCATATATTTTGGAGGATACAAAATGAAAAAAGAGATTACACGTGAAAACAAAGAAAAAATTCAAAAACTGTTATCCGCAACAGAAGGCGCAAAAAACAACGTACCCTTTAAACTGAAAACGGTTTTCAACTTTAAGGGCAGAAAATCACCCAAGATTGCGCAAAAAATTATTGAAGCGATAACTGATGAAGATGATATTATTTTTGACCCTTTTATGGGCTCGGGCTCTTTTGTCATCGCCGCCGCAAAAGCCAACAGAAAAATTGTTGCCACGGAGATAGATAATTACACATACTCAGCGGTGTATGCAATGCTGGTTCGTGTTGATTTAAAGAAATTGAACAAGCTGTTCAACAAAATAGAAGAAAGCGTAAAATCGCCTGTTATGAACCTGTATGAAACCTACTGCTGCAAAGTTAAAAACTATATTGAAAAACTGTATTTTGACCCAAAGAACAACGAATTCTATTCGCCCCGTCCCAACAGAGAGTTTTCAGACAACAAAAATATAAAACTGATTTCTCCATGCCCGATTTGCAAAAGTAAATACAAAGTTTTTGAAAAGTTTGATGAAGCAAAGTTCAACTCTGTTTCAAAAGATGACGTCGCAGATTTTCCCAAAAACGCTTATATTGAAAACAGCCGTATTAACATAACAAAGTCTGCCGGCGCAAACCGTTATGACAGGATATTCACAAAAAGAAACCAAAAAGCTATGCTGATGATACAAAAAGAAATATTAAAACAGGAGCCGTGTATTGAGAGGGATGTCATTGAACAGGCTTTGGTATCTACGTTGTCTTTGGCAAGAATTTCAATGTACGGTTCAAGCACGGACATATTATATCACGTTGTGCCGTTCGGCGCTCAGGAGATGAATGTCTGGACGATTTTTGAGGCTAAGTTTAACAGTTTTGTCAGCTTTAAAAAAGAATATGCGGATATTCTTTTTGAGAAAGATGAAAAAGATAAAAAATATTGCATATTTAATGAATCGTATCAGGATTTTTGTTCGGAGAAACTGTTAAAAGAAACATACGACCTGATATATACCGATTTTCCGTATACAGACCAGGTTCCCTATTTGGAAAGGAATCAGTTATACAGGGTCTGGCTAAATAAATTTTATGACAAAAACAACTTTAAGCTGACGGCTAAAATGCTTGATGAAGAAATTGTGCAAAGCGATTCTCCCTCAAGAAAGAACAAACGTGATATCGGTCAATATTATTCCGATATAGACAAAATGTTTAAAGCGTTTTATCGGGTACTTAAGAAAAATTCACTTGCTGTTTTTACGGTAAAACTGGGCAAAGCCAAATACTTTACCACTCTTACGGAAATTATAAATTTAGCAAGAAAAAACGGTTTTGAGTATGCTTTTAGAGTAGGAACAGACAAAAACGACCCCACCATCCGCAAACAAGCCGCATATAAAAACACTCTTTCAAAAGAAATGATAATCGGATTTCAAAAGCTTGATGAAGATGAGCGGTATTGGTATATCGGAAATAAAAATTACGAATTTGAAACGGTAAAGACAGTATACAACGCAATAGAAAAAAAGGAACTGACCATTACAAAAGCTGTAGCCTTGGCGGAAAAAGAAATTCTGCAAAAGGAGGCACATATCGTTTCGGAAAACGAACGCCTGATAATCAGGAATATTATCTTTAATAATTTCGTTACAGACGCAAACACATCCATCGTGAGAAAGGATTATAACAAGCTTTATCTGGACATTGAGGACAACTCTGATTTATTCACAAAGTTTTATAACCTCATTCCCGTAATCATCAAAAGGCTTTTAGACGAAAAAGGCAGGTTTGTTCTTGACGATTTGTATTTTGAAATTGCAAATACCCTGTGCAGCGGAGACCCCAAAACAGTTAACCAATTTCTTGCTGACAGCGCCCATTCTTCCGGTATTGACACACTGGTAAAAAATTACTGTGAAACGGACGGGCGGGTTTATACCAAGAAAAACTTCTCACAAGCCGCTTGTGATACAGCAACGGATATCTCTGCTTTGGAGGGGTTTGAATTTGAAAAGCTCGTGAAAAAATTACTGGAGGCTGACGGATATTTTAACGTTGTCAATATCGGCGGCGCAGGAGATTTGGGTGTTGACCTGCTTGCCGAAAAATATGATGAGGAAAAATGTATAAAATTATATTTATTTCAGTGCAAACGCTGGACCGCCAACGTCGGAAGCGAACCAATGCAGCGTCTGGTGGCGGAAAGACTGCGCCGTGCGGCTGATGCCGCCGTTTGCGTCACCACATCGGATTTTACCAAAGACGGTCAGCTAATTTCAAACGAACAAGATATTGCAATGTGGAACGGAGAATATATAACCCGAAAACTGAACGAATATTTTCCGGGACAATACTACAACGGCGCATTAAAACTTAGCACTGCAAAATAAATACGAAAGCCGAAAAATATTATGCTGCAAAAGCCACTCCTCGATAAGTAAGCATTGCTTTCTTATCGAGGAGCGGCTAAAGCCGTATTTTTTATTATGTTAAACATTTAACCGCTGGCGGCACTTGAAGATATTAACTCAAGATGGCAATACAAAACGGAATCGTTTAGCACTTTAAGCGATTCCGTTTTTGGCGTTTACAACACCCATTTAGCGGTGTCTGCATCCCATTTTAAGTGTTTTTCAAATATCTCTACCAAGGATTTATACTTTTGTGAAATTGTTTTTAACCATCCGTTTTGTATTAGAATTTCCATAAGACCGTTATCATACAGCTCCGGCGTAGACAGCGCACCGAATTTTCTTACCAAAGAACGGGATTGACAAGCAATGTTTTTTTCTATTTCCTCCGCCGATTCGGCTCCGTCCTGTTTGTATGCAGGCGTCTGAACTTTTTTGAAAAACAAAATACAATCACCGTTCAAAGACTTTTTGGGACTGATAATATTTTTCAAAGTATTAGATTTTGCAATGTGCGCCTGTCCCAGATACTGCAATTTATAACTTGACAGGCTGTTTATCAGTTTGTTCCAAACTTCCAGGCTTGAATCGTGAAAATACATACAGAAATACCCGCCGTTTTTTAATTTATCGGAGCAAATATTAAACACGTCATCCAAAAGTTTAAAATATTCATCTTCGCCTTTATTGCGTGACGGTGCGGACGAAACCACAATTTCGTCATCAATGTTAAAATCCAAACCCAAAAACGGTTTATATAACTGCATATATTCCGAGTATGCCACCTGACCCAAATACGGCGGGTCTGTTATAATAAGCTGCACGGAATTGTTTTCAATATCAAGGTCATCAATATACTGACTTCCTTTGTGCAATAACTTATATTCGGACTTATGTTTGTAATTATTTTCCAAGAATTCAATTGTTGAAAAGAATTTTTTTACTTTTTTCTCCAATAAATCAACAACGTTTTTCTCAACACAGTCCGTTTTGGGAATCCAGAGCGGCCATTGAGAATTAGAGTGTTTATCCGTTATCTTGCACAAATGTATAACAGACATTAATATGTATTTGAACAAATCGTTATAATACGGCAGACTGTCAATAATACCGACAACTTCATCCAGCACGGCAAAATTTCTTTTTGTAAAAATCCGGCTTATATGCTGATTTTCATACACCGCCAATTTACTGTTGGCAATAAGCAGTGTGTCGCTTATATTCCTTACATTACGCTCAGCATTAATTAACCCGATATCTTCTTTGTCCGGCTCTTTGGTACACTTTGATGAGCAGCCGCACCGATATTTAATACTCTTGATTTTAATTTCGGCATCACGCTGCGCTTTATCAAAAATAACTGATGTAATAATGCCGTTTGAACCGCAGTTTTCACACTTTGTAAAATAGTATTTTTGAAGTTTACTTATCTTTGAAAGAAATTCCTGCGACACCTGTTTGTATTTTTGAGCATCATAATCTTTTAATAAAGTATTAACTATAAAAAGCGGCGCCTCGTTTATTTCGCAGCCGATTGCTTTTCTTTTTTTCCCATCCGATACAGCCTGCAACAATGTAACGCCCGAACCCAAAAAGGGGTCAAAAACAACATCGCCCTCTTCGCTGAATGCGTCAATCAGAATATCACAAATATTAAATGGCTTTTGCGACCAATATATGTGCGAATTATACAAAGGGTTTTTATTTGAAGCTGTTGTATTGTGTATTTCTCTTTTTACTTCTTCAATTAATTTCATAACATTCGCCGCCCGTTTCCGTTGCATAATATCAAATATTCCACTACTTTTTTCTGAGCCTTGTTTCTGTTGTTTGAATGTGAATAATTAAGCTGTGCCGATTCAACATTTTTCACGCCAAATTCTTTTATGCAAGAATTTTTAATATCCTCAACAGACATTACATAACGGTCAGTCTTTTGATTTTCCAAATCTACGGGATACGCAAAGCTGACAGCCAAATTTTTATTATAATTGCCCGCAAACGCAACAAGATTGTTAAATGCCGTTAAACACGTGCTTTTAGCGCTCAATTTTGATTGAAAACGGTTTTCGGTATATAAACCCTTTGTATATTTTCCCGAAATTTTGGTCGGATGCGGATAATCGTATTTTGCGGCTATATTCAGCAGATGATAGTATCTGGAATACTGCATATCGGTGTAAGGCGGGTCTGCATATATAAAGCCGACATCATTTATAATATCTTCCTGTTTTATTAAGCTTTCAAAATCCATATTATAGGTTTTGTTGCCGTTGGAGCAATTTACAAATCCGTCAGAAAAAAAGCTGCGGAATTTTTCTTTAAAAATATCAAAAACAGATTTATTTCGGACATTATACAATTTGGATTTGTTGCCGATAAAACTCAGCGGCTGAGCCATATGACCGTCTTTCGAGAAAACACACTCTTTCATTGCAAAGAAAAGTGATGTCATTAACGGAAAGAATAAATTTGTGTTTTTGAATTTCTCTATAGCATACCTTAAGGAATCAATTTCCATAGATTGTTTTAACCCGAAGTATGAATTTGAATAATATACGGTAAACAGTTCAAAATTTTTATGTTCGGCATTTAAAAGAACACCGTTATTCCAAACCGTGGGCAGTTTGGAATAATAATCGGTCAAATGTAAAATGTTTTCGGAATCAGACAATAATTCCTGCTCTCTTAATTGGTTTTCTTTTGTATTTTTTGAAAATTTATTTATGTTAATCTGAAAATATTCTTCTATTTGTTCCGTTATTTTTGAGCAATCCTCATTGTAGGTTCCGAGCAGAGCTGTTGAAATTATATATGAGTATAACTCGCTGTCATTTGCATAAACGGGATATTCTCTTTTATAACTGTACCCAACGCTGCACGTTCCGGCAAAAATATCCAATATTGCAGAGCCTTCCCGAATGTAAGAAGATGCATTCTGATGAATAAATTCAAGCAAATTCTTTTTACTTCCCTGATAATTCAAAACAGAAAAGCAGTCCAACGCAGTCACCTCCCCACAATAATGCTACTATTGTAACACAATTTCAAAAAATAATCAACCGCATACGGAAAACTTTATGAAAAAACTCTGCATCGGAAAGGTCAGTTGCGCAAAACTGAGGAAGAATTGCTTAAGAATTTGCCGCTCCCCTGCCTTCACAGGATTTTATAATATTCAAAACTTAATTGCACCTTAAAAACTGTATTTTTGACAAATTTCGACGCAAAAAAGCAAGCAATTCTGTCGGGTTATAAGATTTTTACGCTTGATAAAACGCAAAAATGCGTTTTTAAGGCAAAGCTGTCCTAAAGAAGAATACTTACTATGAATAAATAACTTGTGCACATTATTCTGCTCCACGTTATGCAAATTAAAATTGCCGTGTCAGCATATCAATCGCTTCATCTTTTGCCGAAACAAAGAACACATCGCTCCCGTGATTGCATTCGTAAATAAAACTGCGCAGCGGCTTTTGATACACGCTGCGGAAATTTCTTTTTGCGACACACCGTTGTTTTTCACATTCTGCAAGTGATATTTTAACGATAAATCGGTTATTCCTGTGACATAAGCGAAACAACGGTTATAATGCACCTTGTTTTTGTGTCAATGCCTTCGCCGTTCCGGTTTTCGCCGAAAAGAATATCGTCATTAAAATGCGCAAAATCGGGTGCAAATTCGCCGAGTGCGTCCTTTCCTGCGGTTTGCGTAATCTTTTTCATAACCACCAAAATCCCTTTGCAAAAGAATTATTTATAAATCTCTGTTTTATATATAAATTATACCACTGCACTTTATATATGTCTAATACTTATATTGCATCTTAAGAAATGCCTTTTATGTATTACAATGCGTCTGCACAAAAATAAATCACACCATTGCGCCGCTGCCCGAAAGAAGCTTGCGAAGTTTCTTTACGTCAACGTCAGCCATATTGGTTTTGTATTTGTAAGCAAGCGCCGCCGCACTGCCTGCCGCCTCACCCAGACAGCAGACTGTCGGCATAATTCTTACAGATGTCTGCGCCTCGTGGTCTGCCGAGATGCACCTTCCCGCAACAAGAAGATTTTTAATCTCCTTCGGCACAAGACACCTGTAAGGAATTGTGTAAAATTCGCCGTCTTTAAAAAAATAATGGCTTGTTCCGCTGCCCTCGGGATTGTGAATGTCAATGTCGTAATTTCCGAGCGCAATCGAATCTTCAAAACGCCTGCACGAAACAATATCGCCCTTTGTAAGCACATACTCTCCGCTCAGCATACGGCTCTCACGTATGCCAATCTGCGCTGCGGTGGATATTATATGCGCATTTTTAAATGCCGAAAAATTGTCCTTCAAAAAATTTGCAAGCTCAAAAACCTGTTCCCGTGCCTCAATCTCAGCCTTTGTAACGTCAAAAACATTTGTCGGGTCAAGCTTTACTATTCTTGTTGAATTAAAATGCAGCACCCCGGGCGTGACATTAATAAAGGATAAAATATCTTCTCTTACATTTTTAATTCTGCCCTCGTCACGGTATTTTTTGTAAAGCTCGTTTGCTCTCTTTCCTTCGGATTTCCATTTTTCGGTGTCAACATTACCCATACGAAAGCACAACGTCATAGGCTGACAAAGCGAATCCTTTAAGCGTCCCAGGCGCATGGCGCAGCCTGCCGAATATGCCAAATCGCCGTCGCCGGTTGCGTCAATAAACCTGTCCGCATAAAACGTCATAATTCCCGATTTTGTCGCAAGGTTTACCGATTTTATTTTTCCGTTTTCGGTGTCTGAGCCGACAAAAAGAGCGTGAAATAAAATATCAATCCACTTTTTATCAGCATACGGTTCAAAACAAGTTTAAGAATTTCTTCGTCAAAAGTGCCTGTTTCGTCTGCTCTTTTTCCTTCAAAAAACGCACCGTATTTTTCAAGCTCGCCATTAATTTTTTTAAAAATTCCGGCGCTTAAATCAACCCTTTTTGAGTTTATCTTTGTGTAATATTTCATATACGGATTTACAAGGCAAATGTTCGCCGCACCGCCGAGCGCATTTGATTTTTCCGCCAAAAGCACCTTCATTCTGCCTTCAGCCGCCGCAAGCGCTGCCGCACATCCCGAAAACCCTCCGCCTGTCACGATAAGGTCATATTTTTTCATATTGCACACCCTCTTAAAAAAATTTTCTTTATACAATTTTACAAAAAATATCATATTTTTGCTATCACAAACTAAACATTTTATTGCACAAACGATACATTTATGATATACTTTAATAAATTTCGGAAAATTTGAGGTGTTTTTTGTGAACCTTAATACGCTTTTGCAATATCTTTCGTCATGCAGCGGTTTGCTGATTAATATGCATAATGTTACAGGAATTTTATCCTGTCCGCCGTTTGATATTGAGCGCACCTTCCGCAAACACACGCTTAAATTTTGCGACATTGCAAAAACAACCGAAAAAGGATTCGGGCTTTGCACCTCGTGCAAAAAAACCGTGTGCAAAATGGCAATAAAAAGAGGCAAAGCGTTTTTCGGGGTGTGCCCTTACGGCCTTCTGGAGCTTGTTTATCCCATTAATTTGAACGAAAAAACCGAATGTATACTGTTTTTGGGAAATAGACCGAAAATATATCTGAAACCGCAAAAAAGGCAGAAATCACCTGCAAAATGACGGGCGTCGATTTTGAAAAACTGTCAAAAGAATTTGCAAATATAAAAAATGCGGATAAAAGCTTTATGCTCAAAACTGCCCGAATAGCAGATGAATTTATAAAGCTTATGTATTACAAAAACCGCAAAAATATAACATACAGCGGTCATCACAGTAAAATAACAGAGGATTTGTGCCTTTATGCCGACGAATATTTTGACCGTGCGCTGACGCTAAAAAAAATGTCGGAGCTTTATTTTATGAACGAAAAATATCTCGGAAGGCTTTTTTTGAAACAGACGGGTCAGACCTTTCATTCATATGTCAATATGCGCCGTCTTGACGCCGCAGAAAATCTTTTAAAAACCACAGACAGAACCGTTCTTGATATCTCGGCGGAATGTGGGTTTAACAGCATTTCGTGTTTTAACAGAATATTTCGTGCAAGGTATAAAAAAACGCCTGCACAATACAGAAAGCTTGCGCAGACGAAAACTTTTTATTAGAAACTTACCATCATCAGAGAGCCGAACCCGATATGCCCTGCATTTTAAAAGTTTACTGTCTTTCTTGTTCGCCGGCACTGAGCTTATAATACTTGCCCGCTATTCCAAAAAATATTTTATCGCAGAGCGGCTTTGGTACGGCGCTTTATTTTATTGTGAGCAATCGCCTTATTGCAATCGCTCCCCGATACCTAAAAAAATTCCGCGCACAAATTTTATCAATATTTTCGTGTTTTTGCTTATATGAGCAATATATTTAATGAAAACTTTATAATAATGCTGTATAATTCAAATATAAAGAATCAATTTTAATAAATTGGGGGTTTTGAAATTGAAGTATACGGACAATAAGGTAAGCGATATTAAAATTGCTTACATAGGCGGCGGCTCAAGAGGCTGGGCATGGGGATTTATGAGCGACCTTGCAACGAGCGAGGATATTTCGGGTGATGTGTATCTTTACGATATCGACCTTGAAGCTGCACAGCACAACGAAATAATAGGAAACAAATACAAAAATTTAAAAGAGACAAAATCAATCTGGAATTATCACGCTGTCGAGGGCATTGACGAGGCGCTTAAGGGTGCGGATTTTGTTATAATATCAATTCTTCCTGCAACGTTTGACGAAATGGAATCGGACGTTCATACACCCGAAAAATACGGCGTTTATCAGCCCGTTGGCGACACCACCGGACCGGGCGGAATTATAAGAGCAATGCGCACAATACCTATGTACGAGTATTTTGCGGAGTGCATTGAAAAATACTGCCCCGAAGCGTGGGTTATAAACTACACCAATCCTATGACGCTCTGCGTAAAAACACTCTACAGAGTATTTCCTAAAATCAAGGCGTTCGGCTGCTGCCACGAAGTTTTCGGCACGCAGAAAGTTCTTATGAAGGTTCTTGAAGAAACAAGAGGAATAAAGGTAAACGACAGAAGCAAAATTAAAGTTAATCCCGTGTCGGTAAACCATTTTACCTGGCTTACCGAGGCAAAATACAAAAATATCGACCTTTTCCCGCTTTACCGTGAATTTTGCGAAAAATATGCCGAAACGGGTTACGGCAAGAGCGGAAATGTAGACAAAAACTGGATGAACAATATGTTTGTGTCAGAAGAAAAGGTTAAAATGGACCTGTTTTTGCGCTACGGCTGGATTGCGGCTGCCGGCGACCGTCACCTTGCAGAGTTCTGCAACGGCGAATGGTATCTTAAAAATCCCGAAAGAGTAGCCGAAATGCACTTTGCGCTCACACCTGTATCGTTCAGAAAAGAAAATCTTAAGGAACGTCTTGAAAACAGCCGAAAAATGATAAGCGGCGAAAAAGAAATTAAAATCGAAGGCACAGGCGAAGAAGGCGTACATCAGATTCGTGCCATTTTGGGACTTTGCGACCTTGTCACAAACGTCAATATCCCCAACATCGGACAAATTCCGAACCTTCCGCTCGGCGCAGTGGTAGAAACCAACGCAGTGTTCAGAAGCGGTACGGTTACACCCGTTGCGGCAGGAAACATTCCGAAAGAAATATACACTCTTGTATCCCGTATCGTCGGCGAACAGGAGCTTGCCGAAGAGGGCATACACGAGAGAAATCTTGACAAAATATTCTGTGCGTTCATCTCAGACCCGCTTCTCGGAAAGCTCTCAATAAATGATGCAAAAGCATTGTTTAAAGAGATGATTGACAACACAAAAGAATATCTTACAATGTTCGATATCAGATAAACAAATAAAACTTATGGCGTTTGATTACCGTTTTTCGCATAACAAAAAACAGCCACGGTACTATTTAATACCGTGGTTGTTTTGTTTTTTTCTTTATTTTACTTCATATTCGATTGAGCAGATTTCGTTCATATCGCTGTCATACAGTGTTGCATTAATAGTTCCGCTCGGTGTGAAGGTTTTCGGATATAACACTCTGAATTCGCCTGCACCGTTTGAAGTTACTTTCATTTGTGTTTCGGCATCTGCCGATTTAAATCTAACCGTATAGGTTGCTTCCTCCAAAACGGTAATGAAAACATATCCTTCTTTATAAACAATACCGTATTTAAGCTCTTCCTTCGGAATCATTACCTTTACATCACCGTATTCCGAAGTGTATCTTTGCCAGCCCTCTTTTGTTGTTGTCGCAGCTTTGTAAGATGATTTTTTCCAAACCGAAGTATCCGATAAGCACGGAACTTCTTTTTCCTCCGTTACGTCAGGATAGCCGTCAAGCGAACGGACAATCTTTCCGCTCTCGGTCAGCGTGGGTTCTTCAGAAATGCTCCAAGCACCCCACCAGTGCGCATAAAGCGTTGTGCAGCCTGCCGGAATATCCTCAAATTTTTCAATCTTTTCGCAGCCGTCTTTTTGGGTATACCAGCCGTCGAAAGTAAATCCGCTTCTCTTCGGTTCTTCAAACGAACCTTCGCCGTTTGTCCAGTAGTTATTCAGATATTCGCAGCTTGCCGTTTTCACGCCGCTGTAATTTTGGTCAAAGATTACGCTGCGCTTTTGAAAGTTTTTCGGAATCGGAACAGATTCAATAACCTTCGTCATATAAGGAGCGCTGTTTTTATAATAGTCCCTTACAACCTCAACATTGTAGCCGTCCAATCTCATTCCGCAGAATATAACGTTTTTAACGTCCTTAATCTTATATGTGAAATATTCGTCTGTATCAACGGAATACAGATAAAGCGGATATTCGCTTGTATAGTTTGTCGGTTTGAAGTAAGCGATATATTTTTGGTCGTCGGTCATAACTGCGCAATCGGGACCAAATTCATTTTTTGTCTTTGTAGGCGTAATCTCTTCTGAAAAATCGGAGGTCATTTTTACGCTGTATGTGTCAACATAGTAGAATTTTTTCTCTTTCTCATTCCAGAAAAGCGGTGTTTCCAATTCCCGAAGCAGACTATCGTCGTAGGTCGTATCGGTGCAGTGAACATTATATCGTGTATGGTAATACATCTTTTTGTCGCTCACCATAAAGAAGCCGTGCGTTACTCTGCCTTTTGTATCAGGCGTCATATCGTCCCACGTAACATCTACAAAGTATCTCTTTCCGTCAATGGTAACACGGCTCCATGAATGTCTTTGAGGCGTCGTTTGCGGCTGTTCTGCCCAGCCTACCACGTATTCCGCTTCAATGCCTACCCTTGTGAGCAAATCGTTATAAGCAATAGTATATCCCTGGCAAACGGCAAGACCCTCAACAATAGCTCCGTATTCGCTGTACGCATATTTTCTTTTTTTCGTTTCGTCATACTGGCAATGGAGTACAAGCCATTCATGCAGAGCGAGCGCCTTTTGTATGTCTGTCATACTTGCGCCCATATTATCTCCGAGCGCCTCTTTCAACACTTCTTTAATTCTTGCTTCATATACCGCCGTGTCATATTCAGGTCTTGTGTTTGTAAACACACCCGGCTTTCTCCAGTTTTCTACATTGTCCAGCTCGTCATTTGTGGGATTTACCGTTTCCGTCTGTTTTCCTGTATTCTTCTCTGTATTTTTTTCTGTATTATTTTCTGTATTCTTTTCCGTATTCTTTTCGGTATCCTTTTCGGTTGTCTCCGGCGTCTTTGTTTCGGTCTGCTGATTATCATTTTTCACAGGCTCTTCTTTTACGGTGCCGTCATCTTTGGAAACTGTATTATCGGCCGAAGACAGCGCACGGTTCAAAAATGTCACAATCTGCCCTCTTGTGCAGGTATCGTTCGGCGAAAACGTCGTTGCCGAAGTTCCGCTTGTCACGCCGTTTTTAACCGCCCAAGCCACTGCCTGTGCATAGTCTGCATTTGCGTCAACATCCGAAAACGCGTTTGAAACCTCGGTTTTGGGGCTTCCGGCATTTTTCCAAAGATATGTAACGGTATACGCCCTTGTGCAGGGTGTTTCTGCGTCAAATTTACTGCCCGAAACCATATCGTTGCCCTTCGCCCAGGTTGCCGCATCAAAAAAGTAATCGGTGGAGATTACATCTTCAAACGCCATAAATGAGTTGTACTTCGGGCTGCCGACAGCACGCCACAAAAATGTAAGTATCTGCGCACGTGTGCAGGTATCATTCGGCGAAAAAGTTGTTGACGAAGTTCCCGAAGTAATTTTTTTATCTACCGCCCATTTAACGGCGTCAGCGTAATAATCGCCGTCTTTAACGTCAGAAAATTTGCTGCCCGAAACACTTGTGTTTTCGCTTTTTTTCGGAATATTCACCGTTGTTTCTGATTTACTGCTTCCCAAATTCCAAGTATAGTTTACGGTGACTGTATTGTCGTTTTTCGTAACAGCGTCTGTCTTGTTGCCGTTAACCTTTACCGTCATTTTGCCCACGTCGTTAAAAACTTTTTTCTCACCCTGTTTCATACCGACTTCAACTGTAACGGTATATTCGCCGTTTTCCTTAAAAACCGTATCAGAAGGCGACCATTTAACACTAAGCACCTGTGTGCTTGCAGTTTTCGGCAATGACGCCGTAAGCGCAGGTTTTTCTCCTGCCTTCGGCTCATCAATTGTCAGCCTGACAATTGAAACAATACTTGCCGCAAACGCCGAAAACGGTATTGCAGATATAATCATCAGGGCTGCAAGAATGCCGCATAACAGTTTTTTTGTTTTCACTTTTCTTCCCCCTTAAGCAAAGCTTAAAATATATTTATATTTTATTGTAAACCTACATTTAAAATTATACTACTATTAAAATTAAATTCAATACTTAGTGTCATATTCCGCAAAATTTTTACATAATCGGTATATTTTTTGTGTCTTATACCCTTTTTGTAAATGAGAAACGTCAGAACATTTCCCCTTGCGCCGTATGGCGCTCACCCGCAAAAAGGTGGCAGCGACCGAGAGCCGTCGTGAGTGCGCTCGCAAGCGAACAGGCGAGCCGAGCGTGCCCTTTTGCGAAAAGGGAAGAACGATGACGCGTATGATTGATTTTTTTGTAAAGAAAAATCAGAATGGAGCGAAGTCCATTCCGACGCTGGGAAAGGCGAACCATTGAGATATCTGCGCCGCAGGCATAATCGCCAAAAGGTGGTAGCGGCAGTGAGCCATCTGTGAGTACGCTTGCAAGCGAACAGGCGAGCCGAGCATGCCTTTTTGCGAAAAGGGAAGAACGATGACGCGTATGATTGATTTTTTTGTAAAGAAAAATCAGAATGGAGCAAAGTTCGTTACAACATTGATGAGGTGACCCTTTGTTCACTTGATAAGTCATCAACATGATATCTATTTTTTAGTATGCCTCACCATCTCGTCTAATCTAACTGCGTATTTATTATAAAATATTTTATGGTATTTCCCAGTTTACTGTCGTGCTCCGCCATTATCTGCTGATGTCTGCGCTGGGGAAGTGCAATATACCCGTCTTTTTCAAGCTCCATAGCTGCTTTAAGCTGCGCCATAGGCATAATTGTTTCTTCCATATTTTCCACCGCCATTGTGGTGTACTGATAATATGTACTGCCCTCCTCTATTCCGCGGTAAATTCCCCTGAGAATCCTAAATCCCAGTCCGATTACCGTTTTTGTTTCGGGCATAATTTTAAACACTGCGTCGTCTTTGTCAAAACGGCTTGCAGGTGCAAAACCGACAACATCGGCTCCGTTTTGTTTTGCGATTTCAATAATTTTATCTCTCATATCAAAACTCCCCCACAATGTGCCTATAGCACGCAATATCGCATTTTCTTCCGCAAAGACAGGGCGAATATCCCCACTGCGTATTCGGCAGGAAATTCATAGCAGTTGTCCATTTTTGAAATTTCACTCTCGTGCGATACCAAATTATCATGAAACATGTGCGCCGAGCAGTGATTAAGACAACCGCTGTTTGCAAGAATGTGCAGACTTTTCCCGTTTTCGTCATACCAATTTTTAAGCTTTTTTATGGCATTAAAATCACGGTTAAACTCACGTTTCATATAATAACCATCAAAATACGGCGTAGGATCCGCCTGCTGAATTTGCAGATTTCTGCCGTTTGCAAAATCGCCCCACGAAAAATATACTTCCTCAATTTTTGACTTGTATTTTATAACCGCGTCAATAAATTCATCATTTCCTCACATCTGATACCTAACTGAAAATTTCAATTTCAACACCACCAAATATATCACATTTACATATTAATTTTATCATTTATCTGTTGTATAATGAATGCACGAAACAAATCAAAAAAATACAAAAAAACAAACATATGGTGATTATATGAAATTTTGCAACTCAAATCCATTCGTACGTTATGCTATGACAATACAAATTTTTAACAACACTGAGTATTCGTCAAGTTATGACTGCCGTCTCTTTTATGTACTAGGCGGTAAAGCGCTTCTTCATATAAACAACGAGGAATACAATCTATCCAAAAACGACATACTTCTTTGGCCGAGCGGTTGCATATACAAATTTGAAACAGAAAACCATTAAAAATGATTGCCGTGAATTTTGATTATACATATCCAAACTGCAATATTACGGACAGCATATCCACAGTCTGCATTTCCGACTTTAATAAAAATTGTGTGTTAGAAAATATTGATTTTGACGACACCGACGCACTCGGCAAACCGCCAATAATATCAGGCGCAGGTGAATTTAAAGAAAAAATCAACAGAATTGTTAATGTATTTACTAAAAGAGAAGCGTATTTTTCCGAGCGTTGTTCCGCTCTTTTAAAAGATTTAATTATAGATATGCTGCAAAATTCTATGTTTGCATCAACAAGTGTTTTGGGGAAAATAGAAACAGTCATAAAATATATTCAGGACAATTACTTCGAAAATATAAGCAACGAGGATATTGCGAAAACAGTCAGCTACCACCCCTATCATCTAAATAAGTTGATGCTTAAATACACAGGTTTGACACTTCACAAATACCTTCTAAATTACCGACTCGAAAAGGCAAAGGAGTATTTGTTAAAAAGGACATACAACATTTCGTCTATTGCCGAAATATGCGGTTTCAGCTCATCGTACCACCTCACAAATGCTTTTAAAACAAAAATACGTTTGTTCACCAAGCAAATACAGGAGTGCATACGTTAATTTACCTTGAAATGTATGTTCGAACAAAAGTGCACTATGTGTTACACATTTTTGGGATTGATAGATGTAATGGTATGTTAAAAACATCTGCGAAACAAACTGACACACAGCGAATAAATGATTGCCCCTCAAAGGAAATGCTAAAACAAATTTAAGTTTCTATCAAAAATCATAATTATGCAAATTTCTGCCTATCAGCAGTTTTTTCTGCATTATTTCACTTCTTGTTATTGTATTACCTTTCCAGCAACACAGACAATATTGCAAAGCAAATTAGTATTTGCCCTTGATAAACACAAAAATATTTATTGTATAATATAATTATAACAGTTTTTTGGGCGGTGGAATAATGAACGAGCAATTTTTTGTAAAAGAAACTAAGACAGACATAGGACGTCGATATAACTTCGGAGTGTTTTGGGGAACTGTTGAAACACCTCATATATACGTCTGCGAAAAAAATGACAAACCGTTCTCACTATTTTTTTATGTAATAAATGGGACAATTATTTTTGATGAAGGAACTGAGAGCGAAGTGTGCGTGCCGTCCGGGTGCATTGCATATCTTCCTAACGACATTACGTATAAATCCAAGTGGCTTGCCGGCGGTACGGGAAAATATATATCCGTTAATTTTCAGCTCGACGAGGTATATGTCAACCTTCCTGATAGAATTTGCATTGCGGCAACGGACAAGAATGACTATTACCTTGATATGTTCAAAAAAATATATAATATATGGATTAAGGGTTTCATTGGTTATAAACTTGAAGTACTGTCCGAACTATATAAGATTTTGTACAGTCTTTCAAAAGACAGTGTAAGAAATCGCACAAGGGAGGCTCATCATACAATTTATAAAGGGATACTCTATCTTGAAAATAACTATCTCGAAGATGTTACAGTAGGTGACCTTGCCAAAATATGTGATACAAGCGAGGGCAATTTTAGAAAATTGTTTAAAAAATATAAAAATATGTCCCCAATTACATACAAAAACTATTTGCGGATAAAAAAATCCTGTGACCTGCTAAGGAGCGGCGAATACAGCATTTCCGAGGCGGCTGACGCAGTAAACATTCCGGACATATGCTACTTTTATAAATTATTTACCCGTTTCATCGGCGTTACACCAAAGAAATATATTATGTAACATCGGCGCATATGATTTGTGCCAAAACTATCCAATTAGGAACTGTATAACAAATATACAGCTCGATTATGCCTCAAAAATGCTTATGTTCTCAAAAAAACTTGGTTGCGGATATCTGTTTTGAAAGCGAATACAACGATTTTACGAGTTTTTCACGTACTTTTAAAAAGAGATTTGGCACCTCTCCCGGAAGTTACAGAAACGGCACTGTCAGGTCAAAACAATAGCCGTTTCCGCATACAATATTTTTAATCGCCAATGGGAACACGCTCCCTGTTTGGACAATTATTACACTGATAATTGCGAATTTAATCAGTAATTTATTTTGTCATATTTTCTATAAACCGGCAGCGGCCTTTCCCGCCGCCTCGCCGGTCATTGCACAACACGGGATTACCCTTGCAACTTCCCAGCCGTCACCCTGAGGTGCCGATATAATTCTTCCGGCGGCAAACATATTAGGAAATTTCTCGTTATACAATGCTCCAAACGGAATTTGATAATGTTTTCCGACGCCGTTCGGTCTGAAGTCACCGCAGTCACCTATGGAATCCTCAAATTTTTGACCGTCAACAGCATTGAAATCGGTTTTTCCTACAATTCTGCGTATCGTTCTGAATTGCGGCATTGTGGGGATAGACATTACATCAAATGAGTTTTTATCTCTTTTTGAAAGCCTTTCAAGCAATGAAAGTTTTCCGGAAATCATATAATTCGTTATATCTTCACAGGTAACTCCCGTAAGTTTTCGCATACCTTCAGGGTGACCGTTGCCGAACATATCACTGCCCGTATTTAACCATTTACGAAAGGCACTCACATCACCGTTTTTTGCCAGGGCATCAGCCATATCAACCGTGTAATAATGCGATACGTAGGTCATATAGTTTTCTCCGATAACCGTCGGCACACCTGCACGATTCATAACAGAGGCATCACCGGTAGCGTCAACAACCGCCTTCGCTTCAAAAAACTCCTTTCCGTCAACCGATTCAACCACTACACCGCAGCATATATTGTCCTGCATTACAGGATATGTTGCAAGACTGTCAAACCTTATTTTTACGCCGTTATCCAAAACAAATTTATCAAGCGTAGCAGAAAAAACCGTAGGTGAAAAAAGCGTCGAATATCTTTGATTTTTTGGTGGATTTTCACCTTTTCCGCCCCACTTTTCAGGCAAATTATCAAAACTGTATTCCGTACAAAGCTTAATAAGTTCCTCCGCCATTCCGTGTATCAGCTGATTTCCGTTACCGTCGCAAAGAGGCTCATACCACGAAATAAGGCCGCCCGTTGCAAGTCCTCCCAAGTTAACTTGTTTTTCCAAAAGCAGTGTTTTCGCACCTTGCCTTGCGGCAGAAACAGCGGCACAAATACCTGCAATTCCACCGCCGACAACCACTACATCATATTTTCCGCTGTTTTTCACTTCACGATTATCACTAATATTCATATTACATTCCCTCCAATTCATATTACATTCCCTCCAAAAATCTGTCCACCACAAGCTGTCTGAACTGCGGTGAAAGACTTGCAAAGTATGCGGTAAATCCGGTTACACGTACTACTAAATCCGGATAATCCTCCGGATTTTCATTTGCTTTCATCAGCTTTTCTCCGTCAAGCACATTGATGTTTATGAGCGTACCGCCCTGTTTAAAATGCCCCTCAATCAGAGCGAGAACTGTGTCCACACCCATTTCGTCCGCCGAAACGTGAGGGTCAAACTCAATCTGCAAAGGTGCGGTGTTTCCGTATCCGCACTGCACCGACGCAATTCCGTTCGACTGCGCGGTCGGTGCACCGTCCTGTCTGAAATGCGGATTGGGATTTGCACCGTGAGAAATCGGCTCGCCGCATCTTCTTCCGTTCGGCGTTGCTCCGACCTTTGAGCCATATTCTATCGTCCTTGCCCAGCTGAACCAACCCGGCACAAGCTGTCTGCCGTTTGGCATTTTTTGCGCGCGTATGTTTTTAACCCACGATTTTGTAAGCGTCACCGCCCATTTGTCCGACACCGTGTTTCCCTGACAGTATTTCGGCGCGGAGTTTAATATAAGTCTTGTTCGCTCGTTTGCAAAGTTATCATCAAGAGCCTTGTAAAGCCCGTCCCAAGTAAGGATTTTTTCCTCCTCAATTCTCGTCTGCATTGCTCCGAATGAGTCTGCAACCGTGGCAAGACCTGCGCCGTCAACACCGATTGTGTAAAGCTTTGCGCACTTTGATATGTCCTCGCCGTACTCAATCGAATTTTCCATCATAAGGTTCATAATCAGCTCCGGAGTTACCTCCCACTGGTGGTCAAGGTGCAGATTTATTCCCTTTGCGGTGGTGTCGATTGCAATTTTAAGATGTTTTTCGTAAATTTCAAAAAGACGTGCGCACGATTTTTCCTTTTCGTTTCTCATTTCGTTTAACGCAACCTCAAAAACTTTTGCAATGTTGATTTTAACGGTGTCGTTCATAGGAAATTCCTTGCCCGGAACACACATCCAGTTGCACCCGACCGCAATGCGTTCACGCGCGGTTTTTTTGTCAACGCCGTTTTTCATATATCCCTCGCAAAGCGCTTTGTCATTGCAAAATCTCGGCCAGCCGTTCCTGTTTTTGAGAAGATAATAAACCGCTTTTTTAAGAAAATTTCTGTCGCAGTTTTCGTGCACGCGCACGGTTAAATTGCACGCAATGTCAATACTGTCGGCGGCGTCGAGAATGAGGTACGAAAGGTGATTTGTCATATCCTTATCGTTCTCGTCAACGCCCGAAATCTGATAATAATGCGGGTCGATTAAAAGCAGATTTGCAATTAAAAACTTTGCCGTTTCGTCATCCAAAATGCCGTTTTTGACGTCGTTTTCGTAATACGGCAAAAGCAGTGTGTCAAGCTGACAGCCTGCGCCGTCACGGGTGTAAATTCTTGACGCACAGTTGAAAAATGCAGTCCACTGGCAAGCCTCTCTGAACGTTTTCGGCGCGTTAAGACGGATATTTTCGCACGTTTTTTGCATTGTTTCAAGGTTTTCTTTAATCTCGGCGCGGTTTTCATTCGGTATCATTTCTTTGATTTTCTTAATATGACGGTCAACAAATGCGATTATTGCGCGGACGCATTTTTCCTCCGCGTCATAAAAATCTTTTTTATCGGGATTTATTTTTCTGTATTTTTCTATCTTCTCCAAAAATCCGCCGAAACCGAGCTTAAACCCTATACGGTAATCGCACGCAAAATGCGCGTCGCCGTCAATTCCCGTCTGAATGTTATACTTTTCCTGCAACGGTTTTAAATCGTCATACGGAAATCTCTGTTCGTCCCAGCGCTTGCTCCACTGGTCGGTTGACGACGACATAATTTTCATAATTTCTTTGTTTTTCTTAAGCCAGTCAGGAAGATAATGCACATCGCCACGGTAGTTTACAAGCATATCGCGCCATCTGCCGCAAAGCATTTCCATAGGGTCAACATACGGCTCGTGCGCATTTATAACACGGCAAAAGTTTTCACACATACCGTCATAGCCGTAAAAACTGCCGTTTGAGCTGTTGTACCAAGGTTTTACCTCATACCCTTCGGTAATCGGTACAGTGCCGAAATCGTCGAGGTCGGTATAACCGTTTTGCTTCTTTTTTTCGAACGTGTGACGGATTTTCGTTTCGCGCATTGCTTTTAATCTGTCAGCGTACGTAAGCATATTTTTCAAGCTCCTTCATATATTCTTTTGACGGAACGCTAAAACCGTCGGCTTTTTGTCCGAGCGCTTTCCGCTTTGAATTTCCAAGCGGATGATACGGCAAAAGTTCATATTCTCTCACATTCGGTAAGGTTTTTAAAAATGCGGATATTTTATCAATCCCCTGATTTATTTCGGGTATAACGGGAGTTCTTGCGATAATCGGAATATTGAGTTTATTAAGATTTTCAAAGTTTTCTATAATCTTTTCATTTCCGACACCCGTATATTTTTTGTGCAAATCACTGTCCCAAATTTTTAAATCTGCCATAACAAAATCAAGCTTTTTAAAAATTTCTTCGTCAAAATACATAAGCGAGGTTTCAACGGCGCAGTTTATGCCGTTTTCTTTGCATTTATCTATGCACACGTTTAAAAACTTTCCTTGCGCAAAGGGTTCTCCGCCCGAAAAAGTGACACCGCCTGTGTCGCCGTAATACGGCACATCAAGCATAATTTCGGACAAAACTTCGTCCGCGGTCATACTTTTTCCGCACACAACTCTTGCGCCCGAAAAACAGCCTTTGTCACACATTCCGCAATGAATACATTTTTCGGGATAGTATAAAATCTCTTTTTCAAAGCTTATACATTCGGGATTGTGACACCACTTGCACGAAAGCGGACAGCCTTTGAAAAATACGGTTGTCCGCACGCCGTCCCCGTCGTGAATTGACGCTCTTTGAATATCCGCAATTAAACCTTTAATCACAAATTTTTTCCTCTTTTCCGCTCTTTGACGATTTTATCACCGCATCCAGCATAGCCATAATTTTCATATTTTCCGAAAGAGTAAGCATTTTGAAAACGTCCTCACCCGTTTTTTTGTGATGCGCATACATTTCGGGCATATTCTTAAATTCCGCGCTTAAATCCGCGTCGGGAATTTCAAGTTCGTTTCCGTAAATGTCAAATGCTTTTACATCGGGCGAATTTTCCGCACCGCCCGTGCACATAACAACACCGTCGGTGCAAAGCACCATAGGACCCGACGGAATAACCGCGCGCGGAGTCGTCCACGTGCCCTCGACAACCGACATAGCGCCGTCGTATTTTATCACCGCGGCAAAATTATCCTCGGTATTGCCGAACGGAGTGTTTAAATTTTCACCGCACGAAACTACCGATTTTCCTTTGCCGAAAAACCAGTCGGAAAAATAACAGCCGTAGCAGGCGATATCCAAAAACACACCGCCCCCGTGCGAAAGATGATGCCACCAGGTTTTTCCGCGCTGAACATCTGTCATTTCCTCCGCCTTTGACGACACGCCCCTGTGTTTTGCGCCCTTTCCGAGCGGACCCGTATGACCGTTGATGTAGCGAAGTTTTATTGGTTTTCCTATAACACCGCTGTCCAGCACATTTTTAAGCTTGTATAAATACGGTCTGTACGCAACGGGCCAGTTTACAACCGCCTCAATGCCGTATTTTTCAACGCTTTTTTCAATTTTTTTCGCCTCGTCATAGCTTACCGCAATGGGCTTTTCTATCGACACGTTAACACCGCGCTTTGCACATTCCTCAACAACCTCGGGTTTTTGGCAGTTTTCGGTGAGGATAAACGCAATGTCAGGTTTTAACTCGTCGAGCATCTGTTTATAGTCGTCATAAATGTTTTTGCAGTAGTTTTCGCGCACATTTCCAAGGTTCCACTTCGGGGTGTAGCGCAATGACGGAATATCGTCAACGCTCGACTTCACATCTGCCGCACCGATAAGTTCAAAGTCCGGCTGCTCGCTGATATACAGTGCAACCTCGTTTACATGCATATGCGAAAATCCTATTATTACAGCCTTAGTTTTCATCTGCAAACACCTCTCTTTTAAGTTCTGCCGACTTGTAGAAAAGCTCAAGTATTTTCGCCGTATTTATTGTTTCTGACGGCTTTACAATCGGTTCAGCTTCGCCTTTTATAACCTTGCGCAGATTATCTGCAATGTAAATATGCCCCGCAAACGGCGAATTGTAGATAAGCTTTTCTGTTTTGAGAATTTCTTCGCCGTCCTCGCCGAAATAAATTTTTCCGCTCGGCAAATCTATCCCTGCCCTGTCGCCGACAAGACGAATATCGGAGCTTTCAGGCATATTTGCCGCCCATGCCACCTTAAAGCTGACGTTCGCGCCGCCGCGGAATTTAAGCGTTCCGCAGGCAAAATCCTCAACATCCATTTCATCGGGATTAAATTTCCGCATATTATCCACATTTCCGGTAAGTGCACCGCTGGATTTTAATGAGCCCAGCTCCTGCTTGTGATTTTGCATTGTAACACCGCTTACCGACTTTATCTCAGGATTTCCCATAAGCCACAAGATGGCATCGAGCATATGTACGCCGATGTCAACAAACGCTCCGCCGCAGCTGATTTTTTTTATATGGAAGGCTCCCCAGTACGGAATACCTCTGCGGCGCACCCTTGCAAAGTCGCCGTAATATATATTTCCGAGACCGTTTTTATCTATGTACTCCTTTGCGGCAAGGCGGTCGGGAGTAAAACGCATACTCTGACACGCCATAAGGAGCCTGCCGTTTCTTTCTGCCGTGTCAAACATCTCTTTTGCATCCGCATAGCAGAACGCAAGCGGCTTTTCACAAAGGACGTTTGCGCCGCTGTTCAGCGCCATGAGAGTGTATTCCTTATGAAAGCAATTCGGAACGCAGACCGAAACAAGGTCGGGTTTCTCCTTTTCAAGCATTTCCTCCGCGTCCTTATACCAATTCGGTATGCCGTGACGCTTTGCCGTTTCCCTTGCCGCAGTTTCGTTTATGTCCGACACCGCAGATATACAGAAGTCGTCGCCGAAATTTCTGTACGCCGGTATATGTGCGGAATTTGTTATCATTCCGCAGCTTATTATACAAACCTTAATCAATGAGCTTCGACTCCCTTAAAAATCCGAATGTTTTGCCGTCGTTTTTTGTTGCCCTGTATTCAAGACCGATATATCCGCTATACGGCAGTGCGGATATTTCGCTCAGTATTTTTACATAGTCAACCTTTCCCGTCCCCGGCTCGTGCCTGCCCGGGGAATCGGCAACGTGAAAGTGACCTATCAAATCAATATTTTTTCGTATATCCTCCATGGAGAAATCGCCCGTCATATTCTGATGATAAATGTCATAGAGCATTTTAATGTTTGGGCTGTTTACCTTTTTTAAGAGTTCAAAAACGGGCTTTGCATACGGCATGGAGTACCCTTTTCTGTCAATAGCGTTAAGCGGCTCGATTACCAGGGTTACATTCTCTTTTTCGCATATCGGCTTTGCGGCGTTCAGGCATTTTAGTACATTTTCCTCGCAGTACGGTGCATTTTCGCCTATAAGCGCTATCATAGCAGATGCATTTAACTTCTTATACACCGGTATGCTCTCGCTCAGCGCCGAAATGAACTCGTCCGCTCTGCCGGAGTTAAGTATTCCTCTCGATAAATCATAAGAGAGTGCCTCATCCGTGCTGTCGATATTGAACACCGAGAGCCGCATTTTGTTTTTGTCAAGCAACCGCTTAACCTTATCAACATCTTTGTTTGTCCATTTCCAAAATTCGACCGTGTTTATTCCGCAGTCCCCGACCGCGCCTATTCTGTCATAAAAATCAAGCTCCGAAAACATCATGTCTATACAGCAGCTGACCGGCGGTTTTATATTCTTTTCCTTAATCAAAGCTCAACAAATCCTTTCCGCGCGGGATTTCGCCTATATCGGGGAACTTCAGTATTTTGGAGCCGCTCATCGCACTTTCGTGAGCAAGGATTCCGGTAAGCGTGTAGACCGCCGATGTCCACGCGTTTATCGGAGGGATTTTATCCTCTGTGACCGCCCTTACAAAATCGTCAACGCAGAAAAAATGCGA
This sequence comes from uncultured Clostridia bacterium, assembly GCA_934500875.1. Classification (GTDB taxonomy): domain Bacteria; phylum Bacillota; class Clostridia; order UMGS1810; family UMGS1810; genus Qingrenia. Next base: position 105,065 of record CAKSTL010000008.1, on the reverse strand, counting down.
GCCGTTGTGTCCGATTACCGAGAGGTCACCTTCCGCCTTTTCCCTTTTTTCCATTTCGACAAACTCTTTGGGAAGTCTGTCCGTGTTATGCACGGGGGAAAATCCCACATGGTATTTGTATTCCAGTCTGCCGAGTTTTTTGTCGATTTTGTCCGCCTCGGCAGTGTATGTATATGTGTTAATTTCATCGCTTAGATCAACCGAATCCGCAGTCTGACCGAAAACCGCGCCGCGTGAGAACAAGTGCTGATTTCCGCTGTATTCGTACGTTCCCTTTGTGCCGTAGATTCCCGTAATATAGCTTGACGGCTTGACCGAGCCTATTCTTCTGAACTCGTTCAGTCTGCCGACTGCGCCGTTTTTGAATCTGACAATCGCGGTTTCATTGGAATACGGGTTATCCCAGTCGTTTACACCCTTGCCGTAAATGCCGTCGCCTACGGCGTCCCTGTAGCCGAAGCAGCACACCTCGGCGGGTATGTCGCCGATTGAGGAAATCAGCATTGCCGCCGAATGTGTTCCGTAGTACATCGGAGGAATCCCCGCAACCCGTTTAAAGCTGTCGCCCACCGAGAAAAATGACTCAAACATTCCGGTTACGTCATGGTAGTATTGCGCTTCGCCGTAGGTAATCTGACCGAACAGACCCTCTCGGTTTGCCTTTCTCGCCCAGACCGCGCACGGAAAGTAGTAACACGTTTCGCCCATTGCAAACGTCAGACCTGTTTTTCTTACCAAGTCAAGGATTTCAAATACCTCCTCCTCGGAGCAGCCCATCGGAACTGCCGAAAACACGTTTTTTCCCGCCTTCAGTGCCTTGATTATCATCGGACCGTGCTGATGCCGCTGCGCAAAGATGCCGACCGAATTAAGCTCCGGCTCTTTTTCGAGCATTTCCTCATAGCTCGGATACATCTCGATACCGTATTTGTTCTTCACAAACGCCCGCCGCTCCTCGTTCAGCTCCGCACCGACCACCTTTTCAACGCTCGGATGCGCCATAAATATCCCGATATGGCTCAGCGAAAACTCGCCAAAGCCCACTATTCCTATTTTTACCTTTTTATCCATAATGCTCCAGCCTTTCACGGTTGCCCGCGCCCTTTTCCGATTTCGGCACAGACCCTTAATACATATAATTATAACCCAAGACACGCGGAATTTCTATTGACAAAACAGGCTTTTTATTGTATAATACGAACATAAATAAAGTAAGGGGGTCGCTTGGAATGAACGGCGATTTTTTTATAAAAGATTTTGAAGAAATCGGCAATACGACATTAAGTTTCGGAGTTTTTTCTGATAAGGTATACACGCCCGACACATTTGTGTGTCGAAAGAGTGACCGACAGTTTTATCGGCTTTTTTATGTAGTAAACGGACTGATAATTTTTAACCGCGGCACGAAAAACGAGCTGCGCGCGCCCGCGGGTAATATAGTGTACCTGCCGAGCGATATTGCCTATAAATCGGAGTGGCCGAAAGGCGAGGTCGGCGAATTTATAACCTTTAATTTTCAGATTGTAAGCGACCTTATTACCCTTCCCGATAAAATATGTATCGCAGCGGTCGATAAAAGCGGCCGCTATCTTGAAATGTTTAAAAATGCGCTTGATATATGGATGCAGGGTGCGGTCGGGTACAAGCTGAAAATACTGTCCGAGCTGTATAAAATATTGTACAGTCTGCAAAACGACAGTCTGCGCCGATATACCAAGCTGAATTATCAGACAATTTATAAAGGGATAATATTTTTGGAAAATAATTATTTGAGCGACTGCACCGTGCACGAGCTTGCCGAAATGTGCAATACCAGCGAGGGCAACTTTCGCCGTTTGTTCAGAAAACACAAAAATATGTCACCGATAACATACCGGAACTATCTTAGAATAAAAAAAGCCTGCGACCTGTTAAACAGTGGAGAATACAGCATCTCAGAAGCAGCTGAGGCAGTCAACATTCCGGATGTATGCTATTTTTACAAGTTATTTTCAAAATTTATGAATACTACACCAAAATCTTTTATTTCGTGAAAAACGGCAGCAAAAATCCATAGGACCTTTGCTGCCGTTTTTGCTACAAACATATATTAAATTCGAAATTAATTTTTTTATCAGTTACACAATATTTTTTTGCAGTTCAGGTCCGCAGCTATGTGAACCGACACCTCTGTTTTTATAACATATAAGCACCTCTGTACTTTTTGACTGTTCAAGCTCAAATGCGTGTGCTTTTTCATACAGTTCCTCAATAGTATAGTGCAATGCTGAAAACTCAAATGTTTTATCGGTTTCAAATCTTACTGTTTCGCCGCCGAAAAGCTTTAACCATTTTGTACTCATATGATTCGCACAATCCTGCGGTTTTATATACGGCTGATATTCTTCAGTTACCGTACTCCGCCAGATTCCCATTTTTGCGTGTTCCTGATAGTCGATGTAGCACTCTGAACTGCCTTTTCCGAAATATTCAATATTTTCAAACTCCGGTTTAAATGCGAATCTCATACCAAAACGGGGAACTTGATCAATATCTTTTTTCAATTTCAAGTCAAGCTTGCTTTCTTCCGAAGAACTTCTGTTCATTGTTTTGATTTCGTTTCTAACAGCATCTATATGTATATCCACTCCATACGATGTTACTGTATATCTTATATTTACATCAAATATTGGCAACCGTCCGCTTGCACCCTGAGTACCGTTTATATCAATTATGCACTTCTCTCCCACTGTTTTTGTATTGAAATCTCTTACCTTAAAATATGTTTTGTGGAAAAATTCGTTTTCCCAATCATCTTTTACATAATTGTCATTATCTATAAGCGCACGCCATATTACAAGGTCAGATGGTCGCACAAGTAATTCTCTGCCATTCTTTTTGAGCGACGAAATCATTCCCCGGGCTTTATCTATTTCTATATTATTTTCTCCCGATTTAATATCTATATATCTTTTACCGTCTTCAACGACAACCGACCGGAGCACAGGGGCTTTTTGTGGCACTCTTTCCACCGGCAGCTCAAACTGCGCCCACGAAATATTATGTCCCGCATTGCACCACGATTCGGGCTTAGCAACATTCATATATAATTCTATATATACTCCGTTTTCGACTTCAGATGGTTTGCGGAAATTAAGCGTAATGATTTTCTTTTTATGTGCTTCAAGTTCCATTTCAAAACTTCCGCTGTCGTAAATCTTACCATCAACCATAATTGCATACGAAAAACTAAATTCATTAAAATCAGTAAAATCATATCGATTTTCAATTTCAAATTTTCCACTCAATGCGTCGATACAATTTACTTTCCAAGGTTCAATAACTTTTTTGTATTCTAGCAGACCTGTAGACGGCTTTCTGTCAGGAAATACCAATCCGTCACAGCAAAAATTACCGTCATTTGGAAAATCTCCGCTATCGCCACCGTAAATATATCCGATTTTACCATTCTCAAGTTTCTTTTCAACTGCATGGTCGCACCACTCCCATACACATCCGCCGATTAGTCTGGGATACTTGTATATTATATCCCAGTAATCTTTAACACCGCCGGGACTAAGCCCCATAGCATGACAATATTCCGCAAGAAAATAAGGACGCCGGTCATCGGTCATTTCCCCTTGTATATCAAGGCTTTCAAAACTTGTATACATGCGGCTTATAACATCAACACACGGATCTATTTTCATCTGGTCTGCACCATATGCCTTGTTGGGGAAAGCTGTGCGTTCATAATGAATAAGGCGTGTATTGTCTCGTTCTTTGGTCCATTCTGACATTTTGATGTGATTTATACCGAATTGTCCCTCGTTCCCAAGCGACCAGGATATTATACACGGTGAGTTTTTGTCTCTCTCAACCATTCGCTCCATTCTGTCCATATATGATGGCAAAAACACAGGATTATTTGCCATTTGCTCAATAGATGCAAGCGAACATAAACCGAAAGCGTGTTCAACCCCATGTGTTTCCTGATCACATTCATCTATCACATACATACCGTAATAATCACACATTTCTAAAAATTCAGGATGATTGGGATAATGTGCAGCTCTTATGCAATTTATATTATTCTGCTTCATCAAAATAATATCGTTTTTCATATCCTCATAGGTTGTGCAATAACCCGTTTTAGGATTTGAATCATGCCTGTTAACACCTTTAAGTTTAACCGATATGCCATTTATCAAAAGTTCACCTTTAGGTGATGTTTCAATTTTTCTGAAACCTATCTTTTTATAAATATATTCACCACCGCAACTTATCAGTACCCCGTAAAGGTTTGGATGTTCCGCTGACCAAAGTTTTGGTGAGTCAATATATATTTTTTCACCGCTTTTTACTGTTTTATCCGCAATAATTTTTTCGTTCGAGTTTAATACAGAAATCTTGCACGGCAATTCTTCATCTATAAAATCAAATTCAAATTCAATTTTACCGCCTATATCGGGCTTTATGTAAATATCTCTTATATGGTTAATCGGTCTCCTTATCAAATATACATCACGAAATATTCCATGAAATCGAAAAAAATCCTGGTCTTCAAGATAGCTTTCCACATTCCAAGTGTACACAAGCACACATATATCATTCATCCCGTCTTTTACATATCGAGAAATGTCAAACTCAGCCTGCATATGTGTTCCACGGCTCATTCCAACATATATACTGTTTACATACAATTCCAAATAACTGCTCACGCCTTCAAAAACGATATATGTTTTTTCATTATCCTTTTTTTGATAAAATGAACGATTATATACTCCCACCGGATTTAACTTGTATGTATACGGCGGATCATACTGAAACGGATAGTTTATATTCGTATATTGAATCTGCCCATAACCGTAACATTCCCAACAAGAAGGAACTTGGAGGCTATCCTTGTACTCTATACCTGAAATGTCCTCCGGAATATCAAGTGGGCACTCAAAATACTTAAAATTCCATTCTCCATTTAACATTATGCATCTGTCGGATTCGCACCATCGGCTTATCAGTGCATCTCTTCCATTCGAAAATGGCACATAGTACGCCCGTTGCTTTTCCCTATTTTCCGAAACAATAGAAATATCATTATATTTTTCTTTCGGCTTTGTATTCATCAAGCCACCCCGTTCTATAAATATTTTTACACTTAATACATTAATGTTACCACTTATATCAGCAAAACAATCATAATTTTTTGATGAGTTTTATAATAAGCACACAGACCATTGGGCATTACCGATCATCAGCTCTTGTATACGAATATGTTTTCTGTCTGCGGTTCATAGGATAGTTCATATAGGTCTGTTTCCTTTTCCGCTTATCTTTATATCCGCTTATACCGTACTTCTCAATAAATTTGGCATTGATAATCAAACAAAGAGTTTTATCATCTACAACGCCGTCCTCGGTCAGATCGTCCTCCGCAAGACCTGTTTCCATTCCCGCAAGCATTCTGACTGCGTGATACAAATTATATTGTTCTTCACCGTTACTGACGTTATACATTTTCGGCAGAATATAAAGCGGATTGGATACATAGTTTTCAAGGATTGTTCCGAATACTCTGTCAGCGCTCAAAAGATAAATAACAGCAGCTTTTCTGAAATCTAATCTTTTGTCGGTTTTCACGCACTTTCCGTGCATTTTCCAAAACAAATCCCTATGCCCCTCATTGCAAAAAATAAATTCATCAAACAAAAATCTGTCCAATGAATTCAGCACCCTTTTTATAATACTTCCGTATCCGTATTCACGCATATATTCTTTTAACATTCCGGCATACTGTGCTTTCAGTCTTTTTTCTTCTTTACTGCATCTCCCCATATCGGGTATCTGCTGCATCATACATTCGTAGGCGAAAAGCCTCGTACCCGACATAAACTTTGCCGACGTCAATCCTCATCCTCCGTATCTATGTGATCCGGCAGGCGTGTGTCTTTATCGTATGCAAACTGTGTTAAAATTCTGTACCCCCGAATTGTTTCAAGGATATATACCTCTAATACTTCGAGAGCATTTTCAAATGTTTCGAGCATACCCTCAATACTAAACGGGTTATATATCAGCTTTGCACTCCATTCATTAAAATCATCAATGTCAAATCCTTCATTCAGCATTGATGCTTTTATATCCTCGGTAAGCAAATCGAGACATCCTGTGATACCGACTATCATATTCATAAGGACAACCGTGCTTTTATTGCCGCCTTTAATTAAGTCTGATAATTCTGCGTCATTGACATCCACTGCCACAGAAATATCATCTGCTGCAAACTTGAACCTGTATATTTTTATCTGTATTTCGATTAAAATATCAATATTTCTTTTCATTCCATTCGCACCTCGCATAATTTGGTTTCTGTTCGTTTTTAACATCTTCGTTCAACCGCTTTTCTCTCGCCTTTGACCACAAAAAAAGACGGTACATTCTTTTTCAGAACATACCGCCTACATAGTCATTTCAATATTTTCCTGTTTTGTTTCAATTCCAAGCGCATCGTATCGCTCCCGCATATATTCCGCAGGAGACATTTCAAGCGCCCGTCCTGCTGCTCCGTATGACGGAAGACCGTTTTCATTCTTAAATTCTGTCTGTTTCGGAATCTTACCGGTTCGGAGCATAAAGTCGTCAATAGCCTCCATAACCTCCGGCTTGTCCCAAACTTTTTGCCCGTCAGTGTGTTTTATGTCGAGGTTCTTATCCTGCTCTGCCTTCTGCTGCATCCACTGCCCTAATTCTCGGCTTAAAATTTCACTGATATACTTCTGCTTTGTAACCTTTGTTTCCTCAACAAACTCATCAAGCTTGTCAAACAGCTTGCCGTCAATTTTAACGGCTAAAATTCTGCTCTCCGACATTTTTTCACCTCCCTCATTCTACATTCCACCCATTGTCATTTCCTCTGACTGATTATCCTCGCCGAATATTTCTGCGAGCGTCAAGCCTTCAAGCAAAACGGCGCCGTTATCACAGAATTTACAGTCGCATTCATTCATGACAGATTCGGCATACTGTTCAAACATAAAAAACTCCTCAATATCTTCATCTATATAGTAGTCATCGTTTTCATCTATTAAAGCCCGACCTAACCCTTCTTTATCGTATACATTATCAAAATATCGGAAGTTGTCTATGTTATCTTCAAGTTTTATGATTGACGCACTGTCGTATCTGTCCGCAAAATCAATAACAGCCTCCAGTTTGTCAAGTTCATTGTTTTTTTCTGCCCTTTCAACTGCGCGAAGCACATTATTTGCCGCATACAGATTTTCGATTGCTGTAATATTCTGTATTCTTTCAAACCACAGATTATTTAATTCGTTCTTATCAAAACTGTCAAGGCATTTCGCAAGAAAGTTAAGTTCACCGACATCAACAAAATCGGTTACGAGCCGTTTTAATGCGGCATAGTTCGTTCCTACCACATACTGACTCGTTTTTAACTTATCCTTCACCCCCAACTCATCAAACTTTGACGACAAAAATTCCTCATTGCAAGGGAATTCTATGGTTGTTTGATTTTCCTCAAATCTAAAATCAACGGTAAACATTTAACTCACCCTTTCGCTACATTTTTTGTTCCTGCTGCTGATCCTGCTCATCAAGCGTTGTCAGCCGTTTATCAAAATCGGGAATACTTTCTTTTAGTTTTTCCTTCACATCGGCAAGTATATTTTCAACATCGCTGCTTAATTCAAATCCGGCAGACAATGTATCTTCAACACATCTGTATAATTCAAACCGTTCATCAGCAGAGAATATTTGATTTTCAGGCAATAACTCTGATCGTTTTACAAAATCCTCTTTTGCTCTTTCGTAATCTTCATAGTAGTGTCCGTGATCTAAACTGTTGTTTTTACAGTCCCAAGTCACAAATTCAAAGCTGCCGTCACTATGCTCCGTTCCGGCAAGAACAACATCGTTATACTCCAGCAATTTTTTGTACGGTGCATTAAGGTCAACCGCCGTTAATTCCGGACTGTTATCCATCACTTTAAGAAACTCTTTTGTGTTGCGTACATCATTCTCTATTTTGCCATGAAGCTTGTTAACGATATTTGAGAATTGCTTGTCCGCCGAATAAAGCACATCGCCTTTACTGTCAATTTTGAAAATAGCTTTATCGCCCTCTGAAATTTCAATGCTGTCATCTGCAAGTTTCACCTCCTGTTCTAATTGATTTTCAAGTTTGCCGTACATCTGTTGTAAAAATTTTTTCTCATTCATTTTTTTCATCCTTTCATTTTTGGAAATACAAAAAAAGACGATAATCTCTATTTAGAAACTATCGTCTTAATTTATCCATATTAAGTTGTGTTACGGTTCAAAACCATTATGTTATACATTGCATCTGTTTTGTACATTAGCGTTTTTTGAATTGATTTTATATTTGATTTTTACGGTGTCCCCGGTTCAAGTCCGGTCAAACCGGTGGGTGCATCTACTGTTTTTTAGTCAAATCGAATTTTTCAAAAATGCTCAAAAACCGCATAAGAATGCGGTCAAAACAGATTGCATCTATTTTGACCGCTTTTTCTGGCACGCCCTGTAGGATTCGAACCTACAACCAACTGATTCGAAGTCAGCTACTCTATCCGTTGAGCCAAGGGCGCAAAAATATTAAATAAATCTTGCGTCAGCGCTTAGATAAAAATGCCGAAACAAAGCCTTTTTAAGCACGTTAGAACTAACCAAGCCTTTGCCTGAGCGCCTCATACACACATACCGAACAGGAAACCGCAGCATTGAGCGACTCGCACTTTCCGACCATGGGAATAATAACCTTTTCGTCGCAGATATCAAGCACCTCATTGCTTATTCCGTTCGCCTCATTACCAATAATTATAACACATTTTTTCAAAAAATCAATATCAAAAATGCTTTTTTTCGCCGAAAGATGCGTTCCGATAAGGCTGAATCCCTCATTTTTAAGCTGCTCAAGGTTGCTTTTGCCGAAAACAACATCCACACTAAAAATACTCGACATAGTTGACCTTACAACCTTGGGATTATAAACATCAACACACCCTTCAGAAACGACAACAGCGTCAACACCTGCCGCATCACAGGTTCTGATTATCGTGCCCATATTTCCGGGGTCCTGAATGCCGTCAAGATAAACAACCGTCCGTGCGGCGGAAAAATCGTGCGAAAAATTTTTGTTCATCTTTGCAACCGCTAAAATTCCCTGAGAATTGACGGTATTTTTAATTTGCGAAAAAAGCTTTTTGTCAAACACATATGTTTTTGCGCACTGCAAAGCTTTTCCGGTATAATCCTCGGACAAAACCGCAAAATCAATATCTGCATTTTTGTCGTATGCGTCAAATACAAGCCGCTCGCCCTCCAGAACAAATTGCCCGAATTTGTTTCTGTACTTTGCGTCTGAAAGCTTTGAAATATGCTTAAATATGCTGTTTTGTGTGCTTTTTATAACCTCGCTCATAAATACCATCCGCAAAAAATTTTTTGGCATAAAAAAATGAAACCACTATGCGAAAAACTCGGCATAGTGGCTCAAATTTTTTAAATTAAAGAGCGGCTTTTGCCTTTTCAACCAACTCTGTAAATGCTTTGGGGTCGGCAATTGCAATCTCGGAGAGCATTTTTCTGTTCATATCAATGTTTGCTCTCTTAAGACCGTTCATAAATCTTGAATAGTTGATGCCGTTCATTTTAGCGGCAGCACTGATTCTTGTAATCCAAAGCTTTCTGAAATCTCTTTTTCTTAATTTTCTTCCTGTATAAGCATAAACGAGCGATTTCATAACCGCTTGTTTAGCAGTTCTGAAAAGCTTGCTCTTTGCGCCTCTGTATCCTTTAGCGAGTTTTAACACTCTTTTACGTCTTTTTCTTGTAGATAATGCGCCTTTAACTCTTGCCATTGTGAGTACACTCCTTTTCTGTATTATTTATAAAGTATCAATCTCTTGATTGTAGCCTCGTTTGCGGTTGACGCATACGCAGCCTTTCTCAAACCTCTTTTTCTCTTAGTTGATTTTTTTGTAAGGATATGGCTTCTGTAAGCCTGTCCTCTTTTAACCTTGCCGTTTTTTGTAAGGCTGAATCTTTTAGCCGAAGCTCTGTGAGTTTTGATTTTAGGCATAATAAAATGACTCCCTTCTGAAATTTTTAAGTCTTATAAAGACATTTTTAACGTTTGCTTCTTACTTCGGAGCAATAACCATAAACATATTTCTGCCCTCAAGCTTTGCGTTTTTCTCAACCACCGCAACATCTTCGATAGCCTGCGCAAACTTATCGAGAAGCACTTTTCCGAGCGAAGAATGGTTAACCTCTCTGCCGCGGAAACGCACGGTTATTTTTACCTTATCACCCGATTTTAAAAATTTAAGCGTATGATTAACCTTAGTGTTGAAATCGTTTGTATCGATAGAAGGCGAAAGACGGATTTCTTTAATATTAACAACCTTCTGGTTTTTCTTTGTTTCCCTGTCACGCTTTGCAAGCTCAAACTTATACTTTCCGTAATCCATAATTTTGCATACGGGCGGAGTAGCCTGCGGAGCGATTTTAACAAGGTCCATTCCCTTTTGTTCGGCAATATTCAAAGCGTCTTTCGAGCTCATAACGCCGAGCTGTTCGCCGTCCGACGAGATAACACGCACCTGTTTATCTCTGATTTCTTCGTTAATCATTAATTCCTTATTACTGATGACAAAGCACCTCCAAACAAAATAAAAAAGCAGGTGAAAATCCACCTGCCGTGCATAAGCAAAAACAAAACACGGACCTTACCGATACCTTTAAACCGTAAGGTGAGAAGCGGATCTTCTACTTTTGTGTCAGCTTAAAAATCTGAATTTATCAAATCAAGCTACCAATAATATTACCACAATGGTTTATATTTGTCAAGTATTTTTTAAAAATCTTTTTCCAGAAAATCCAAATCTTTTTCTATTGTCTTTAAAACCGCTTCTTTTGCGGGGCCGCCTGTGATTTTTCTTCCCTCAACGCAGGTTTTCAAATCAATCGCATCGTAAATATCCTCGTCTATTTCCGGGCAGATTTCTTTGTACTCGGCTATAGTAAGCTCAGAGAGCGATTTTCCTTTCTTGGTTGCGTAAAGCACGGTCTTTCCCACAATTTCGTGTGCCTTGCGGAAAGGAATGTTTTTACGTACAAGATAATCCGCAACGTCGGTTGCATTCGTAAATCCGCCGCCGGCGCCTTTATACATAGCTTCTTTGTTGAATTTTAACGTATATAGCATTTTTGCAAAAACGGGTATGCAAAGCTTTACGGTGTCAATTGCGTCAAAAACGCACTCTTTATCCTCCTGCATATCCTTATTGTATGCAAGCGGAATACCCTTCATAACCGTAAGAATTGTTATAAGACTGCCGTATACCCTTCCCGTTTTTCCCCTTATAAGCTCGGCAACGTCGGGGTTTTTCTTCTGCGGCATAATGCTTGAGCCGGTCGAACACGAATCGTCCATTTCAACAAACGAAAACTCGTTGGAATTCCACAAAATCAGCTCCTCGCAAAAGCGTGAAAGATGCATCATAATAATTGACAGCGCAGACGACATCTCAATCACAAAATCCCTGTCCGAAACGCCGTCGAGAGAATTATATGTGATACCGTCAAACGAAAGCTCTTTTGCAACAAATTCACGGTCAAAAGGATAGGTTGTTGCCGCAAGCGCACCCGAACCGAGCGGCATTATGTTAATTCTTTTTCGCAAATCGCAAAGACGCATAATGTCACGCTCAAACATCTGCGTATATGCGCACATATGATGCGCAAGGGTTATGGGCTGCGCCTTCTGAAGGTGTGTATAGCCCGGCATTATGGTTTCAAGATTGTCCTTTGCAATTTTTATAAGCACCGAAAGAAGATTTTTGAGCATTTTTACAATTTCGTCCGTTTCGTCCCTTAAATACATTCGTATGTCAAGGGCAACCTGGTCGTTTCTGCTTCTGCCGGTGTGCAGTTTTTTGCCCGTATCGCCTATTTTTTCAATAAGCATAGTTTCGATATTCATATGAATATCCTCTGCGTCAATCATAAAACAAGCCTTTCCCTCTTCGATTTCGCCTAAAATTTCTTTCAGCGTATCTGTAATAAGCTTGCTTTCGTCAGCGCTTATAACACCGCATTTTCCAAGCATTTTTGCGTGCGCAATACTGCCGGCGATATCCTGTTTATACATTCTTTTATCAAAACGGATTGACGAATTAAAATCATTTACAAGCTCGTCCGTCCCCTTTTCAAAACGTCCGCCCCAAAGTTTCATTGCAATTCCTCCAAAATGTGAATTTTGTATAATTATACAACATTTTTTCAAAAAATGCAATATTTTTATGCAAAAAAGCGCCTGCATTTTTGCAGACGCTTTAAAATTTATTGTTTCTTGCCTTCGGCAATTACCTTTTCGCAAACATTGAACGGAGCCTCCTCGTAGTGGTCAAAAACAAACCCAAACTTACCTCTGCCGTTGGTGAGCGCCCTTAAATCAATCGCATATTTTGCCATTTCGCCCATTGGCACCTCAGCCTCAACCTCGGTAACGTTTTTGCCTGTCGGATTCATTCCGAGAACTCTTCCCCTGCGCTTGTTGATATCACCCACAATATCGCCGGTATAATCGTTTCTCGCCGTAACCTTAAGACGTCCCACCGGCTCCAAAAGCACGGGATTTGCCTGAGCAAGTCCTGTCTTGTATGCAAGATTTGCCGCCGTCTTGAATGCCATTTCGGAGGAATCAACGCTGTGATACGAGCCGTCAACAAGAGTAGCCTTCAGGTTAACAACGGGATATCCTGCCAGAACTCCGCATTTTACGCTGTCACGAAGCCCTTTTTCAACAGCCGGGAAAAAGTTTTTGGGAACAGAGCCGCCGAACACCTTTTCTTCAAACACCAAATCCTCGCTGTCACACGGCTCAAATTCAATCCAAACGTGACCGTACTGACCGTGTCCGCCCGATTGTTTTTTATGTTTTCCTTCAACCTTAACCTTCTTTTTAATTGTTTCTCTGTATGCAATTTTCGGCTCGGCAAGGTCAACCGCAACGCCGAATTTTGTCTGAAGCTTGGTGGTTATAATGTTGAGATGCTGTTCGCCGGTGCCCGCAATAATTGTCTGTTTTGTTTCCTTATTCTGATACACCTTAAATGTGGGGTCCTCTTCAACAAGCTTGTTTAAGCCTGCGCTGATTTTTTCTTCGTCGCCCTTAGCCTTGGGAACAACCGCAAGCGACAAAACAGGCTCGGGAAATTCAATTTTTTCAAGTTTTACAATATCCTTTGCGGAGCAGAGCGTATCCGACGTATCGGTGTGCGCAAGCTTTGTGGTGGCGCCGATATCGCCCGCATAAAGCCTCGGAACATCAATCTGTTTCTTTCCCCTGAGGACAAACAGCTTGGCAATTTTTTCGTTTTCACCTTTTTCGGAATTGTAAACCGTGCTGTCAGCGCAAAGAGTGCCCGACAAAACCTTTACAAACGACATTTTTCCTATGTACGGGTCAACAACGGTTTTAAAAACCCTTGCGCACAAAGGCGCATCACGGTCGGCATTAATTTCAACCGCCTCGCCCGTTTTGGGATTTTCTCCGATTACAGTGCTTGCTTCGGCAGGATTGCAAAAATATTTGCGCATATAGTCAAGCAAAATTTCAATGCCTATGCCCTTTAAAACAGAACCGCACAAAACGGGGACAAAGCTGCCCTCCTTAACGCCGTGCTTTAATGCGTAGGTAATTTCGTCGTCGGTAAATTCTCCGCCGTCAAAATACTTTTCCATAAATTCATCGCTTACCTCAGCAACCGCCTCCATAAGCATATCACGGTTTGTCTGCGCAATTTCCTTCATATTTTCGGGGATTTCTTCAAAGGTGATACTTCCGTCTTTGTTAAACATTTTTGCCTGCATTGAAACGATATCTATAAAACCTATAAAATCGTCACCGTCTTTTATTGGGAAAAGGCACGGTGCGACAGATTTTCCGAAATTATCCTTAAGCTCCTCCAAAACCTTCTGATAGTTCGCTTTGTGGTCGTCAAGCTTATTTATAAAGAACATAATTGGCATATTTTTTGCCTGCGCAAATTCCCACGAACGCTCCGTTCCCGCACTCACGCCCGATTTTCCGCTTACCATAATAAGCGCATTGTCAGCCGCCTCAACACCCTCTATCTGTTCGCCTACAAAATCAAAATATCCCGGCGTGTCAATAATGTTGATTTTAACGCCTTTCCATTCAAGCGGCTCGATAGTTGTGTTTATAGAAATTTTTCTCTTAATTTCCTCTGGGTCATAGTCCGATACAGTGTTTCCGTCAAGCACTTTTCCCAGTCTGTCCGTCGCTTTAGCCTTATACAGCAAGGCCTCGCAAAGCGACGTCTTACCGGCGTTGCCGTGCGAAATCAAGCAAACGTTTCTTAAGTTTTTGGTTTCATAGTCAAACATTTACCTTTCCTCCTTATTTTAAAAATTGTCCTTAACATTATATTTCTATTTAGGAGCGTTTATTTCCTTTAAAAGCAAAAAAATATAATAACCAAATTTTTGCTTAATTTATGTTAAAATTGCACAAAAATATTTTTTGATATAGAATTTTTTAGTACTTTTTCACAATTAATCACGCATTTTTTGACATTTTGCCCGCATAATACTTACAGCGGTATATATATAGATGAAAAAACTTTTTTAAAAAAACTCTTTACAAATCATAAAATTTATTGTAGTGTATAAAATAGTAAATATTTTCAAAACACTTTTACACAAATCCGGAGTGATATACAATGACAAATCTTGAAAAATGGTTATGGCTTACGGTTAAATGCGGAATAAGCCGTGCAAAAATTAAGATTATGCTCGACGAGGTTTTCAAGACCGTTGACAATATATATGAAGCGCCTTACGAAAGCTTTTCGCAGTTTCGGCTGTCGCCCTCCGAAAAAAACAGGCTTGCGGACAAGAGTATTGACGGCATTGACGGCTTTATAAAAACGCTTGCAAAATACGACGTTAAAATAATTACATCCGATATGGCGGAATTTCCGTATCTTTTGAAGCAAACGTGCGACTACCCTTATGTTCTCTACTGCCGGGGCAAAAAGTTTATTAACCTTAACGATTACCTTTGCGTTGCGGTTGTCGGCTCAAGAAAGGCAACGCCGTACGGCACAAACGTTGCCCGTGCAATTTCGTCCGATATTGCAAAAAACGGTATTCTTGTGGTAAGCGGTATGGCGGACGGCATTGACGCTGCCGCACATCTCGGTGCGCTTGACGCACATATGCCCACCGTTGCAGTGCTCGGCTGCGGAATTAACAGGGTTTATCCTGCCTCAAACGCATATCTTATGAAAAGAATAATGGAAACAGGTATGGTAATAACGGAATATCCGCCCAATGCCGAGCCTTTGAAACATCATTTTCCCGAAAGAAACCGAATAATAAGCGGCATTTGCAGAGGCACTGCCGTTATTGAGGCAACCTTCAGGAGCGGCTCGCTGATAACCGCACGTCTTGCAAACGACAATGGCAGAGATGTTTTTGCGGTGCCCGGAAATATCAACAATCTCAATTCCAAAGGAACAAATCAGCTTCTTAAAGACGGCGCATACGTTCTTACCAACGCAGACGATATTTTGAATATGTATATAACCCGTGACGAAGAAAAAATGCAAAACGCCATAGACCAAAATGCAGAGGACTTTAACAAATTTTTTGATTTTGAACCGGAAGATACCGAAGAGGACGGCGGCGAAAACTCGCCCGAAGAAAAAATTCTTTCGGCTCTTGCAAACGGACCTTTGCACAGCGATAAAATTGCGGAAATTACAAATCTTGACATTTCAAGTCTTTCAACAGCTCTTCTGACGCTGCAAATGGACGGAAAAATCTTTGCAAACGCAGGAAACATTTACGAACTGGCAATATAACAGCCTTATTATGGCTTTTCAATATAAAAATTTACGGAGGTTTATGATTTTATGGCAAAATCAACCGCTTCAAAAGAAACAAAAAAAGGAAAACTGGTTATTGTTGAGTCCCCGGCAAAAGCAGGGACTATAAAAAAATATCTCGGAAAAGATTACAAGGTTATGGCGAGTATGGGACACTTAATCGACCTTCCCAAAAGCAAGCTCGGCATTGACCCCGAAAACAACTACGAGCCTAAATATATTACGATAAGAGGAAAGGCGGAGCTTGTAAATTCGCTGAAAAAAGAGGCAAAATCGGTGTCGAAAATATATCTTGCAACCGACCCTGACCGTGAGGGCGAGGCTATTTCGTGGCACCTTGCACGAATACTCGGAATTGACACAAACGAAAAATGCCGTATAACATTTAACGAAATAACAAAAACGGCAGTTACCGAATCTATAAAAAGTCCCCGTGAAATTGACATAAACCTGGTTGACGCACAGCAGACAAGACGTGTTCTTGACCGTATCGTGGGCTACAAAATAAGTCCGCTTTTGTGGAAAAAGGTAAAAAAAGGCTTAAGCGCCGGCAGAGTGCAGTCGGTTGCAACAAGGCTTGTGTGCGACAGAGAAAACGAAATAAATGCCTTTATTCCCGAAGAATACTGGACTTTGGACGCACATCTTTTAAAGGATAAAAAATCGCTTACCGCAAAATTCTACGGCATTGACGGCAAAAAATACGACCTTAAAACCGAGGAGGACACAAACAAAATTCTCGACGGTCTTAAAGACGCCGTATACACCGTTTCCAATGTTAAAGAATCGGTAAAACAGCGCACCCCTGCGCCTCCGTTTACCACAAGCACAATGCAGCAGGAGGCGGCAAGAAAATTAGGCTTTACCACAAAGCGTACAATGCAGGCGGCACAGCAGCTCTACGAAGGAATTAACATTCCCGGCAAAGGCACCGTGGGTCTTATCACATATATGAGAACCGATTCTTTAAGAATTTCGGCAGAGTTTCAGGCACAGGCACGAAGCTATATAAAGGAAGTTTACGGCGATAATTATATCACCCCCTCCCCCAGGATTTACAAAACCAAAAAGGAGGCTCAGGACGCTCACGAAGCAATACGTCCGACGTACCTTGACCTTTCGCCCGTCAAAATCAAAGACAGTCTTTCAAACGACCAGTTTAAGCTCTACAAGCTTATTTGGGAAAGATTTCTGTCAAGCCAGATGACAAATGTTGTCTATGACGCTGTTTCGGCAACAATCGACGCAAACTCATATACCTTCAAAGCAACGGGAACTTCGGTTAAATTTGACGGTTTTACAATTCTCTATACCGAGGGCACCGATAAAAAAGAGGAGGCGGAGAAAAAGCTTCCCAAGCTTGAAAAAGGCGATATTTTAAAACTTAAAGAGCTTAAGGAGGAGCAAAAATTTACCCAGCCGCCGGCACGTTACACCGAAGCAAGTCTTATCAAAGCGCTTGAAGAAAAAGGAATAGGCAGACCTTCCACCTATTCTCCGACAATTACTACGATTATTGCCAGAGGATATGTTCTGCGTGAGAAAAAACAGCTTGCCGCAACAGAACTCGGTATGATTGTAACCGACCTTATGAAGGAATATTTTTCAAAAATTGTGGATGTTACCTTCACCGCCGCAATGGAGGAACAGCTTGATATGGTTGCGGACGGTGATATAGACTGGCATACTGTTATCGCAGACTTTTATCCCCCGTTTGTAAAAACCGTTGAAAAAGCGGAGGAGGCAATAGGGAACATTGAATTAAAAGACGAAGTTTCGGACGTTGTATGCGAAAAATGCGGACGTCTTATGGTATATAAACACGGAAGATTCGGAAAATTTCTTGCTTGTCCCGGATTTCCCGAATGCCGCAACGCAAAGGCAATTGTCAAAAAAACCGGCACGCTTTGCCCCAAGTGCGGAAAAGCCGTCGTTGAAAAGAAAACAAAAAGCGGAAAGCTTTTTTACGGCTGCGAAGGATATCCCGAATGTGACTTTACAAGCTGGGATAAACCGCTGGACGAAAAATGTCCCGAATGCGGCGGCATAATGTATCAGCGAACAGGCAGATTTAAAGGAAAATACTGTCCCAAGTGCAGAGATGAAAAAGAAAACGCAAAAAAGACAAAAAAGGCAAAAAAAGACGCTGAAAAATAGAGGATACAAAATATGACGGTTAATGTTATCGGCGCAGGTCTTGCAGGCTGTGAGGCGGCATATGTTCTTGCGCAGCACAATATAAAGGTAAATCTTTTTGAAATGAAGCCGAAAAAGTTTTCTCCTGCGCACAAGAATGAAAATTTTTGCGAGCTCGTGTGCAGCAATTCGCTGCGTGCGGCAAATATCGAAAACGCAGTGGGACTTTTAAAAGAAGAAATGCGCATTTTAGGTTCGCTTGTTATGGAATGCGCCGACAAAACACGTGTTCCCGCAGGCGGTGCGCTTGCGGTTGACAGAGAAGAATTTTCAAAGCTTGTTACCGAAAAAATCAAAGAAAACGAAAATATAACGGTGATAAATGAAGAAATTTCAAGCCTTGATACCGACAGTTACACAATCGTCGCAAGCGGCCCGTTAACCGACGGTGCGCTTTATGACGATATACAAAAGTTTTTCGGCGGCGAATATCTGCACTTTTACGACGCTGCGGCGCCGATTGTTTCATACGACAGCATTGATATGACCAAGGCGTACAAGGCGGCACGCTACGGAAAAGGTGATGCGGATTATATAAACTGCCCTATGACAAAGGATGAATATTATAAGTTCTATACCGAGCTTATAAATGCGGAATGTGCAAATGTTCACGGGTTTGAAAGCGGCTCTGTTTTTGAAGGCTGTATGCCTGTTGAGCAAATGGCAAAACGAGGCGAGATGACGCTTTTGTTCGGACCTTTAAAGCCCGTCGGGCTGGAAAATCCAAAGGACGGAAATCTTCCGTATGCGGTTGTTCAGCTGCGGCAGGATAATAAGGGCGCAACAATGTATAATATCGTCGGATTTCAGACTCACCTTAAATTCGGCGAGCAAAAACGTGTTTTTTCACTCATTCCCGGGCTTGAAAACGCAGAATTTCTGCGGTACGGCGTTATGCACCGCAACACATACATCAATTCGCCGAAGCTTTTAAACAAATACTATCAGACAAAAAGATGCGAAAAAATATTTTTTGCAGGCCAGATTACAGGCGTTGAAGGGTATGTCGAATCGGCTGCGTCGGGGCTTTCGGCAGGGCTTAATATGCTTATGATGCTAAACGGCAAAGAGATGATAGATTTTACATCATTCACCGCTATAGGCGCCCTTTCAAACTATATAAGCAATACGCAAATTACCGATTTTCAGCCTATGAACGTAAACTTCGGAATTATGGAGCCTCTGGGCGAGAGAATACGCAAAAAGAAAGAAAAAAATGAAAAAATCGCTTTGCGCTCAATTTCTTTGGTTAAAGAAATTTCAAAGAAAATATCGGAGGCGCTTGTATGACAAATCTTAAAAAAGTTGAAATTTTTACCGACGGCGCATGCAGCGGCAACCCGGGCAAAGGCGGCTACGGTGTGATTTTAAGCTATAACGGTGCAAGAAAAGAGCTTTCGGAGGGCTTTGTTCTTACAACCAACAACAGAATGGAAATTCTTGCCGCAATAAAAGGGCTTGAGGCGCTTAAAGAAAAATGCGACGTTACGCTCTACAGCGATTCAAAATATCTTGTGGATTCGGTAAACCTCGGCTGGATTGAAAAGTGGCGCAAAAACAACTGGATGAGAACAAAATCGGAAAAAGCCAAAAATTCCGACCTTTTTGAAAAACTGTATACCCTTTTGAATTTTCATAACGTGAAGCTTGTTTGGGTAAAGGGCCATGCAGGGCATCCCGAAAACGAACGGTGCGATACCCTTGCAACGGGTGCGATTTCAGGTCAAAACCTTTCGGAGGATAAAAATTTTAACTCGGGCGGATGAAAAATTTTTCTTTATTCTCCCCTTATGTTCCAAAAATTGTATATAAAATCAATTTCGGCAAAAACTAAAGCTTAAGGGAGCTGGTAAATGTGACTGTCGCAGTTGAAAAAGGGCTTTTGAACATAAAGGAAGGTCTTGAAAAAAGGGGTTACAGGGTAATATATGATGAAAAAAAATTTCGTTTTGCCGACGCATATGTGTTTTCGGGAAAAAATTATTCTCCTCTGTCGCAAAGCGCCTTCCGGTGCGAAAATGCGGGCGGAGTTTTGATGATAAATGCCGAAAACAAGACGGCGGCGGATATAGACGTTATTTTGAAATCACGGCTCTACAGTCCGCTTTTTTAACCTTTTGAACAAATTTTTCTGAAACTTTTTTTAAAATTTATTGGTATTATATGTTGAAAAATGAAAAAACAAGTGTTATAATGTAACTGAAGTTAGACATACTTAACTTTAATGTTTTCAAAAAAGGAGTTTTTACAAATGAACGACTTGATATATTTTGACAATGCGGCAACCACACCGCTCGCCAAAGATATATTGGACAAAATGATGCCGTATCTTACAGATAATTACGGCAACGCTTCGTCCATATATGAAATCGGCAGGCGCAGCAGAGCCGCTATTGACGAAGCCAGGGACAGAGTTGCAAAGGCTTTGGGCGCAGACGCAAACGAAATTTATTTTACATCTGGCGGCTCGGAGTCGGACAACTGGGCGATTAAAGGTCTTTGTGAGGCGAAGAAGAAAAAAGGCAATCATATTATCACTACGTCAATTGAACATCACGCTGTTCTGCACACCTTAAAATCGCTTGAAAAGGAAGGCTTTGAGGTAACGTATCTTCCCGTTGACGAAGACGGACTTATATCTTTGGACGACCTTAAAAACGCAATCAAAGACACCACGATTTTAATCACGATTATGTTTGCCAACAACGAAATAGGCACAATCGAGCCTATCGAAGAGGCGGCGAAAATCGCAAAGGAAAAAGGCATTACCTTCCATACCGACGCTGTTCAGGCAATCGGTGCGGTTAAAATAAACGTTCACGAAATGGGCATTGATATGCTCTCGCTTTCGGCGCACAAATTCAACGGTCCCAAAGGCACCGGAGCGCTTTATATACGAAAAGGACTTCGTATAAACAACTTTATAAACGGCGGTGCGCAGGAATCCGGAAGGCGTGCCGGCACCGAAAACACCCCCGGAATTGTCGGCTTGAGCTATGCAATTGAAAAGGCAACCGCAAACATTGACGAAAAAGTGAAAAAACTTACCGCACTCAGAGATTACGCAATAGCGGAAATTGAGAAAACCATTCCCTACTGCCGCTTAAACGGTCACAGAACAAAACGTTTGTGCGGAAACATAAACTTCTCGTTCAGATTTATTGAGGGCGAATCGCTTCTTCTTATGCTTGATATGAAACATATCGCAGCGTCATCGGGTTCTGCCTGCACATCAGGCTCGCTCGACCCGTCGCACGTGCTTTTGGCAATAGGACTTCCTCATGAAGTGGCACACGGCTCTTTAAGAATAAGCCTCGGCGTGCAGAACACGAAGGAAGAAATTGATGTTCTTTTGCAGGAGCTTCCGAAAATAGTGGACAGATTAAGACAAATGTCACCTTTGTACGAAGGTGTTGAAGGGAGTAAATAATTATGATG
This sequence comes from uncultured Clostridia bacterium, assembly GCA_934500875.1. GTDB lineage: Bacteria > Bacillota > Clostridia > UMGS1810 > UMGS1810 > Qingrenia. The sequence continues at coordinate 83,496 of CAKSTL010000008.1, read as the reverse complement.
TACAGCGAAAAAGTGTTGGACCATTTTTCAAATCCGAGAAATGTCGGCGAAGTTGAAAACGCAAATGCGGTAGGTCAGGTTGGCAACGCAAAGTGCGGAGATATAATGAAAATTTCAATGCGTATTGAAGATAACGTTATAAAAGACGTTAAATTCAAGACATTCGGATGCGGCGCTGCGGTTGCTACAAGCAGTATGGCAACCGAGCTTGTTAAGGGAAAGAGCGTTGACGACGCTTTAAAACTTACAAACAAAGCGGTTATGGAGGCTCTTGACGGACTTCCCCCGGTTAAGGTACACTGCTCGGTTCTCGCCGAAGAAGCAATCGGTGCGGCAATACAAAACTATTATGACAATCAGGGCATTGACAAAAAGGTTAAAAAAGGCTGCGACGGCTGCTGCTCAAGCTGCTGCGCCCACGATGAGCATCATCACGAATAACCGAAAAGTACAAAACCTTCCTTTGTGCATTTAAATGTGCGGGAAGGTTTTATTTTTTGCTTGCGTTTACAAAAAAATTGTGTTAGAATAAACTTGATTAATTATATTATCAAGGGGACTGCCAAATGAAAATATTAATTGTTGATGACGAAAAGCTGCTTGTCAAAGGAATGAAATTTAACTTTGAACAGGACGGATATACAATAGACGCCGCATATGACGGCGAAGAAGCGCTGAAGCTTGCCCGTGACAAAAACATTGACCTTATTATCTTAGACCTTATGCTGCCGAAGGTTGACGGCATAACGGTGTGCCAGAAAATAAGGGAATTTTCAAACGTTCCCATAATTATGCTTACCGCAAAGGCTGAAGATATGGACAAAATTATGGGTCTTGAATACGGTGCGGACGATTACATCACAAAGCCTTTTAACATTCTTGAGCTTAAAGCGAGAGTAAAGGCAATTTTAAGACGTACTGCGCCGGTAAACGTTGACAAATCGAAGATTTCATACGGAAGCATAACGCTTGACTACAACCAGCGCAAAATCATAATAAACGGCGAAAGCATTGACCTTACCTCAAAAGAATTTGACCTTATGGATTTGTTTTTGTCCAATCCCGAAAAGGTTTACAGCAGAGATAACCTTCTTGACCTTATCTGGGGATACGATTATCCGGGCGACGCACGAACGGTGGACGTTCACATAAGAAGGCTGAGAGAAAAAATAGAGCCTAACAGTGCGGAACCCAAATATATTATGACGAAATGGGGTGCCGGTTATTATTTTAAATCATAAGAAAAAAGCCTCTGACGAAAAAAAAGAAAAAAAGAAACCGGGAAAAATTAAAAATCTTATAATAAAGTTTGATACAATCACGAGTAAGCTTGTGCCGACATACTTTTTGATTATGTTTCTCACCCTCTTTATTTTCAGCTATTACATAATCAATTCCATAAGCACATACCTTAACAAAAACGAGCAGGCAAACGCAACGGCAACGGCGAATATGATTGCAAGCCTTACGGCGGAAAGAAATTTTATTTCGCCCGACCAGAAAGAGGTTACCCCGGGATATGATATGTTTTTGGCGGAAACGCTCAGAATACCGAAAGAAACACGTGTTATTGTGCTTAACAGCCAGGCAGAGGTTATTTTTGACTCGTTTAATCCTTCCGGCGGCGAAACAACAGTGCAAAGCACAAAAAGCGTTATGAGCGCCCTTCAGGGAAAAGAAGGCGGCGAAATAGTCGAGGACGACAACGGAAAAAATCTTATTGACGTTGCCGTGCCGATAAACAAAAACGCACCGCTGGGCGCAATTAATGTGCGCTACACAACCGATATCCAGGAAAAAATCATATCTCCCCTTACAAAAGATATCATTATCGTTTTTGTTGTAATAACATTTATAATAGGGCTGTTTATATTTATCGTTGCAAATCTTCTTACAAAGCGGATTGTGGACTTTACCGAAAAAATAACCGAAATGAGCGACGGTGTTTTGGACGAACGTCTTGAAATAAAGGGTCACGACGAGGTTGCAAGGCTCGGCGAGGCATTCAACGCAATGAGCGACAAGCTTGTTATGCTGGAACAAAAAAGGGTGGATTTTGTATCGAGCGCATCCCACGAATTAAGAACGCCTTTAAGCTCAATAAAGCTTATGAGCGACTCAATTGCGCAAAACCCCGATATCGATATGAAATATGTCAAAGAATTTTTAAGCGATATGAACACCGAGGTTGACAGACTTAACCGCATAATAGAAAAACTTTTGTACCTTACCAAACTTGACAATGTTAAGGCGGAAAACATTAATCTCGACTTTGAATTTATTGATGTGCGTGAGGTTGTTATGGATATTGTCAAAAACCTTTCGCCGCTTGCGGACGCAAAAAATATTGAAATTAACTGTTCATACTGCGAAAGTCTGTTTATAATGGCAGATAACGACAAATTGTGGCAGGGTATATATAATATAATTGATAATGCAATAAAATATACTCCCGACGGCGGCAAGGTGATAATAGGCATTACAAAACAGGACGACAACGCTATAATTGCCGTTAAGGATACGGGAATAGGCATCAGCGAGGAGGAATGTGAAAAAATATTCGACAGATTTTACCGTGTTGACAAGGCACGCGCAAGAGAAACCGGCGGAACAGGTCTCGGGCTTGCAATTGCGCTTGAAAGCATTGAAATGATTGGCGGCACAATAAGCGTGTCGAGCAAGCTTGACGAAGGAAGCACGTTTACGGTGTCCATTCCTCTTTTCACAGAAAATTAATATATTTGTAACATATGTTCATTGTTTTGTAAAAAAAATATAGTATGATAAAATAGAAATTATGTTTCAGCACAAGATATTTTGTTGCTGTCGCATCTCTCTTTTTCGGAAACGGAGGGTTAGTGTGAAAAAAAATATTTGGTTGACGGGTATAATTTTTATAATAATGCTCGCTGCGCTTATCGGGTGCGGCAAGAGCAAACAGAATACAATAAAGCTCTATTTTGCCAATGCCGAAAAAACAGAGCTTAAGTGTGAAGAACGTCCGTTTGAGTCTGATAAATCGTTGAACGCTTCAGACCCAAAATATCTTGAAAACGTTGTAAACGAGCTTTTAAAAGGTCCTGCGGACAGTCCGCTTGTGCGTGTTATCCCCAACGGAACAAAGCTTTTAAGCCTTAAAGAATCGGACGGGGTTGTAACGCTCGATTTTTCGTCCGAGTATAACACAACATCATCGTCGGATGAGCTTCTGGCACGTCATTCGGTTGCAAAAACACTGTTTGAAATTGACGGAATAAATAAAATTAAAATATTTGTAAGCGGCGTGGAACTTATGAGCGCAAACGGCGATAAGGTAGGCGAAATTTCAAAGGACAGCCTTGTCACCACACCGACGCAGAACACGACAAAATATGAAACCGTAACGCTGTATTTTTCAGACGATGCGGCAATGTACCTTATTCCCGAGGCACGCACTGCGGCGCTTGTTGACAACAGCATTGAAAAAACAATTATAACAGAGCTTATGAAAGGACCCGAAAACAAGGCGCACAAGCCTACAATTCCCGACGGAACGAAGCTTATATCGGTTGAAACAAAGGACGGAATTTGCTTTGTAAACTTTTCTCAGGAATTTGTGTCCAAGCATAACGGAGGCTCTGCCGGCGAATATATGACAATTTATTCTATTGTTAATTCCCTTACTGAGCTTGACCACATTCAAAAGGTGCAGTTTTTAATCGACGGCAACAAACTTGAGGTGTTTAAGCATATGGTATTTAACGAGCCATTTGAAAGAGATAACAGCATAATTGCAAAATAAATATGGTAAAGTTTTTGGATTTTAAGGATATTTGGTGTCAAATATCCTTTTTTACTTGAAAATTATTTTCACGTATGGTAAAATATACAAAAAACTACTAAGGAGACTTTTAAAATGGTTGAGCTGAAAAATGAATTTCTAACCGTAAAAATAAGCGAAACGGGAGCGGAAATCCACAGCGTAAAGGATAATGACGGAAAAGAATTTATCTGGACCGCCGACCCTGACGTGTGGCCCATGCACGCACCTATGGTGTTCCCTATCTGCGGCGGACTTAAGGACGATAAGTATATCGTTCACGGAAAAGAGTATTCTCTCGGAAAACACGGTTTTGCACGCTTTATGAAATTTGACGTTGAAAAGGCAGACAAAAACGAGGCGGTATTTCTTCTTACCGCAACCGACGAAACAAGAAAACAGTATCCGTTTGAATTTGAGCTTCGTGTAATATACACTCTCTCTGAAAAAACTCTTTCGGTGCGCTATAACGTAACCAACAAATCCGACGTTGATATGTACTATGCAGTCGGCGGCCACGAGGGATATTTGTGCGAGGACGGCATTGAAAATTATGATGTTGTTTTTGAAAAACCCGAATCGCTCAAAAGCAGAGTTCTGCACGGCAACCTTTTGGCGGACGAATACACGCCCATCACCGAAAACAGCAACGTTCTCAGCCTTAAATACGACTATTTTACAATTGACGCACTTGTTTTTCAGGGCATCAATTCAAAAAAAGTTACGCTTAAACACAAAACAAAGCCCGGAAAAATTACTGTCAGCTTTGACGGCTTTAACTGCCTTATGCTGTGGACAAAGCCCGGCGCAAAGTATATTTGCATAGAGCCGTGGACATCTTCGCCCGACGTTGAGGAAAGCGATTACGATTTCACAAAGAAATACTGCATAACCCGTCTTGCACCCAATGCCGTAAACAATAACGTTCACACAATTACGTTTGAAGAATAATCGGCTCAGGCACCGGAAAATTGAACTCCGTGTGGTTTAAGTCGGAAAATTTTCTTTAAACATCAGGATACCTTGCTTTTGTGCATCCGCATAAAAAAATCAATCCCTGCCCTTTTGTTTTCATACTAAAAAGCAAACGGCAGGGATTTTTATAATCGTCAAAAACATCTGCATTTTTGCGGCAGACTGCATATTTGTTAAAAGAGCAAGTGAAATTCATTCATACATTTCACTTGCTTTTAATTATATATTATCTTTCCGCAAAAAAGTTACATTTTGACATTTTAGTTTTTTTGGGCGAAAAAAAACTCTGCAACCGACGTTACCGTCAATCACAAAGCCTTGGTGGTGGGGAGGGATGGATTCGAACCATCGAAGCGAGACGCAACAGATTTACAGTCTGCCCCCTTTGGCCACTCGGGAACCTCCCCATATGGAGCTGGTGATGGGACTCGAACCCGCGACCTGCTGATTACAAATCAGCTGCTCTACCAATTGAGCTACACCAGCATATTGAGTTAAAAAGTGAAGTTGGTGGGCGGTACAGGGCTCGAACCTGTGACCCTCTGCTTGTAAGGCAGACGCTCTCCCAGCTGAGCTAACCACCCGAACAACACAAGAGTTATTATAACATACACATAACAGCTTGTCAAGAAAAATTTGCAATTTTTTTAAATTTTTTTATTTTTCTTTTTAAACAGAGGTTTTTGCCGTATTTTCGGCAAGTTTCTGCCTTGCATTGCCTCCCTTTTGCGCCTTATTTGCAAATCGGGCTGCAACAAAGCTGAAATCAAAAAGATATTTGTGCCAAAAGCACACCCGCAAAAATATGGCAGCGACAGCAAGCCGCACAATGGCGTGTTTACAAGCAAACAAGCGAGCCGAGCGTGCCTTTTTTGCGAAAATGAGGAGCAGCCGAACTCTGATTTTCAAAAAAATCAGAGAAAACGATATACAGCCTGCTCCGACGTGGTCGGGGTTAAGGGATTCGAACCCCCGGCCCCTTGGTCCCAAACCAAGTGCGCTACCAAACTGCGCTAAACCCCGCCGTAAATACAACTATTATATTTTATTATAAATAAAGTTTCTAATCAATTCCGATTTTGACACTTTATTGCGTTATTAACCTTGTTTTTCTCAGATTTTCGCCCGATTTCTTTGATTTTTAAACTTTTTGTGTTTTATTTTGACACTGTCCGACAAAAATCCGGCATTTATATATACAATCAGAAAAATCCCCAGATATCCGAACAGCGGATAGACCACCGATACCATTTTTGAAAATCCCATAAGCGAGCATAAAAATGCCGCAAAACATATAAAATAAGAACAATTTATGCCTGCGCCAAACTCGTTTTCAAAAAATTTAATGAGCGAAAAAAGTGACGATACCGCCGTGGTGAGCATTGCAAAAAACATAATGACGGAATAAAACATCCCCTTGCTGCCCGCAATTTTTAAAATCGGAAGTTCAAATTCAATTGCGTCGCTCTTAAACGCCAGAAGAATTGCATACAAAACAAGGCTGATAACAAAAAGCGCCGCCGCCGAAAAAACGGAAGATATTACCGGCACTTTCTTATTTTTGAGCATATCCCCCATTTCGCAGAATACGCTGATTATACTTATGGAATTGTAGCTTGAATAAACAAACGCCGAGCAAACAAGCTTAGCGCCGTCCCTAAATTCATAAAAAACGCTGTCCGCTTTAAAAAGCACCGATATGCCTATATAAAAAATTCCGAAAATCATTGCCGGTGCAAGATATGCGTTTGCATTGAGAATTCCGTAAATATTTTTTCTGAAAATAAAAATGCATACGCCGCACATAAAAAATGAACCGGCGGCATACGGCAAAGAAAGAGTCTGCTTAAAAAGCGCACCGCTGCCGGCAAGCATTGCACAAAAAATCACAAACGCAAAAGCATACACAAAAGCATATATAATGCGCCCGAAAAAAGGATTTGCAATGTATACAAGATAGTCATATGTATTTTTTATATTGTTTCTGCCAACTGTTCGGGTAACAGAATAAAAGCAAAGCGAAAGCACAATGCAGGATATTAAAATCCCCCATATTCCCGATTTGTCAAACGGCAGAAAAAAGCAGACAAGCTCTTTTCCCGACGCAAATCCCGCACCGATTACGGCGCCCAGAAATGTGCAGGAAAGCAAAAAAGAATGTTTTACCGTATCTTTTTTCATAAATACCTCCAAAACTTTGCCAAAATGCCCGATTTTTCTTGACAAATCAAAAATATTTCGCTAAACTAATATATGTATATTTATTCTTAAAAATTAATGTCAGTTTACATATTTTTGTAAGGAAAGGATTGTAAGATGAAAAATACCGAAAAAACAATGGAAAAAATTGTTAATCTCTGCAAAACACGAGGCTTTGTGTACCCCGGTTCCGAAATTTACGGCGGTCTTGCAAATGCTTGGGATTACGGCCCGCTCGGTGTTGAATTTAAAAACAACGTTAAAAAAGCGTGGTGGAAAAAGTTTATAAGCGAATCCAAATACAATGTAGGTCTTGACGCCGCAATTTTAATGAATCCGCAAACATGGGTTGCGTCGGGTCACGTAGGCGGTTTTTCCGACCCTCTTATGGACTGTAAGGAATGTAAGGCACGCTACCGTGCAGACAAGCTTATTGAAGATTATTTTCACGACAAGGGCGAAAACGTTGTTGTTGACGGTTGGGATAATCAAAAAATGTACGATTTTATCGTTGAAAACAAAATTGTCTGCCCCAAATGCGGAAAGGTAAACTACACCGAAATAAGAAAATTCAACCTTATGTTCAAAACCTTCCAGGGCGTTACGGAGGATTCAAAATCAGAGCTTTATCTCCGTCCCGAAACCGCTCAGGGTATTTTTGTAAACTTTAAAAACGTTCAGAGAACAACAAGAAAGAAAATTCCGTTCGGTATCGGTCAGATAGGCAAATCCTTCAGAAATGAAATTACACCGGGTAACTTTATTTTCAGAACAAGAGAATTTGAACAGATGGAGCTTGAGTTTTTCTGCAAACCCGGCGAGGACTTAAAATGGTTTGCGTATTGGAAGGATTACTGCAAAAACTTCCTTTTGTCGCTCGGCATAAAAGAAGAAAACATTAAAATGCGTGACCACGAAAAAGAAGAGCTTTCGCACTACAGCAACGCGACAACCGACATTGAATTTATGTTCCCGTTCGGCTGGGGCGAGCTTTGGGGCATTGCCGACAGAACGGATTTTGACTTAAAGCAGCATATGAACCATTCGGGCGAAAACCTTGAATATTTTGACCAAACCACAAACGAGCATTACATCCCCTATTGCATTGAGCCGTCGCTCGGTGCGGACAGAGTTGCGCTTGCGTTTTTGGTTGAAGCATATGACGAGGAAAAAATTTCGGACACCGACACAAGGGTTGTTATGCATCTTCATCCTGCGCTTGCACCGTATAAAGCGGCTGTTCTTCCCCTTTCGAAAAAGCTTTCGGATAAGGCAGAAGCGCTTTTTGACGAACTTTGCAAGCATTTTTCGTGCGATTTTGACGATGCCTCGAGCATAGGCAAAAGATATCGCAGACAGGACGAAATCGGAACGCCGTTCTGCGTAACATACGATTTTGACACCGAAGAAACAGGAATGGTTACAATCCGTGACCGTGACACAATGGAGCAGGTATCCGTAAAAATTGAGGATGTTGCATCCTATATTGAAGATAAACTTAAATTTTAAATATAAAATTTCACAAATAATTATGCCGCCTCACAGGGATTTAATAAACGAAGGTTTATTAAAAAGGAGAATCTAGATGAAATATCCTAAAATGATACTGTTTGATTGCGGACACACTCTTTTGTAAGAACCCGGTTGGGATTCTGTCAGAGGAAATAAGGAACTTTTGAAATATGTTACAAAAAATCCGAATAACTGCACCCTTGAAGATGTCAGAAAAGGTGCGGAACTAATTTTCGGAAAACATATTGAAAATGTCCGTAAAACAGGTTATGAGATTTCCGCTCAGGTTGGCAATAAAGCATTGTATGAATATCTCGGAATCGAGTTTTCGCTGATGCCGCTCCAAATGGAAACCGCTTTTTGGAACGGTACTTCTATGGGTGCTATTATGCCGAACGCTGATAAAATGCCTGATTATATAAATGAAAACGGCATAAGAAGCGCCGTTTTCAGCAATCTTCTGTGATTAGGAGCTGCATCAACAGAAAGGCTTAAATTGAAGCAAATATAAAACGGGATTGAGTTTTAAAAATTCAATCCCGTTTTTTTGAATAATGTTCAGGCGTCTTGCCCGTTACCTTTTTAAAAGTTTTATAAAAATTGGAGGCGCTGTTAAAGCCGCACCGTTCAGCAATTTCAAGCTTTTTAAAATCGGTTGTCTTAAGAAGCGAAATTGCCATTTCCACACGCTTAATCACAATATATTCCCACGGCGAAATACCGTTGAACTTTTTGAACACGGTGGAAAAATACGTCTTGTTCATTGCCGCCTGTTTTGCAAGCAAGTCAAGCGTTATTTCCTCCGAAAGATTTTCGTCAATGTATGCAAGGGCACGGCTTATGCACGAGAGCGACTGTGCGGAATTTAAAAATTCGCCCTTTTCGCTGATATATCCGTATTCACGGGTAAGGTGAGTAAAAATTTCAACAAGATACATTTTCGCCATCATCTCACTGTTGAATTTTTTGCTGCCCGCCTCCTCCTCAAACTTGTAAATAAGTTCTCTTATAACTGCGGTATACGGATTTTGCCTGTCAATGCGGTTTTCAAAGCCCGGGCTTCTGTCAAAAAATATGCGGATAAAGTTTTTGTCGGCAAGCATTTTGTCCGACCACAAAATACGGGGTTCAAAATGAATATTTATAAGGTCAAATTTTTCACCCTCGCAAATATCGGTTATGCAGTGAGGCTCGTCGCTTCCGAACAAAAATATATCGCCTTTTTTGAATTCATACGTTCTGTCGGATAATGAATACACACCCCTTCCGCTCTTAAAAACAGACAGCTCGCACTCTGTATGATGATGTTCACGGTATGCCCTTTTTCCTGCGCCGACAGAAGAATGAAACACCTTTACAAGCGGTTTGTTTTCTTCGTAGTATAAAACTTTTTCGGCAAATCGCAACTTTGTCACCTCCGCCAAAACCAAATATAGTGGATAAATTTATGAATATAGTAGATGAAATCTTCTTTGGTGCGTTATATAATCATAATATAACAAAAAGACAATTGTGTCAAGGAGGATTGATATTTTGAACAAAAATATAAAGGATATGATTTCAGAAAATGTAAACACACATTCTTCACCGTCCGACTTAAAAATTACGGATATCAGGGTTGCAAATCTTAACGGTGCGCCGAAGCACTGTCCGCTCATAAAGGTTTACACAAATCAGGGCATTATAGGCTACGGCGAAGTGCGTGACGCTTCCAGCGCAACATATGCGCTTATGTTAAAATCACGTCTTATCGGAGAAAATCCGTGTAATGTGGACAAGATTTTCAGAAGAATTAAACAGTTCGGCGGTCATTCCCGTCAGGGAGGCGGCGTTTCGGGTATTGAAATTGCAATGTGGGACCTTGCCGGCAAGGCATGGGGTGTTCCGCTCTGGCAAATGCTCGGCGGAAAATTCCGTGACAAGGTAAGAATGTATTGCGATACCGATGTTGACGGAAAACATACCGGCACAGATATGGGTCACGCACTCAAAAAACGTATGGAGCAAGGCTTTACATTCCTTAAAATGGACCTCGGAATTGAGCTTATGCTTGACGAGCCGGGCTGCCTTAACGCACCGCTCGGATTTTTGGAGGACATCAAAAAATATTCAATGAAGGCAATAAACCATCAAAAAGGCTCAATTGATATGGATATGATGCTCGGCAAAAACTACGAAGTTTTCACCATTCCTCACCACGCAACGGGAATACATATGACCGAAAAAGGTATGGATTATCTTGAAGATTACGTAAAACAGGTAAGAAGTGTTATAGGCTACGAGGTTCCGCTTGCAATCGACCATTTCGGTCACGTTTGCATTGAGGACTGCATTATGTTTGCAAAACGTTTGGAAAAATACAATATTGCCTGGATTGAAGATATCGCTCCCTGGCATTATACAAAGCATTTTGAAAAAATTTCAAATGCCGTCCACGTTCCCATCTGCACCGGCGAGGATATTTATCTTGCCAAAAACTTTGAGCCGCTTATGAAAAACGGCGGCGTTTCGGTTGTTCACCCCGATATACTTACCGTCGGCGGAGCAATGGAGATGAAAAAACTCGGCAATATGTGCGACGAATACGGCATTGCAATGGCAATCCATATGGCGGAAAGCCCCATTGCGTGTATGGCGGCAATCCACGCAGCCGCAGCGGTGCAAAATGTTCTTGCGGTTGAATTTCATTCGGTTGACATTCCGTGGTGGAACGACCTTGCAAACGGTATTGCAAACCCGCTCTTTAAGGACGGCTTTGTTGACGTTCCGAACAAACCGGGTCTTGGAATTGACAGTCTTAACGAAGAACTTATCGCACAGCATATGCACGAAAAATATCCCGAAATGTGGGCTGATACCTCCTTCTGGGATAACGAATGGGCAAACGACAGAGAGTGGAGCTAATGTTTTATTTGTAATTTTTAAGGGAGAGTTTAAATATGAGTGAGAGAATGAAGATTTTTGAGTATTTTGACAAATACAAAGATTCTACCGCCGAAAGAGTTAAAGACGGCATTGAAAAGTATAGAAAAGGCGATTTGATAATAAAAATAACCGACGCTGACAAAAAACCCGTAAAAAATGCAGAAATAACGCTTAAGCAAAAAAAGCACGAGTTTAAGCACGGTGCAAATATATTTATGCTGGACGAATTTGACACCGAAGAAAAAAACGAGGCATACAAAAATTATTTTGCAAAGGCGTTTAATATGGCAACCCTTCCCTTTTACTGGAACGCTACCGAACCCGAAGAAGGAAAGACACGTTATGACAAAAATGCTTGTAAACTTTACCGCAGACCGCCAATCGACCTTTGCATTGAGTTTTGCGAAAAGCACGGCATTGAGCCGAGAGAACACGGTCTTGCATACGAGCATTTCTTTCCCGATTGGTTAAAAGACGCAAGCGTTGATGAAATAAAGAAACATTACGAAAAACGCTGCAAAGAAATTTCGGAGCGCTATGCGGACAAAATCCGCACAATCGAGGTTACAAACGAGCATCATTGGTTTAAGGGAAACACTGCTTTTTATGAAGAGGACGATTTTGTGGAATACTGCTATAAAGTTGCTCGAAAGTATTTTCCGAAAAATCAGCTCGGTATAAACGATTTTTCATCAATGTGGTCTGAGGGTGCAAGAATAAGAAACCGTTTTTATATGCTTATTGAAAAGGCGATTGCAAACGGTGCGGAAATTGACGCAGTAGGTATGCAGTATCATATGTTCCACAGAGAAGAGGATGATGTTTCGCATACGCCGAGCACGTATAATCCCGAGCATCTTTTCGGTGTTCTGGACGCATATTCAAGGCTTAATCTGCCAATTCAGATTACCGAGGTTACAATTCCTGCATATAACGACACCAAAGAGGGCGAAGAAATTCAGGCAAGGCTTATAAAAGAGCTTTATTCGGTTTGGTTCAGTCACAAGAGCGTTGAGCAGATTATTTACTGGAATTTGCCAGACGGCTATGCTGCGTTTGCTCCTCAGGGCGATATGACAGCCGGCGAAAACTACTACAGAGGCGGACTATTGCGCTACGATTTAAGTCCGAAGCCTGCATATAACGTAATTTACGATTTATTCCATAAGGAGTGGGTTACAAACGAAAAAATTTCGTCCGACTGCGACGGATTTGCAAAAGTTCACGGTTTTTACGGCGATTACGACGTTGAAATCAAAGCGGACGGAAAATGCATAAACGGCGAGATTAAATTTTCTAAAAAAGGCGAAAACGAATTTTCGTTTTCACTGTAAATAAAGGATGGGAAAAATGTTTGACTTAAGCGGCAAAAAGGCGCTGGTTACCGGTGCAACACAAGGAATAGGACTTGAAATTGCAAAACTTCTTTCGGACTGCGGCGCATTTGTTTATGTAAACGGCGCCTCAAGCGAAGAAAAATGCAAAAAAGCGTGCGATATGATAAAAACAGGCGCACCCGTGCGTGCCGACCTCTGCAAAAAAGAGGAAATTGACGCAATGTATAAAAAAACGGGCGACGTTGACATACTCGTTCTTAATGCGTCTATCCAGTACAAAAGAGATTGGGACAGCTTTACGGACGAAGAAATTGACAATCAGTTCGACTGCAACATAAAAAGCACGTACTATCTTATAAAAAAATATGCGCCGAAAATGAAACAGAACAAATACGGCAGAATTGTGACAATCGGCAGTGTAAACCAGTATAACAATCATCCGCAGCTCTCGCTCTACGGTGTTACAAAGGCGGCGCAGATGAAGCTTGTTGAAAACATTGCCCCTGTCCTCGCACCGTTCGGCGTAACCTTAAACAACGTGGCGCCGGGCGCAATAAACACGCCGAGAAATACTGCAGCGCTTTCTGACAAAAACTTTCTGGAAAAGGTTGAAAACAGTATTCCGTGCGGATACGTGGGCACACCTGCGGACGTTGCCCCTGCCGTGCTTTTTCTGTGCAGCGGCGAGGCGAGATATATAACAGGCTCCGAAATAATAGTTGACGGCGGAATGCACCTGTAATAATGAGAAAAATATGAGCAGACGCAATGATATTTTTGTAAATTTTGACCGATATAAAGAAAAACGGAAGAAAGAGTTAAAAACGGCATTGAGCTGAACCGAAAAGGTTTTGCAAAGATAAAACTTGTTGACAAGGACGGAAAACCCGTTGTCGGCAAAAAAATTAAAGCCGAACAGAAAAAACACGAATTTTTGCACGGCTCAAACATTTTTATGATTGACGAGTTAGAGTCGGCGGAAAAGAACGAAAAATACAACGCAACCGATATGTATAATCCGAAAGCGCTCTTCAGCGTTCTTGATACGTATGAGAAACTCGCCAAACCCTTGCAGGTTACCGAAATCACAATTCCCGCATATTCCGACTCCGCAGAGGACGAAAAAATCCAGGCAGAGCTTATCGAGAATTTATACAGTATCTGGTTCAGCCACAAGGCGGTTGAGGCGGTTATTTACTGGAATTTGGTTGACGGATATGCAGCGTTTGCTCCTCAAGGCGATATGACATTGAGCGAAAACATATACAGAGGCGGTCTTTTGCGCTTCGATATGAGCAAAAAGCCTGCTTACGATGTGATTAAGCATCTGTTCACCGAGCGCTGGATTACAAACACCGAAACTGAAACAAACGGTGACGGAACGGCGAAATTCAAGGGATTTTACGGCGATTACACAATAACCGTTGATGACAGGAAATTTGACATTACACTCAAAAGCAACACGGAAAATGAAGTTAAGATACAATTATAATCCGAGGAGGGTTAAAAATGAATTTTAATGTAAGAGAAGAAATAATTAAACTTACGCCGCAGTGGAAAGGCGAAAGACTTCCCGACGGCAGACCCAAGGTTGACGAAAAATATTTAAAAGCGCTTAAAAATCTTACGCTTGAAGAGGTTTGGAAGCCTATCTTTGTAAAGGGTTACGAGAGCCAGTTTGAAGGAAGGCTTCACACGCTTCACGACGACGGCAGAAAGCTTATCGGACGTGCGGTTACCGCAACATACTGCCCTTTCCGTCCCGACCTTGACGAAGTTGTAAAGGATATCGGCAGAAGCGAAGGCAGAACGGGTACATACAATCAGTGGGTTATTGATAATCTTATGGAATACGACGTTCCCGTTATTGATATGTACGACAAAATCTACAAAGGCACTTTTTTGGGCGGAAACCTTACTACAGCGCTCAAAAACAAGACCAAAAACGAGAACGGCGGTGCGGTAATCTGGGGCGGCGTCCGTGATACCGAGCAAATGAAAAAGGTTGAAAACACCCAGGTTTACTACCGTGGAATTGACCCCACGCCTATTCGTGATTTTATTATGACGGCATACAACACGCCCACCCGCATAGGCAACGCAATATGCCTTCCCGGCGACGTTGTTTTCGGTGCAGGCGGCGGAGTTTTGTTTATTCCCTCGCATCTTGTTGAGGAGGTTGTCGGCGGTGCTGCAAAAACGCAGGTTAAGGATTTGTTCGGTTTTGAAATGATTACGCTCAACAAATTTACAACTGCGCAGATTGACAAAAACACCTGGACAAAGGATATGCTCGACCTTCTTATGGACTTTATCGAAAAAGACGACAGAGCGGCGCAGTACAGGGGTCTTGACTGGTCGCACGAGTACGACCTTGCCATAAACGGCGACCCGACTGATACTCAGTCCGCACTTTAAAATTTGACTTTTTTCGCATACAGTGATATTATAATACAGACAGCCGAAATCCCCCTCGGTTGTCTGTATTTACATATTGGAGGTGCAAAAAAATGTCTGTCAAAAAAGTACGAAACTATTTTAAAACATTGAATATCGAGGACAGAATTTTAGAATTTGACGTATCGAGCGCAACGGTTGAGCTTGCAGCAAAGGCATTAAACTGCGAAGGAAAAAGAATTGCAAAATCGATATCGTTTATGCTGGGCGAAGCGCCGATTTTGGTTGTTACAGCTGGCGATATGAAAATCGACAACGCAAAATACAAGAAAAAATTCGGCGCAAAAGCAAAAATGCTTACGCACGAACAAGCATCCGAGCTTATAGGACACGCTGTCGGCGGTGTGTGCCCGTTTGCGGTAAACGACGGCGTAAAAATATATCTTGACGAATCATTAAAAAGGTTTGATACCGTCTTTCCTGCGTGCGGAAGCTCAAACACCGCAATTGAAGTAACAATAAAAGAGCTTGAAGAATTTTCAAAATACGACGAATGGGTTGATGTTTGCAAACCCGCAAACTGAAATTATGCAAAAAACAAAAACCGGGAACACACCTTTGCAAAGCGTTTTGCTCCTTTTTGGTGTATGCCCGGTTTTTTATTATTTTTTAATCTGACGGCTTATAAGCTTATGCTTTCTGAACTCACCGATATTCATATGCAGCCTGTTTAAAGCGTCCTGATATTTTACGGATTTCAATTTCGGAAATCCCTTAATCATACGCCTGTGCTGACTGTTAAGGCGCAAAAGAAACATCTCATATGCGTTGCTGAGCCTGAGCGACCTGTGCTCACGCTTGAATTTTTCAAACTCGGCAGCAGCGTCCTCCTTCTTCTTGTCAAGATACTCCGAAAACTCTTTAAGACGCATATCAAAGCTGGTAAATCCTGTAATTGTGATGATGCAGTCAGCCGCAAAGCCCGCAAAGACAACCCCCGAAACGACATTGAGCAAAATATGCGGAATGTTGTCGGTGTGCCTTGAAACAAAGGGGTGAATAAAAAGAATGAGCGCCACCGAAAGCAGCCCGAAAACAACTGCGCCGAGAAGGCACACCCTGCCCTTTATGTTGAACTTTGAATCGGAATAATCCCACCATCTGGCATTAAAAATTTTTTCCATAGCATATGACGTGGCATATTCCAAAAGGCAAGTGAGAACTGCGCTTGCAAAAAACAGCAAAAACGGATTTTTAAATCTTCCCAGAACGAGTATATCCAAAATTGCCCCTGCGCCGTAAATCGGGCAGTACGGACCGTTCAAAAAACCTCGGTTCACAAACTTTTTTCCGGTTATCGAGCAAAGCGTGCTTTCATAAATCCAGCCGATTACCGCATATATAAAAAACCATAAAAAATATTTTTCAAGCGTATAAAACCCCATTTTTACACCCCTTAAAAATTTCCTTTTTATATATTATATACCATTTTTGAAATAACTTCAACAATTTTTATTTTTTATTTTACATTTTTAATCATTTGTGATATCATAAAATCGGTGAATATTTATGATAAACGAAGAAATACTTAAGCGCCTCAGCCCCATAACAGACGAGGAAAGAGCCATTTTAAACGGCGAAGAAATTGATAAAAGCCTTTATACCGACGGTCACACCGACGTCATCACCGGCAAAAAGCTTCTTGAAGAGGGAAAGCTTATCGCAGTAAGACCGCACACCCGTTTTGTGCACTTTCCAAAACATTCGCACGATTTTATCGAAGTAATTTATATGTGCAAGGGCAAAACAACGCATATTGTAAACGGCAGAAAAATAATTCTCGGTCAGGGCGAGCTGCTGTTTTTGGGTCAAAACGCAAGCCAGGAAATTCTTCCTGCGTCAAAGGATGACATTGCCGTGAATTTTATAATACTTCCCGAATTTTTTGACCCTTCTCCCGAAATGCTCGGAAATGAGGACACTTTACTGAGGAGATTTATTATAGAACATCTAAAAAGCGACGGTAAAAAAAGCGGTTTTCTGCATTTTGAAGTATCTGACGTTCTTCCTGTTCAGAACCTTGTTGAAAACCTTATATGGACGCTCTTGAACAAGACGCTCAACAAAAGAAAAATTAACCGTCAGACAATGGCATTGCTGTTTTTAAACCTTTTGAACGTCACCGACCGAATTGTGTGCCGTGACGAAAACGACAGCGACATAATAAAGGTGCTCTCATACGTTGAAGAAAACTACAGATGCGGCTCTCTTGCCGAACTTTCCAAACTTTTGCACTACGATTTTTATTGGTTTTCAAAAGAAATAAAACGAAAAACAGGAAAAACATATACCGAAATCGTCCAGGCAAAACGTCTTTCGCAGGCGTGCTTTCTTTTGAGCACCACCGACCTTAACGTATCGGATATCTCGCTGCAAACAGGCTACAGCAACTTAAGCTATTTTCACAGGCTGTTTAAAAAAACTTACGGAGTATCGCCGCATATCTACCGCAAGCAAAACAGCGGAAAATAAGCATTTGCGCATTGCAAATAAGGACACTTTTTAACACAAAAGGTGTTCTTTATTTTTTCTTTCTCCAATGATATTATTAACCTTGTAAAGTATAAAATTATCGGAGGGATTTAAAATGAACAGATTTGAAAGCGCTGTTTCGGAATACAAAAAGTATGGAATTGACGCACAAAAAGCTATTGATACCTTAAAAAACGTAACAATATCAATGCATTGCTGGCAGGGCGACGACGTAGGCGGATTTGACACCAAACAAAGCCTGTCGGGAGGTATTCAGACAACGGGAAATTATCCCGGCAAGGCAAGAACGTTTGACGAATTGAAAAACGACATTGATATGGCAATAGGGCTTATTCCGGGCAAAAAAAAGCTCAATCTTCACGCCTGCTATGCAATTTTTGAGGATGGCGAATTTGCCGACAGAAATGAAATTTTGCCTAAGCACTTTGAAAAATGGGTTGAGTTTGCAAAAGAGCGCAATATGGGCATTGACTTTAACCCCACATTTTTTTCGCACGCTATGGTAAAAAACAATCTCACACTTTCTTCTCCCGACGAAAATGTGAGAAAATTCTGGATTGAACACGGCAAAAGATGTGTTGAAATTTCACAATTTTTTGCTGAACAAACAGGTATTCCCTGCGTTATGAACATCTGGATTCCGGACGGATACAAGGATATTCCCGCCGACCGCTTTTCGCCGAGAGCACGTTTTAAAGCGTCGCTTGATGAAATTCTGTCAGTGCCGTATGACAAAAACAAGGTTTACATAACGCTCGAATCAAAGGTTTTCGGCATAGGAATGGAATCGTACACGGTAGGTTCTGCCGAGTTTTGCTTAAATTACGTAAACAAAAACGGCATTACTCCGCTTATGGACAACGGACATTACCACCCCACCGAGGTTGTGTCGGACAAAATTTCCGCAATGCTTTTGTTTAATGAAAAAATTGCGCTCCATATCACAAGGGGCGTGAGATGGGACAGCGACCACGTTGTTTTGTTCGACGACGAAACAAGAGAAATTGCAAAAGAAATAGTTGCCGCCAACGCTCTTGACAGAGTTTTTATCGCAACAGATTACTTCGACGCTTCAATAAACAGGATTTCCGCTTGGGTTACGGGAATGAGAAATGTGGAAAAGGCTCTTTTGTACGCGCTTCTTACACCGCACAAAACGCTCAAAACCCTTCAGGACAGCGGCGATTTTACTTCTCTTATGGTGATGAACGAAAATCTTAAAACGCTTCCGTTCGGCGATATCTGGGAAAAATATCTTGCAGATGAAAATGTTAAATCGGATTACCTTTCCGAAATTAAAAAATATGAAAAGGATGTGCTTTTAAAAAGATAAAAGCAAATATTTATAAAAAGTTTGCCGTACAAAAACGCTTTACGGCAAAACGCAAAAACGCACCCGACTTTTGCCGGGTGCATACTTTTTTATATTTTTTGCGATTTTATTTTTCGGCCATAACCATTCTTCCCCAAATCATAATTATTGCAAATACGATAAGGTAGAAAGCTACTCCCCATTTATGTGCATAAACGGCGGCAAACACCATAAACACCGACCCGATAATGGCAAGAAGCGGCATTATAATGCGTTTAAAGACCGAAAATTCTTTAAATTTCATCATTTTAAAGAAAATGGGTATATACATTGCATAAAGCGTTACAATCGGAATTTCGGACGAATCAAAGCCAAACCAGTTTACCGAAATTGTGTTTGTTTCGGCATTAAGCGTGCCGATAAGCTTTACAAGACCGTTTGCGGACGCAGCATCATAATTTGCAACAAACAGAGATGCCAAGTTTGCCGCAAAGAAGTAGAAAAGCCATATTGCGCACATTAAAAGTCCTAATATTGCCGAGTTTGTAGGCATATTTGTTGAAGGGTCAACAACCGAAAACACCTTTGGTTTGGGACCCTCATTACGTGCCGCAAGGGCATAAATTCCTCTCGTACAGCCAAGCATAAGACCATTTAACGTTCCGAGGCACGAAATTGCGATAAACACCTTCAAGACAGTTCCCAAAACCGAACCGAAAATATTTGTAAACGCCGTTGTAGCGCCATCTGCTCTCAGCGATTCAATCGTGGCGCCGCCTGCAACGCCTATGTAATAAGCAATGTAGACGCACATTACAATTGTCGTTCCGAGTGTAAGTGCAATCGGAAGATTTCTCTTGGAATCCTTAAGTTCCGCATTAATTGAGGTGGCAATAATCCAGCCTTCATACGCAAACGCCGTCGCAACAACAGAGCCGAACAAAACATTCATATTATCGCCCTTTGCGGTTGCAAAGTTTTGCAAAAGAAGAGACTGAGAAGCGCCGTCGTGCTTTACGACAAGACCGTAAATTGTGCCGACAACTGCCATAAGCGTAAGCGGAATAAGCTTTATTATTGTGGCTGAAACCTGAAACTTACCTGCAATAACGGGCGAAAGCGCATTTATGGAATAGCTTATGCAAAGATAAAGCCCTGCAAGTGCAAGACAAGTTCCCGTTGTGGGATCCATCTGACCGAAAACCTCGAGCGTATATCTTGCCGAAACCCACGCAAGCACTGATGTTATGCAAGGATAGTAAATCATTGTCATAAACCAGCCCACCATATATGCGTACTTTTTTCCGCACGTTACCTCGGCATAGTCCACAAGTCCGTTCACCTTTTCATATTTTGTTGCCATTGTGGCAAAGCAAAACGCACACACAATCATAATTGCGCCGCCTATAAACCACGCAAGAATTCCGAGCGGCATATCCCCGTCGGTTGCGTTAAGAATGTTCTGTGCTTTAAAAAACACACCGCTTCCCACAACAATGCCGACAACCAAAGCTATTGCGGTCAAAAGCCCGTATTTTTTCGTTAGCTTTTTTTCCATTTTTAAAAAATCCTTCCTTATTTTTCTAATTCATAACATTATTATGATAATACAAATTCGTTCGTTTGTCAATAAAACATTGGCAATATAGAAAACTATTGTAAAATTATCACATATTTTCGTATAAATTTTTTATATGTTTATTGCACAAAAAAATACGGCTAAAGCCGTTTTTCGACATCAACCGTATTTGTGTTATTTGTGTTATTTAAAATACTTAAATCATTGATTCGTAAAGCTTTGCAATCTCTTCAACGCTTGTATCCTTCGGATTGCCGGGACGGCAAGCGTCGTCATATGCAGACTGCGCAAGGAAAGGAATGTCCTCTTTCTTTACAATTTCTTTCAAGTCGGCAGGAATACCAACGTCTGCCGCAAGTTTTTTAACAGCGTCAACAGCCGCTTTTCTGTATTCAGCCTGCGTC
Organism: uncultured Clostridia bacterium; assembly: GCA_934500875.1. Lineage (GTDB taxonomy): Bacteria > Bacillota > Clostridia > UMGS1810 > UMGS1810 > Qingrenia. Next base: position 62,504 of record CAKSTL010000008.1, on the reverse strand, counting down.
ATCTTTTCTGTTCCCTCAACGCCCATAGCCTTTGCGATATCCCTGTATTTTTCGCCCGTTGCATCAGCATTGTATTCCATAACAACAGGAAGAATAATAGCGTTTGCAACACCGTGAGGCGTATCATAAAGCGCACCGAGCGGATGAGCCATAGAGTGAACAATTCCAAGACCTACATTAGAGAAGCCCATTCCTGCAACATACTGGCCGAGCGCCATACCCTCTCTGCCTTCGGGTGTGTTGTCAACCGCACCACGCAGCGAACGTGAAATAATCTCGATAGCCTTTAAATGGAACATATCCGAAAGTTCCCAAGCGCCTTTTGTAATGTAACCCTCAATTGCGTGAGTAAGGGCGTCCATACCTGTTGCGGCGGTAAGACCTTTGGGCATAGACGACATCATATCAGGGTCAACAACTGCAACAACGGGAATATCGTGCGGGTCAACGCATACAAATTTTCTGTTTTTCTCAACATCTGTGATAACATAGTTGATTGTAACTTCAGCCGCTGTTCCGGCAGTTGTGGGAACGGCAATAATGGGAACGCATTTGTTTTTTGTAACAACAGCGCCCTCAAGGCTTCTTACATCCTCGTGTTCGGGGTTATTTATAATAATTCCGATTGCTTTTGCAGTGTCAATCGACGAACCGCCGCCGATTGCAACAATGTAATCCGCACCGGACTTTTTAAATGCCTCAACACCCGATTTAACATTTTCAATGGTGGGATTTGCCTTAATATCAGAATAAATTTCATATGCAAGCGAATTTTTATCAAGCACGTCCGTAACCTTTTTTGTCACGTTAAACTTAATAAGGTCGGGGTCGGAACACACAAATGCTTTTTTAAGTCCTCTTGTTTTTACCTCGTCGGCTATACTTAAAATTGCGCCCTTTCCGTGATAGGATGTTTCATTCAGTACAAACCTGTTTGCCATAAAAAATCAGCTCCTTTAAGTAATTAGTTGCATATTTTAAGAAAAGGATATACCCTTTCATAAAATCATTTTATCACCAAAAAACAAAAAAATCAATCTTTTGTATCAAAATTTACCGCTTTTCCAAAATTTTTACCGTTCTTTAAAAATTTATTCACAAATTCTTCACACTTCATACTCTTTAATAAACAGTTTTATAACCTCATACGAATTTTTCGCCGCCAAGGTTACAAATTTGTCGTAATCCATATGCGATTTTTCGTCCGCACCGTCCGAAATTGCCCTTAAAACACCGAATTTAACACCGTTTATATAGCACACGTGACCAATGCTTGCCCCCTCCATTTCGCAGGCGATTGCGTTAAAATTTTTGCGGATAAAGTCTTTTCTTTCGCTTGTGCACACAAACTGGTCGCCCGAGGCAATAACGCCGCTTTCGCAGTTAATTCCAAGCTTTTTTACGCACTTTTCAAGAAGCGACGAAACGTAAGGGTCGCAGTCGATATTTATAATATTAATTCCCGAAATAAGCCCTACAGGGTCGCCAAGCGGCGAGGTGTCCAAATCGTGATGAACAACGCTTTTTGCAACCGCAACATCTGTAGTGTTAAGCTTATCCGAAAGCGTGCCTGCAACGCCGATATTCACTATGACATCAGTTTTGAAACGCAAAATCATAATCTCTGCGCACACTGCCGCAAAAACCTTGCCTATGCCGCATTTCGCCACAACTGCGTCCTTGCCCGAAATCTTTCCGACATAAAACGTAATTTGGCTTACATCCTCTGTATGCACATCTGTCATAACCGACCTGATGTTTTCAACCTCAACCTGCATTGCGCCGATAATTCCAATCATTTCACATTCTCCCTGCCGACTAATTCTTTTTTAAACTTTAACGGTGATACACCCGTGTTCTTTTTAAACATTTTTGAAAAGTTGAACACGTCGTCATATCCAACCATTTTTGCAGTATCGGCAACCGAAAAATCTTTTATCAGAATTGCCGCTTTTTTCATTTTTACATCTATTATATACTGCTGAAGGCTTATCCCCTTTTTCGCCTTGAAAAGACGTGTAAGATAACGCTGGTCAAGGCTCACCATTTTTGCAAGCTCGCTTACATAAAGCCTTAAAAAGTAGTTTTCCTCAATGTAACCTGCAAGGTGTTCCACAAGCTCTTTTTTATGATTTTCGCCCTCAAACAAATTTGAAATAAGCAAAAAAATCTTAGCCGTAAGATATTCCTCACGTGTATTTTTAAGCCTGTCCGATTTTACCATATCGGTAAAAATTTTTCCGTCCACTTTAAACACGCAGTCTTTAAGACTGTCAAGCTTTTGGGCAACCTTTCCGTCAAAACCTATCCATATATATTCCCAAGGATCGTCTGCGTCCGCACAGTATGTGCAAACCTCGTTAGGTTTTATCAAAAAGGCATATCCCGGTCCTACAACGGCGTCAAAATCCTTTTTTATAAACCTTCCTTTGCCGGAAACAACGTAATGAATAAGATAGTATTCCCTGATATGCGGTCCCCATTTATGTGACGGCGGGCACTTTTGCGTGCCGAACTGCAAAGGATTAATATCCGTATAGCCTTTATTAAAAAAAACCTTTTCCAACCCTTCACCTTCTTTATGTATATTATTTACACTTTTTAAAATTTAGTTATATTATAACATAAATGCACATACATTTCAACACTTTTTTACGCTTTTCTGTTTTTATATTTTTTCTCAAAAAATTCAAGAATGTTGACCACCAGATACATAAACGGCTGAACAAGCGCAACAAACAAAATCAGCAAAAGCACTTCGTAAACCGACAGTCTTGACAGCGTAAACACATTCGGCAAAACAACCGCCGCCGCAAAAAACAGCACAGTCATACCTATCCACAATATTTTTCTAAACCTGTTAAACGGCTTGCACACACGATACAGCATTGTAAGCCCCACAACGCCGAGGACAAACGTTACCATTGTGGACATTTCGTCAAATCCGATATTCGCATACTGCGCCAAAACGCTTAAATACGACACCAGAATTATGTTGGTAAACCCTGCCGGAAACGCTTTGTATATGACGTTTCGCATAAACTTTCCCTTTACAAGGTCGCTGTTTGGCAAAAGCGCAAGGAAAAACGCCGGTATGCCGATTGTTGCGGTGCTTACAAGGGTTAGCTGCGACGGCATTACAGGATAATTTATTGAAAATATTATTGAAATAAGCGCAAAGAAAAACGAGAAAATATTTTTGACAAGAAACAGCGCCGCCGTTCTTTCAATATTGTTTATAACCCTTCTGCCCTCTTTAACAACACCGGGAAGCGAGGAAAAATCCGAGTTGAGCAAAACGAGCTGCGACACCTGCGAAGCAACGTCGCTGCCCGATGCCATAGCAATGCTGCAATCCGCTTCTTTAAGCGCAAGAACGTCATTTACACCGTCGCCCGTCATCGCAACAGTGTTGCCGTCGTTTTTAAGGGCAATGATAAGTTTTCTCTTTTTTTCGGGGGTAACACGTCCGAACACGGTAAAGCGCCGCACTGCACCCGTAAAATCGCCGTCGCTCTCAAGCTCACGTGCGTCAACGTAGTTTTCCGCATCCTCAATGCCGACAGCTTTTGCCACCTCCGACACCGTTTTGGGATTATCACCCGATATAACCTTAATTTTTACGCCCTGCGACTTAAAAAATCCAAACGTTTTTGCCGCATTATCCCTTATTTTGTTTGAAATCGTAATAAGCGCCACAGGCACAATTTCGTCACCGATATTTTCTCCGTCAAACGCACCCAAATGCTCCGCAAGCAGCAGTACACGCTTTGAATGATACTTGTTAACCGCTTCTTCAATATCGCAGAAATTGTCCTTCATAATAATTTCGGGTGCGCCCAGAATATAACTTGTATTATCCGAAAAATTTACGGCGCTGTATTTTTTTGCAGACGAAAACGAAAATGCTTTTTCTGCCTTTTTTCCGCCTCCGCCGCCGTTAAAATGCGCTTTAAGCGCAGCTATCGTAGCGTTGTCGCTGTCCATACAACTGCAAAAATCACACAAAACGTCCGAAATTTCATCTTCACTCATACTCTCGTCCAAAATGCACATATCCGAAAATTCCATTTTGTCCTCGGTAATCGTCCCCGTTTTGTCAACGCACAAAACGTTAACCCTTGCAAGCGCCTCAATACAGCCCATTTCGTGCACCAGCGTCTTGCCCTTTGCAAGGCGCATAACGCTTACAACCAGTGCGGCGGTGGTGAGAAGATAAAGTCCCTCGGGAATCATTCCCACAAGCGCACCGACTGTCGACACAACCGCAGATTTATAATCGGTATGCAGAATATAAACCTGATTTATCAACATTAAAATTCCGATAGGAATAATTAAGATGCCAATCCATTTTACAAGATTGTCAAGGGCATTCATCATTTCAGACTTTTTGTTGTTGTTCTTTTTTTTCGCTTCAAGCGTAAGACGTGAAACAAACGAATTTTTGCCGACATTGTCAAGCCTTGCATAAACTTTTCCCGATACAACAAAGCTTCCGGACAGCAGATTTGACCCTATTTCCTTTTTTATTTCTATGTTTTCGCCCGTAACAAGCGCCTCGTTAAGCTGTGCAGTTCCCGAAATAACGGTTGCATCGGCGCAAATCTGGTCGCCTGCGCAAAAAATCACAATATCGTCCCGCACAAGCTCTCCAACAGAAACCTTCACTTCTTTTCCGTCACGCACGGCAGACGCCTTCGGCACCGACAAAATGGTAAGCTTTTCAAGCGTTTTTTTGGAACGTATTTCCTGATAAATACCTATAACCGTGTTGATTACAATAACGGGAAAAAACATTAAATCGTTATACGAACCCGTGAGCGCAACGCAAAGAGCAAGAACAAAAAAAACGAGGTTAAAATATGTAAAAACATTGGACTTTATAATTTCCGCAGTTGTTTTTTCTGCGCTCTTTACCTGTTCATTATAAAGCCCTGCCGCTCTTCTTTCCAAAACCTGCTCGCTTGTAAGACCTGTTTTTTCATTTGCAAATATTCTGTTTTGATAAAAATTACGATTATCCAATTTTTTGCCCTCGATAGTTATTTTTCATCTGTTTTACCGATTGTCGCATCACTTTCCGAAAGACCCTTTTCATCTCCGTTTTTTGCATATTATTTCTTTAAGCTCTCAGAATTTGCCGCACCGCCTTCGGTGCCTATATACGGAATAAAGTTTTGCGCAACCTTGGATTTTCCTCTTGATTTAACATAAAACGCACCTATTGTTGAAAAAACCGCCGCTCCGATAAAGTTTACAAACAAGTCCTTCATAGTGTCTATAATGCCGATATCAAGATATCCGCCCTCCACCGTTTCGGTAAGCGTATCGGCGCCGTTTTTGTAATAAATCACCGTTTTTGATATATTTTCAAGCACAACAGGCTTGTTAAGATGCTCGGGATTAAGCGCAACGGAGGCAAATTTTTGCACTATAAAATCTTTTTGCATATCGTACATAAAAAATCTGTCCATTGAAAATTCAAAAAATTCCCATATTATTCCTATCGTCATAGAAAAACAAAACGCAACGAACGCCACAAACACGGGCGACATTGTAAGATGTATTCTCGGGCTTTGGTTTAAAATATCAACCATCGCAAAGCCGATTGCCGCCATCAAAAACCCATTTACGGTATGAAGTATTGTATCCCAGTTTTTAAAATGCGTATAGAAATTTTGCATTTCGCCCAGAATTTCTGCGCTGAAAATAAAAACTATAATTACTATTTCAAGCACGGTCGGTAATTTGATGTTAAACCCCTTATCCAGAACGGCGGGGATAAAAAACAAAACAAGCGTCAAAAGGCAAAGAAAAACGTTATCGTAATTGCCCCTTATAAGCTGGATTACCATAAGTGCGGTTACAAGAAAACGGAGTATAACGTAAATGGCAACACTGCGCTTATTTACGGCGGTAACTCTTCCCCATTTTATTCCTGCGCCTTTTTCTGCGCTTTTTTTCTTTTTTTCTCTGTTTTTCACCAAATCACATCCTTTTTATACATATTGTAATATATTTTCGCTTTATTTTCAACTGTTTTGTTTTATTTTGCCCCAATTTTTTAAAAACCCCCGAAATTTTAATGTTTCGGAGGTTTTTAAATTTAAATTAATATTTGATTGTGTAATTTTCGCCGTATATTCCCGGCGCAACGCCTCTGTCGATAAGCACTTTGTTATCTTCGTGAGCTATAAGCCACTTGTTTTTTCTGAACAACAGCTTGTCGTCATATTTTCCGTCAAGCGCAAGATTTGTTCCTTTGGGAAGCGCCACAACGCAGAAGAAACCTTTGTCGCTCACCTGACACGGGCAAAAATGAAGCGTTGAAGCAAAAACCTCAATCATTTCGCCTTTTTTAACATAAAATGCCTTTGCATCGGCAGAATTAAACCTTCCGTCCTTCATTTCAAACGTTGTGCCGAGAATAAGCACAAAATCGGTAACCGCAATGTTGATCTCGGAGCCTTTGTGAAATTCAAGACCGTTAAGAGTGCTGCTGTAACCGTAGCAAGCGCCTATCTGAGTATCCATTTCGCCGTAAATTTCGTTTTTGATTTTTTCGGCAATTGCAAGCTTTTCAAGGCTTTGCACCCCTGCCTCGTATTTCGAGCCTTCTTCGGGATACGGCATTTTTTCGCACTCCGCAATAATTTCGGAAACGTCAAAACCCTTTATAACCCTTCCGTATTTTGCAAATTCGTCATCATTTACAGAGTAAATTTTTATATTTTTATTTTTCTCTTTTAACGTATTAAGCATAACTTTCTCCTTGCGCTTATTTTATTATTCTTACCTTCATAACGTTTTCAAGGTTCTCAAATTCCTTTGCGATTGATAAATCGGCGTCACTGTCAAGGTCGATAATGGTATACGCCAAATCCTTGCGGCTCTTGTTAATCATATTTGCAATGTTGTAGCCGTCCCTTGAGCAAAGATTTGTAAAACTGCTTACGCAGTTTGGAACGTTTTTATGCGCAATTGTAATTCTTGTTTTGCCCTCTCTAGGAAGCGTGCAGTTCGGAAAGTTAACCGAATTTACAATGTTTCCTTCGCAGAGATAATCCTGAATTTCAACGCTTGCCATTTTAGCGCAGTTATCCTCCGACTCGGGCGTTGACGCACCCAGATGCGGAATACAAACAACGTTTTCAAGACCGAGAATATTGTCATCGGGAAAATCCGTAACATACGCTGCAACGGTGCCGTCTGAAAGAGCCGCCTTCAAAGCTTCTTCGTCCACAAGACCGCCTCTTGCAAAATTAAGTATTCTTGCGCCTTTTTTCATAACCGCAAAAAGGTCTTTGCCAATCATATTTTTAGTTGAATCGTTAAGCGGCACGTGCAATGTTATGTAATCGCACTCGCTTACCAAATCTTTAACGTTGTCTGCTTTTTTTACGTGTCTTGAAAGTCCCCACGCAGCGTCAACCGAAATGTACGGGTCGTATCCTATAACCTCCATACCAAGGTGATAAGCCGCATTTGCAACCATAACGCCGATTGCGCCAAGACCGATTATACCAAGCTTTTTGCCCTCGATTTCAGGTCCCACAAAATTGCTCTTGCCTTTTTCAACAAGCTTTCCGACGTTTTCGCCCTCGCCTTTTAATGTTTTTGCCCATTCCATACTCTGAGCGATTTTTCTTGACGAAAGGAAAAGCCCCGCAAGTACAAGCTCTTTAACAGCGTTTGCGTTGGCGCCGGGGGTGTTGAAAACAACAATACCCTTTTCGGTGCATTTGTCAATGGGAATATTGTTTGTTCCCGCTCCTGCCCTTGCGATTGCTTTAAGGTTATCACCGAGCACGCTGTCGTGCATATTGAAGCTTCTTAAGATAATACCGTCGGGGTCGGCTGCATTGTCCGAAACGTTAAAAACGCTTTTGTCAAGCAAATCAAGACCGCAGGCGGCAATTTTATTTAAAGTAAGTATTTCCATAATTTACCTCCGAATTATTTATTCTCCGTTTCAAATTTTTTCATAAAGTCAACAAGCTTTTTAACGCCGTCAACCGGCATAGCATTGTAAATACTTGCCCTCATACCGCCTACCGAACGGTGTCCTTTAAGGTTTACAAGACCGTTTTCTTTTGCTTCCTTTATGAATTTTGCATTAAGCTCGTCGCTGTCTGTCACAAACGGAACGTTCATAAGCGAGCGGTCTTTCTTCTCAACCGTGCCTTTGAACATTTTTGAATTGTCAAGAAAATCATACAAAATACCTGCTTTGTATTCGTTGATTTTCTGAATTTCTTTAATTCCGCCGAGTTTGTCAAGCCACTCGCAAACAAGAGAGCACATATAAATTGCAAACGTCGGGGGTGTGTTGAACATGGAGCCGTTGTCGGAATGAGTCTGATAATTAAGCATTGTAGGGGTAATATCAAGCGCATTTCCGATTAAATCTTCTCTTACAATTGCAACCGTAAGACCTGCCGGCGCCATATTTTTTTGCGCTCCGGCATAAATAATGCCGAATTTGTCAACGTCAATTTCCTGACTTAAGATTGACGACGACATATCCGCAACGAGCGGAACGTTTCCGACGTCGGGAAGAGATGTATATCTTGTGCCGTAAATTGTATTGTTATGCGTGATATGAACATAATCTGCGTCGGGCGAAAACATATCTTTCGTAAGACTCGGAATGTATGAAAACGTTTTGTCCTCGGACGAAGCGACAACCTTAACATCACCGTATCTTCCTGCCTCTTTTGCAGCCTTTTTCGACCATACACCGGTTAAAACATAATCTGCCTTTTTGTTTTTGTAAAGGTTTAACGGCACCATTGCAAACTGCGTGGAAGCACCGCCCTGCAAAAACAAGACCTTATATTTATCGCTGATGTTAAGAAGCTTTCTGAGAAGCGCCTCGCAATTATCAATAATAGCCTGAAAATCGGAGGAACGGTGACTCATCTCCATAACCGACATACCCGAACTGCCGTATGAAATCAATTCTTTCTGTGCTTTTTCGAGTGCCTCGAGCGGCAAGCACGACGGACCTGCTGAAAAGTTATAAACTCTGTTCACTTAAAATTCCTCCAATATCACTTTTTAAAATTTCCGCATTTTGTTATGCGGATTTTACATTAATAATTAGCTTATATTATATAACAAATAAAAAAAATAGTCAATGCCTAAACAAAACAATTTTGAAATATTGTTAAACATTTATCTTATTTTCCTGCCCTCAAGATAAAAACGCTTATCGCCTGCTTCGCCCATTGAAAAAGTTTTTCTCGGAAGCGCACCGTCCAAAATAACGGTTTTGAACAAATCGCTCTTTTCCATTGCGTTTAAAAGTATGCCGACATTGCCCTTTTCACTCGAAAGCTTTCGCACCACGTCCGAGCCGTGAATATAATCCACACTGCCGCCGTTTTCTTCAAGATATTCGTCGATAAAGCTCTGTATACAGCCTACCGTCAAATTAAAATCGGGGTTTTTTACAGCATATGTTTCTTCTTTGCCGTTTGATACAATTTTAAAATCGCCGTTTTCGACCTTCTCTGTTTCATATTTATTTAAAAGAGCGTTTATAAATTTATCCTCGTCAACGCCGAACACAACACGGTGAATAGGCTCAAAAACAAGCGATTTGTCGTGAAGGTTTACAACTTCGGCAAGCGCATAGCGGCAGGGAAGGCTTTTAGCCTTATCGCCTATTTTTGCCTTTTCGTTTTCATAAACGGTCTTTGCAGTTGCAAGAGAGTGGTTTCCGTCACCCACCGCATATTGCAAAACGCCTTTTCCGCTTACGCCGTATTTTTCTTCAAAACTTTTTTTGTCGCCGAGTTTTTCAAGTTTTTCTAGAATTTCTTTTGTATCGGTAATTTTGTATCCCTTTATGCTGCCCGAATTTTTCATAAGCGAAAAATTGTAAACGGGTTCAAGCTTTGTTTTATCGATTTTTTCAATAATTTCCTCTTTGTCGTCGTCAATCAAAAGCATAACGTGCGGAAATTCAAGGCAGGCATTGCAGCGCACGCTTACACGGGGCGGAATTCTTTCAAGAACCGTTCCCTCGGTTGCACGGATTTTGCTTTGCGCATCTTTGTTAAAATCGTATTCCTCAAGGTCAACAACGCCGATGATGCCCCGTCTTACACTGCCGTTTGCAAGCGTCCTTTCAACGTACATAAGGCACGGCTCGGTTTCATATACGTTGCCGTTTTCAAGATAGTCTTTCATAGTTTTGTTAATTTTTTCGATACGTTCCTCTTTTTTGCCGCCGTTTAGGTATATTTCGGGAAAAATAAGGTTATATGTTGACGGACTTGCACCCACAAAATTTTCAACCTCCTCCCAGTATTCGGGTTCGGAGGTATACTGGTCGCACGCAACTACGCTCCACTTTTCCATATCGCAGTTTTTAGGAAGTATAATTTTCGCTTTATCAAAAACAGGCATTTTTATCGTCCTTTCGCACAAATTTACATAATTATGTATTTATTTTAGTATTTTTCAAACAAAATTTCAAGTATTTTTGAAAAAACAGTATCTTTTTTTCAAAAATATGTTACAATTATTGTATGACAATCAAAAATGCGGAAGGATTTTATGAATTATGACACAAAAGGAAAAACTTCGTGCGTTTTTCTGCGACGAAATGTACGTTCCAATGACGCTTGAAGATATAAAAACGGTGCTCGGCGTGCCAAAGGACGATTGGTTCGAGCTTGAAAATATAATAAATGAGCTTATCGAAGAGGGATTTATAGTAAAATCAAAAAAGAAACGCTATGTTCTTTCAAAAACTCTCGGGCTTGTAAGCGGCAAATTTCAAAGCACCGAACGTGGGTTCGGCTTTATGCTGAGCGACGACGGCGATATTTTTATTCCGTCCGACAAAACGCTCGGCGCATTTGGCGGCGATACGGTTCTGGTGCGCATAACAAACTGCAAATCCAAAACAAAACGCAGCGAGGGCGAAGTTGTATCGGTTTTAAAAAGAGAAACAAAATTTTTGGTGGGAACGTTTTCGAAAAGCCGTAATTTCGGCTTTGTAATCCCCGATGACAAACACATAAAAAAGGATATTTTCATATCGAAATACAAAAATATGAAGGTTTCGGACGGCGACAAGGTTGTATGCGAAATCACCGATTATTCTTCCGAGCGTAAAAATCCCGAGGGCGTTATATGCGAAATTCTCGGCAATATAAACGACAAAGGGGTTGACGTTCTTTCGGTTATAAGGCAGTTTAACATACGTGATGAGTTCGGCGAAGATGTCATTTCGCAAGCCGACGGCATTGCAGACGAAATTTCTTTATCCGAAATAAATATGCGCCGTGATTTTAGAAACGATACCGTCATTACCATTGACGGCGCCGACGCAAAAGACCTTGACGACGCAGTGGGAGTAAAAATGTGCGGTGATGAATACGTTCTTTGCGTACACATTGCGGACGTTACGCACTATGTAAAAGAAAACACACCCATAGACAAAGAAGCTTTTAAACGGGGCACAAGCGTGTATTTTGCAGACAGGGTTGTGCCAATGCTTCCGAAAAAGCTTTCAAACGGCATTTGCTCGTTAAACCCAAGACTTGACAGACTTACTTTATCTGTTATAATGAATATAGACAAAAACGGAAACGTTACAAATTCCGAAATATGCGAAGGCGTTATCAGGACAAAAGAGCGTATGACGTATGAGGATGTTACAAAAATTCTTGACGGCGACAAATCTCTTTGCAAAAAGTATGAGCATATCCTCCCCGACATTTATCTTATGCAGACCCTTTCGTCAATTTTAAAAGGAAAACGCATAAAGAAGGGCAGCATTGATTTTGATTTTCCCGAAACGAAAATCGAGCTTGACGAAAACGGAAGGCCGATAAAAATTTCAAAAAGAGAAATTACGGCGGCAAATTCAATTATTGAAGAATTTATGCTTTTGTGCAACAAAACGGTTGCCGAAACGTTTTTCTGGGCGGGGATACCCTTTGTTTACCGTATTCACGAAAAGCCGTCGGCTGACAAAATAAGCGTGTTCAACGAATTTGTAAAAAATATGGGATTTTTTATAAAAGGCGCCTCTGACCCACATCCCAAGGAGCTTGCGCACCTTCTGGACAAAATAAAAAACACGCCGTATGAAAGAATTGTGTCAACGGCGCTTTTGCGCTCGCTTATGAAGGCGAAATACTCCTCGCAGAACACGGGGCATTTTTCGCTTGCGTTTGAGTATTACTGCCATTTCACTTCGCCCATAAGACGCTATCCCGACCTTGCAATTCACCGTATTATAAAGGAATTTTTAAAGGGCTGCTTAACAAGCGAGCGAATAGACTCTCTTTCGCAGTTTGTGCAAAATGTATCAGCACATTCGAGCGAAACCGAAATTTGCGCCGCTGAGGCAGAGCGTGAGGTTTGCGACATCAAAAAGGCAGAGTTTATGGCGGGCAAAGTGGGAGAAGAATTTGAAGGAATTATCTCTTCGGTAACATCATTCGGGTTTTTTGTCGAGCTTGAAAACAGCGTTGAGGGTCTTGTGCGCATTGCCGACCTTGACGACGATTATTATATATTCAACGAAAAAACTTTTTCGCTTACCGGTGAAAGGAGCGGAAAAATATACAAAATCGGCGATACGGTAAACGTAATTTTAGCCGGCGTTGACGTTGCTTCGCACAAAATAGATTTTGTATTAAGTTAGAAAAACCATACGGTTTGAGGTGGCATAAATGGACAGCATAAAATTAATAGCACAAAACAAAAAAGCGTGGCACGATTATTTTATAATTGAGCAGACAGAGTGCGGAATAAGCCTTGCGGGTACGGAGGTTAAATCTCTGCGCGAAGGAAAAGTGAATCTTAAAGAGGCTTATGCGCAAATTTCAAACGGCGAGGTTTACATAAAACAAATGCACATAAGTCCGTTTGAAAAAGGAAATATTTTTAACAAAGACCCTATGAGGGACAGAAAGCTTCTTTTGCACAAGAGCGAAATCAGAAAACTTATCGGGCAGACAAAAGAAAAGGGCTTTTCGCTTGTTCCCACAAAAATTTATTTTAAGAATTCAAAGGTTAAGGTTGAAATTGCACTTGCAAGGGGCAAAAAAGACTATGACAAGCGGCAGAGCATTGCAAAAAAGGACGCACAGCGCTCTATGGACCGCAAAATGAAGGAATTTAATCAAAGATAATATGTAAGCCGCAATGCTGGCAATACATTTCTGCCTTCTTATCAGCATTGCGGCCGAAGACGCTTAAAAAAGCGCCTTTTTTCAGTCGGTAAAATCATCCGGCGAAGGGCCGAAATCGTAAACATCCTTGTACGATTCTATTTCGCTTTCGTCAAGGGGCGAGATTTGAATAAGCCCCGTACAGTCGGTTGCTGATGCCGCCTTGCAGGTGTCTAAGGTGTCGTTTTCCCAAACGGGAGAACTATCTTTCTTTTTATCCTTTTTAATTCTCTCACGCCTTATTTTACTCATAAATTCAGCTCCTTTGCAATAATTATTATCTGCAAAAGGCAAAGCATAAATACAAAGCAAAAAACGGCAAAAGTGTCTTTTTGCGCTTTGCCGTTTTACCGTTTTCATTCCGTTATTTTTTTGTTTTTATTATTTTTTCATTTTAACGTTTTTTGTCTTTTTTAAAACGTAAAAAATGCGTTCTTCCTTAACATCAGGCGCTTTAAAATCGTAGTTTGCGCCAAACGTGCCGACAACCTCAAATCCGTTTTCCGACACTGTTTTTATTATTTTTTCATCTGTATAAACCCTTTCGGTATGCTGTTCGTCAAAACGGCGGTAAAGACCGTTTTCGTTTACAAAAAACGTAAGATAAAACGTGCATAATCCGTTTTCTTTGTCAAAATCGTTTTCCCACACGTAATAAATATCGTCGCTGTCAAAAGTGAACGTGTTGCCGGACAAAATATTTTCAAACTTATACGGCGAATTTACGTCAAAAATAAAAAGACCGTTCGGATTTAGATAATTGTTCGCATAATTAAACATTCTTTCAAAATCGTTTTCATCATCCAGATGATTTACACTGTCCAGAAGGCACAAAAATGCGTCAACCGTGCCGTAAAGCTCAAAATCCGAAATATCCTGATTAAGATACAGAATATTGCGCCCGCCCCTTTTTTGCTGCGCAACGTTTAACATACCGGGCGAAAAATCTATTCCTATCATATCATAACCCGAATCGGACAGAAGGTTGCACACCGTGCCCGTGCCGCACGCAAGGTCGCACACCAAAGAAATATCATCTCTGCCGAATTTTTTAAAAATCTTTTTTATAAATTCCGCAGTTTTTTCGTATTCGACATCATATGTAAGCTTATCGTAAAGATAAGCAAAATCAAGATACTGTTCCAAAACATTTCCCCGCTTTAAATTGCTTTAAATTTTTTTAAGCTTTGCAAACGACGCCATAAGATTTCTTGTTCCCACATTGTCAAACAAAATTTCAAGCATAACGTCCGAACCGCTTTCGCTTATTCCCACAATCATACCCTCGCCGAACTTTTTGTGCGCAACTCTCTCGCCTATCTTGTACGTTTCGCTGCACTTCATTTGGGCGCCGCTCTTTACATTTCCGGCAATAATTGCGCTGTAGTCCATATCGCTTTTTTTCTGCGTCGACGCAAAAAGGTCGCTTTGCATATATCCCCTGCCGCTGCCGTATGAGGCAAACTGCTTTCTGACGATGTTGTCTGTTCGGTGAAGAAGGTTTTCGGGAATTTCACCCACAAATTCAGACACAACCTTGCTTTCGGTTTTTCCGAACATAACCCTCTGAAGGGCATATGTGATATAAAGCTTTTCTCTCGCACGGGTTATGCCGACATAGCAAAGACGCCTCTCTTCTTCAAGCTTGTCAAGCTCGCCCTCCGACTGATAGCTCGGAAAAAGCCCCTTTTCAAGTCCGCACATAAACACAACCGGGAACTCCAGCCCCTTTGCACTGTGAAGGGTCATCATAACAATTGCGTCCTGCTCGCTGTCGTAATTGTCAACATCCGAAACAAGCGAAATATTATCCAGAAATCCGCCGAAGGTTGCGTCCTCAACGTTTTTTTCGTACTCAAGCGCCTTCGATTTAAATTCCTGCAAATTTTCAATTCTGCCTCTCGCCTCGGGTGTATTTTCCGCAGCAAGACTTTGCGCATACCCCGTTTCGGTAAACACCTTGTCCATAAAATCAACAAGCGAAACGCTGTCGATTTCTTCTCTCAAATTTCTTATAATATTTGAAAATTCACGTATTTTCGCACTGCTCCGTCCGAGCGCCTCAAGGTATTTTTCATCACTGATAATGTCAAACATACTCACTCCCATACTTTCGGCATAAGCGGCAATTTTTCCGACTGTAGTGTCGCCTATTCCTCTTTTGGGAACGTTTATAATTCTTGTAAGATTTACGTCATCATTCGGATTGTAAATTACTCTTAAATACGACAGAATATCCTTAATTTCCTTGGTATCGTAAAACCTTAATCCCGAAAGCACCCTGTACGGACACGAAAGGTTATCTTCAAGCGCACGTGTTTGTGCGTTGGTGCGGTACAAAACGGCAATATCCTTATACGAATATTTTCCCGACGAAACAATTTTTTCAATCTCGCCCGAAATATACATAGCCTCGTCAACCTGGTCGCTGCAAGTGCGCACCTCTATTTTTTCGCCCTCGGCTTTATCTGTCCAAAGCCTTTTTTCCTTGCGCTCAAAGTTATTTGCAATAACAGCGTTTGCTGCATCCAGAATGGTTTGCGTCGAACGGTAATTTTGCTCAAGCTTAATGTTTTTTGCGTCGGAAAACTGTTTTTCAAAATCAAGAATGTTCCTTATGTTTGCACCCCTGAATTTGTAAATACTCTGGTCATCGTCGCCCACAACGCAGATGTTACGGTTTTTTTCGGCAAGCATGGAAACAAACACATACTGCAAATTGTTGGTATCCTGATACTCGTCCACCATTATGTATTTGAACTTATTCTGATAATACTCAAGAACATCCGGATTATCCCTTAAAAGCTCAACGGTTTTTGCAATCAGATCGTCAAAATCCATTGCGTTGTTTTCTTTAAGCTTTTTCTGATAAAGAGCGTACACAAGCGCATATTTTTCGCCCCTGAAATCGTCGTTTCTTTTTGCAAATTCCTTGCAGTCAATCATCTCGTCCTTTGCAGAACTTATTTTCGATATTATGCTCTTTACCGGATAATTGTCCTCGTTGAGATTAAGCTCTTTCAGGCAGTCTTTTATAAGCCTTTTCTGGTCGTTGGTGTCGTAAATATTAAAATTTGACGTATACCCTATTTTGTCAATGTCCCGTCTTAATATTCTAAGACACGCAGAATGAAAGGTTTTTATCCAAATATCGCCGCTTTGCTCGCCTACGATATTTGCAATTCTCGTGCACATCTCGTTTGCCGCCTTGTTTGTAAAGGTTATCGCCAAAATCTCCCACGGGGCGGCAAGCCTGTTTTCCAGAATGTACGCAACTCTGTGCGTCAAAACCTTGGTTTTTCCGCTTCCTGCGCCGGCAAGCACCAAAAGCGGTCCCTCGGTTGTTGTAACAGCTTCTTTTTGTCTTTCGTTCAATCCGTCAAGCAAATTTATCATTTGTGATATCTCCAATTTTTATATTTCAATTTCCAAAACTTCTTCAATGTAAGCGTAAAACTCGTCAACACCCATTCCCGAAACGGCGGAAAACGGTATTATAATATCGTCGCCCGAAAGGCGGAGCGTTTTTATGATGTCGGAAAGACGGTCGTTTAACTGCGACGGCGAAAGCTTGTCGCACTTTGTTGCAATAACAACCGCTCTTTCGCAGCACGCACGTATATAGTTAAGCATTGTAATGTCGTTTTCGGTCGGCGTGTGGCGGCTGTCAACAAGCAGAATAACCTGGTTAAGCTGCTCTCTTGTGTTAAGATACGTTTCAATCATATCCGCCCATTTTTTCTTTTCCGCCTTTGAAACCTTTGCATAGCCGTATCCCGGAAGGTCAACAAAATTCATAGTATCGTCAATGTTGTAAAAGTTGATTGTCGCAGTTTTGCCGGGCTTTGAGCTTACCCTCGCAAGGCTTTTTCTGTTTAAAAGCTTGTTTATAAGAGAGGATTTCCCAACATTTGAGCGGCCTGCAAACGCAATTTCCGCAAAATCGGTTTTCGGATACTGCTTCATATCAACCGCCGAAACGGTAAGCGAAACATTGTTTAAATTCACAAAAATCTCCATTCCTCCGCACATTAAAGCGGCAAAAATAATAGTTTTATTCCAGAGCGGCTGCAAGCACCGTGTCCATACTCTTTGCCGCAACAAAATTTATATCACTTCGGATATTCTTTGGAATATCCTCCAAATCAGGCGTGTTTTCTTCGGGAATTATAATGGTTTTAATGCCTGTCCTGTATGCGGCAAGCGTCTTTTCCTTCAAACCGCCTATCGGCAAAACCCTTCCTCTGAGCGTGATTTCGCCCGTCATGGCAACATCCTTTTTCACCCTCTTGTTTGAAAGCGCAGAAATAAGCGCAGTTGCCATTGTTATGCCTGCCGAAGGACCGTCCTTGGGTGTTGCGCCCTCCGGAACGTGAATATGAATATCACAGTTTTTGTAAAACTGCGAATCGATATTATATTTTTCGCAGCACGAACGCACATAGCTTATCGCCGTCATTGCCGATTCTTTCATAACATCCCCGAGCGAGCCCGTAAGCTCGGTTTTTCCGCTTCCCTTTGAAACGTTAACCTCCACCGACAGCGTATCGCCGCCGTACTGCGTCCACGCAAGACCGGTTACAACGCCAATCTCGCTCTCGCCGCTTTTTTCATTTTTTATAAATATTTTTCTGCCGAGATAGTTTTCAAGATTTTTTCTGCTTACCGAAACGCTTTTAACCTCGCCCGAAACAATTCTCTTTGCGCATTTGCGCATAACGGCGGCAATTTTGCGTTCAAGCTCACGCACGCCCGACTCACGGGTATAATTATCTATTATATCAATAAGCGAATCGTCCGAAAATTTAACGTTTGACTTTTTAAGACCGTTTTGCTTAAGCTGTTTTGCAACAAGATATTTTTTCGCAATGTTAAGCTTTTCTTCGTCGGTATATCCCGAAACGCGTATAATTTCCATACGGTCAAGAAGCGGTCTGTCAATGCCGTCAAGTGAATTTGCCGTAGTAACGAAAAGCGTTTTTGAAAGGTCGAACGGAAGCTCGATATAATGGTCACGGAACGAAAAATTCTGTTCTGCGTCCAAAACCTCCAAAAGCGCCGCAGACGGGTCGCCCTTAAAATCTTTTGAAAGCTTGTCTATTTCATCAAGAAGAAGAAGCGGATTGTTTGATTTTGCCTGCTTCAGGGCATAAATTATTCTTCCGGGCATAGAGCCGATATAGGTTTTTCTGTGACCTCTTATTTCCGATTCGTCACGTATTCCGCCAAGAGAAATTCTTGCATAATTTCTGCCCAGCGCACGTGCAATTGACAAAGCAATTGAGGTTTTTCCCACTCCCGGAGGGCCGACAAGGCATATTATCGGCGATTTTAACTCTCCCGAAAGCTTTCTTACCGCAAGATATTCCAAAATTCGCTCTTTCACCTTTTCAAGCCCGTAATGGTCCTCATCAAGCACCTTTTTTGCATTTTCGATATCGTTGTTTTCTTCGGTTGAGATGCTCCACGGAATATCACACAGCCACTCAACGTAGGTGCGGATAACCGATGCCTCGGGATTTCCCTGCTGCATTTTCACCATTCTCGAAAGCTCTTTTTCCGCCTTTTTCATAACATAATCGGGTGCATTTATTTTTTCAAGTCTTTTTTTAAGCTCGTCCGCCTCCGACTGCATTTCGTCCCTGTCGCCAAGCTCGGTCTGGATAACCTTAAGCTGCTCTCTTAAGTAATAATCCTTCTGATTTTTGTCGATATTTCCCCTCACCTTGCGGTTTATATCACGCTCAACCAACAAAATTTTTATCTCTTTATCTATAAGATTCACAAGCATTCTTAAACGTTTTGTAACGTCGGTTTCCTCCAAAAGTGCCTGTTTGCCTTCAATGTCAAAGCCGACGCTTGCACTCACAAGATCTGCAAATTCATCCGGGTCGGTAAGCTCCGCTGCGCTTTTTACCGCATCGGGTGTAAACTTCGGGTTTGCGTCATAATAACTCATAAGCTGAGATTTGATTTTTCTCATCAGAGCTTCATTTTCTATCTTGATTTCTTCGCCCGGTGCGCAAACGCTTTCAAGCTCCTCAATTTCGCACTCAAAGTAAGGAATATCGGAATTGAATTTTATGATTTTTGCACGGCTTATACCTTCAACAAGCACCCTGACGTTGTTTTCGGGCAGCTTTAAAACCTGCTTTATTTTTGCAACCGTTCCCGTATGGAACAAATCTTCACGCATAGGCGAATCAATAAGAGGGCTTTTCTGCGCCGTAAGAAAAATAAGCTGATTTTCCGCAAGCGAGCCTTCAAGCGCTTTAACGGAAAACGTGCGGCGCACATCAAAATGAAGTATCATATACGGAAAAACGGGCAGACCTTTAAGCGGCAGCACCGGAAGCGTTTTGATTTTTCCGTTATCATCCGTTTTTTCGCTTTGCAAAGCCTCGTTATCTTCCCTGTTCAAATCTTCTCTATTTAAATTTTCTTCATTATTTTCCGAATTTATTATTTCGTCTGTTTTCAAATTATCAACAGCCAAGTTTTCCACCACCGTATCAATATAATATATTATTATACCTTTTTTTCCTAACGTTATCAAGTATAAATTTTGAAAAGTTTAATTTTTGGAGAGTTAAAACAAATTTAAAGCGCCCGAAAACCTTCGGACGCTTTTTAAACTTAATAATTTTTACGGTTTGACCCTCTTTTAGGCTCCATACTTCTTTTTAAATCGTGCATCTTTTCTTCGCTTGCCTGCTTAAACTTGTTAAGCTTTTCTTCAAACGAAATGTCACCCGCCGGCTTTTTATCCCACACAAACTCTGCCGGACGTCTGGACGTTTGCGCTTCCTCTTTCTTTATTGCCTGCTTTATCGAAAGTCCGATTTTTCCGCTTCGGTCAACGTTTGTAACCTTGACATTTACTGTTTGTCCAACCTTCAAATGCTCTTTAATGTCCTTTACATATTCCAAAGCGACCTCCGAAATATGCACAAGACCCGTTGTGCCCTCGCCGATTTCAACAAACGCTCCGAAGTTTGTAATACCGGTAACCTTGCCTTCATAGATTTTGCCGACTTCAACCTGCATCAGTAAAAATTGCCTCCTTAAAGATAGGTCAACCCAAAAGATGACCGAACGAGCAAAAATGTAGACTATATTTACACGCCGCCTAATTTCCGTTGGCGTCGATAAACACCTTTTCATCAGGCATAACAAGCCCCAATTCCTCTCTCGCTATTTTTTCTATGTAGTAATCAGAAGAATAGATTGCACTCTTTTCTTCAAGTTCTTTTGTAAGCTCTTCTTCTGTTTTAATTTCAGATTTAAGGTTTGAAATTTTTTTGTTGTAATAATTAATTTCACCCTGCTGTTTTATCAAAATAACGGCAGCTGCGCATAAAAGCACAAGCGCTAACAGCCTATTCAAAGTCAGCTTTTTTCTAAGCTTTCTCTTTTGCATAGTTTGCCCTCCGCCAATATATCAAATCATAAACTTATGCCAATCTACAATAACACCATATACATTATATCGCAAACTTTTATAAATGTAAAGCTAATTTTTTTGAAAAATGCGTTTTAAACGTCTAAAATCAAAAATTTGTTTATTTTTTATAAAGTTTATGCGCTTTTTTTGTAATTTTAGCCAAAATCCGACAAATAAAAACGGTTTTTTCACATACGAAAAGATAAACATCAAAAATTTTGCGGCCGCTTTTAGCGGAACGGACAGTATGTGAACCGTCTTTTTCAGGATTTTTAATATGAATTTTACAAAAATTATAAAATATTTGCTTAAAGAAAGCGTATACAGTATAAATCCAATAAGCATGGCAACCGCCTCATACCAGCGTATATCGCCTGAATTTGATATGTATACAACCTCAAACGCAACAACAGATAACACAAGCCACACTATAATATCGCCCGAGGCAATCAGAAAAACGCTTTTTTTGCTGCTTTTTATAATTCGGTAAATATCAAAAATAATGCCTATAACAGCACCGCCGACTGCCGTTTTTAAAAAAACCAATGCTTCGCTGCTTATTGAAATTGCCATTTTATCACCTTTATTTAAACATTCTGCTTAATATTCCGCCCGCTTTTGCCTTTGTCGCAGCGTATCTTAAACAGTCTATAAAGCCTTCGATTTCCACCTCGCCGCACTCAACGCTCAGCTTGTTTATTTTAAGCTCGCTGCCCATTACTATAAGCGTTTCCATTTGTGTGTGAAGAATAATTTCTTCGTCATTAAAGCTTTCAACGTCCTCCACTCCCGAAACGTTAAGGTGCGCCCTGTTTTCCATTATCAGATTATGCACAACGTCAGCACCCTGTCTTGTAAGTTTTTCCATAAGATTTTGTCCTCCTTAAATTTTTGCTTTGTTTTAAGTATATTTAAAAATTTTTTATTATATGAAAGCTTGTGTATATTTTTTTGATATTTATGAAAAATATCTAATACAAAGAAAATTTTGCATAGGAAAATTTTATTACGGAGGAAAATATGAAAAGAAAGCACACCTTTTTAAACAATGCTTTTATAATAACATCTTTTGTACTGCTTTTTGCGTTTCTTATAACAATACCGTATCTTACAAAAAACGAAAAGGCTTATGCCGACACAAATTCGTATGAGCAAAACCTTGAGCTTCTGGCACGTGCCGTAAACGGCGAGGCACGGGGCGAAATTTACGAAGGTCAGGTTGCCGTTGCGGCGGTTATCTTAAACAGAGTAAAACACCCGTCGTTTCCAAACACCATAGCCGGCGTTATATATCAGCCCGGTGCGTTCACCGCAGTAAACGACGGGCAAATCCATGCCTCTCTCGACAAAAGTTCAACCGTATACAAAGCCTGCCAGGACGCCCTTAACGGCTGGGACCCTTCGGGAGGCGCAATATACTACTACAACCCCGCAAAAACCACAAACAAATGGATTTATTCACGTCCCGTGGTAAAGGTTTTGGGAAATCACACCTTCGCTAAATAACTTTTGAAAGGAATTTTAATATGGAAAATACAAACGGCAGTAAAAAATCCAAATCGTCAACAGGCTATTTTGTCATTCTTGTCATTGCGCTTCTTGTAATAACGTGCGGTGCGGCGATTATAAACAACAACTCGGCGCAGGCAATGAAGGGTCAGTTAAACGACGTTTACACACGCTCGTTTTTGCAGCTTACCGACTGCGTTAAAGATATAGACACCCTGCTTTCAAAGTGCGTTGTAACCAACTCGCCTTACGTTTTGAACGATTTGTCAAACGAAATATATCAGAAGGCTTCGTTTGCACAGGCAAACCTCGGCGAGCTTCCCATTTCGCACGTTGAAATAGACAACACCGCAAAATTTTTAACCCAGGTAGGCGATTATACCTATTCGATATCCAAAAAGAGCCTTCAGGGAAAAGAGCTTTCGGCGGAGGAAAAAAAGCAGCTCGAAGAACTTACAAAATATTCGTCAACCCTTACGCAGACGCTTTTTGATATTCAAAACGACCTTTTTTCGGGAAAACTAAGCTTTGATATTTCCGACAAATCGAAAACAGCGCTTGCAAGCGAGGATAAAAAGCTTGATATCGGCTCGTCGGCAGAGAAAATGGAAAAGGAATTTGAAGAATATCCTTCTTTAATATATGACGGCCCGTTTTCCGACCACATAAACAAAATCAGTGCAAAAATGCTTGGAAACACAAACAAAATCACCCAGCAGCACGCTATGGATATTGCAAAAGAATTTTTGGGCGAGCCTAAAAAGGTTTCGGCAAGGGGAAAATCGGAATCCAACATTCCCACTTATGTTTTCTCCGCTTCATATTCCGGCGGCGACGACGCATATATTGAAATTACCGAAAACGGCGGATATGTTCTTTATATGCTGAAAAACCGTGAGGTTGCCGAAGCAAAGCTTGATATAAACGACGCTGTGAAAATCGGCGCAGACTGCCTTGCAAAGAACAAATGCTATTCTATGAAAGAAAGCTATTATGAAATTCAAAACAACATTGCAACAATAAATTATGCTTACGTTGAGGACGGCGTTACAATGTATTCCGACTTGATAAAGCTTAAAATTGCGCTTGATAACGGTGAAATTCTTGGTTTTGAGGCAAACGGATATATTATGTCGCATCAGGAAAAAAGAACTCTGAACGAGGCGGCAATCACTTATGAGGACGCACGCACAAAAGTGTCGGACAGCCTTGAAATTGTATCCGAAAGTATGGCGGCAATCCCGAAAAACGACAAAACAGAAGTGCTGTGCTATGAAATTAAAGGAAAATTCGGCGGAAAAACTTATCTTGTGTATATAAACGCAACAACCGGCGCGGAGGAAAAAATTCTTATCCTCCTTGAAAACGAAAACGGAACACTGACGCTTTAAAAATTCAAAAAGCGCTTTAAAAATTCAAAAAGCTTTGACTGCCATTAAGCTGTCAAAGCTTTTTTCTACTTATGATATTCTTCGTTTGCATTAATCTTAAACGCACGGTAAATCTGTTCTGCAAGAACAAGGCGCATAAGCTGGTGCGGAAAGGTCATTTTGCCGAAGCTTAAATGAAAATCAGCCATATTTTTAACCTTCTCGCAAATTCCCAGAGAGCCGCCTATGATAAATGTAATATCGCTTTTTCCCGACAGCGATATATCCGAAATTTTCTTTGCAAAATCAGTTGACGAAATGTTTTTTCCTTCAATGCAAAGGGCGATTATATAATCGCTTTTTCCGATATTCTTTATTATTCTTTCGCCTTCCTGTTCAAGAAGTGAAAGGCACTCTTTGCCGCTTGCGTTTTCGGGAATTTTTTCGTCCGCAAGAGCGCATATTTCAAATTTGCAAAACCGCGAAAGCCTTTTTGCATATTCCGAAATTCCGTCCGACCAATATTTTTCCTTAAGCTTTCCGACGCAGATTATTTTAATTTTCATCTTCGTCCTCCTCACGTTTTGACAAAATATCGCCTTCAAGCTGCGACGCAAACGAAACCGCATTTTTTCCGAAACGCCGGCGTATTTCGTCAATCGAGCTGTCAAAGCTTTCAAGCTTTTTATCCTGCTTTTTTTCCAAATCAAAAAAACTTGCCTGATTAAGCTTGACATCATCCTCAAAATCGGATGCCGTAACCGTAAGCATACGTATGGGCTCATCAAAATTCCAGTTTTCTTTCACAATTTCAAACGACGTTTTAAACAAGTCACGCTCGGTATTTGTAAAAAAGCCCACCTGTTTTCTTCTTGAAAGTTTTTTTAAATTTGTATCCTTTATTGTAACACACACCGTTTTGCACTTAAAGCCTTTTTTTCTCAGGCGTGTGGAAACGGTGTCGCAAATAATTGTAAGCGCCTTTTTTATATCGGTTTCGCCGATAAGATTTCTTTTGAAAGTATGCCCGTTTCCGATTGATTTTTCCTTTTCCCTCTCGCACACAACAGGCGATGTATCAAGCCCGTTTGCATAATTATACAGCGTTTCGCCGCTCTTTCCGAGAAGCCTTATAAGCGTATCTTTTTGAGAATTTGCAATATCGCCTATCGTTTTTATTTTCGCCTTTTCAAGCTGCGAAAGCGTTGCACGTCCCACAAAAAGCATATCCGAAGCAGGCAGCGGAAACAGAATTTCTTTGTAATTTTCTCTTGATATAACGGTTATTGCGTCCGGCTTTTTGTAGTCGCTGCCGAGTTTTGCAAAAACTTTGTTGAACGACACGCCGATTGACACGGTAAGATGCGTTTTTTCTTTTATTTCACTGCTTATTTTTTTTGCAATTTCATATCCGCTTCCGAAAAGCTTTTGGCTTCCGGTAACGTCAAGCCACGATTCGTCTATGCTGAATGGCTCTACCATATCGGTGTATCCGTAATAAATTTCGTTTATTTTGTCCGAATAATACTTATATTTTTCGTAATGCGGAGGCACCGTCACAAGGCTTGGACATTTTAATTTTGCCTGCCATACCGTTTCTGCGGTTTTAACGTTATACTTTTTTGCCGCCTCGTTTTTTGCAAGAATTATTCCGTGACGGTCCTCGCTGCTGCCTGCAACCGCCATGGGAACGTTTTTTAAATGCGGCAAATCCAAACATTCCACCGACGCAAAAAACGAATTTAAATCACAATGCAAAATAATCCGCTCGCCCATTTAACCCTCCGTAAAAACTGACCGAAAATACAAAAATTATGCATATTTATGCAAATTTTCTCTTTTCGTTTACCTGTTTTTTGCCGCCTCAAGCTCTTGTTCAAGATGTTCAAACATCTTGTAAAGCTCGTCCTGCTCTTTTTGCAAATCATTTAATTTACCGTAAAGCTGCTGACATTTATCTATGTCCGACCCACTCTCGTTAAGAAGCTTTTCGGTATCCTCAATTTCAATGTCAAGACCGCATATTTTTTCCTCGCACTGCTTTAATTTGCGCTCAAGGCTGTTTATCTCCGACTGTTTTTTCTTGTTTTCAAAATAATCGCTTACTCTCTTTTCCTTTTCGCCGCTTTCTTTGCTCTGCGGTGTATTAATCGCCTTTTTTTCAAGATAATAATCGTAATTTCCTTCAAAAACACAAATGCCTTCGTCACTGAGCTCGATAATTTTTGTCGCAACCTTATTTAAGAAATATCTGTCGTGCGATACAAAGAAAATCGTTCCCTCAAACTTCATCAGCGCCTCGTCCAGTTTTTCTTTCGAGGCAAGGTCAAGATGGTTTGTCGGCTCGTCCAAAAACAGAGTGTTGTCGCCCTCAAGCATAAGCACCAAAAACGCAAGCTTTGCCTTTTCGCCGCCCGAAAGGCTTTCAACCTTTTTAAAAACATCATCGCCGTAAAAATTTACCGACCCCAAAAGCGTGCGGATTTTGCTCTCCTCAAATCTCGGATGTCTGTCGTATATTTCGTCAAACAAGGTTTTTTTGCCGTCCAGAATATTAAGCTCCTGGTCATAATATCCGATTTCGGTGTTTCTGCCTATTTCAAAATCGCCGCTGTAATTTTTGTAGAGCCCAAGAACCGTTTTCAAAAGAGTGGATTTTCCCGAGCCGTTATCCCCTATCAGCGCCGCTTTTTCGCCCCGCAGTATTTTAAAATCCGCATTTTTTAAAAGAGTGCGTTTTTCGCCCTTGTTTTCAACAAAAATCTCTAAGTTTTCAACGCTGAGCACCTCTTTGTATGAAGGATATTCAAATTCAAACTTAAATTTTGCACACGAGTTATCAACGTCCGGACGTGATATAACCTCCATTTTGTCAAGCTTTTTGCGGCGGCTCTGCGCCATTTTTGTTGTTGACGCACGCACCAGATTTTTTGCAACATAATCCTCAAGCTTTTTAATCTCAGCCTGCTGTTTTGCATACGCCTTTTCCTGGATTTCAATATTCTTTTTCTTTTCCGAAAGATATGCAGTGTAATTTCCGGTATATTTTTTAAGGTGAGTATTTTCTATTTCATATATATTGTTAACCGTTCTGTCAAGAAAATAACGGTCGTGGCTTACGGTGATTATTGCGCCCCGGTAGTTTTTAAGATATCCTTCAAGCCACTGCATGGTTTTAAAATCAAGATGGTTTGTCGGCTCGTCCAAAAGCAGAATTTCTCTTTCTTCAAGCAAAAGCTTTGCAAACGACAGCTTTGTTTTTTCGCCTCCCGAAAGCTTGTCCGCCTTCATATTAAGGTCAAATTTATCAAATCCCATTCCCGTTAAAATGGTGTTTATTTTTGTTTTTATTAAAAAACCGTCCGCCTTTTCAAACATTTCGCTCTTTTTTGCATACTGATTTAAAAGTGAGCTGCGCTTTTTATCGTCGCTTTCTTTTGATATTTCCTTTTCAAGACGGCGCATATCCTCTTCCGTTTCAAAAACGCTTTTAAATACGCTTGTCATTTCCTCCATAATGGTTGTGTTCATAGTTTCGCAGCCCGTCTGACGCAAAAAACCTATGCGAACGTCCTTCGGCGCAGTACACGTTCCGCCGCTGTAAGGCATACTTCCCGATATAATATTTAAAAGCGTTGTCTTTCCGCAGCCGTTTCTGCCTATTATTCCTATACGGTCGTTTTCGTTAACCGAAAAAGTTATGTCATTTAAAATTTCATCTGTGCCAAAGCTTTTTGAAACTTTGTTTAACTGTAAAATCATATTTTAAACTTTTGATTCCTTTCTGTTAAAGCTCAAAATCCTTCCTGTCGAATTTTTCAAGTATAACTGTCTTTTTCCTTTTAAAATTGCATTTGAAAATGTCAAACTTATATTTTCTGCAAAGATAATCCTTTGAAACCTCGCCTTTTTTAACGCACATCACCTTATCGGAGTTTTCAATATGCGAAGCGTGCTCGCAGTAAAAGCACTTGGGATTATCCACCCCTTTAAAAATCATTTTCATCATTCCTTATATTTATTCAACATACATTCTACCACACTTTTTTAAAAAATACAACACCAAAACAAATGTATGAATAACTTTAAGCTAATCCACATATACATTTACCATCAAACATATGCAGGAGGAAAAGAAAATGGACAATATTTACAATGATATAAGCACACGGTGCGGCGGTGATATTTATATCGGCGTCGTAGGCCCTGTGCGCACGGGAAAGTCAACCTTTATAAAAAGGTTTATGGACCTTCTTGTAATTCCCAATATAAACGACGCTTACAAAAGAGAACGCACAAAAGACGAGCTTCCGCAAAGCGGCGCAGGAAAAATGATTATGACAACCGAGCCGAAATTTGTTCCGAACGAAGCGGTAAAAATTTCGCTTGCCGACAACGCCACATTCAACGTCCGCCTTATAGACTGCGTAGGTTATATCGTTGACAGCGCAACGGGTCATTTTGACGACGATATGCCAAGAATGGTAAAAACTCCGTGGTCGGACGAGGAAATGCCCTTTGCAAAGGCGGCAGAAATCGGCACAAAAAAGGTTATCAACGAACATTCGACAATCGGAATACTTGTAACAACAGACGGCACGATAACCGATATTGACAGGGCAGATTACATAAAAGCCGAGGAAAGAGTCGCCTCCGAGCTGAAGGCTATAAACAAGCCGTTTGTAATTGTTGTTAACAGCGTTAATCCCGACGGCGAGAGCGCAAAACGCACAAAAAACGAAATTGAAGAAAAATACGGCGTTCCGGCTGTGTGCGTAAACTGTGCGGAACTTACAAAGGACGACATCACAAGCATTATGGAAAATATACTTTTTGAATTTCCGCTTACCGAAATTAAAATAAACCTTCCCGACTGGATTGACGCACTTGAGGAGGACCACTGGCTCAAAAACGATATTTACAGCTGTGTTTCAAACTCAATCGGCGATATCAACAAAATAAGCGACGTCAAAAACTTAAGCGCACGTCTTAACGATTACGAAAATATCAGCAGCGCAAATGTTGATAATATGTCGCTTTCAACCGGCAGCGTAAGCATTAATGCGTCAATGAGCGACGATTTGTTCTATCGTATTCTTACCGAGCGCACGGGAATGGAAATTTCGGGAAGAGAGGCTCTTGTAGAGCTTATCGGAACACTTTCGGACACCAAGAAAAAGTATGACAAAATTGCCTATGCCTTAAACGAGGTTAACGAAAAGGGTTACGGAATTGTTTCGCCGGGAATTGAAGAACTGACGCTTGAAGAGCCTGAAATTGTAAAACAGGGCAACAAATTCGGCGTGCGTCTAAAGGCCTCGGCGCCGTCGCTGCACCTTATTAAGGTTGACGTCGAAACAGAGGTAAGTCCTTTGGTCGGGACGGAAAAACAATCGGAGGAACTTGTAAAGTATCTTCTGAACGAATTTGACGAATCCCCCACAAAAATCTGGGAATCGAACATATTCGGAAAATCGCTTCATTCGCTTGTTAACGAAGGATTGCACAACAAGCTTTACCGTATGCCATCCGACGCTCAGGAAAAAATTCAGGAAACCCTCGGAAGAATTATTAACGAAGGAAGCGGCGGACTTATCTGTATAATTTTATAAATAAAAG
Source organism: uncultured Clostridia bacterium (assembly GCA_934500875.1). Lineage (GTDB taxonomy): Bacteria > Bacillota > Clostridia > UMGS1810 > UMGS1810 > Qingrenia. The sequence goes on along the minus strand of CAKSTL010000008.1, from coordinate 33,363 downwards.
CTGTCATTATACTTTTTTGTATATGACAGCTTTTTTAATGTGATATCCGCCCTAAAACCACTCCTCGATAAATAAGCATTGGGAAGTTTAAATTTTTAAAGCGCACCGCCTGAATTTTTATTTTTTACAAGCCCCTTAAATTCATCAAACGGCATAGGCTTTGCGTAATAATATCGTCATCAAGCTTTTTGATTATAAAGCTTATAACCCCATCCTTTGTTTTTACAACCGGACCGAAGCCGTCTTTGCGGCAATTAAAATATCCTTTTTCATACTGCGCAAAAAAATTTTCATCATCAAACCAAAAGTACAAAACAGGTTTATCCATATATGCAAAATCAAAAAATACGCTCGAATAATCGGTCACCAAAAGGCTTGAGTCTGTTAAAATCTCTGTTGAATACATACAAAAAAAGCCCGAAACACACCCTTTTAAGAGGCGGTTTTTGACGTTTTTTTACAAAATTATTGCAAAGCATATATATGTTGTGTTAAAATACATTATAACATATTAAAAAGGAGAGCGAAACATATGAAAGTTATAGATGTTCACGCGCACGTTTTTCCCGATTCGATAGCGCAAAAGGCTGTAAACAACCTTAAAACGTATTATTCGTACACAATGCACGGGAAAGGCACATTTTCAGACCTTAAAGACAGCGCTGACGAAGCAGGCGTTGAAAAGCTTGTAATTCATTCAACGGCAACAAAAGCGCACCAGGTTGAGGATGTCAATAACTTTACGTCTTCGCTCATTTGCGACAGAATTATCGGTTTCGGTTCAATACATCCCGATTATCCCGACTGCGAAAAGGAAGTTGACAGAATTATTTCGCTCGGACTTAAGGGAATAAAGCTTCATCCCGATTTTCAGAAATTTAACATTGACGATAAAAAAATGTTTCCGATTTACGACTATATTTGCGGAAAATTGCCTATACTTTTCCACGTCGGCGACATAAACAGCGACTGCTCAAATCCCAAAAGGCTTGCAAAAGTTATCAAAATGTTTCCTCATCTTACCGTTATTGCGGCGCATCTGGGAGGATACAGCCGGTGGGATGAAGCGGAGGAATATCTTATCGGAAAAGATATTTATATCGACACGTCAAGCACGTTTGCGTCGCTCAGTGACGAAAGAATTGTAAGCATTATCAAAAAACACGACATAAACAGGGTGCTTTTCGGCACGGATTATCCCCTTGAACGTCACAAAAGCACAATCGAGCATACGCAGAGGCTTGATTTGTCTGACGACGCAAAAGAAAAGATTTTTTATACAAACGCATATAACCTTCTTGTAAAATAAGGGGCAAAATATGAAATACAAATCATTTATGCCGTATGCTCTCGATATGGCAAAAAAAGCGCTTGAGTGCGGTGAGGTTCCCGTCGGTGCGGTGATTGTTAAAAACGGCGAAATAATATCTTTTGCGCACAACGAAACGGAAAAAAACGCAAATGCGCTCTGCCACGCAGAAATCATTGCTATAGAGCGTGCCTGCAAAAAGCTTAATTCAAAATATCTTACCGGCTGCGACCTTTTTGTTACGTTAGAGCCGTGCGCTATGTGCGCAGGTGCGATTATGAACGTAAAGCTTTCACGTGTATACATTGGCGCAGAAGATAAATTATCAGGTGCGGCAGGCGGAAAAACAAATCTTTTCAACCGGGGTCTTTTTAACTTTGAACCCGAGGTATATCACGGTTTTATGGCAGACGAATGTTCTAAAATTCTGAAAGATTTTTTTGCCTCAAAAAGATAATAAAAGCCCTCTTTTTATCATAGTATTTATTGAAAGGAATGAATATTATGCCAAAAAGGATAGTATCGTGCATTTTATGTGCGGCGCTCGTTTTTACATCAGCATATGCCAAAGCCGAAGAAAGCACATCTTTGGAGGTAAGCGCACCTGCGGCAATCTTAATGGAGGCTGACACGGGAAAAATTCTTTTTGAAAAAAACGCTCACGAAATGCTTCCGCCGGCAAGCGTTACAAAAATTATGACAATTTTGCTTACTATGGAGGCTATAAGGGACGGTAAAATAAAGTATGACGATATGGTTGTGGGAAGCGCCAGGGCAAAAAGTATGGGCGGTTCAACCATATTCCTTGACGAGGGCGAGGCGCTCTCGGTAAGAGATATGCTAAAGGGTATGGCGGTTGCCTCGGGAAACGACGCCTGCGTTGCAATGGCAGAGCATCTTTCGGGCAGCGTTGAAGAATTTGTTGCACTTATGAACAAGCGTGCAAAAGAGCTTGGTATGAACGAAACCAATTTTGTAACCTGCAACGGTCTTGACGCAGAAGGTCACAAAATAAGCGCATATGACATTGCCCTTATGTCACGTGAGCTTTTAAAGCACGAGGATGTTTTTCAGTTTACGACAATCTGGATGGATTCTTTGCGAAACGGCAAGTTTACCCTTTCAAACACAAACAAACTGATACGTTTTTATAAAGGCGCAACGGGTCTTAAAACGGGTTCCACGTCGGTTGCAAAAAACTGCATTTCGGCAACGGCAAAGCGTGACGGTATGCACCTTATTGCGGTTGTTATGGGTGCGGAAACGTCAAAAAAACGTTTTGCCGACGCATCAAATATGTTAAACTACGGCTTCGGGGCATACAAGGTTAAAAAGGTAGTTGAAAAGGGCGGCGCTATGGCGGAGGTTAAAATAAAAAAAGGTATGAAATCAAAAACATCACTTTTGGCAAAGGATGATTTTACATACCTTACCAAAAAAAACGACAGTACCGAGGTTCTGCCCAAAATAAATGCGCAGACCGAGTTTGACGCACCTGTCAAAAAGGGTGAAAAATGCGGAATTATTGAAATTGTGTCCGACGGAAAAAAGATTGGCGAAACTGACCTTGTTTTCAGCGAGGATATTCCGAAAAAGAAGCTTTTTACGGTTTATCTTTCAATGGTTGAGCAATGGATAAAAATATAATTTTACGGAAGTGAAAAAATGAAAAAAGTACAGATAGGAAAAATTAAAATCGGCGGCGGAGAAAAAATTGCCGTTCAGTCTATGACAAACGTAAAGACCAAGAATTACAATGCGTGCATTGAGCAGATACTGAGCCTTGAAGAGGCGGGCTGCGACATCATACGTGTTGCTGTTCCCGATTTTGAGAGTGCGGCGGCGATATCCAAAATCAAACCGAAAATACACATTCCGCTGGTTGCCGACATACATTTTGACTACAAACTTGCTCTTGAATGTATGGAAAACGGCGTTGATAAAATCCGCATCAATCCGGGCAATATCGGCAGCGAGGACAGAATAAAGCTGGTTGCGGGTAAGGCAAAAAATATGAAAATTCCAATCAGAATAGGTGTTAACGGCGGCTCTTTGGAAAAGGATATTTTAAAAAAATACGGCGCTCCCACCCCCGAAGCAATGGTAGAAAGCGCAAAGCGTCACATTGCAATACTGAATAAATTTGATTTTGACAATATTGTGGTGTCGCTTAAAGCGTCAAATGTCAAAAACACAATTGCAGTCTACAAGCTCGCCGCAAAAGAGCTTGACTGTCCGCTGCATCTCGGCGTTACCGAGGCAGGCACTTACCTTTCGGGAACGGTAAAATCGTCAATCGCATTGGGAGAGCTTCTTTATAACGGAATAGGCGATACGATAAGGGTTTCGCTGACCGACGACCCCGTAAACGAGGTTATTGTTGCCCGTGAAATTTTAAAATCGCTCGGTATGCTCGACAACTTTGCAACTCTTGTATCCTGCCCCACTTGCGCACGCTGCAACATAAATCTTATTCCGCTTGCAAAGCGTGTTGACGAATACCTTCGCACCGTAAACAAAAACATCACCGTTGCGGTTATGGGCTGTGCCGTAAACGGCCCCGGCGAGGCGAGAGAGGCGGATATCGGAATAGCCGGCGGAAAAGGAAGCGGTCTTATTTTTAAAAAAGGTGAAATTATTAAAAAGGTTAGCGAAAACGCTCTTTTTGAAGAGCTGAAAAAAGAAATTGAAAAAATGTAAAAAAATCCCGAACAAATTGCCGTCCGACGAGGAAAGCATAGGTTTGTTCGGGATTTTAATTTTTATACCTCCATAATTACAGGCAAAATCATAGGTTTGCGCTTTGTCTGATGATAAATATGGTCTGAAATTTTATTTTTCATATTTGATTTTATGGTTGTCCAATCGTGAACACGGTTGTCAATGCACACGCTTATGCACTGGGCGGCAATAGTCTCAATTTCTTCTATAAGCGTTTCAGACTCCCTCACGTACACAAATCCTCTTGAAATAACCGCAGGGCCCGATACAACCGAATAGTTGTCCGAAGAAATTGTTACAACCACAACGATAAGTCCATCCTGCGCAAGGTGTTTTCTGTCACGCAGAACAATGTTACCGACATCTCCGACGCCAAGACCGTCCACCAAAACTTTGCCCGACGGAACGCTGCCCGTAACTTTAGCGTCATTTGCGCCGAATTCCAAAACCTTGCCTATATCAAGAATGATAATGTTCTTTTTATCAATACCCATAAGCTTTGCAAGGTCTGCGTGAAGCTTAAGATGGCGGTATTCGCCGTGCACCGGAATAAAATATTTCGGACGTGTAAGACCCATTATGATTTTTAACTCTTCGCAGCAGGCGTGACCCGAAACGTGCATATCGGAGCTGTCGTAGATAACCTCAGCGCCTTTTTTAAACAACTCGTTTACAACGTTTGACACAAGCTTTTCGTTACCGGGAATGGGGTTTGCCGAAACCACAACCAAATCGTCTTTTGTGATTTCAACCTTTCTGTGGTCGGAAAACGCCATACGGTAAAGAGCGCTCATAGGCTCGCCCTGGCTTCCCGTTGTGATGATTGTAAGCTGGCTCGGACGGTATTTTTTGATATCGTCAATGTCGATAAGCACACCCTCGGGAATTTTTGTATATCCCAAATTCATTGCAACCTCAAGAATTGTCACCATACTTCTTCCGGACACCGCAACTTTTCTGCCGAATTTGTGCGCCGAATTTATAATCTGCTGAACTCTGTGAACGTTTGACGCAAAGGTTGCTATAATAATACGCTTTTTTGTGGATTCAAACACGTGGTCGAGCGACGAGCCGACAGTGCGCTCGGACAACGTATATCCGGGACGCTCAACGTTTGTGCTGTCGCTCATAAGCGCAAGCACACCTTCGTTTCCCAGCTCGCCCAGACGTGCAAGGTCAATCATTCTTCCCTCAATCGGGGTTGTGTCAATTTTAAAGTCGCCGGTATGGACAATCGTTCCCGCAGGCGTTCTTATAGCATATGCAACAGCGTCTGCAATTGAATGGTTTGAGCGTATTGCCTCAAACGTAAAGCACCCTATTTTTACAACGTCGCCGGCAGAAATTCTGTTAAGCCTTACCTTTGACAAAAGATTGTGTTCTTTAAGTTTATTCTGAACAATTCCGAGCGTTAAATTCGTTCCGTAAACAGGAACGTTTATTTCACTCAGAAAGAACGGCAGCGCACCGATATGGTCCTCGTGGCCGTGCGTTAAAACCACTGCCCTTACCTTATCTTTATGCTTTGTAAGATACGAAAAATCGGGAATTACAAAGTCAATTCCGGGCATTTCCTCATCGGGAAACGCCATTCCGCAGTCGAGTACAACTATATCGTTTCCGTATTCAAAAACGGTCATATTTTTTCCGATTTCGTTAAGTCCGCCGAGCGGTATAATTTTAAGTTTTGATTTTCTTGCCATAAACATACCTCCGTATTAAAAGTTTAAAAACACGCAAAAACACAAAGGCTTATCATACGCAAAGCCTTATTTTGTTTAAACATATTAAGTTATTTTTCCGCACAACATTTTCCGATAGCATTTTGATGCTATGTAAGCTTAAGCTTATTTTCGTCCGTTCAAAATAAATTAGTTTTATTATACCACAAATTTCCTTGTTTGAAAAGAGTTTTTTTTAAAAATATTATTTTTGTAACATTATATATTGATTATTGACCGAAAAAGCGCATTTATACTGGACAAACGCAGAAAATAATAGTATAATTTTATTGTAAATATATTTAATAAGGAGGTTTGATTATGGAATATATTGTTTGCGATGACACGATTGTTGTAAGAATAAAACGGGGCGAAGAGGTTATATCCGAGCTTGAAAAGCTTTGCGAAAAGCTTAAAATCACCGCCGCAACGGTTGAAGGAATCGGCGCTGCGGATAAAATTACGGTCGGATTATACAACGTTGAAAAAAAGGAATATTTTAAAAAGACGTTTGAGGGCGATTTTGAAATCACCTCGCTTATGGGAAACATTTCAACAAAGGACGGCAAACCTTATCTCCACCTGCACATAAACTTTGCGGACGAAAACTTAAGCACCTTCGGAGGACACCTGAACGAATGTAAAATCTGCGCAACTGCGGAAATATTTATAAAATCGCTGCCCTGCAAAATCAAAAGGTTTTATGATGACGAAACCGGGCTGAATTTGTTCTTGCCAAAGCAGTAAAAAACAAGTTTAAACCGAGAAAACACGTTAAACAAAAAATAAGTTTGAAACAAAAAATAACCGGAAACAAGAAATTTTTGCCTTGTTTTCGGTTATTTTTCAGTTATAATTCTCTGTTTTTTTCAATCATTTCCAAAAGTTCTTCGCCGTCAAGATGTCCCGAAACGGTAAGCCGTTTTAAATCAAACAGCCCGTCGGACGGCCTGTTTGTGCCTTTATCTCCCACCAGATTTATAATCTCATACCCTGCCTTTATTGCCTCGCTCTTTGTCCATTCGTTTTCAAAACCGTAAGGATACGCCAAAAGCGTGCAGTTTATTTTAAGCTCGCTTTCTATAAGGTATTTGGATTTTCTAAGCTCGGTAACCGTTTCTTCGTACGAAAGCTCTTTAAAGCTTCGGTGCGAATGTGTGTGACTGCCTATTTCGATAAGTCCCGAATCGAGCATTTCTTTAGCCTGTGCATATCCGAAATGCGGATAAACAGTTTTTTCGTTGTCAACAGAGCCGGTTACAACAAATATTGCCGCCTTCATTCCAAATTCTTTGAGAATGGGAAAAGCATACGTATAATTGCTCAGATACCCGTCGTCAAAAGCAATTATAATGCTTTTTTCCGGAATAGACGAAACGCCGTTTACATAATTTTTATAATCGTTATACGAAATTGCCGTATATCCTGCGTTATTGAGCGCCTGCATATGCTCTTTAAAGCGTTCGGGCGTAATGTGCAAAAGATTGTCGCTTGCTTCGTAACTTTCCGCAATGTTGTGGTACAAAAGTATCGGAACATCCGGTTCGGAGGCTGCAAATGCGTTTGAAAAAGAAAACAAAAGTAAAATAAAAAGCAAGACTTTTTTAAACATATTCTACCCTCCGATAATATTTTGCCCGAAATTTTTAATTTATTTTACAACAATATTTACAAGCTTGCCTTTTACAACAATAACCTTTACAATCGTCTTTCCGTTGGTATAGCCTTTTATTACGTCATTTTCCAAAGCTGTATTTTTTATTTCGTCCTCCGAAAGAGATGCGGAAACGGTAATTTTTTCTTTTATTTTTCCGTTAATCTGCAACACGATTTCAACCTCTGCGTCAACGGTTTTTGCCTCATCATAAACGGGCCATTTTGTTTCGTCAATGGTTTTTTCGTTGCCGATAAGCGACCACATTTCTTCTGTAATATGCGGCGCCGTGGGGTTTAAAAGCTGCAAAAGAACTGACAGCTCGCCTTTTGTAATGCTGCCCTTTGCATACATCTCGTTGATAAAACTCATCATTGCCGCAATTGCAGTGTTGAATTTCATTCTGTCAATATCCTCGCTCACCTTTTTAATCATTTTGTGAATAAGGCTTTCGTTTTCGGGACGTATTTTGCCGTCCGTCATAATATCCTGCAAATTCCACACTCTTTCAAGAAATTTGCGGCAGCCTCTTACGCCCTGCTGCGACCACGGAGTTGCCTGGTCAAAAGCGCCTATAAACATTTCATACGTTCTGAAGGTATCTGCGCCGAATTCGTTTACAATATCGTCGGGATTTACCACATTTCCCCTTGATTTCGACATTTTTTCATTGTTTTCGCCCAAAATCATACCGTGCGAAGTTCTTTTCTGATACGGCTCTTTTGTGGGAACTGCACCGATATCGTAAAGGAATTTATGCCAGAATCTTGAATAAAGGAGGTGAAGCGTTGTATGCTCCATACCGCCGTTATACCAGTCAACGGGGAGCCAGTATTTTAAAAGCTCCTTGCCTGCCAAAACATCATTGTTGCCGGGGTCGATATATCTTAAAAAGTACCACGACGAGCCTGCCCACTGCGGCATTGTGTCGGTTTCTCTTACCGCTTTTTTTCCGCACTTGGGGCAAACGGTATTTTTCCATTCTTCTGCCTTGTTAAGCGGAGATTCGCCGTTTTCGCCCGGTTCAAAATCCTTCATCTCGGGAAGCTTTAACGGAAGCTCCTCTTCGGGAACGGGCACCCAGCCGCAGTCGTCACAGTGAACGAGCGGAATAGGCTCTCCCCAATATCTCTGACGTGAGAACACCCAGTCACGAAGCTTATAATTAACCTTTCTTTTGCCTATTTTCTTTTCCTCAAGATAATCTATCATAGCGGCAATAGCGTCCTTAACACGCATACCTGTCAAAAATCCGGAATTAACCAAAACTCCGTCGGCAACGTCGGTAAACGCCGCTTTCTGAACATCCTCGCCGCCCAAAACAACTTCAATAATCGGCAGATTGAATTTTTTTGCAAATTCCCAGTCACGCTCATCGTGCGCAGGAACAGCCATAATCGCACCCGTTCCGTAGGTAACGAGAACATAGTCCGAAATCCAAATCGGAATTTTTTTGCCGTTTACAGGATTTATCGCCTCAAGACCTTCAAGGCACACACCCGTTTTCTCTTTTACAAGCTCGCAGCGTTCAAACTCTGATTTTTTCGCCGCTTCAGCCTGATATTCCTTAACTGCGTCCATATTTTTAATCTTGCCGGCATACTTTTCAATATACGGATGCTCCGGCGACAAAACCATATATGTAGCGCCGAAAAGAGTGTCGCAGCGTGTTGTGTAAACTCTTATCTTATCGTCACAGCCGTCAATTGAAAAATCAACTTCCGCACCCTCTGAACGTCCTATCCAGTTTTTCTGCTGAATTTTTACCTTTTCAATGTAATCAAGACCGTCAAGGTCGTCGATAAGGCGCTGAGCATACTCGGTTATTTTAAGCATCCACTGGCTTTTTTCCTTTTGAACAACCTCGCTTCCGCATCTTTCGCAAACACCGTTTACGACCTCCTCGTTTGCAAGACCGACCTTACAGCCCGTGCAGAAGTTTATCGGCATTTTTGTCTTGTATGCAAGACCGTGTTTGAAAAGCTTTAGAAAAATCCACTGCGTCCATTTATAATAATTCGGGTCTGTAGTATTTATTTCTTTTGACCAGTCGAACGAAAAACCGAGCATTTTAAGCTGGCGTTTGAAGTTTTTGATGTTTTCTTCGGTAACAATTGCCGGATGTATTTTATTTTTTATAGCATAATTTTCGGTAGGCAGACCGAAAGCGTCCCATCCCATAGGGAAAAGAACGTTATAGCCCTCCATACGTTTTTTTCTGCAAATTATATCAATTGCGGTATACCCTCTCGGGTGGCCCACGTGAAGCCCGTGACCCGACGGATAGGGAAATTCAACAAGACCGTAGAACTTAGGCTTTGACATATCCGTGCCTGCCTTGTAGGTTTGGTTTTCATCCCATATATTTTGCCATTTTTTCTCAATTTCAGAAGCATTATACTGCATTTTTTGTGTCATTCCTTCCCGAATCAGAATTTTTCTTATATTTATCAGTTTTCGTCAATAGTATACTTTGAAATATCAACGCTTTCTGCGTCTGCCCAAAGATGCTCTATTGAATAAAATTCACGCATTTCCTCAGAAAAGATGTGAATTACAACGCTGCCGTAATCCATTAAAATCCAGTTTGCGGCATTAAACCCCTCTTTGCCGATAAAGTGAACGCCGCACTTTTCAAGTTCTTCGTCCAAAGCGTCCGAAAGCGCTTTAATCTGGGTGGTGGAATTACCCGTGCAAACCACAAAATAATCCGCAATCGTAGTAAGCGGCGAAATATTCAAAACATTAATATTTTTTGCCTTTTTGCTGTCCAAAAGCGTAACAGCCTTAATCATTAAATCCTTTGATTCCATATCTTTATCCTTCCGTAAATCCTCTTAACCTGATATCGGTTATCCGGTCAATTATGTTCCGAGAATAATCAGAACGTCGGCGCCCTCGGTCTTTGACGGGTCAACAACATACTTTTCCTCGGAAATTATTTTGCATATTGTGTTGACGTTTTTGGACGCTTTCTTTGCAATAACCTTGTTTTCCTTATATTCAACGCTGCCTGTTGAGTGAACTTCTTTTACGCTGTAGCCCTTGCCCTCAAGAGCGGATTTTATGGCTGATACGTCTTTTTTGCCGTTTGAGCCGTCTATAATCTCAACGCTTGCAAGCTTTTTTTCAATAAAGCTTGCGTCAGACAGCGTCATATCAACCTGCTGCGTTTTGTCCGTATCGTCCGACATAAGAAGATTTCGTCTTGAAATTTCAACCGTACTCAGCGCAGAATTGCTGCTGTCTACAAAATACTTGCTTACAAGCTCTTTGTTAAGATTTTTGTTTGCCACAAAATACGAACCGTACGGTCTGTTTTCGGCAACGCCTTCAATTCCCATAATATTGATGTTTTCTCTCGGAACGGAAAGCGCAATTGTGGCATACTGCAAAATTTTGGCATTGTCAAAACTTGTTTTAACACTTGACGCAACGCTTGTGACAAGCTCGGGCAATTTTGAAAAATTGGTAATGTCAAAAACCTTGTCAATTACCGCATAAATAAACTTTCTCTGCACTTCGTTACGGTCAAGGTCGGCACGGGGATATCCCGTATGGTCGTCATTCTGCCTGAAACGCACCAGCATTTCCGCCTTTTTGCCGTTAAGAATTTGTTTTCCCTTCTGGAGATCAATGTGCAGATTCTGGTCTGGGTCGTTGTAAAACATTCTTATCGGAACGTCAAATTCAACGCCGCCGATTGCGTCAATAATATTTCTGAAGCCGTTTATATCAACCAGAATGTAATTATCCGCCCTAAGCCCCAGAACCTCCTCCACAGAGGTATAAACGTTTTCAATCTTCGTGGTAAGCTTTCCCTTTGTAAACGAAATATACGAAGAGTTAATCTTGTGGTCAAGCTTATTTGACGCCACATAAGTATCTCTCGGAATTTGTATCATATTAAGGGTATTGTTGGCAAGGTTAAGCTGGGCGTAAATTATAACGTCCGTTCTGTAGCCTTCCTTGTCAACACCCAGAATCAGCGTATTTACACAAACGTTTTCGTCCGTAAGATTGTTTCTGTCGCTCGCACGGACGCCGTATATCATTTTAGACCAGAAAAATCCGAATCCGCCGGTTGCTATAAGCGCAAGAATAAGCGTAAACGACAGCGTATTTTTCCAATATGTTTTTATAGATTTAGACAATCAAAATCACCTGCTTAAATAATAATTTCTCGTATCAACAGTGTTAAGGTGAAGAAGCGAGCCTTTTTTTAAAACCGACTTTATCGTAATATCAATCTGATAAACCAGCGCCCTGTCAAGGTCGGTGTGCGCAAGCTCTCTCAAATGCTCCACGCCGTCGTAATTTCTTAAAGGCTCTATTGCGTCCGCAATATAAACAATTTTCGTAAGAAGGCTCATATTCGGCTTTCCTACCGTATGATAAAAAATTGCGTCGTAAATTTCATCATCATCAATGCCGAACAAATCCTTGGCAACCTCTGCGCCCAAAAAAGCGTGAATCAAACCCGCCTGCTTTTTTGTAACCTCGTCAAGCGCTACGGAATACTTTTCGCACATTGCAAACATTTCGTCCTTGGAAAAATTCTTTGCGCAGTCGTGCAAAAGACCTGCAATCTCCGCTTTTTTTACATCAGCGCCGTACATTTTTGCAAGCTCCTTTGCCGTTTCACACACCATAAGCGAATGATTGTAACGTTTTTCCAAAAGCATTCCCTGAAGCTTTTTGCGCATTGAGTTTATGTCCATATGTTTATTCTTCCTTTTCACTGTAAAGATTATGTTGATAAATATAATTTTCCACACATCCGTGCGTTAAATATTTAATGCTTTTGCCCTCCGACACACGCTTTCGTATGAGCGTAGACGAAATATCGACTGCCGGCATTTTTGCAAAATAAATTTCGCTGTTGTATTTTTTGTTGAATTTCTCAATATCTTCGGCAAATTTTTTATGCGCTCTGCCGCTTCTGTCAAACGCAATAAAGGCACATTCTCTTACAAGAAGCTCAAAATTATGCCACGTTGTAAGGTCGTAGAACGAATCGGCGCCGATTATAAAGTAAATTTTTGCGTCCTGCTTTTTAAAGTGCCGGACGGTGTCAATCGCATAACAATAGCCGTCTTTTGAAATTTCAAAATCGCTTACGAAAAATTTTTTATTTTCCGCAGCCGCAAGTTTTGTCATATCAAACCTATACATTTTATCGCCGAATGCCTTTTTGTGCGGCGGATTTCCGTTAGGAACAAAAATAACCTTATCGAGGCAAAACTCATCCGCTGCAAACGACGCCATAATCATATGCCCGATATGAACAGGGTCGAACGTTCCACCCATTATCCCGATTTTTTCAGTCATTTAAAAACCCCTTCTATCTCGGCAGAACAATTTCTTTGTAATCTTTTGACTCACGGTACAAAACGAACTTTGAGCCGATTGCGGCTACAGGCTCTGCCGACAGAACTTTTGCAACGGCAGAACACGTTTCTTTGGTATCCAGCAAAGAATTTTCAAGAACGTGAAACTTTATAAGCTCTCTTTTTTCCAGAGCGTCGTCAGCCTGCTTTATCATATTATCGTTAATACCGCCCTTTCCTATTTGAAAAATAGGCGTAATTTTATTTGCAAGACCTCTTAAATATGCCCTTTGCTTGCTTGTTATCATCAGTTAATCTCCTTAATACAAAACTGCAAAATACCATACACTGTATTATACTAAATTTCGACACCGTATGTCAAGATATAATATAAGCATTGCAGTATAATTTATCTTACATAGTCAAATTCAATATCATAAATTTTTACGGGATTGCCCTCGTTTATACCCTTTGCCTCAAGCGCCTTTATAACGCCTTTTTTGCGGAGCGAACGCTGAAAATACTGAAGCGACTCGTTATCCGCAAAGTTGGTTGAACCGACAAGCCTTTTCACCCACTCACCCTCAACGATAAACGTTTCGTTTTCACGTCTTATTGTAAACGGCTCTTCTTCACTGAATTTTATAATTTTTTCCTCGTCCGAGTCGTCCTCGCAGAGTATCGGCATAGGAATTTTGTCCAGAAGCGACGAAGCATATTTTAAAAGTTTATCTACGCCAAGCTTTGTTGCTGCGGAAATTTCAAACACCTCGTAGCCTCTTTTTTTCATTTCGTCGCAAAAACCGTTGTAAATTTTTTCGTCAAACACAATATCCTTTTTGTTTGCCGCAACAATCTGCTTTTTTTCGGCAAGCTTGGGATTGTATTTTTTAATTTCATCATTTATTTTGTCAAAATCTTCTATCGGATTTCTGCCTTCTATTCCCGATGCGTCAACAACGTGAATAAGAAGTCTTGTCCTCTCAACGTGTTTTAAAAACTCGTGACCCAAGCCTATGCCCTCGCTTGCACCCTCGATAATTCCTGGGATATCTGCCATAACAAAACTGTTTTGTGCGCCAAGGTCAACAACGCCGAGATTAGGCTCAAGCGTGGTAAAATGATAGTTTGCAATTTTGGGACGTGCGTCGCTTACAACCGACAAAAGAGTCGATTTTCCGACATTCGGAAATCCGACCAGTCCCACATCCGCCAAGAGCTTAAGTTCAAGCTTTATTTCACGTTTTTCGCCGTCGGTGCCGCTTTTTGCAAACCTCGGAATCTGACGTGTTGGCGTTGCAAAATGGCTGTTTCCCCAGCCGCCGCTGCCGCCTTTTGCTATAACAAGCCTTTGACCGAGTTTGTTTAAATCTGCAATAATGCGGTCAGTGTTTGCGTCCTTTACAAGCGTTCCGACGGGCACGGTAACAATAAGGTCCTCGCCGTTTTTTCCCGAGCATCTTGCTGCCTTTCCGTCGCCGCCGTTCTGCGCTTTATACTGTTTTCTGTATCTGAAATCCGCAAGTGTGCTTATTTTATCGTCAACCGCAAGGATAACGCTGCCGCCGTTTCCGCCGTCACCGCCGTCGGGACCGCCCGCCGCAACATATTTTTCTCTGTGAAACGAAACCAGTCCGTTTCCGCCGTTTCCTGCCTCTATATAAATTGTCGCTGTATCTGCCAGCATACAAAATACCTCCTTATTTTAATTCCGACTGTGATGCAAATTCAAACTTTTGCAAAAAGACAACAAAAGGGTTGACCAAAATTTCAGCCAACCCCTTCAAATCCTAAAAATCCATTATTCGGCAATTTCGTAAACACTAACCTGTTTTTTGTCTTTGCCAACTCTTTCAAATTTAACTTTGCCGTCAACAACCGCAAAGAGAGTGTCGTCACTGCCCTTTTTAACGTTTATACCGGGATGAATTTTAGTTCCTCTCTGTCTTACCAGAATATTGCCCGACAATACAAACTGACCGTCGCCTCTTTTAACACCGAGTCTTTTGGATTCGCTGTCACGACCGTTCTTTGTGCTGCCGACACCTTTTTTATGAGCGAACAGTTCAAGATTTAATTTAAACATTAATTACACCTCCAAATCAGAAATACTGATACAATCGGAATACCGCTTTTGCAAATCGTTTAAAAACAAGTACATACTTTCAAAAAGCACATTCACGCTTTTTTGCTTTTCACCGTCTATATCGCACGGAAGAACAAGGTACAAATACCCGTCGCCCGTTTCATAACCGATTTTTACACCGCAAACGTTTTCAATGCCGTTTGCTGTCATATAGCTTACCGCCGAAAGCGCCGAACACACAATATCGTTTTCGTCCGAAAAAAGTGCGTGACCGCAAAACTCGGCCTTTACTATGTTCTTATTTTTGTCACGATAAATTTTAATATTCGTCATTACGCATTGATTTTTTCAATTTTAACCTTTGTATAAGGCTGTCTGTGACCCTGTTTGGTTTTTGAGCCCTTTTTGGGTTTGTACTTAAACACAATGATTTTCTTTGCTTTGCCGTTCTTTACAACAGTTGCGTCAACACTTGCGCCTTCAACAACAGGTGTGCCGATAACTGTATTATCGCCCGATACGCAAAGAACTTTGTCAAATTTAACAGCGTCGCCTTCGTTAGCTTCGAGTTTTTCAATAAAAACAACGTCGCCTTCCGAAACCTTATACTGTTTTCCACCGGTTAATATAACAGCGTACATAAAATATGCACCTCCTTATGTTTTCTCGCTAAAAATAAGGTTCTGCAAAATATGCAGATTAAAACCCATCTTATGCGGTTACCGATATATTGTAACACAAATATACAGTATTGTCAAATGTTTTTTTAATTATTTTTAATTATTTTTCCTTAAAATCATCAATGTCAAATTTCCATTCTTCTCTTTTTCTGAAAGGAGATTTAAATTTCTTTTTAAGAACGCCCTTTTCTTCAAGGTGAACATAGCACGCAATATCGCACGCTCTGCCGCAGATTGAACTTTGGTATTCCCTTATCGGAGGATAAAAAATAAGCTCGTTTATAATTTTTTTTGCTTTTTCCTTATCCATTTTTGCGCTTCCCGCAATTATTTCAAGCCTGTCGTCAAAATCAGACAGCGCAGAAAGAGGCATAAAAGGATTTTTTGTGCCGTTTGCGCCGTTGTAGTAAACAGAACATTTCCACGCATCAACGGTTCCGTCATCTCCGACAGCGCCGCCGTGACAGGCGGATACGCACTTTTTACAGTTGTCGCAAAGGTGCGGCTCATACTCTTTTGTAGGCTCGATTACTGCGTCAGTAAGCACAAAGCCGTACCGCACAAACGGGCCGAATTCGTCGGTAAGAAGCGCATTATGAAAGCCTTTTTCGCCAAGTCCGCATTTTATTGCGGTATCAAGAAAATCAAGCTGAATTTCCTGCGGTCTGTTTCTTACCACGGCGTCGTATGAAACTTCGGGATTTGTGCTGTCGCTCTCTGCCATAATCTGCTGATGTTTTCTTTGCGGAATCGCCAGAAATCCGTTTTCTTCAAGAAACATTGCAACCTGCATTTCGCAAAGCGGCATAACCGTTTCGTCCATATTTTCAACCGCCATTGACGTATACTGAAAATACGTCGTTCCTTCTTCTATCCCCCGGTAAATTCCCCTGAGTATTCTGAATCCCAGTCCTATAACGGTTTTAACCTCGGGCATTATCTTAAAAACCGGACTGTCCTTTTCAAATCTTTCGCTCGGCGCAAATCCGACAATATCGGCGCCGTATTTTTTTGCGGTTTCAATTACTCCTTCCTTCATATCTTCGCCCCCTTTTTTATATGCTCATAACACGCAATGTCGCACTTTTTTCCGCACAGACACGGCGCATATCCCCATTTTACACGGGGAAGAAAATCCATTTCCTTATATATACTGCGTGCGCTTTCTGCGTCAAAGCGCTTTTCTCCGTTAATAATTTTCTCACGCTCGGGATTATCCTTTAAAAATTCGTCCGTCATAAACGGATTTGATTTGTGAGCGCCCTTGTAATACACTCCGCACTGCCAGGTATCAAGTCCGTTTTCGCTTATCGCATTTCCGGGACAAGCCTTTATGCACTCGCCGCATTTATCGCAAACGCTCTCGGACAGCGGCTCGCCGCATTCAAGAGGAGCGTCGGTAACAATAAAACAGTATCGCATAAACGGACCGTATTTTTTGTTTAATATTTTTCCGCTGAGCCCCGTTTCGCCAAGTCCGCACGCTTTTGCCGCCTTTCCGAAGTCAATTATAACGTCGGGAACGGGTTTTCCTTCTTCAACAGCGTCTGCATAAATAAGCTCGTATGTATCGACAACTTCGGGATTTGTGGTTTTGTCACCCTTAACCCTAAGATTCGGAATTGCCTTTTGCAGACAGGCGTCGTAACCCTCGTTTTCAATGAGTGCACCCATCTTTAAAAGAAAGATTTCCGCCATTTCTTCGTCAATGCACTTTACCCCCATGGTTGCATACGAATAATACTGCGCTTTGTAACTCATTGCGTTATAAAGACCTCTCGGCACAATAAATCCAAAGCCTATTATACATTTTGCATTCGGCAAAATCTGCAAAGGGTCGTGCTGAGGGTCGCTCTCTTTGTATACCCTGCCTATTCCGCAAACGGTTGCTCCCCACTCTTTTGCCTTTTGCTTTATCAATTCGCTCGTAAGCATATTTTTCATCTCCCTATCTGTCTAATCTCCAAGCCTTTTTGGTGCGCAGCGGCTGCTTAAATCTTCCTTCCATACAACCGCCTTTTTTCTCAAGTATTGATACGCACGCTCTTATACATCCTCCGCATTTTGCCATATTATAGCCTACCCAGCTCGGAAAATATCTTTGCAAAGAGGTGTAAATTTTCATAATTTCGTGCTCGTTTGCAACATCCGTTACGCCCTCCATAAGGTCAAGCGCACCGTTTTCGTTTTTATCCCAAACCTCTTTGGGCACAAACGGATTGTAATAACGTCCTGCGTGGGTGTAAAACGCATAACAGCGCCACATATCAATATCGCCCCACTCTAAGATTTTTCCGTCCAAATCAACCCTTACGGTTTTGCCCGAATTTATTGCAGGTATGCACGAACCGGGACATTCTCTCACGCAGGCACCGCACCGTCTGCAAAGAGGCTTGCCAGAATACATTTCGTCATATTCAAGCTCTGCGTCGGTAAAAATGAACGCTACACGCTGAAGAGGCCCGAATTCGGGCGTCAAAAGCATTTTGCTCCAGCCGATTTCTCCGAGTCCGCACGCAACGGCTGCAATTCTGAACTGGAACTGCAAGTCGGGCGCAATATTGCCCTCTCTTGTCGGACGTGTAAACTGCACGCTCCTGTGATGCGCTGTTGCAGTTTTTGCGTTTTCGTTAATTTCAATCTGTTCTTCAGGAGAAAGCGTGTTTCCGGGGCTTCCGTCCATATCGGACACAACGCCCCTTGCACCGGTGTTACGGTATATGAACGCTTCATAGCCTTCGTCCTCAATCACCTTTCCTACCTGATACAAAACGGCAGGCGCAAAAATTTCGTTAATTCCGCCGTATGCCATTGACGGGTACTGATAAAACTGCGTTCCCTCCTCAATACCTCTTTGAACACCTCGGGGAATTCTGAACACAAACCCGATACAGCTTTTCGCCTCGGGAAACAAAAACTGCGGATTCATCTCGTCGGGCGCACCGTCAAACCGCGACATAGGCGCAATTCCGCACTTGTCGGCACCTGCTGCGAGCGCCGCTTTTTTAATCATTTCGCTTGTAAGCATTTTATCACAAACCTTTCTTGCATTATGGACACCTTGCCGCACCCTGCGCCCAAAGACAAGCGCCGCAGGTCGGGAAGGAATTAAACATACAATCTTTTTTGTTTTCCAATCTGTCATCACAGCCGTCGCACAAGGTGCAGTCGGGAAACTCAAAATCAAGCACCTTTTTTCTGAAACCGGCATACTGTTCGCCCTCCCATATATATTTAAGGGAGTTTTCCGAAATATTGCCGAAATTATGCGACATAACCATTCTTTTTTCTTCAAAAAGATATGTATACGAGCTGTGCAGAAGCTGCATACACGGGCACACATCTCCGTTTGACTTTATAAAAGCCATACCGCCCTCAACAAAGGGGCAAAAGTTAAGCTTTCGTTTTTCGCTGTTTTTGCAAAGTCTTTTCATCTTGCCAATGAGTATTTTGCTGTCGTACAGGGTATCTTCTGCCTTAACGGGCGCTGACGGTATGGCAAAACTTAAATTTATTTCATCTGCGCCGACACGGTTTGCAAAATCATTTATTTTGCAAAGTTCCGCCTCGTTTTCCTTCATAATTACAAACGTAATTCCCAATTTGCACTTTTCTTTATTCAAAGAAAAATACCGCAGATTATTGTATATCAAATCGTAACGTGAGCCTATCTGAATTTTTTCATAGCTTTCTTTGGAAAAACCGTCAACCGAAACCCAGAGCATACTAAGACCGTTTTTAATAAGTTTTTCCGTGCAGGAGCGGTCAAGCATTGTGCCGTTCGTAAGAAGGCAAACACTGACATTCAAATCTGACGCATCTTTAATCATATCAAATATTTTCGGGTGCGTAAGAGGCTCGCCCATTCCGGCAAACATAACCGTTTCGATATCCTTGCACTGCGGAATCGAGAATAAAACATTTTCCCATATTTTTCCGCTCATAAGCTCTTTTTTCTCGTCAATCCAGCCGCTCCGAAAGCACATTTTGCAGTTGAGATTACACACCGACGACGGCTCGACATACAGTTTTTTCAGCGCATCCATCAATACATTTCTTCCAGATTTATCAATGCATTTTTGTAATTTTCCTCGCATTTGCTGCACTTTGAGCAGTCGTGACCGCAATAAAGATAGTCGTTTTTAAGCTTTTGATTGTCAATTACATACGGATAAATCCGCCCTGCGTGATTGGGTTCTAAAATTTCAAGAATATTCCCCGTACATTTTTCGTTAATATAGCTCTCAAGTATGTGCAAAGGTTTGTCCGAAACCCTTGTAGCAAGCTTTACAGAGTCAAAAAACGGCTCATAAAGGTGCAAATCCTCGGGACGTATAAAATTGGTATCACGCACGAGCGACAGGCGTTTTTCCTTATTTTTAAGGTATTCGTGGCATATTCCCGTAAAATTGTACGCATTGTCCATTTTTGAAATTTCATCCTCGTGCGCCACAAGATTGTCGTGGAAAATATGAGCAGAGCAATTGTTTAAACATCCGCTGTTTGCAAGAATGTGCAAAGTTTTTCCGTTCTCTCCGCACCAATTTTTAAGCTTTTTTATAGTATCAAAATCACGGTTAAACTCGCGTTTCATATAGTATCCGTCAAAATACGGCGCAAGATAATCCATACCCTGAATTGTGCCTATTTCCATATTTACCGACGCCCTTGTTGCAAGGTTTGAAAAGTTATTTTTCACAAATTTTGCAATAAGCGGTGATGTGGTGGTGACGGACGACAGATTAAAATTTTGCGATATGTAATCGAGCGCTGCGCCGATTTTTTCAAAGAACGAACGTGACTGACTATCTCTTCCGTAACAGTTTGCGTTAAACAAAATATTTAGCGCAATGCCCTCACAGCTTAGCTTATTAAGCGCCGAAACCTGTTCGTTCTGCCTTTCATAAAGCGTTCTTTCTCCGTTTTCAAGACTGCTTCGTCCGTTCGGAAAACCGCCCCACGAAAAATATACTTCATATATATGTTTCTTGTTTTTTATTAAAGCGTCAACAAAAGAGGTGTCGTGCAAAGACAGTCCGACTGCAAATTTCAAACATACCGCCCCCATTGTATAAGTTTTATTATTATCTTGATTTTAACACTTTTATGTGATATTATAAATATGCAAAGCAAATCAAAATTATCGAAAAACAAATATAAAGGATAAAAAAATGAAATTTTCCGAAATAAATCCGTTTGTCCGCTATGCCTCATACGTCGGCATAGACGCAAACATCGCAAAAAACGGCGTTTATGACTGCCGCATATGGTATATTAAGTCGGGCAAAATCACCGTAAATATATCGGACAGAAAAATTGTGCTTGAAAAAGACTCGGTTTTCTTTTGCAACGCAGGAAGTATTTATTCAATTTATGCGGATATGCCGTCAAAGCTTATAGCAATTAATTTTGACTTAACGCAAGAAAAAAGCGGCAGAACCGTCCCGTTTGCACCCGTGCCGGAAAATAAGTTTTTCACCGGCAAAATTCTTGCACCCACGCTTATTGAAAACAGTTTTCTTTCAAAATACAAAGCTTTTAACAATGCCGGTGCAATGTATCATATAATAGAAGAAATTTTGTGCGAATTTTCAAATCATAAAATTTTTTACCGTGAAAAAAGCAGCACTCTTTTAAAAGAACTGCTTATTGAAATGCACCGTGAGAATGTTTTTAAAACCACAAACTCTGCCGATGCGGTGGATGAAGTTATGAAGTTTGTTGAAAAAAACTACAATTCGCATTTGACAAACGACGTTCTTGCAAAACTTGTGGGCTATCACGAATATTACCTGAGCAAAATGTTTATCCGCCACACCGGGCTGAGCCTGCACAAATATATAGTAAACTATCGCTTAAACAAGGCAAAAGAGCTTCTTACCTGCACAAAACA
Organism: uncultured Clostridia bacterium; assembly: GCA_934500875.1. GTDB lineage: Bacteria > Bacillota > Clostridia > UMGS1810 > UMGS1810 > Qingrenia. Next base: position 11,969 of record CAKSTL010000008.1, on the reverse strand, counting down.
CTCAATTGACGCAGTGGCTGAAAAGGTGGGTTTTTCAAACGACGCCGCTTTTTCGGCAAGCTTTAAAAAGTCGTTCGGCACAACCCCTACAGAGTATCGCAAAAAGTATAAAAATATGATTTAAAAAATTTTTTTAAAAAAGTATTGACAAATTGAAAAAATATAGTATAATAATATTAGTAATCGTTATTATTAATTTTAAATTTAAGGAGTTGTTTATTATGAAAAAATTTGTTTGTCCGGTTTGCGGTTATGTTCACGAGGGTGACACACCCCCTGCTAAATGTCCCCAGTGCGGTGTTGACGGCTCAAAATTCACCGTTATGGAAGAGGGCGCTTTAAACTTTGCGTGCGAGCACGTTATCGGCGTCGGCGCAAAAGATAAGGTTGACCCGGAAGTTTACGAGGGTCTTAAGGCAAACTTTGAGGGCGAATGTACCGAAGTCGGTATGTATATCGCAATGAGCAGACAAGCTATAAGAGAGGGCTATCCCGAAATCGGCGAGTTTTATATGAGAGCGGCTTTGGAAGAAGCTGAACACGCTGCAAAATTTGCTGAACTTCTCGGAGAAGTTGTTACACCCTCAACAAAGAAAAATCTCGAACTTCGCTCCGAGGCTGAATGCGGCGCAACAGCAGGTAAGCTTGAGCTTGCTAAAAAAGCTAAAGAGCTTGGCTATGACGCTATTCACGATACCGTTCACGAAATGGCAAAGGACGAAGCAAGACACGGAAAAGGCTTTGAGGGACTTTTAAAGAGATATTTTGGTTAATGAGGTGATATTTATGGAAAAATATGTTTGCCCCTGCGGCTATGTTTATGACCCGGCAGTCGGTGACCCCGACAGCGGAATAGCTCCCGGCACAGCGTGGGAGGACGTACCCGAGGATTGGGTGTGCCCGACCTGCGGACTGGGTAAAGATGCCTTTGAAGAAGAGTAAGTTTCAGGAGATAGAGCAATTTTTGCTCTATCTCTTTTTCGTGCGGTTTTTAGCCTCTGATTGTACTTTTTCTTGTACCGTTCCAATTTTGAATAACTTTTTTAATCTAAAATACTGTCATTCTTGTACCTTTTAAGAATTGTACCAGTTTTCGTTATTATAACATGGCTATATCATAAAAACAAGTCCTTTTATTTATGTTCATCTTTAAACATCTTCACAAAACAATAATACAGCTTTAAAACACTGTAATTCATCTTTTTACATAAAATAAAATTTAAAAACTTTTTTCTTAAAACTTTTTAAAGTACCATTATAACGACTGGTTGCCGCTCCGCCTGTGCTATAATAAATATGTAATCAAGAGGAAAACAAAAACCTCTTAAAAATAAAAATTTATAATCAAAAGGAGATTAAAAATCATGAAAAACTATTTTAACTACGACTTTATCAACAAGGCGATTGTAGGCTCAAAGGCGGCTATCAGAAAGGCAAACGCAGGAAACACAGCAGAGTATAGAGAACTGACCGCAAAACTTGCAGAACATCCCGATTTTAAGGTAGTACAAAAGGAAATCAAGGAAAACACGGAAAAGAAAAAATATAACGGTTTAACATTTGACAGAATGAAAGAGTATATTTTGACACAGAACAGAAGCGTTGAAAAACTTCTTGAATTTGAAGCAGTTAAAAAAGTTGCAGAAGCAAAAGGCGCAAAATACCCCATTACTAAAAAGTGGTTTTTAAATGAATATCCCGAATATAAGACAAATGAAGCTTCTATTAACGAAGAAGAAATATTGAAAAAAGCCGCTGAAAAAATTGCGGCTTTGGATAATGAAATGACAGAAACAGACAATGGCGAAAACGAAAATTTTGCCGCATAACAAAAGGAGGATAAAGATGAAAGACCATAAAATGAATTTTGCCACAAGCACGCTAACAATTTCAAGGGATTTTGCAAAAAAGGCTATGGAATACCCTAATTCAAAGGAATGTCAGATTATAGAACATTGCCGCTCCCTGTGCCCGAATTTGAAGATTGCTTATTATACGCGCAAAAGTTCAAACAATAAAGCCTACAACGGCTTAACATACAGAAAAATGGAAGATTATATTAAGCTGTATGAAAATTCGCAGGAGTTATTAAAGATTTTTACTTTGATTAAAGCTGCATCCAAAATACAGAAGAATAAATTCGGATATGTATATAACTGGTTTATAACGCAATTTCCCGATTATGAGGAATTACCGAAAATAAAAAACGGTAAACTTTATGTTTCTGTTATAGTGACACCAGAAATAAACGAAAACGCCCTCGCAATGGCTTCATAAAATTAAGTCAATATATTAACACAAAATAATAAATTCATAATTTTTGTTAAATGCTTAACTTAAACGGAAAGGATAAAAAATGTTAAAAGTAGGAACATACAAAAGAGATGAAATATTTGCCGCTTTAAATTCACATAGCAGACAATCAGTAAACCGAAAATTGGAGCGTTACGGAGTTATATTTAAAGTATGCGGCAGAGGGCAAAATTTGACTTATGAAATTCAAAAGATAACTAATGCCTTTAAACTGTATTGTATTACAGAATTAGAAATATCCGCAAATGTGGACTTTGAAAAATTTAAATATTTTTGTCTATATTTATTTTGTGATGACACCTTTATTACTTTACCAATAGTAAAAATGGAACAGATATTACGCACGAATGGTACACCAATATCACGGCAAACCATTTCAAAAAGTATCCGATACCTTCAAAACAATAATTATATAGCGGTTTTTAAGAACGATTGCAGATATTATGCTATAGACAGTTTGCCGAACGGCGAAAAAAGCTATACAGAAATAGAACACGAAAAATATAAAAAAGGCTGGCAAATATACTGGGATAGCAAAAGAATAATGGAAACAGGCTCAGCTTATTGGAAAATGCGCAAATACATAGGCGGACACCCTTATAAATGCCCTAAAATAGAGCAAAATGCTTTTTATTCAAAGGAAATAAAAACACTTATTGATTTAATAGCCGATACATTTTTAAATCAACCTATTAACACAAATAATAATTAAATATATTATCTGTTAATAGAATGACTTAAAATATCAAAACTGTTTAATTGCGTTATTGTATTTTTCAAATACAATAACGGGCTTTATCAAAATTTTATAGCCGCAAGCGGCTATAATTTTGATAAAAGCCTAAATTATAAAATAAGGAAGTGAAAATAAAATGTTGCTTAACTATAAAACAAGAAGAATACCCGAATATTATCCATAGATGTATTTAGACGGTTTTGAGCCGTGGGAAATAAAGTATGCACAGAAAAAACTTTTTATGAAAGAATTTGAAGAAAAAAGACAACGCGAGCAATAGGAAAAAGAATTAGAAAAGAAAATTGAAGCCAATCTTGAAGAAACTTTAAATAAGGCACTGGGAGAATTATTAAAAGATTTTAAATAAAATATAGCGGCAAGTAGTTTTTTAATAACTGCTTGCCGTTTTTTTGCGTTATAAGCCGTAAAACAATATATAATTTTTTTGCCGCATACGAACATAAAAACCGTAATCCAAAACAAAAATCACATTTCAAAAGAGCGCAAGCCACCCATAAAAGACCTTTGCCGCCAAAATTTTAATTTTCCCGAATACAGCGCCCCATTGTTCACAAAAGGGCAGAAAACATTTCTTGAACAGAAATCACTGATTTTCAGCTCATATTCTGCCCTTTTGTATGTGTTCAAAAGTGTTCACGAAAACAGTTGTTTTATTGAACACCCCTATTCGGTATCTTTAACATATTCAATTAAGTCTGCAGGCTGACAATCCAAAAGACAACAAATAGTGTCAAAAGTTTTCCACGAAACCAATTCGCCGTGCCGAAGCTGTTGCAGATATGATTGACCGATTAACTTTTTCTCTCTGATTTTAGTTGAAGAATAACCCTTTTTTTTGAGTTCTGCCAAAATGTCTATTTTATATCTTATTGCCATAAAACCACCGCCTTTTTTATTATCCCCATTATATCATAGTGTTGCACTAAAAACAAGTGCTAAATTTGCACAAATGTGGCACTGAATATTAGTGCAAAACATCAATAGACAACACTAATATTTAGTGCTATAATATAAATATGGTAAAGATTTAGCGCCGCTCTGCGGGAGAAAGGATAAAACTATGAAATACGGATATGCAAGATGTAGCACAAATGAAACCAAACAGGATATTAACAGACAAGTCAGAGAATTAAAAGCCGCAGGAGCTGATGAGATTTTTCTTGAATATGAACACGGCGATTCAAAAGTAAAAGACCAACAAAAGGCAATGCTTGAACAAGCAGAATCGGGTGATACAATTATAACTCTTGAAGTTCCCAGACTTGCCAGAAGTACGCAACAATTATGTGAAATTATTGATATAATTCGTGATAAGCATTTGCGGCTTGTGATTATCGGCAGTATTACTCTTGATTGCCGAAACGGTAAATCAGACCCAATGAGTGAAGCGTTTTTGCAAATGGCAGGGGTTTTCAGCCAATTAGAGCTTGCCATGATTCGGGCAAGGGTGCGTTCGGGTATGGAAAATGCCAGAGCAAAAGGCGTAAATATCGGCAGACCGCAAGTAAAAAAAGACGATATTCCTGCCGTATTTCTGCGGCATTATCCGTCTTTAAAGTCGGGTAAATTAAATGTATCAGAGCTTGCCAGAGTGTGCAATATGAGCCGCACAACTGTTTATAAATATGTTTTTCTTTTGGAAAACTGATAAAATTTAAGTCAGACAATTAACAGTAATTATTTTATGTATTATTTGTGTTAATTGTCTGACTTTGCTTTAGTTATTCCTTATAAATATATTGTGAAGTTCGCTTTCATTTTATTTTGAAATATAGTAATACCTTTTACATTTAATTTCTTCCATATTTAAAGCACCATTATTGACAAGTTCTCTGAGACACAAGGCGATACGTTGCCCGTTAAAAGGGGGCAGGGCAGAAACCTCAGTATTTAGGATTTCGGAAAGTTTTTCTTTAAGCATGTCATATACTTCTATGACATTCGAAGCGGGAAATGATTTCAAATTCCCCTCTTTGCTTTCTTCATTAAATTGGGAAACGCTGATACGACTTTCGGCGTTTGACGACATAAATTCAATAAATTTATAAAGAACAATGCAACTAAGAGCCTTAGCTTTTTGTATGCCGATCTGTTTCTCTCTAATAGCATTCAAATATGCTTGTTTTTCAAGTAATTTTTCTTTGGTCTCGGCAGGACTTTCCGTCAATGGATATTTTTTGTTTATTTCTTTCTTTTGTTTTTCCACATTGCGGTTCATTTCCTTTTGTAAATCAATACCTACATTCGACCGTTTCGTAAACAACTCACTTTGTTTAGCTTTATTGCTTTTCATCTCTGTATTTTTTTGCTGAAGCAACACATTAATCTCTTTTTTGCGTTTTCCTTTAAAAAATCCCAAAGAAGAAAATTCTTCTTGCAATTGTTTAGTTTTTATTTCTAACTGTTTATATTTTTCAGCAAGATCTGAAATTTCTTTATCAATGTCAGCTTCAGCCTTAATCACTGCACGATTATAGTTTTTCTGTTCAACTTCCTCGGCTTCAGAATAAGCTTTTTGACGGGATTCAAGAATCTCCTTTGCGGTCTGTTCCCAAACAGACTGCATTTCTTCCATGTTCTCTTTTGAATTTTCAAGTTGCGTTAGTTCTGCCTGAAATCTTTGATAATCTTCAATAATCGAATCAGCAATAATTCGCGCTGCCTGCGAAGTGCTTTCTTTTATGGTAGAAGGGTGTTCTTCTTTTAACTTGATTTCTTTGTCTGCAAATCCGTTTTCTATGTTCTTATATTTGTTTTTTAAAAACTCCCAACTAATTTTTGTGCCTTGCAATACAAGATTTTTTCTTGCATATGAGGAAGAAACGCCTATATCAATTAGATTTTGCAGTTCAAATGCCATAGGTTCATTTAGCGTTAATCCGCAATCAGGACATTTGAATACTTGTTTTGTTTTTCCGTTAATTCCTGCAACCGCTCCGCCAACTCCTAAAACAACAGTTCCGATTGCACCCTTTGTATAACTATATCCTCCGTTTTCTTGTTCTGTAATAACATTAGGGCTTCCGCAAGCCGCACAACGATATAATGACATTATTTATTCCTCCAACATTTTATTTTGTTCTTTTTTCTCGTTCCTTTTTACAATTAGAACATAACCAAACACTTCTACCACCAAAAGCAAGTGCTTCATCTTCTGATTCAAAATATTTCACGTGGTATGGCAAAGGAGAAGCTTTTTTGCAATATCCTTCTATATGTAAGCAGTGTGTAGTTGTGTTTAAAATATATTTTCCTTTGTTCATTTTCTTTTCTCCTTTCTAAATTCTCACGTAATAAAAAATGCGTGGCAACCGAAACCATTGCCACGCACAAAAACGCGGCTTTGATTAAAGGTTACCACACACTATAATCTTAATATGAATTTACAAAGCAAACACCATATTAAAGCCTGCGTTTTTAACAAACACAATTTGCTTTGCAAAAATCAAAAGAAGATAGCAAAATAAAGATATTTATAGAAATATCCATAATTAAAATATTAAAATTATAGTATGTGGTAGCATCATTATAACACTACTTTTAATAAAAATCAATATTTCTTCCAATTTTTCTATAATTATGGTATACTGTTTTTTGGAGGTTTTAGTAATGAGTGATAAAACAAACAAAGAAGCAAAACACGGAAAACAAAACAATCAAAAAATGAAGCCGTATCTTGTTATGCAATATTTACTTAAATATTCCGATAAAGAAAATGTTGTTACAGCTTATGAAATAGTTGATTATCTGGAAGAATGCGGCATAACTGCCGAACGACGCTCCGTCTATCGTGATATTGAGGAAATAAACAAAGCAAGTTTAATAATAGAAAATGATTATACAATAGAAGAAGCGGAACAAGAGCTTGCAGAAGATGAATACAACGAATCAAAGTTAATCATTTATGACAAGAGCAAAAAAGGCTTTTACGCTTGCCGCCGCAACTACGATATAACAGACATCAAACTTCTTGCAGAGTGCGTCTATTCCGCAAAATTTCTTGATAAATCGCAATCGGATTTTTTGATTGATATAATTTGCAATTTAACAAATGAACGGCAAGCGGAAACAATCAAGCATGATGTCCTTCTGACTGACAGAATACGGACAAATAATGCAGAAGTAATAAATAACATTGCTGTTATAAATGAGGCTATGAGCAAGAAATTGGACGGCGAGAAGCACCTTCCCGAAAAGATAAGTTTTAAATATTTAAAATATAGTATTAGCGATGTGAAAAATCAAGTTGAACGCCGACATGGCGAAAAATATATAGTAAATCCTTTTGCCTTGCTTATCAATGACGGAAACTATTATTTGCTTGCTTTTGACGAGAAGAAAAGCAAATTTATTCACTACCGCATTGACCGAATGAAAAGTGTTGAGCGTATTGGAGCGGCAAGAGAGGGCGAAAAGGAATTTAAACAAATTGACTTAAAAAATTATACGCAAAGGGTATTTTCAATGTATGGCGGCGTGGAAAAGCGTGTTACCTTGCGTTTTATAAATCCGCTTTTAGATACTGCAATAGACCGTTTCGGCAAAAAAGATGTGCAATACTTTAAAAGTGACGAAAAACATTTTACTGTTTCGGCAAAAGTTGAAGTGAGCAATCAATTTTTCGGCTGGCTTTTGGGATTCGGCAAAGGGGTGAAAGTAATATCGCCGCCAGAGGTTAAAGACGAATTTGCCGCATACATAGATAAAATACGAGATATGTATTAAGGGAGCGGCTTATATTGCCGCTCCGCTATTATAAATTATTCAAATTGTGCCGTAAAACATCGATTCCCGATTGTGAAACGGCAATATAATATTTTTGTGTGACTTGAATATTACCATGCCCCATTTGATTGCATAAAAGATGCTGCGGCGTGTTCATCTCTGCCATAAGTGTGCCGTATGTGTGCCGCAAATAGTGATATTTAAAATTAATGTGTAAATTGCTCTTTATTTCTCTTGTCGGATATTTCATAGAATTTAGCGTTTGAATTTTGCCGTCTGGCAAGCAGTTCACAAGTTCGGTTGAATAAATATGTGTATTATCCAAATCAGCTATGAACCGCCTGTTTTGCTTTCTGACGGCAGATAGCCGCTCCGCTTCCTCTTTTGTTTTAACAAGTAATCTATTTAAATAATTTTTAATAAAATCATTTAAATAGATTGTTCTTTTGGAATTTAATGTTTTCGGAGCAACTAATTTTATAAGTCCGTTTTGGTATTGCATTTGTCTATCAATATAAATTGTACCGTTATCTAAATCAACATTATCCCATTTTAAACCGAAGCATTCATTTATCCGAAGTCCGCAATATCTTCCCAACAGGTACGCCGTTTCTGTGTTTTTACCCGAAAAATATTTATCCAGTACTAAAAGCTCATTGCGGCTGAAGGCGATTATATCTGTATCATCTTCCGACTTTAATTTCGGCATTTTGATTTTTGTATTTTTATTGACACATAGCTTATTATAAATATTAACATCTAAATAATTTCTGGAGTACGCCTGACCGAAAAACAGATAAAACATTTTTAAAAATGATTCTGTATATTGATATGAATAACCGTCTATATAATACAAATGTGCAAGATAATCATTGACTTCTGCGACACTTATTTCATCAATAAATCTTTTCCCGAATTGAATTGACAAATGGTTTTCCCATAATGAATCCTGTTTTCTGATTGTTTGATAGGCTTTGTCATTTCTTCCCGTTTTTCTGTATTCATCAAAAACTTCCTTTAAGGTTTTTCGAATAATAGGCTTTATGTATGACCTTTCGTTTCTTGCCGCTGCCATTGCCGCCGCTCTTGCATTAACCGCTTCTTTCTTTGTTTTCAGTTTGTTTCCAAATTCGTCAGTTCCTTTTTTCTTTGAGATTTTACTGCCGCCCACAACCATAGTAAAGCGATATTCCCAATAACCGTTTTTCTTTTGATAAACTCCTACATTTTTACTCTTTGACATTTGATTTAATACCTCCGTTTGTTGTACTAAAACTTGACAAAGTTCTTAAAAGATATTAGAATGAAGTACAACAGATGTACCAAAGATATTCAAAAGATGTACGAATTTAAAGACCTTTTTTGTGTCCTTAAAATAATTGTACTTGTCAGATGGCAAAAGACGAGGCTAGACACGGAAAAGGCTTTGAGGGACTTTTAAAGAGATATTTTGGTTAAAAATAGATACAATTAGTTCCGATTAGATATAATCCGAGAATGGCTTGAAATAAGGCTTTTTAGCTACTTGGTCTTGAAACACGATTAACCAATTTGCGTTAATCGTGTTTTTCTGTATTTATTTGTACTTAATTCTTGCGTGGGAAATTCGTGGGAAAAATTAAAAATTTTGCTCAAAAATCATCTTTTCCCACGAAAACCCCGACAAACCCAGTAACCATGCGGTTTTGAGGGGTGTCAAACCTGTTTTTTACGTGGGAAAAAATTTCTACCCCAAAAACTTAAGATTCCTGCTTCTGATTTGATAAAATATTTATAAGAACTAAAAAGGAGGATTAAGTTATGCAAGGCAGTGTTCGTAAAAAAGGGGCAACTTGGTCTTATCGTATTGAATTGGGTATGGCAGCCGGAAAACGCAACCAAGTTGAGCGCAGCGGATTCAAAACAAAAAGTGAAGCTACTAAAGCAATGAACGAAGTTATTTACCATTATAATATGACGGGTGATTTTGTTGAAAATAAAAAGATCACCTTTAAAGAGGTATATAATGAGTTCATTGAAAAAGAAGCTCCTGCAACTCGTGCATATGCCACTGTTGTTCGCTATAAATCATTATATCGCAATCATTTACAGAAACCGTTTGATATATATTATATGTATCAAATTACTCCGAAAATGATTGATGATTTTATAAATGAAAAAATGATGAGTTATAGCGAGGAATATGTCAAAGGTATATTCAAATTACTGAAAGTTTTATTTGGCTTTGCACATAAACGTCAATACACCAAGAAAAATATCTTTCCATCAGTTACTGCACCACCGGATCCTTGCCATGTCGGCGAAATTAAAGTTTATACTGCCGATGAACGTCAAGCAATGGAAACGAGGCTACATGGAACTAATGTTAGCAAAGCCGTAAAAGGTGTATCTGTTACCATTAAAGATAAAACAACCGAAAAAACAGGTACAACAGACGCAAACGGTAAGGTTACACTTCCGGTTAAATCGTCAGGCGGTGGCTCATCCTCCGGTGGCGGCGGTGGTCGTGGAAATGGCGGCGGTGGATATATCAGCTCCAACACCACAAACATCACTGTAACCGATAAAAACGGCAAAAAAGTATCTGTTTCAAAATCAACCGACAAGGACGGCAAAATCACGCTGACACTTCCGAATGGTGCAGATCTCACAGGTGATAACTACTACACCATTAAGGCAACCGACAATAAAGGCAATGCAAAGGCTGAAATTTCTATCGTTTTGAAAGATAAGAAAAATAACACAGCTAATGGCACAACGGATAAAAACGGTATGCTGATACTTCCCGGAAGCAAACACAAGGCATATATTATGGGATACCCGGATGGTTCATTCAGACCTGACGGCGATATGTCCCGTGCTGAAGCTGCGGCAATCTTTGCACGTCTTATCGCTGATAAGAAAAATGAGTCTGTGAAAGGAACGCCTTCATTTAAGGACACACCGAACAACGAATGGTATTCTGCTTTTGTTGGTTATCTTGAAAAATATAATATCATAAGCGGATATGAAGACGGCACATTCCGTCCGGATGAATCAATTACCCGAGCAGAATTCGTTACAATCGCAGTTCGCTATTATTCGTTATTTAATGAGGTAAAATCAGTATCGAATACGACAAAATACAATGACCTTTCAAATAACTACTGGGCAATTAAGAATATAAGCTATGCAACAAGTGAGAAATGGCTCAATGGCTATTCCGATGGATCATTCAGACCTGATATTGTCGTTACACGAGCTGAGGTTGTGACGATTATTAACCGTGCAACGGGACGCAATGCCGATACGGAATTTATTAACAAAAATCTGACTGTTCTCAACAGATTTACAGATGTTAAGAACAATTCTCACTGGGCAGCATATGACATTTTTGAAGCATCAAATGATCATACCGGAATAACCAGCGGTTCAAACGAAATCTGGAGCAAATAAATTGGTGTGAGGGAGTCGCAAAATCGGCTCCCTCATTACAGAAATGAAAAACCATGAGAAATATAATAAACAGATTAATACTAACATTGCTTATACTGACTTGCATCAGCAGTGTTGTCATCCCGGTGTATGCGGACACTGACGGTACGGAGTTACAGGTTGTCGAGCCGCAGAAACTGGAGATACAGCTTGGTCAAAGCTGGGCCGGCGTAGAGTTTACATTAAAAACCGATGCAGGTATGTACCCGAACGCAATTCCTGTTGATGAAACCGGTGTACTGAAATTAGAAATCGTCGGCAGCAAAAGTTATGTTCTTTCATGCTTACAGTCATCTATTGATATTCCCGATCCGGATAACAATACCCCTGCCACACTGATGACTTTAACGTGCGATAAGCAAAACGCTGCTGCAGCTGAGGAAAAAGACGCCAAACAGTCTGAGACGATTCCGATAACACAGATAGTTTTTCTTGCGGTTGGAATCGTACTTGCGATAAGCGCTTTGGTGGCTATTCATATTACCTCAAAACGCCATAGCTCAGATGACGACGATGAAGATGATGATGAATAATCTCTCAGACTGAAATAAAAAAGCAAAAATATTACTTATAGTAATATTTAATAAAATAATTAAAATAATATTACTATAAGGGTTGATAGTGTGGCAGGGGTTTGTATCCAGGCTTTCGGTTCTTCGGGAGATTCCCGGAGGCAGACTTAGATATAAGGAACCGTTAC
>CAKSTL010000007.1 GCA_934500875.1 uncultured Clostridia bacterium | reverse complement strand
CCTCGTTAGCTCAGTCGGTAGAGCACGCGGCTGTTAACCGCGTTGTCGCTGGTTCGAGCCCAGCACGGGGAGCCAGATGAACAGACACCTTAATTTGAACTATGAATGTTCGAATATAGATGTCTGTTTTTATTTCAAATAGCAAAAATAAAGGCTTTCACGACATTTATGTAACAAAACTTAATGCTACACAAAAACCGAATTAGGTTAAAAATTAAAATGTTTTGTAAAAAAAGTTTCTAACGAACTACTCACTGTTCGATTGGAGCTTTTTCTTTTTGGCTTGAATAGTGGTAATAATCAGCTTCTGCCTTATTAGGTGTATGATAATGCAAATATGTGTGAGGTCTTTTGTCATTATAGAATACTACATATTCAGACAATGCGTTTCGCAAATGCTTTTCAGATCTATAGTTTGTTCGATATAGCTCCTCTTGTTTAAGAGATTTGAAAAATGACTCGCAAACGGAATTGTCATACGGAACACCTTTTCTTGATACCGATTGTTGTATACCGAAAGCGGATAAGCAATTTCTGAATGTTTTAGAAGTATAGTTATATCCCTGGTCGCTATGAAAAAGCAATTTTGATGTATCCGGATTTCGATCTTCATATGCTTTGATCAAAGTAGTTTTAGTTAGCCAAGTAGAATTCTTCTTTGATATAGTATATGAAATTATTTTCCTCGCATATAGATCGAGAATAACGCAAATATAAAATGTTTTTCCGTTTAGCTTAAAATATGTAACGTCGCTAACCCATACTTCATTAGGAGATTTCGGATTGAATTGTTGTTTAAGTATATTTTCTTTTCGTGCTTTGTTTTGAAGATATATAGTCTTTGCACATGATTTTATGCTGAACCATCCATTCTCATGCAATATCTTTGCGACAGTTTTTTCTGTTGTTTTATAGCCTCTGTCATTCATTATTGCAGCTATTTTGCCAGAACCGAATGTTTGATTGCTTTCGTTGTATATTTCCTCGACAACAGGTGTTAATTCTTTTATCCTACGAGCTGCTAAAGTATCATCGTTTTTATTACGTAGAATGTGATTGTAGTAACTTCCTTTTGGTACATTAAGAGCATTACACAAGGTAGTTATACTATACACAGAAGAAAGTTCTTTGATAACTTCATATCTTTGGCTTAATGGTGCATCAACGGTACAACCACAGATTTTGAGAATTTGAATCATATTTTCAAGTTTCTCGCAATGCATCTTCAACTTGTTGTAATCGCCTCTGTTTAATGGCTTGGTGTCTTTTTTTGAATTGAATTCATTAATCCAATTGTGCAATGTACTTCTTGCAATTCCGGTGGAATTGTAAATTGAAGTTATGGAAACGCCACTTTCGTATTGTGTAATAATTTTTTCCTTATCTTGTTTTGAATATGATTTTTCATATTAAAGAAACCTCCTTAAATTTAAAATGGTTTCTATTGTATCATAATTTGACGAAAAATGCAAAAGTGTTGAATTGCATAGAAAATATGGTATAATATAAATGAATTAGATCAGCCCCTTCTTTAATTCACCAGACCCAGGGTCCACAAGGATAAAAGCAAATGAGAAAGAATGCATACATGGAAGGGGGATGCGTATGAGCAAAATACATTCATATATAAAGACTTTGATTGAAAAAATAAAACAGACTAAAATTACATTTAAGATAAAAACTCCGTTCGTTGATTTCTCATTTGCCCCTTTTAATATATCTAATTTAAGGTTTTTATAGAGTTAAGGAAAATTTTATAGAGTTGGAGGAACTTGTTTGGAAGAGAAAATTAATAGATTAAAAGAAAAATTGCAATATATTGATACAAGAGAATTGTTGGGAATGATAGGAACTAAATTCATTACCTTTAGTAATAGTATGCAGGATATCGCCGAACAATCTGATATATTTAATAAGACGGATTTAATGTCACCACAAAAACAATACATATATCTTGCAGGCTTGTTAATGAGTACTGATGATAACAGCAATGATACAACTAATTATGACGAAGGCTTTTTAGTCGAGTTAGAAAAGTTAGTACAAGATATTACTTTTGAATATATAGAAAATTTCATGAAAATTGATGAATATATTAATTTGCAGGATAACGAAAATATAAAAAGAAATTTAGTTTCTATGGAGGCATTCGCTTCATACTTTGATACTGGAATCTTAAGATATCCTGAGCAAACTATTACATTAATAAGAAAATTATATAGTCCATTTGATAAAGAGTTGAACGAAATAAACGGCTTATCAACAGAGGATTATATTGCTTTTTATCAATTGATTGAAGATGTCTATTCGGATGCCATGGGGGCGTCTAAACAGGCTGTAACAGGACTACAAAAGTTTTTAGATTCACTTAACCCACATGCAAAAGATATTGAAAAAGAATTTGAACGGTTAATGGAATATGCTCAAGGTGAGAGTAGAGACGAATTCCAGGAAGCAATTGAAGGGTTGAATACCATTAGAGCTACAAGAGTATATGAGGTATTTGGTAATGAAAAGGGTACAACATTATTAGATATATTTGGCTTATATAGAAAACAACGAGAATTTTCCTTCTATAATGAAAAAAATCCATTTGCAGAAAGTCCATTATGTTGGATTGGTGGTGGGGAGAGCTTATTCATTATTCATCCTCACTTTTTATTAAATGCAATTTTTGAGTATATTACAAAAATACTAGAAAACCCAAGCAATAAATTTGCTGAAAAATATAAAAAGAAAAAAGCTGAAATTGTCGAAGGAATGTTTTTGAATTGTATGAAAGACATTTTTGGAGACAAAGCAAAGTATCATACCTGTGTTTGCGAAGAACGAGGAACAAAGGAGCATGATATTTTGATAGAATTCGACAAATACATACTAATTGCTGAGGTAAAAGCATCAAAAGTAAGGGAACCATTGTTTAATCCAGAAAAAGCATATATAAGAGTGAAAGACCATTTTAATTCAGATACTGGAATAGGCGGAGCATATAAACAAGCTATACTATTGAAAAAATTTATAGAGAATGGAAATACAGTTGAGTTATATGAAAATAAAACTGAAAAGTTTTTGATTCAGGAGATACGCAGTAAAACAATTATTCCAATCGTGTTGACATTAAATCAATTTGGGGGATTGGCGGTTAACACATCGCTATTATTAGAAAGGGAAGATAATCAACCATATCCGTGGGTGTGCAACTGGCATGATTTTGAAAATATTATTGAAATATTTAAATACTTAAAAAAATCATGCTGTGATTTAGTTGAATATATTGTTTGGAGGATTGAAACGCATTCTAATATTTTATCGTCGGATGAGTTAGATGTTTTAGATGGATATTTATTAGATAAAAAGGTGAAAGACGAGGTTAGGAAAAAGAATGTGTTCTTTGTACCTAATGGACCGAGTTTAATTGATAAAATATATTATGAAAAAAATGGCATACCATATCATCATCCGGGGATAAGAGAGACACCGAGAAAAAGCAACAAAGTTGGAAGAAATGATAAATGTCCATGCGGAAGTGGATTGAAGTTTAAAAAATGTTGTATTGACAAAGGTATTTATGATTAAAAAATAAAACTCAATTTGAGAATATTATGCCATTGTAGTCATTTCGTATTAATAAAAAAGAGGAAGACAGTGATGAAATGTCTAATTATAGCTTAATAGATATTGCCTCTAAGTTTAAGTCTGGATTGTTGGCAAAAGCTACAGATGGTGAGTATAGTAATAAAGAATTTAGAGAAGATCTAGACAAGTTACTTTCAGATAAACAAATAGAAAAAATGGTTCCGTCATTTATAAGAATTTGTCATACATCAGATGATTTTAGACGTAGTATACAAGCTAAATTTAGCAGATATGCAGAAAGAAGAAACTTTATTGAAACAGAATTAGAGCCTATCTTTAATTGTTTAATTAGCCGTGAAGATGGAACGGATTCGTTTTCTAGAAATGTATCAATCTATGAACTAGGAGAAAAACTTGGTAATGGTGGATTTGGAACGGTTCATAAGTATCATCATAAACTCCTATAGTATGATTTTGCTATAAAGTTATTTGAACCTGTGTTTGTTTCTAATGAAGAAAATTTAGAAGGAGAAAAAGGTTTTTTAGAGAAGCAAAGGTGTTGTTTCAACTTAATCACAACAATATTGTTAGAGTGTTTGATATAGGGCGAATTGATGGACAACCTTTTATAAGGATGGAGTTGGTAGAGGGAGATAATTTACAAGAATTTGTAGATAAATATGGAACTGTTTCTTTTGAAAGATCTTTAAAACCTATTAGGGCAATTTTAGATGGTTTATGTTATGCACATAAAGAAGGAGTTATCCATCGGGATTTGAAGCCAACCAATGTAATGGTTACAAAAGATGGAAAATTTAAAATAATTGATTTTGGAATCAGTGCATATTTAGAGATTGAAAAATATTCTAAGCTAACAAAGACAGGAGAAAGTGTTGTAGGTGGAGCTTTTTCAGATCCTGTACTAACTGATAATCCCAAAACAAGAGATGTTAGAAGTGATATTTATTCTGTCGGTGCAATATGGTATTATCTTCTTGTTGGAATGTCTCCGGCAGGTGGAGATATAAGACAAACATTGTTAAGTAGCGGTAAAGTTACGCCGCTGCAGGCTGAAATTATATTAAAATGCTTATCAAGACGAATGGAAGATAGATTTAGTAATTGCAGTGAACTTATGACAATGATAAGTCCAGCAGAAAAATGTGAACAAAATACAACACCTATCAATTTAAGTGATAAGCGTATAACAGAAATAACCCGTGACGAGATAATGCAATTATTAATTGATACATACTATTCAGATATGGAAAGTTATGTTTATCATGAGTTACCGCAGAATCAACAGATGGAACGTGTATTTGCGTTTTATGGAAGGAAAACACTGATAGATTTTTTAAAAAGAATATATGATTTTGAAAAGATACCCTCAAAAGAAAAAACTTTTGAAGATGAATTGATTAGACATACAGTTCGTAATGACGATTATGATTATCAATGGGTATTCAAGGATGAACGATTACTATGGAATGATGGAAATGATGAACTGATTTTGCGCTTTATATGTGAAATGTTTCATCCTGTAGTTAGAAACGGAAAATCTGGCTGGGAAAGCATGTTTGAACGGATTAACGAACTGTTAAAAGTTGATGGATATGAACTATACGAGATTTCAAAAATATCAAATCGTTCTGTATATGGTTATAGATACTATATTTGATAATATATTTATTTTTAAAAATGATGCTTGTTTTGGCAGCAATTGATATAGTCATATAATAAGTACAACGGTTTTAGCTAAATTCGTTTGTGCAAGCTAAAAAACTAAAAGTTCTCTATGGTTGGGCTTTTTCGTGGTATATATAAGAATAATATAGAAATTGTACATAATGCAGAAGAAAAGTAACTTTTGAAAATGGTTCTAAAAAGAGGGTGAGAATATTATGCTAAACTATGCTAATTTAAATGATGTTGAATTTGAATATTTGTGTCAAGATATTATGCAGAAAAAGCTTAATGTGGAGTTGCGTCGATTTGCACGTGGGAAAGACGGTGGCATAGATTTGGCTGATGATGTTCATACAAAAAACATCATTGTTCAGGTTAAGCATTATATGGCATCCTCTGTGTCTCAATTAATATCTACATTAAAAGATGAAGTAGAAAAAGTGGCAAAAATTTCTCCAAAGGAATACTATATCTGTTGCTCGAAAGAACTGTCTCCGCAGAAAGTTAACGAGATTTATCAATTGTTTTCTAGCTATATGAGTTCTACTTCAAATATCATTACATTAAATGAGATAGACGATTTCTTGAATGATCCGGTAAATATTGAGATTCTTAAGAAACACTACAAACTATGGATTGAATCAACAGGGATCTTAAATCAATATGAAGCATCCTTGTCTAGACTTTTAGATGGATTTGTTCAGCTTGTTTCTGAGAATGGTACAAAGAAGCTTGCAATGGTTAATCCATCCGTAAATGACTACATCGATGGTCGATTGATAGCAAGCACACTTGAAAGGGAGCAGCTCATAAGTAGAGTTTTTTCTATTCAGCAGAAGAAGAGATTGTTAACTGAAATTGAATTTGATTTGTTCGCACAATCGACATTAAATAATCATGAAATTGAAAGATATATGTTTGATAATGAGTCACAGAAAAATGCATTCATTGCTTTTTATGTTTGCAAGTATAAGATACTTGATGGTGCGTACACGGCTTACATTCAATCCTTTCTAAATGCTCCATGCAATCTTCAAATTTATGGTAATGAGTCTATAGCTTCAATCGAAATTATCCGAGTTATCTTCCAAAAAGATATTTGCAGCTACTATAATATTGAAGATTTTATGAATAATAAATGCAGATTAGATGATATGTTAAATGCATTTGTTTTCGAAGAAATGGTTGAGGTTATTTGTTTGATTAATAAATTTTTCAATGGCGAATGTCGAGATGTATTCGTTGAGACCGCTTCCGAACAACTTGGAGACTCAATTCAATCGTATTGTTGGGATTTGGATGTTGACGATTTTGATCCAGATGTTGATCACGCAATTGAAATGTCCCGATACTTTAATGGAGAATACGAAGATATTGACACAACCAAAGCTGCATCATACATAGAAGATGATGTCATTTCGGATGTTGAGGATGAAATAGATTCACAGTTGGCGATGTTGCCGGAAGATATTGAACAACATAAAAATTACACAAAGCATTTAACATATTCGATATACGGTGCTGAGGATTTGATTAATTCACATCTTGAATATGATGGTTATGATTATGATGATTATCGTGAAACTCGAGGATGTGAAAATCCAAATTTGGAAATAGAGTATATTTTTGACAGAGACTAATTTGAATAAATTTACTAATTCTGATTATATATATTAGATAAGGGTTATATGTTTTGATGATCAAATAAAATGAAATGATTCAACTTTGCGCGAATGCACAAAAATAGATTAAAGATAAAATATCTCTATGGTTCGGCTTTCCCAACGTCAAAAAAGCACCAAAGGTGCTTTTTGAGTTAGGCGCAAAACTTTAATCAGGGAACTCGAACCCTGAAAGGTTGTGAACCGTAAAGTAAAACAATCCATCCGATTGATTTATATGTGATTGGTGTGATAATTTAAGTTTTAATTACGGTAAATTCGCCATAATTAAAATGTGATGCAAAAAGCCAGACACTGTCTGGCAAAATAGATAAAAATAGCCTGCATCTATAATGAACGCGAAAGCCAAATAAGGACAATAGTTTTGATACAAAGACTGTTGTTCTTTTTTTGTGCCCAAAACGGCTTAACCGTGCGGTTTGTCGGCTTTGTGCGTGTCAAGGGTATGCTTGCAACCTTGCATTTTTGAACGGCAAGCTACCAATTATTAGCATTTTTATGGTTTTTTCTGTACCTTCGACACGGAAACAGGGAAAGTGAACAATTTAGTGAATTTGCCGCTTTGTGAACACAAATTTAGCGCCTTTAGTTCAGTATCCGTTAAGGCAAAAAATCACCCCGCCAAATTTTAGTCGAGGCTGTTTGCTGTTGCTTTATCGGTTTTTCATACGGGTATTTTTGAGCCGTCCTTAAAGCAAAACTCTATTGTTCCGTCTGTATTTACGATTGCGCTATCAAGGAAAATTACCCAAAGAGTATCATCCCATTCGGTTACTAAGTTTTGGGTTTCAATCATCTTTTGAACATATCTCCTAATTTCGTCGGCTCGTCTGAACTTATCCTCTTTTTCGGAAATCAGCCTTTCTCGTTGTTTTGCTTTTTTCTCGTATTTCTTGGTGAGTTTGGTATATTCATTTATGTATTCATCTTGCGATAAAACTTCGCTTGCATTTTTATTGACATATTCCGAAACGGAAACGGCTATGGTTTCAAGCTCTTTTGACAGTTTTTCGAGCTTTTTATCAATTTCGGTTGTGTCGCTTACCACATCTATTGCGATTTTACAGTTATTGATTATTTCGTCTTTATTCTCCAAGGACATATTCAATGCTTTAAGAAATTTCTCTTTTATGATTTTCTCATCAAGAGTAGGGGTAGTACATTTGCGTTCCTTTTTAAACTTTTTATTGCACTGCCATATTGTTTTTCTGTATTTATCGGTTGAGTGCCATACCTTTGATCCATAGTAACTGCCGCAGTCTCCGCAAATCAGCTTTGTGGAAAATATGCTTGATGCACTGTATTTTCTGCCCAATTCAGACCTTTGCTTTATCTCAGCCTGAACCAAATCAAAATCTTGGGGCGGAATTATCGGTTCGTGACTCCCTTCCACATAATACTGCGGAATTTCGCCTTCATTTTTCTTCTTTTTCTTTTGCAGAAAATCAACCGTAAATTTCTTTTGCAACAGTGCATCACCCTTGTATTTTTCATTCTGCAAAATACTGAATACGGTTGATTCTCTCCATTTCTCTTTGCCTGCCGGTGTCTTAATGGCCTTGCTTTCAAGGTATCTGCATATTGCAGTGATTGATTTTCCGAGCATATACTGCCGGTAGATAGTTCTCACGATTTCTGCCTGTTCCGGCACTATTTTCGGAATTCCGTCCTCGCCCTTTTCGTATCCGAGAAAATGCTTATACGGCAGAGATATTTTCCCATCAGCAAAGCGTTTTCTCTGTCCCCGGGTTACATTTTGAGAAATACCTCTGCTTTTTTCCTGCGCAAGTGAACTCATTATGGTAAGCAGTAATTCACCCTTGCCGTCAAATGTATATATGTTTTCCTTTTCAAAATACACCTCTACATTATGTTCTTTAAGCTTACGGATTGTGACAAGGCTGTCAACGGTATTTCGTACAAATCTGCTGACCGATTTTGTGATGATTAAATCTATTTTGCCGTTTACGGCATCGGCAAGCAACGGCGAAAAAAATTGAACTTGCGAATAAGCCTTTTATCGAAAACGGCGGGGTATATGTTCCGCTTGAGGAAATAATCGAAAAGGGTGTTTCAAAAGATAATGGTGTTGCGGCACAGCGGCTTTTTATCAGCAGGATTTTGAGAAGATGAAAAGATACTGCACTCAAAACTGCGTAGACAATTTAAAACAGCAGGACGGCAAATATTTAATTGACGAATTTGCAACAGGACTTTAAAAACTGCCTAAAATGTGAAAAAGACAAGCAAATTAAGAAGTTTATATTTTTCTCGTTTTGCTTGTCTTTTTTTATTTCCGATTTTATTGGGCCCGCCGTGCGTTTCTTTGGTTGGGGGTAAAACAAAAAACAGTGGCCGTTTAGCCGCTCCCCGATAAGAAAGCATTGGTTTTGAAGCTGTATTTTAAATTCATACTACGTCAAAAACCTGCCATATGCGGTAAGCATAATGGCAGGTTTTATTTCTTGTCTGAATTGTAAAATCCAATGTTCAAAACTGCTTTGCACCTTAAAAACGAGATTTTTTGATGAATTTCAAGGCAAAAAAGCGAGTAATCTGACGGATTGCGAGTTTTTTTAACGCAGAAAGGCGCAAAAAATATGTTTTAAGGCAATGCTTACTTATCGAGGAGTGGCTTTGCAGTCACTGTTTTTTTATAGTTTTTTACTTTGTTATAACAACTTTCTGTTCAGCCTCAATCCAGTCAACGCCTGCGCCGAGTTCTTCGGAGATGAAGCGTACAGGAGTGTAGGTACGGTCGTTTTCAACAAATGCGGCGGAATCGAGCTTGATTTCCTTGCCGTTTACGTATGCAGCGTCCGAACCGATATAAATGAGAATTGTTATATCTTCGCCTGTTTTAAGGTTTTTGCCTTGAATCGTCACAAGTTCTTTTTCGCCGTTCCACGAAACATTCGCACCGAGGCTTTCCGCAACAAATCTTGCAGGAAGCATTGTGCGCTCGCCTACGATTTTGGGAGCGACATCATTCGTTTTTGTCTGTCCGAACACCTGAGCCGCCCTCTTGCCGATTGTCAGGATAATCTGAATTTCGGATTTATCTTTTTCCGTCCATGCGGCATAAAGCGTGATGCTCTTTGTTACTTTCTCCGAAAAATCGTACTTTTCTGTAAGCTCTTTGTCAGTGTACCAGCCTGCAAAATCAAAACCCTCTTTTTCGGGCGACTCAGGCTCTTTTATTACAGAATTTTTCGCAACTGTTCGGCTCGAGATTTTGCCTGCGCCATTGGTTTCAAATGATACCGTATAACGTGTTGTCACGCTGCCGCCGTCGTCGCCCGTGCGGACGGGAATAATTTCAACCTTATCAACGGGCGCCAATTGGTGCGTTGCGTCCAAAGATGTGCCGTCAAGCGTTATTTTAACGGTATATTTTTTGTTAAATTCAAAGTCGCCGTTTAAAGTATAGGTTTTGCCGTCCGATGATGCGGTGATTTTTCTGATATTAACCGCATTTCCGTCATCATCTTTTACAGCAAAGTTCGTATCCGAAAGCCCTTCCAGACCTTTGTCAAACACAACGCTGAGATACGACTTTCCTGCCGCTCCCGCACTTGCCGTGACAGAAATTTTTGTTATGGTGACATTGCCCGGTACGTAGGTTATCTCATAGTTATTTGAGGTAAGTCCGCTTGCCGTTGTCATATTTAGATAGGAGCCGACAGCGGTTGTTTCGTTTATACTTTTGTCATAGGTGAATACAAGCTTGCCTTCAAGAACGCTTTCGTCCTCGCCGGGTATAAATTTGTTGTACGAAACCGAAAGCGGGGGATTTATCGCACCGTATTCACGGCTTGCCTCATTGACGGTGACTGTAAGCGGAGCTTTGGTAACCTTAAATATTCCCGTGCCGCCTTCCGAAAGGATAAGGTTTTTGGTTTCACGTGCGGTAAGATGCACGGATATTGTGTAACCGTCCTCGTTAGCCAGCGGCGTGGGTGCCTCGCAGTTGATTGTAAACTCGGCGGTTTTCGCAAAGAGCGCAAGTTCTTCGGCATTGATGAGGCTGCTTTTGCTTTCAAGTTCAAATTCGGGTTTGTCGCCGTAAATCTTGGTTATGTCTTTCGGCCAAACGGTGATATTTGCCTGTTTAATCTGATATGACACGGCTGCGTTTCCGCTGTAATTGCCTTTGCAGTTAATTTTAATCTCTTTGGTGCCTGCGTTTGTCATATCGGACGGATATACAACGTCGTAATCTATGCCTCCAATAAGCGTTTTTTCGTTAACCTTAACCGTCAAAGCCGTCAAAGCGGGTTTCTTTTCAGTGCCGTCGTAGGTATATTCGGCCTGAGAGAGATTAACATTCGCATCGTCGGTGCAGGGGGTTATTGTAACGCCAATCGGCGCTGTCGCACTGTTATAGATTTCGGAAACAGTATCATCCGGAGTGAATTCAACCGTATATTGTTTGCTGTCGGCAACATTTACAGGAGCTGTGTTATCTTTCCATTTCCACGTTCCGGGAACTATTGTGCCGTTATATTCTGCCGTACCCTTGATTTTGTCGGCAGAAACGGGGTTTCCGTCAAAAACTGCGGTAATGTCCTCAACCGAAAGCGTCGGGGTTGCCTTGTCAACAATTTTAACTATAACCGAAAACGGTTTTTTATCATAATCGTCGGTGCAGTAGTTGCCGTCTTTGGTTTGTATTCTCAATTGATGCACATATCTTTTGTTGATGTAGTCAGCGGTAAGCGGCTCAACAATTCTGACAGTGCACGTACCGTTGTCATTTATGGTTCTTCTGACTTTTCCCGACAGCTCCGCATCCGTACCTTCATAGTGCGTTCCGTCCGAGAAAATCTCGTAGCCCGTATCATTTTGCGCACCGAAAGCGGAAGCTCCGAAGGTTTTTTCCGTCATATCGTTGTAACGGATTTCCAGCTCATAGTTATGGAAGTTTTCAATATCCGGGAAGGTTGCGGCTGCTATGATGCCACGGAATTTTCCTCTTTCCTCCAATTTGTAGTTGCGTGTGTTCGGGGTGTCATTAAGCGCAACAACGCCTGTTGCCTCCGAGTAGGCGAGGCTGCCGTATTCTGCACCTACGTTAGCAGAGTTAAATCTGAGATTTTTAACCTCATAGTCGGCGGCATCCAGATCAAACACATTTTCTTCTCTGCCATCAAGGTAGAATTCTATACTCTCAAATTCTGCATTTGTGTTCCCGTCGTATTGCTTTGTTTTGCAAGTAACAGTGTAGTAGAGCATATACTTTTCAATATGGCAGTTTTCAATCTTGCCGGGTTCCGGGTCAAGGTAGTTTTCAGCGTCAACTACCTTGTAATATACTGTGTCATTCGTTTATTGAGGTGGAATACAAAAAATTTTATAGAAACGGCAATTTGAGATATTGTTAAAATAATTAAAGATATATGTTGACATTTTAAGCGTTTTTTATCGCATAAAATAGGGGGGTTCAGCGGTCAAAACGGGCAAGGTAATGGTTATATATTACCTTGCCCTGAAATGCGGTCTTCGTTTTCTACATACATAAAAATTCACACTTGATGTTTTGTGTCAAACTTGTTTTGATACCAAACATCAAGTACGCAAAAGGGGTATAGGGAAAATGCCTTTTCACCGCAGAAATATGTAAATTAAAAAGGACAGCCGATTTGAAGCTGTCCTTTTGGATATATCATAGTGTTAATTATTTCCGACTTTTCGTTTTTGTGATAATTATCTTCTGGTCTTTTTCGAGCCACTCAACGCTTGCGCCGAGGCACCCGGAAATAAAGCGGCCGAAAGAGTAGGTTCTGTTGCCTGTAAAATTCGTTGCAATGTAATCTGATTTTATTTTACAATTTTGAAATCACATACAGGTGACATTCCGCTAAGGCTGTTCCAAACCATAACCTTGGCACGCGTATAGGGTTTGGTCGGAGTGAATGTAATTTCTCTGTTGGTTTCACTATACTCGCTCGATTGTTGCATTTCAACCAGCCTACCACCCTCATAAAGAGCAAGAATAACGGTTTTGCCGGCATCTATATTGCACGGTTTGACAACAATTTTGCCGTCATTGGAAGGTGTTATCTTTATCCCTGCACAGTACGTAATGATATCGTCGGCAATGGAATAATTTTCTCCTTTGCTTATAGCTATCCAATCCTCCGCACTGCCGTCATAATAAACATCTTTTAATTTATTGCGATTCAAAAACGCATTATTGCCGATACTTGTTACGGTGTTCGGAATTACGGCGCTTGTTAAAGCGATACATTCGTAAAAGGCACTGCTGCCGATACTTGTCACGCCGTCCGGAATCGTTATACTCGTTAAGCCCTCACAATTTGAAAACACGTCATCGCCGATACTTTTCGCACCTTTCGGAATTGTTATTCCCGTTAAATTACGGCAATTTTCAAACGCACCGTTGGCAATGCCTGTTACGCCGTTCGGAATTGTAAAAGAGGTATCCGTTTTTTGACACGGGAAGCGCATAATTTCTGTCTTGGCTTTGTTGTATAAAACACCGTTTTCGGAGCAATAAGCGGTATTGTTCTCAGAAACGTTTATGCCTGTTAAGCTGATGCAGCCGCTAAAGGCACTGTTGCCGATATTTTTCACGCTTTTTGGAATTTCAATGCTTGCCAGTTTTGTGCAGCCGTCAAACACTCCATTTCCGATATTCACCATGCCATCGGGAAGCTTTATGCTTGTCAGACCCACGCAGTTCTCAAAATCTTTGTATTCAATGTAACCTTTGCAGTCAGTAAATGCCATATCAGCAATGGTTTTTGTTCCGGGTTTTATGATATACTCACTTGGTATTTCTCCGTTCAATATTCCATTGTTCAATTTCTGTGCGTCTACCTCTATAAGATAATTACCGATATAAAGCGTATTGTTTTCCCAATTTGATTCTTCGCCATCTGCGTTGTAATAACCGGTATTGTAAAAAGCCTGATAACCGATGTTTGTTATGCCGTCGGAAAGCGTTATGTTTTTTAAGGCGCTGCAGCCGTTAAATGCCCAAACGCCGATGCTCGTTACACTGTCGGGAATTGTTATTTTCGTTATGCTGCTGCAGCTGCCAAACGCACTCTCACCGATGTTTTTTACGCCCTCAGAGAATGTTATTGCCGTTATATCGCTGCAATCGTAAAACGCATAATCGCCGATGTCTGTCACACTGCCGGGGATTGTTATGCTTGTTAAGGCGGTGCAGTTGGAGAACGCACGTTCGCCGATATGCGTCACGCTGTTCGGAATTTTAACTTCGGGCAAACTATCGCACCATAAAAAAGCATTATCGCCAATGCTTGTTACACTGTCGGAAATCGTTATGTTATTTATTTTATCGCACAAGTAAAAAGCAAAATCGCCGATGCTTGTCACGCCGTCGGAAATCACCACATTTTGAATGTTTTGGGTGTTTATCTGTCTTCTCCATGGCGCAACATAGCCGCCGTTCACCACAGACTCGTCATAATCTGACATATCGCCCGTGCCGCTTATCGTAAGTGTTTTTGTGCTTTGGTAATATGTCCATGTCAGTTTTTCACCGCATGATCCGGTAATCGGCTGCTCCGGTTCATCGGCAAATACCGGGAAAGCCGTACATAAAACCGACACTAAAACTATAAATGCCAAAAATCTCTTTTTCATTTTGCATCACCCTTTCATATTTTAACTATGGTTCAGTTCATAATCAAAATTATAGAACAGCGTTGCCGTTTCCGCTCTTGTGGGAGCCGCTTTCGGGCAAATCGAATACGCATATCCGTCAAGCGAGTATGTAAACAGAATGTGGTGCTCATAGCACCATTCAACCGCCGTTTTTGCATAGTCCGCTATTTCTGCATAGTCATTATCCATCTTAAGAGCCTCTCTCCAGCTTTCGCTGACTGTCATATTAAGCCCTTTGCTCTCTGCATAGCGGTAAAATATAGCCGCAATCTGTTCTCTTGTGATAACGTCGTCGGGCGAGAATGTGTTGTTTCCCGTGCCGTTAAGCACGCCGTTTGCCGCCGCAAGAAGCACAATTTTGTCGTTAATGCCAAACCCGCCGCCGCACTGCGCATTAATAGCGTCCTGAAGGTTTGTGTAAAGGTGATTAACGCCGCCGCTTTCTATGCTTGCGGCAATTTGTGAGTTGCAGTCATTGCACTTTCCGTCGGTCTGCCCGTTTTTGTGTTCGCATATGTATCCGCAGCCGCATTTGCCGTCCGCAAAGCTGTGCTGCGTGTGCTCAACAATCTTAACATTGCCGACCTTGGAAACATATCCGTCTGCCAAAGAGTTGTTGGCGTATGCAAAGGCATAACCTTCAGCCAAAAGCTCATTTACCGTCATTTTGCCGGCAAGATTGGAAGTCAGTTCAATGCTGTAGAAGGTTCCTTTGCTAAAATTTATTGACGGATTCGGTATTTGCTCAATCGTCAGAAAGCCTACTGATACGTCATCACTTGCTATGTTCAGCGCACCGCCGGTAAGGTCCTCGGCAGTCTGACCGGGAAGGGGGTTCACAAATCCGCTTTGCACATATCCTGCCGTTCCTTTTCCGGTAAGCGTCAGAGTGATGCCGTTTTTGATGGTGGCGTTGCCGTTCATACGATAATTGTTATCGCCAAGGTTAATCGTTATGTCTTTTTCAACGTCAAAGGCGTCGTCAACGCTTTTGAGAAGCTTGATTGTCTGACCCTCTTCCACTTTGCTGAGCGCCTCTTTAAACGTTTCGCAATATTCACCGCTCTCTTCAATCATTG
Source organism: uncultured Clostridia bacterium (assembly GCA_934500875.1). Taxonomy (GTDB): domain Bacteria; phylum Bacillota; class Clostridia; order UMGS1810; family UMGS1810; genus Qingrenia. Next base: position 122,040 of record CAKSTL010000007.1, on the reverse strand, counting down.
CGGCAGCATTTTCCTCGCCCGCTGCGGCAGTAATTTCCTCGCTGCTCTGCACAGACGGCAATGCTTCGGTGTTTTGCCGATTTTGCACATCTGCCGAAACGTCCCGATTTTTTTGCACATCTGCCGAGGCATTTGTCTCCTGCTTTTGCACCGCTGTCGGTTCTGTTTTTACATCCTCTGCAATTGCCGGTAACGGCAGCATGGAAACACAGAGCATAAGCGCCGTAAAAATGCTCAATATCCTTTTACCCATAATTATGCTTTCCCTCCCGAAAAAATTTTCTGTTTTGCAATAAACTTTGTCCGGCAAATTTTTCGCCGGGTGATTTTTGACATAATTATTTTTAATTATAACACATATTTTTTGTTTTGTCATCATTCCAAAGTATTATTTTTCTAAATTTTATTGTAAAAAATTTTTATAAGGCAATAAAGAAGTTGTGTATATCCACAAAAATATTGAAAATGACTTGACATATGTATGATATTTGTCTTAAAATCAGTACATATATAAGGAGGGGATTTTGCAAAATGAACATTGCGATATGCGACGACCAAAAAAACGAGCTTGAAAACATAAGCAAAATTGTATCGGAATATGCAAAATCGCATGCTGAGCTGTCTTTTAAAATCAGCTGTTTTGAAAATCCTTTCGATATGCTCGGCGATATAGAGAAAAACGGCGTTCCCGATATTGCGCTCCTTGATATTTGTATGCCTGCTGTTTTGGGAACGGAGATTGCCAAGGAGATAAAAAACAAAAGCGGCGACGATACGGATATAATTTTTCTGACCACAAGCTCTGATTTTGCCGTTGAGGCATTTGCCCTGCACGTAAACGATTATCTTACAAAGCCTTTTACAAAAGAAAGACTCTGCGACACGCTTGACAGGGTGATTGAAAAAAGAAAAAAGCGGTTGTTTGTGCCGCTTTTGTGCGGAAGGGAAATACACCGCATTGACATATATGACGTGATATATACCGAGTCGAAAAACCATAGCGTTGAAGTGCATTTAAAATCGGGAAAAAGCATTAAAACACGCACAAGTCTTACCGATATAAAAAAGCTGTTTGACAAATCTGACGAGTTTATTCCGATAGGCGCTTCGTATATTGTGAATTTAAGATGCATTCAGAGTATACTCCAATCCGAGCTTATTATGACAAACGGACAAAGTATACCCGTTCCGAGGCGCATAAGAAACGACGTAAAAGAACAGTATTTTAACTTTTACAGCGGGGAGGCGACGAAAAAATGATACATATGATTGCAGCCTGGATTCTTCTGGGAATTTCACATCTTATTTCGTTTTGGGCAATGACAGAGCCTAAATATTCCGAACGCAAAACGGTGCTTATATATTCGGTATTCTGCACCGCATTTGTGTGCCTTGTAACGCTCTCTTATGCTATGCTCGGAGAAAGCAGCGGATATTATGCTGCTGCGTTTACAAGCACAATTGTTATGTCGTTTTTTGTTTTTGTGCTCACCAGCGCAGACCCTCTTTGCAAGAAGGTGTTTTTGTTTATAAGCTATGCAAACGTGTTCAGTATATTTGTGTGCGTTTCGCTTGCGCTGTGCAGTGTGCTTTTTAAAAATGCGGATGAAATTGTCATATATTACGCAAGAAATATTATAAGAACGGTTTTGTTTATTCCGGCAGCGTGGGTGTATATCCGCTTTTTGCGCCCTTCGGTAAGGTATGTGTCGGGCAAACACCGCAAAACGTGGTATTCAATATCTGTTGTTTCGGTTTTGTTTCTTGCCGTATTTGCATTGTTTCTGGTAATATTTCATTCCGAATACCGTAATATAGGAAGATATATTCCGTTTTTTGCAATTTTTGTTTTAATCTACGCAGCAATTCTGTGGGTTATTTTCGGCACGATTGAGTCTATGATAGACGAAAGCAATGCAGAATTGATTAACCAAAACGTAGCGTATCTTGAAGGGCAGCTTAAAACCGCAAAGCAAAACGAGCTGGCGGCAAAAACCGTGCGCCACGATTTAAGGCATCATAACCGGAACATTATGTCTATGCTGAAAAACGGCGAAATACAGGAGGCGGTAAAATATCTGGAGGAATACAACGACAGCATAAAAACGCAGAAAATGAATGAATTTTGCCCTCATATAACCGTGAATGCTATTTTAAACAGCTTTTACAATAAGGCGAAGGACAACGGCATTTCGGTTTCGGTCAAGGCGGACACGCAGGAGGATACATCCATAACGGATATGGATTTTGTTGCCGTTTTGTCCAATCTTTTGGAAAACGCCGTAAACGGCTGTATTGAGTGTAAATCAGACGGCGAAATAAAGGTTAACATACGCTCGGTTGCGGATAAAACCGTTATTGTGTGTTCCAATCCCTGCAAAAACGATGTTTTAATAGAAAACAATATGATTAAAAACAGGGGAATAGGCATTTCGAGTATGCTCTCGGCGATAAGAAAATATGACGGCGACATTAAATACAGCACCGACAACGGAATATTAACCGTTTGTATTGTATTGAATTCCTAAAAAATGCCAATTGCGTTTAAAAATCAACCAATTAAGCAAAAAACCATCCGAAAGGGTGGTTTTTTGTTATCCTTACAATGCCATAGGTTTATCCGGAGGTGAAAAAATTGTTTTTCAAGAAAAGAAAACTGACATTTGACAAAGTGGCAAAATTCAATTATGAATTGGATACAAACGAAAGTCTTAAAGAGGAGCTTAAAAACCTTGCCTTGTGCAGAAACAGCATAAACAAGACGGAGTATTTGTCCAAAATGCTGGCTCTGTTTGCCAAAGAAGGGCTTGACATTACACTAAAAGAGCTGGATATGCTTATCTTGCTGCGGAAAAAAACCGAGCAAATGTTATTGGAAAAAACAAATGACAGTGAAATATGAGGATATTGAGGAGAGGTATGAAATGAGAAAACGACTTACAGCACTTTTTACGGTCTTGTGTATGGCGGTGTCTTTTTTGCCGTCGTTTGCACTGCCGGCTGCGGCGGCGGAGGAGGCGAGTGATTACACCTTCGGCACAAATGTGCTTAAAAACCCCACGCCTACATCGGATGCGATATGGACACTTAAAAATTGCTCCTACGGAGGATTTTATGACCCGGATAATTCAGATAAGCAAATATTTGGTGCACACGGCGGAAAGAATATTTCCGTGAGCCAAACGGTGATACTGAAAAAAGAGGACGTAATACGTGCAAATAACGGCGAACTGTATGTTTCTGCGTCGGGTAAATTCTATGCGCAAGGCTCAAGAACACTTACGGCAAACCTTAACATTATTTGTTATGATTCATTGGACAGGGTTGTGGAAAACGGCACATTTAATAAAAAGTACTCAGGGTTTCATGCCATTTACGGCAAAACACACAATTTAGATGTCGGAAAGTCTAAAATACCTGCCGGCACTACTCGTATTGTGTATGAGGGTGTAGAGTCGCTGGATGTGGGCGGCGCATGGTTCGGTATGTTCGATTTCAGTATGATTTTCTACGACAGCGTTGCACCGACTGTTGTTAAAGACCCATACCTTTATTCCGTAAACGGAAGCACCGCATTTCCCGAATATGTCGTGCCGGGTGATAAGGTTACATACGCAATGAAATTCAGCGAGGCAATTAACAAGGTTGTGGATTATCCGCAGCTCTGTTTGATGTTCGGTAAATCAAAACATACAATCGACAGGTCTTACTACGATACAACATATTCCGAGGACAGGCAGACTGCGTATTTTACGTTTAAGCTTCCGAACAACAGAACAAACTGCACCTTGAATTTTGAGGGAATTATAGGGCTTACAGCCTCGGACGACGCAGGAAACGAAGCAAAATATACAAAGGATGGGCTTGCGGCAAGCAGTATTCCTTATAAGTCTGTATTTGACGTAACATACAACCTTAAAAACCTGACCACAAACGGTTCTGCAACGGCAGGTTACGGAAATAATTTTGTTGCAGAACTTACACCGAATCCCGGCTATCGTATGCCGAGCGGAGTATCGGTAAAGGTAAGGGGAAAAGACTTAACCCCGGGAAGCTCGGCAAGCAATGGCGGCTATACGTACAGCGGCAATCAGATTTTGATTTTCCGCAGTTATGTTGCCGGCGATATAGAAATTACTGCGGTCGGTATTCCCGAAACGTATACCGTAACCTTTGATATGCAGGGCGGCAGCGGCGGCACGCAAGAGGTAAGCGCGGACTATCTGACGCAGCTTCCGAATATAAAGCCTCCCGAAAGAGTCGGTTACATTTTCGGCGGATATTACACCGAAGAAAACGGCAGAGGAACTTTATATTATTCCGAAACTGGCAAAACGACAAAAACATACAGGGAAGTTGGAAATATAACGCTTTATGCAAAGTGGATTCCGAGAGAGTATGCCGTTACCCTGAACGCTATGGGCGGCACAAACGGCGGAGTTGTTACCGCTGTGTATGACGCCGATATGCCAAGCATTGCAATGCCCGTCAAAAAGGGATATACATTCCTGGGATACTTTACAAAGGAAAACGGCGGAGGCGATATGTATTATACCGCAGCCGCAGCTTCGGCAAGAAAATACGACAAGACGGACGCTCTTACGCTTTATGCCGACTGGGGCGCAAACAAATATACCGTAACCCTTGATATGCAGGGCGGCAGCGGCGGCACACAAAGCATAAGTGCAGAGTATGATTCAAAAATGACGTCCGTTACACCGCCTGTAAGAGAAGGCTATACCTTCGGCGGGTATTATGCCGGCAAAAACGGCAGCGGATTGCAGTATTATTTTGCGGACGGCGAAGGCGCAAAGGCTTATGATGTAGACAGCGAATGCACTCTTTATGCAAAGTGGACGGCAAATACATATGATGTGGTGCTTAATCCGAGCGGAGGTTCGGGCGGTTCAACCGTTACCGCAACCTTCGACAGCGATATGCCTGTGATAGCTGCGCCCGACAAACCGGGTTATCTGTTTGAAGGATATTATGACGGCGAAAACGGCGAAGGCAAAAAGTATTACAATGCCGACTGCACATCCGCAAACGTATACGACAGAGCGCAGAGCATTACGCTTTATGCAAAATGGTCGCCTGTTACATATGACATTCAGTTATACAGCAGGGGCAAAAACGTAGGTACGCTTAAAGATGTTGTTTTCGGAAAACTTCGTCTGCCGAACGCAGAAAGCATAAATATTACATACCCAAATTACAATTTCGTGGGCTGGAACATTTACGACGAGCAAAACTGGGCAATGTATACGGCAGACAGGGAATATGCTGCGGGGCTTGTTACGGAACAGGGAAAAACGGCATATATTTATGCTGCGTGGCTTGAAAAAGATAAATTCACCGTAACATATGACGCAAACGGCGGCGAGGGTGCGCCCTCCGCACAAGAGGTGCATATTGATGAAACAATCAGTATAAGCAGTGTTGTTCCGAGCCGGGCAAACTATACATTTGCAGGCTGGTCGGAAAAATCCGATTCCGACACTGCGCAGTACAGAGGCGGCGACAGCTTTACTATGGGCAATTCGCTTGTAACGCTTTTTGCGGTATGGAATAAAAATCCCGAGCTTATATACAATGCAAACGGCGGTGTTTTCAGCACATACGTAAGCGCAGCCTATCCGCCTGCTGGAAGCTTGGTTCGATTAAGCAGTGCAGTGCCTCAAAAGGAAGGATATACATTTGTAGGCTGGGCAGAGAGCGAAACGGCAACAAAAGCTGACGTTATAACTTCATTGTATACAATGCCGAACAAAGATACCGTTCTTTACGCAGTTTACGAGCCTGTCAAATATGCGGTAAGCGTATCGCTTACGGACGGATATACGGTTTCGGGAATAAGTGCGGACGGCTATATGCTGGGCGATTATGCCGGGTTTACTGTAAGCGGTGCGTCGCCGAAGGTATATATTAACGGCACCCTTGCATTTGCGGCGGACGGAGTATACAGAGTTCAAATAAAGAGCGACACTTCGGTAGTTGTTTGCGATACTTCATCCGTAAACGTAATATACAATGCAAACGGCGGTGTAAATGCGCCGGTTGATATGCGTGTTTACACAAACGGAGATACAGTTTCCGTTAAGTCGGATTTGCCGTCAAGAACAGGATATGATTTTGTCGGCTGGGCAACTGACAAAGACTTCGATACTGCGCAGTACAGCGGCGGCGACAGCATTTTGATTGCCGCAGAGGATATTGTTCTTTATGCCGTGTGGAAGCCGATAACATACATTATAAAATACGACTCAAACGGCGGAAGCGGAGATATGGATGCGTCAACGGCTGTTTATGATACCGTACTTTCGCTTAAGGAAAATACCTTTACAAAAACGGGCTGCCAGTTTGCAGGCTGGTCTGATGCACCCGACGGCGAAATTACCTATACAGACGGGGCGAGCGTAAAAAATCTTACCGCCGCAAAAGACGGCGAGGTAACTCTTTATGCGGTCTGGAAGGGTGCAAGAACAAGAATTAACTTTAACTTTGAAGGCGGCTCATCCGGCACATCCTTCACGGACGCTGTCTACGGCAAAATACTTCCGTCAGACAAACTTTTGCCGCCGTCAAGATACGGATACACGTTTGCCGGTTATTATACCCTGCCTAACAAGGGCGGAAATTTGGTATACAATACAGATATGTCGCTGTCCGATTACTACAGCGCCAATGCGTGGGATATCACCTCGGATAAATTTGAGCTTTATGCGGCGTGGGAGCCTTTAAACTATACCGTTACGTTTGTAAACGGAACAAAAACGCTCGGCACAATTTCCGCTGTATACGGCAGAAGCTTTTATCTGCCCAAGGCGGACGAACTCGGCATTGTTGTTCCCGAGGGATACACGTTCTGCGGATGGTCTGTTGCGTCGGGAAGTGATACGGTTTACTACAGCGACGGACAGGAAATTGCAACGGGGCTTTCAATCGATTCACAGACCGCAGTGCATCTTTATGCGGTAATATTAAAAAGCGAACGCTATACGGTAACCATTCCTGCCTCGGGCGAAGGATACAAGGTATATTACAACGATATATGCGTAACGGCATTAAAAAATATAACCGTAAACAAGGGTGCGAACATCAGCTTTAAGGTGTGCGTGGATGAGGGCTATAACTTTGACAAAATGACGGTTTCGGCAAACGGAATACTTCTTGGCGCAACATATGCCGAAGGCAATGCGTATACTTATACATTAACAAATATATCCTGCGATACAAGCGTAAATATTTATGACGTAAAGAAAGAAACGTTCCGCATTATACTCAATGACGGCACGGGATATACCGTATCGCCGAAAAATTCGGTGGTTAACAGCGGAGATGATTTTTCGTTCACCGTTACGCTGGCAGAAGGATATAAAACCGCTTCTCCCGTGGTATTCGCAGACGGAAACAGACTTAGCGGAACAAGAAACGGCGACGTATTTACCTACACCGTTTCAAACGTAACATCACAGCCGGTGATTTCTGTTTCGGTTGTGTCAAAGCCTTTGTATACTGTCACATTTGTAAGCAACGGCAGCATATATTTAATCAGCACCGTTGAAGAAAATATGAAGGTGACAAAGCCTGCCACTCCCGAAAGAGCAGGGCATACCTTTGACGGCTGGTATAAAGACAGCGCTTATTTATATCCGTATGACTTTATGACCGAAGTGACTGAGGATGTAAGGCTTTATGCAAAATGGACTGCCGATACATATACGGTAAAATACGACAAAAACACTTCGGATGACGTTTCTGTTCCGGCAGAGCAGACAAAAAGCTACGGCGAAGTGCTTGTATTAAGCCATCAGGTGCCCGAGCGCACAGGATATACATTTATCGAATGGAACACAAAAGCTGACGGCACGGGAACGAGCTACGGCGCAGGAAGCGAGCTGAGCGTCAATGCGTTTGTGACGCTTTATGCGCAGTGGAGAATTAACAAATTCTCTGTAACGCTCATTACCGGCGACGGCGTTACCGGAACAATAAGCGCAAACGAGGTTGAATATAACAAAACCGTTGAGGTAACCGCCGAAAGCGGCGATGGATATGCTCAGCCTGTCATAACCGCAGTTCCTTCCGAAAATGCCGAGCTTGTTTCGGACGGATTATACAGAATAAAAGGTCCTGTTTCGTTTATTGCAACCGCAAAGGCAAAGAAGATATACACTGCAAGTTTTTACCTTGACGGCGGTCTTTATTACGTTCAGTCCGCAATCGAGGGCAGCGGCGAAACGGTTGTGCTTCCCAATCCTCCTTCAAAACAGGGGTACAGATTTACAGGCTGGTACACCGAAGAGAACGGCGGCAGCAGAGTGGACGAAACAACGGTGCTTGACAAAAACTTTTCCGCTTATGCAAGGTTTGAGTTAAAGACCCTTAAAGTTACACCGCCCGCAGACGGAATTGGTTATACAGTGGATTTATATGATTCATCTTCTGTAAATTACGGCGACAGCTACACCTTTGCAATAACGGTTGCAGACCACTACAACGCTGATAATATGAAGGTATATGCAAACGGAATATTGCTTGTTCCGAACAAAAACGGAAACGTTTACACATTCAACGCAGAGAACATCACAGACGACGTTCTGATTTATATGCACGGCATAACTGCGGATATTTACACCGTTAAATATATCGTTGACGGTGAGGTGGACCACTCGGAAAGCGTAGTTTACAACGGCAAAGCGCAGAAGCCGAAATCTCCCGTAAAGACAGGATATGTGTTTACAGGCTGGTTTGCAGGTGATGACGAGTACGATTTTGAGTCGCAGGTTGAAAGCGACATATATCTTGAGGCAAAATTCGAGCCTGTTTCGTACCGCATATCGGTTCCCGACAGCAGCAGTGAATTTACGGTTAATGTAACGAGCGAAAATCCCGTTGCGCACGGCGAAACATTCTCGTTTAACATCACTCTGTCCGACGGATACAATGCTTCCGATATGCTGGTTTACGCAAACGGAGCCTTGCTTGAGAAAACATCCGGGGACGGCAGCACGCTGTATTTTGACATCACAAACGTTACCGAGGCAAAGGTTATAACAATAAGGGGCGTAGGACAAAGCACATATTCCGTTACGTATAATTCAAACACTGCGGATTATGTCGGCAATATGCCCGAAAACACGGTAAAGACTTATGGTACCGACGTAGCCGTGTCCGATTTGATACCCGAAAGATACGGATATAAATTTATCGGCTGGGCGGCAGACAAAGACGGCGCAGCAGCATACCCTTCAGGAAGCACGTATTGCGAAAACGCTGACATTAAGCTTTATGCAGTGTGGGAGGCAATGACGTATTCGGTTTCGTATGAAGCAAACGGCGGATTTATAAATTCGGGCGAAATTTCAGAGTATACCTACGGCGAAGGGGCTGTTCTTCCTACAGACATTTTGAGGGACGGATACGATTTTGCCGGCTGGTATGAAGATGAGCTTATGCAGGGCATAAGAGTGTATGAAATCAAAAAGAGCGATTGCGGCGACAAAAAATACTATGCCGCATACACCGTGGCAAGCATAAATATGGACGGATATACGGGCGAGTATGACGGAAAAGAGCATATTATTACGTATAATTTTGCAGACGGTCTTTCTGTTGAGAGATATCAGTGGTATTTCGTTCCGAGCGGCTCAAACAGCGCAGTGGCGGTTTCTTCGGATTCTTATAACACATATGCTGTTAAGGACGTATCGGAGAGCGGCGAGTATTATTGCTGTATCGAGGTGCTCAGCGGCGGTTACGTAACACGTTATTTTACTCAGAGAGCAACTGTTGAAATCAGCAAAAGACCCGTTACTGTAAAGGCTGCGGACCGCAGCAGGGTGTACGACGCACTTCCCCTTTCGTCAAACGAGGCACATCTTGCAGACGGACACGGTCTTGCGGACGGTCATAAATTATCTGCCGCTATGACTGCGGACAGCACGATAACAAACGCAGGCGAAACGGAGAACAAAATAGAAAAAATCGTTATTTCGGACAGCGAAAATAATGATGTGACATCAAACTACGAAATAACAACACAAAACGGCACGCTTTCGGTTACACCGTTCACTCTGACGGTTACCGGAAAGGACACAAGCGCAGGCTACGGCACTACGCCCGATGAAAACAGTATGTGCAATATAACCGGTATGCTTGCAGACGAAAAGCTTTCTCTTGCAAACGTTTCTACTGCGGCTAAAGACGAAAACGGCGCCGAGGTTGCTTTTTCGGAAATCACCAAAAACAACGGCGTTTATACCGTTACAATAAGCTACAACGGTTTTGACGGCGAGGGCAGCAAAAACTATCAGGGCAGCGGCACAATTACCGCAACCGTCACGGTTTACAGAAAAGGCGGCGGTTCGGGAAGCGGCTCCGGAGGAAGCGGCGGAAGCGGCGGAAAAGTTTTGCCGTCAGCAGCGTATACCGTTGATTTTAACACTGACGGCGGAAGCAAAGTTGAAAGCCGGAGCGTAAAGAGCGGCGAATGTGCAAAAGAGCCTCAGTCGCCCGAAAAAGAGGGTTATACCTTTGACGGCTGGTACACGGACGGCAATCTTTCCGATAAATTTGATTTTACTGCCAAAATCACAAAGAATATCACGCTTTATGCAAAGTGGAGCGAAAATGACAAAAACCGTGAACAGAATCCTTCGGAAACGGCTGTTGCAAATCCTTGGGAAACAGGCGTTGCAAAACATCTTGAAACCGAAAAGCATATAGGATATCTCATAGGCAGCGGTGACAATACGTTTAAACCCGAAAGCAATATGACAAGGGCGGAAGCGGCGCAGATGTTCTATAATCTGCTGATTGACAAAAATACGTCGGGCGAGACGGTATTTGGCGACGTAAACGCTGACGACTGGTACTTTAACGCCGTTGCGGCGCTTGCCGGTATGGGCATTGTAAAGGGCAGCGGCGAAGGCATATTCAATCCCGAAGGCGAAATAACAAGAGCGGAATTTATTGCAATGGCAATGCGATTTGTTGATATTGATATATCGGGTACAAAAATGTTTTCGGATGTTTCGGATGACCACTGGGCGGCAAAAAATATTTCCGACGCCGCAGAATTGGGCTGGATTTCGGGCAACAGCGACGGCACTTTCGGTCCCGATGCATTTATCAAACGTGCCGCTGTTGCAAAAATCGTTAACAATATGCTCGCAAGAAAGGCAGATGCCGAGTATATAAACGAGCATAGCGGCAGTATAAGGCTGTTTAGTGATGTTTCTTCTTCAAAGTGGTATTACGAGGATGTTGCCGAGGCGGCAAATACCCACGAATATGAAATTAACGGCGGCGCTGAAAACTGGAAGTAATATCTTTGCAAAATCACATATTTTAACACAAAAAATTCCCCTGTAATGTGCGTTATAGGGGAATTTTTTATTATAAATTTTTTACAATCAATATTTCCTTTTTAGAAATAAGTATGCAATCCGGTATAAAGAAATAATCAGGCATATTCCGCCAACTGCAATACGGGCTGTTGCAAATTTTTTCGGTTTGTTATATACTTAATTGGATATGCTTAAAGTTTATCAAAAAGGAGAATACAAATGAGGGATACAAAAAACACGGCAGGTGTAATACTTGTTGCGATATCGGGAATTTCTTTCGGGCTTTTGCCCGTGTTTGCAAAAATTGCGTATGCTTCGGGAACAAGCACATTCACACTGCTGTTTTTAAGGTTTTTAACGGCGGCGGTTTTTATGTTTGCAATGATGTTTTTTAAAAAAATCAAAATACCGCCGAAAAAAGAAATAATATTATATATGATGCTGGGCGCATTCGGGTATGTGGGCGAATCACTGTGCTATTTTATGGCGTTAAAATATGCGTCCACGGGCGTTGCGGCGCTTCTTTTGTATACCCACCCCGCAATTGTTATGGCAGGCTCGGTTATCTTTTTTAAAGAAAAAATAACACCGCAAAAGCTTATATCGCTTATCCTTGCGCTTGTCGGTGCGTTTGCCATAATCGGCGCAGAGTTTGACGCAAGCTTAAGAGGCATAATTCTGGCGCTTATGGCGGCGCTTTTTTATTCGGCATACATACTCGCAAGTTCACGGATTGTAAGGCCCGGAAAAGGAATTGAATCGTCGGCATTTATAATGCTTGGTGCGTCATTGGTGTACGGTATGCTCAATATTTTTGCAGGATTCGAGCCGCCGCACGACATACCGGGTCTTGCCGCAGTTGTAATGATTGCGCTTGTTTCAACAGCGCTTGCGTTCTGGGGATTTTTTGCCGGAATGGAAAAAGTCGGCCCCACAACCGCATCGTTTATTTCAACGCTTGAGCCTGTTACAAGCGTTCTTGCGTCGCTTGCCATCCTTGACGAAAAAATTACCGCAAATGTTGTCATAGGCGGCTTGCTTGTGCTTTCGTCGCTGTTTGTCACACTGCTTGGCGGAAAAGAAAAAAATAAAAAATGCACCTAATGTTAAATAAATGGAATGTTTTTTTGAAAAAATCTGTGGTACAATGACCTTAGCCGAAAAATTCTTTTTCAGACAGACGGATTTTAAGCTTTCGGCTATACGGAGGTATGTATAATGAAGGTTACAAAGTACACAACAAACGATTTTGGCATTATGCGCAAAGAGCCTGTGTTTTCGGCCGGCAGCGAATGCGGTGCGGCGCAGGAGATAGTTTATGAAAAAACGGATTTCGGAAAATGCGGCGGCTTTGGCGTTGCGCTTACCGGCGCCTCGTGCTATATGCTGTCGAAAATGGAAAAGAAAGCAAGAAAAGAGTTTTTGAAAAGCATTTATTCAAAAGAGGGTCTTAATTTAAGCGTTGCACGGCTTGCAATCGGCTCGTGCGATTATTCTGCCGAAATTTACACGTATGACGACGTGCCGGGCGATATATCGCTTGAGCATTTTTCGGTAGAGCGTGACAGAAGATATATCATTCCAATGATAAAAGAAATTCTGGAAATCCGTCCCGATTTGTTTATTTTTGCTTCGCCGTGGAGCCCTCCGGGCTGGATGAAAACGGGCGGCTGTATTTGCGGCGGATATATGCGTTCAAAATACATAAAAGTGTTTGCAAAATATATTGTAAAATATCTTAAGGCATACGAGGCGGAGGGCATACACATAAGCGCTCTGACGCCGCAAAACGAGCCTGATGTTGACCAGTACGGAAAATTTCCTGCCTGCATATGGAATCCCGACCAGGAGGCGGAGTATATTTTTGCGCTTTCCGATTTGCTCAAGGCAGAAAATATGGATGTTGACATATGGTTTCACGACCATAATTTTAACGGCTGGCGGCGTGTAAACTGGATGCTTGAAGAATATCCGAACCTTACAGAATGCTGTTCGTCGGCGGCATTTCACTACTATAACGGCTGCATTGAGATGATTGACAGAATAAAAAAAGAACATCCCGAAATACGGTTTCAGTTCACCGAGGGCGGCCCGAGGCTTAAGGACTGTTTTGACACCGACTGGTGCAAGTGGGCTTCTATGATGGCAAAGGCACTTAACCACGGCTGCGAAACGTTTACAGGGTGGAATCTTATGCTCGACGAGGAGGGCAGACCCAATATCGGGCATTGCTACTGCGCAGGACTTGTTATGCACGATAACAGAAGCGGCGAGTTAAAAAAGAGCGGTCAGTATATGGCGTTCAATCATTTTGCGCATTTTATTCAAAACGGTGCAAAAATTTACCAAAGCAGGCTCACAAACGAAGGTCACGAAATATCTGCGTTCAGAAATTTGCAGTTTGAAACGGTTTGCTGCACGGCAGAAAATCCCGACGGCAGCTTTGTTGTAAACGTGGTTAATCCCAACAGCGAAAAAAGACAGTGCCAGATTTTTTACGGCGGCAGCATATGGTATTTTGACGTTATGGAAAATTCTGTTTCAACGGTTGTGTTTGAAAAATAAAAACATTGCGTCAGAAAAAATATTGTGTTTAAAAAACGCTGTATTTAAGAAATAAAAGCATTGTATTCAGGAAAATAAAAACATTTGAAAAAACAAAAACCCGGTATGCAATCCGATTTACGGCTGCGTATCGGGTTTTATTTTCTACAAAACTTCGTACATATCGGAAGCGTCCTGTTTTAAAACGTGCTCGGCAACGGCAGTTATTTTTACGGTTATAACCTTCTCACCGAAGGTAAGCGATAAAATATCGCCCTCCTTTACGTTTGCCGACGGTTTTGCAACCTTGCCGTTTACGGTAACCTTGCCGTTTTCGCACGCCTCCTGAGCAAGTGTGCGTCTTTTTATAAGTCTTGAAACTTTAAGATATTTGTCAAGCCGCATTTTTGTATTCAATCCTTTTTAAAAAATATAAGGCACAGGAATTTTAAAAATCCTGTGCCTTTTTCTGACGGACAAACCCGCCGTACAAATCATGGTTAATTATTTAACAGCGTCTTTCAAAGCGCTGCCTGCTTTAAATGCAGGAACCTTTGTAGCAGGGATTTTGATTTCTGCTTTTGTAAGCGGGTTGATACCGTTTCTTGCAGCTCTTTCTCTGATTTCAAATGTACCGAAACCAACGAGCTGAACTTTATCGCCGCTCTTTAAAGCGTCTGTAATGCTGTCGATAACAGCGCTCAAAGCTTTATCTGCATCCTTTTTTGTAAGACCGCTCTTTTCAGCGATATTTGCGATTAAATCCGACTTATTCATTTAAAACTCCACCTCTCTATTTTTGTTATAAAGTAAACAAATTTTACCTTTTAACTATATTTTAATGAATTTAAAAATTTTTGCAAGTGTTTTTTTTGAAAAATCGGTCATTTTTAAAAAATTTATACAAAATACACTAATTTACCGCTTAATTAAGCGGAATTTCAGCATATAATTGGCTATTTTTTCACCCTTGGGAAGCATAAGAACGTCGTCATATGTGATAAGCCTTGTGACAAAAAGCATTATGCCGTAAGTTATGGCGCCTGCCGCAACGCAGACAAGCGTAAGCGTAAGGTAAAAAATTCTGCCCGACGAGGCAAAAACACTGCTTACAACCGACATTGTGCCGATTACCGCCGCACCCATTGCCGTAACGCAGAGGACGGGTTTTACTATAAATTCCGATACCGAAAAATCAACTTTCATAAGCTTTACAATCCAAAAGATGTTAAGCGTAAGAATAAGAATGTAGCAAGCGTTTGTGCCAATCGGCGCACCGCTTATGTTGATATCGGGGTTTGCAACAAGAAAATAGTTTATAATTATTTTCAAAATGCCGCCCAAAACCATATTTATAACCGGAATGTTAACTCTGCCTATCGATTGCAGAATAGCGTTTGTAAGCATAACGAGCGATACAAAAACTATTGCGACTGCAAGTATGGACAACGTTTGCGCCGCATTTGAATTTGTATATACCGCCTGCAAAATCGGTCTTGCAAGGGTTGACATTCCTATTGCGCAGGGAAGTGCGAAAAGAATGGTTATTTTAACCGATTTTTTTGTAAGCTGCGACACAAACGAGTGTTCTCCTCCGACGTATGCCCCCGCAATTGCCGGCACAACGCTTATGCTGATTGACGAAATCAGCGTCGGCGGCATATTAAACAGCGGAACGGCATATCCTGTGTACGAGCCGTAGAGCGCAAGGGCGGTTGTTTTGGGGTCAAACCCAGCCGCCTCAAGACGGCGCATTATCATAGCCATATCGATTATGCTTGTAAGCGAAAAAACCGACGCTCCGATTGTTATGGGAACGGCAATGGAAATAAGCTTTTTTGCAATTTCCCCTCCGCTTCGGCAGATGCTTGAATCTTTGCCCGAATAAAGCTTTTTGCGGTTTGCGGCATATATCACAATAAGCACCGCAAAGCCCAGCAAAGCGCCCATTGAAACGCCTGCAACCGCACCTGCCGCACCAAGGTTTATGCGCATAATGTCGTTTGTTATTGTTGATGCAAAATAATATGCAAATCCGTATCCGAAAATAAGCTTTCCGAGCGCCTCAAAAACCTCGCTCGCAGCCGTGGGAAACATATTCTGATGCCCCTGAAAAAAGCCTCTGAACGCCGACATAAGCGCCACAAAAAGCATAGCCGGCGCAATCGCCTTAATTCCAAGCTCCGCCCTCGGGTTTGAGAGCATAACCGAAAACCTTCCTGCGAAGAAGTACAGTATAAAAAATCCTAAAATACCTATTGCCGAAAGTATTGCAAAGCTCACCTTCAAAATAAGCTTTACTTCGCCCGGTCTTTTAAGCGTTCTGCTTTCGGACACCATTTTCGACACCGCCACCGGAAGCCCCGCCGTTGCGATTATAAACAGCAGACTGTAGATTGTGTACGCTGTTGAAAAAAGCCCCATTCCCTCCTCACCGAGGATATATGTAAGCGGAATTTTAAAACCCGCTCCGATAACTTTTACCAAAATGTTTGCACAGACCAGTATCAGTGCGCCTTTTACAAAGGTTTGATTTTTGTTTTCACTCAAGTTTTTTCACATCTCCCGCCTTTTTTATCGTAGTGCTTGTCTAATACATTATAACAATATATATGCGCATATGTCAAATAAAAATACTAAAAATAAAAAGGATTTTTGCAGCAAATAAGCAAAAATCCTTTCTACGTTTTAAATATCGTATATTTCTATATTGTCTTTTCCGTCGGTTTCAAAAAGGTTAACCTTTATTACCTCGGAATGTGACGTGGGAACGTTCTTGCCGACAAAATCCGCCCTTATGGGAAGCTCTCTGTGGCCTCTGTCCACCATTGCAAAAAGCTCTATTTTAGACGGTCTGCCGATACTCATAACTGCGTCCATTGCCGCCCTTACCGTTCTTCCGGTGTATATTACATCATCTGCAAGAACAACGGTTTTTCCGTTTATGTCAAACGGCACGCTCGTTGAATTTACAATCGGGTCGGGCGAAATGTGCGATAAATCGTCACGGTAGAGCGTTATATCCAAAACCCCCACATCAGGTTTTATGCCTTCTATTTCAAAAATGCTTTGCGAAAGGCGCTTTGCTATCGGCACGCCCCGTGTTTTTATGCCGATAACCGCAATGTTTTGCACGTTCGGGTTTTTTTCGATAATCTGGTGCGCAATGCGTTTTATCGCCCTGTTAAACGCCGTAGCGTCGAGAATTTCGGACTTGAATTTCATATATTATTCACTCGCTTTTTTTGACAGAATAAGGTTTGTGATTATTCCGAGTATAAGTGCGCATGCAATTTCAGTGAGTGTAACCTGACCGATTTTAAGCGCCATACCGCCGATACCTGTGATAAGGATTATCGAAACAACAAAGAGGTTGTTGTTTTCGTTAAGGTCAACGTCCTGAATCATTTTAAGACCGCTTACTGCGATAAAGCCGTAGAGCGTTACGCAAACACCGCCCATTACGCACGAAGGAATTGTTGCAAGGAAGGTTACAAACGGGCCGAAGAAGGAAATAAGAATTGCCATTATCGCCGTTACAAGAATGGTAACAACCGAGGCATTTCCCGTGATTGCCACGCAGCCTACCGATTCGCCGTATGTTGTGTTGGGGCAGCCGCCGAACACTGCGCCCGCAATCGAGCCTACGCCGTCGCCGAGGAGCGTTCTGTGAAGTCCCGGCTCTTTAAGAAGTTCTCTGTTTATAACGCTCGAAAGATTTTTGTGGTCTGCAATGTGCTCTGCGAAAACAACGAATGCAACCGGGATGTATGCAACTGCGATTGTTGCTATGTATTTTGAGTTAACAGCCGCAAAGCCTTTGCTTGCTTTAAAGAATGTAAAATCGGGGTACCACTGCATATTGTTAAAGAGCGAAAAGTCGATAATTTTTAATGTATCGTTGCCTGTTTTAATTCCTATAAGCGTAAAAATTGCCGCAACCGCATATCCTGCAAGAATACCTATAATAAAGGGGATAAGCTTTGTCATTTTTTTGCCGTATACCGAGCAGAGCATTACCGTAAGAAGGGTTACAAGTGCGCAGATAAGACCCAGCCAGCCTTTTGCGCTCATTGCAAACACCGAGTTTGCTGCGTCAAATTCAGCAAATTTAAGAACGTCGCCGATAGCGTTTCCCGAAAGCGAAAGACCGATAATTGCAACCGTAGGTCCTATAACAACCGGGGGCATAAGCTTGTCTATCCATTTTACGCCGGCAAATTTTACAACGATTGCAATAATCACATATACAAGACCTGCAAAAATTGCGCCGATTATAAGTCCTGCGTGACCTGCCTCAACCGAAACGGCGCCCGCAAACGCTGCGAACATAGAGCCTAAGAATGCGAAGGACGAGCCGAGAAAAACAGGGCTTTTGAATTTTGTAAACAAAAGGTAAACTATTGTGCCGATACCTGCGCCGAAAAGCGCCGCCGACTGCGACATTCCGTTGCCGATAATTGACGGAACGGCGATTGTAGCCGCAAGAATTGCCAGAAGCTGCTGGAAAGCGAAAATCAAAAGCTGACCGAACTTCGGCTTGTCGTTAACGTCGTAAATTAGTTTCATAAAAAATCTCCATTCCCCTTTTAAGGCTTAAAATTTACAGGATATTTCAAATAAAAAAGCCTTGCCCGAGGCATAATTCGGACAAGGCAAAAACACTGTAAAAAAATATTGTCAATCTTGCCGACGTCCCGCATCGGATTTAAAGATATCCTGTCTACAATTTACGAGTATAGCATACAAAAATAAAAATGTAAAGACTTTTTTGAAAATTTTGTAATTTTTTGCCGTTTTTTGTGTAAAAGTTTGTAAATGTTTTATATCTTTCCTGTTTTGCACAAAGAGAATAATGCGAAAAGGCAAAAATTTTGTAAATTTTTTTGCTCAAAATTTTATTTTTCGGTTTACATATTTTTTGTTTTGTGATATAATTATATGGATTATAATATTCATATGTTTTGCGGCGGAGGAAGCCTTAATGTCAAAAAGAGAAGACGTTGTTGTAAAAAAAGAAGAAACAGAAAACCAAAAGCGCATTATGCGCCTTGTTAAAAATATAAACGAAGGCAGAAAAAAGTATGCTTTTGTCGAAACCTACGGCTGTGCGCAGAATGTTAACGATTCGCAGCATCTTATGGGTATGCTTTGCGCTATGGGATATGAAGAAACGCACGATAAAAAAATTGCGGACGTTATAATATACAACACCTGTGCGGTAAGAGAAAATGCCGAGCTTAAGGTTTTCGGAAATATCGGCGCCTTAAAGGCTTTAAAAAGAGAAAAGAACGACCTTATCATAGGCGTGTGCGGATGTATGATGCAGCAGGAGCATATTGTGGAGCAGATAAAAAGGCGCTACAAGCACGTCGATATTGTTTTCGGCACACATTCGCTTTACCGCTTTCCCGAAATTTTGTATAACGCAATGGAAAAGAAAGAGCGTGTTATAGAGTTTAAAAATTCGGACGGAAAAATTGCGGAGGATATTCCCGTGTACCGTGACGGAAGCGTTACGGCAGGGGTGTCGGTTATGTACGGCTGCAATAATTTCTGCACCTACTGCATTGTTCCGTATGTAAGAGGAAGAGAGCGCAGCCGCAAAAAAGAGGATATAATAAAAGAGGCGGAAAATCTTTCGCAAAAAGGCGTAAAAGAAATTATGCTTCTCGGGCAGAACGTAAATTCATACGGCAAGGATATAGAAGGATACATTGACTTTCCCGACCTTTTAAAAGAGGTTTCAAAAGTTGACGGCATTGAGCGCATAAGATTTATGACAAGTCATCCGAAAGATTTGTCGGACAAGCTTATAGACGAAATTTGCGAAAACAAAAAGGTGTGCAAACAGCTTCACCTTCCCATTCAGTGCGGCAGCAACAAAATTCTTAAAATTATGAACAGAAAATACACAAAAGAAGAATACCTTGAAAAAATAAGAAAGGTAAAAGAAAAAATTCCGGATATCACCCTTACAACCGACATTATAGTGGGCTTTCCGGGTGAGGATAACGACGATTTCGAGCACACAATGGACGTTATAGAAAAGGTGCGGTACGACAGCGTATTTTCGTTTATATATTCAAAAAGAAAGGGAACGCCTGCCGAAAAGATGGCTGACGTTCTTACAAAAGACGAAAAGAAGAAAAATTTTGACAGAATGCTTGAAGTTCAAAATATTATTTCAGCCGAAAAAAACAAGCTTTACGAAGGAAGAAAATTTGACGTTCTTGTTGAAGGCGAGAGCAAAACAAATCCCGAATTTCTTTCGGGAAGAACGGACGGCGGAAAAATTGTCAATTTTAAAGGAAGCAAAGATTTAACCGGCAAAATTATAACGGTTAAAATCACAAAATCGCATACTTGGTCACTTTCGGGTGAATTGGTATAAAAATTTATATATGTTACAAAGGAGAATAACGTGAAATAAACTTTCACGTTAAGCCTCCGGCAAGATTAAATGCCCGTGCGAAATTTTTCTCGCTTTGTTTGGGGAAACGCACATGGGCGAAATAATCTCTTATCATTTCTTGCCCTGCCGATAAGAGATTTTAATTATTATTTGTGCCGACGCAGGGCGGCGGAATGGAGATTATTATGCAGGATATTATGGACAAAGCAAAAGAGCTTGGAATTATGATTGCCGAGAGCGAGGAATTTAAAGCGTATAAGCTTGCGGAGGCAAATCAGCTTGACGATAAAGAAGCGGTTGAGCTTATGATGGAATATCACACAACAAGAGAAAATCTTACTAAAAAAGCGTCAAACCCCGATATAACAAAAGAGGAATTCGAGGTTATTCAAAACGAAGCGAAAGCGGCTTTTGAAAAAATTATGAACAACAAATCCATTGCGGCGTATGTTGACGCACAGCAGAATTTTTCAAATCTTATGAATAAAATAAACGGAATTTTAGGCTATTACGTTTCGGGCAAGGACAGCGAAGGCGGCTGCTCGGGAAGCTGTTCAACCTGCGGCGGCTGCCATCACTAAAATTTTTTGAAAGAGGTTAACTTTATATGAGTGCAAAAAGTCCTGTAACGCCTATGATGAGGCAGTATTTGCAGGTTAAAGAAAAATATAAGGACTGTCTTTTGTTTTTCAGGCTGGGCGATTTTTACGAAATGTTTTTTGACGACGCAAAAATTGCCTCAAAGGTTTTGGAGCTTACTCTTACCGGCAGAAACTGCGGACAAAAGGAACGTGCGCCCATGTGCGGCGTGCCGTTTCACAGCGTGCAGACATATATTGCAAAGCTGGTTAAAAGCGGTTATAAGGTTGCAATTTGCGAGCAGATGGAGGATCCCAATCTTGCAAAGGATATTGTAAAAAGAGAGGTTGTAAGGGTTATAACACCCGGAACGGCTAATCTTGATATGGCTCTTTCGGAAAGCTCAAACAATTTTCTTGCCTGCATTTATACCGATGATAAAAATTTCGGAATATGCTTTTGCGACGTTTCGACGGGCGATTTTTTTGCAACCTACGGAAAGCAGGATATTGCCGAGGGTAAAATGGCAAACGTCATAGCGTGCTACAAGCCTGCCGAAATTATTGTAAATCAAAGCGCATATAAATTTTCAAAGGTTTTTGAAAATCTAAAAAAACGATGCGATTTTTATTTAAGCTATCTGCCCGATACCGATTTTGACGTATCCGAGTGCGGCGAGCGGGTAAATAAAAAATTCGGAGCGTTTTCGGATTCGGCGCAGAATCTTTTGCAGAATGAGTATGCTCTCCGTGCGTCGGGCGGCGCTCTTAAATATCTTTCGGATACGCAAAAAGTTGATTTGTCAAATATTTCAAAGGCGAGCGTTTACAATTCGTCCTCGTTTGTGGAAATTGATTTGTCGTCAAGACGAAACCTTGAGCTTACCGAAACAATGCGTGACAAAAGCAAAAAAGGTTCGCTTCTTGGCATACTTGACAAAACCGGCACAAGTATGGGTGCAAGGCTTTTGCGGAAATGGATTGAACAGCCGCTTTTAAATTCGGCTGAAATTAATATGCGCCTTGACGCAGTTGAATTTTTTTATAATAACGTTGCGATAAGCGCCTCTCTTACCGAGGTTTTAAAAAGTATCGGCGATATCGAGAGAATTATGTCAAAGGTTGTGTACGGCTCGGTAAACGCACGTGAGCTTGTGGCACTTAAAAACAGCTTTTCGGGGCTTATGAAAATTAAAAAAATATCGGAGGGCTTTGAAACAAACCTTCTTTCGGATATTGCAAGAAACCTTGACGCAATGCAGGATTTGTATTCTCTTATAAATTCCGCCTTTGTGGACGAGCCTCCTCTTACCGTAAGAGAAGGAAAAATGATAAGACCGGGCTTTGACAAAGAGCTTGACGAAATAAAAGACACCGTAAACAACGGTGCGCGCATTATTGCCGAAATAGAGGCGAGAGAAAGAGAAGCAACGGGCGTTAAAAATCTTAAAATTTCATACAACAAGGTTTTCGGATATTATATTGAAATTACGAAGTCGAATATTGACAAGGCGCCCGACAGATATATCCGCAAGCAAACTTTGGTGAACTGCGAAAGGTATATCACCGAGGAGCTTAAGACGGTTGAAAGCAGAATACTCGGCGCAAACGAAAGGGTTGCTGCGCTTGAATACAACGATTTTTGCGCCGTGAGGGACGCAGTCGGCTCCAATATGGAAAGAATTCTTCTTCAGGCACGGCTTGTTGCGGTTACGGATGTTTTAAATTCGTTTGCCGCAGCCGCAAAAGACGGCGGATATGTCAAGCCAAAGGTGGATGACGGCGACGTTATAGACATAAAAAACGGCAGACACCCGATTGTTGAAAAGTTTTTGACGGATTCTATGTTTGTGCCCAACGATACATATCTTGATACCGACAAAAACAGATTTTCAATTATTACCGGTCCGAATATGGCAGGAAAATCAACATATATGCGCCAGACTGCGGTGATTACCGTAATGGCTCAGATAGGCAGCTTTGTTCCGGCAAGCGAGTGCCGCATAGGCATTGTGGACAAAATATTCACCCGTGTCGGTGCGTCGGACGATTTGGCGGCGGGGCAGAGCACGTTTATGGTTGAAATGACCGAGGTTGCAAATATTCTTAACAACGCAACCGAAAAAAGCCTTCTTATTCTTGACGAAATAGGCAGAGGCACAAGCACGTTTGACGGGCTTTCAATTGCGTGGGCTGTTGTGGAGTATTTGAGCGACAAGAAAAAAATCGGCGCAAAATCGCTGTTTGCAACGCATTATCACGAGCTTATAGCGCTTGAAGATGAAATAGACGGTGTTAACAATTATTCCATAGCGGTTAAAAAACACGGAAACGATATAACTTTTCTTCGCAAAATAGTAAAAGGCGGCACGGACGACAGCTTCGGAATTGAGGTTGCGCATCTTGCGGGTGTACCCGAAAATGTGGTTTGCCGTGCAAAAGAAATTCTTTCAAATATTGAAAAGGGCGAGTTTTCAAAAGAGCACAAAAGCATCAGCTTTGATGAGGAAAAAACAGAAAGCGAAAGCCTGGCATCAAAGGTTTTCGATACCATAAGAGGTTATAACATTTCAACTCTTACGCCTATTGAGGCGCTGAATGAAATTTACAAGCTTCAGAGAATGATAAAATCGGATAAATAACAGTAAAAAAGAATAATACGAGGAGGTGCGTTTATGGGAAAAATTAACGTTTTGTCAAAAGAGGTTGCGAATATGATTTCGGCAGGCGAGGTTGTGGAAAGACCGGCTTCGGTGGTTAAAGAGCTTGTGGAAAATTCCATAGACGCAGGCGCAAAAAGCATAACGGTTGAAATTAAAAACGGCGGTATGACGTATATACGTGTTACCGACAACGGCGGCGGAATTGAAAAGGACGACGTTGAAACGGCGTTTTTGCCGCACGCAACAAGCAAAATAAAAGAAGAAACCGATTTATCAAAAATTATGACGCTCGGATTCCGCGGCGAGGCTCTTGCGAGCATTGCAGCGGTGTCGAATACCGAAATTTTTACAAAAACCGAAAACAGCGGCTTCGGCTCTTTTCTTTCGATAAAGGGGGGCGAGGCTTCGCAAACGTGCGAAACGGGATGCGCAAACGGCACAACCGTTATTGTGCGTGACCTTTTTTTCAACACCCCGGCAAGAATGAAGTTTTTGAAAAAAGACTCTGCCGAAACTGCCTGTGTGACCGACGTTATAAATAAATTTATTCTCGGAAACCCCAATATTGCAATAAAATATCTTTGCCGCTCCAAAAACATTTCGTCGCCCGGCGACGGAAAGCTTATAAATTCCGTTTTTGCGGTGTACGGAAAAGATTATATAAACAACGTAATCGAGGTTGATTATAAGGATGAAAACGCACGTGTGACGGGATATATCGGCAATTCGCAGATTTCACGCAACACAAGAGCGTATCAGACGTTTTTCATAAACGGCAGAAATTTTGTGAGCAAAATTGTGTCGGCGGCTCTTTCGGAGGGGTATAAAAACACCGTTATGATTGGAAAATTTCCGTTTGCGGTGCTTAAAATAGACGTAAATCCCGCATTTGTTGACGTAAACGTGCATCCCACAAAAATGGAGGTTCGCTTTTCGGACGACAAAAAGATTTTTGAGGCGGTATACTGGGCGGTAAAAAATGCGCTCGAGAGAAAAAAAGTTATTCCCGAAATGAAAATCGGGGCGCAAAAACAGGGAAAAAAGAAATTTGACGTTCCCGAAAGCATTAAAAAATCAAATCAGATTGACATAAACTTTCTGCGTGACGCATTTGTTGCGCCGAAAGAAAGCTATAAAACGCAAAATCCTCAGCCTTTGCCCCAAACGGAGGGTTTAAAGAACGAGATATATGCCGAAAAATATGACAAAGGCAGAATTACAATAGACGATTTGTATAAAAAGGAAGAAAAACTGAAAATTGCGGACGAGGGCAAATATTATGCCGACGACGAATTTGTAAGGGTTGCAAAAAATATCGAAACCTTCGATTCGGAGCGTGAAAAGGAAAAGGCGGAGGCGTTAAATTCCGCAGATACCGCAAAAAATGAGTTTGCCGAAGATATCGGCGTTAAAAATCCCGGCGGCGCCGAAAATATGCCTGCAGGCGAAAAAACTTCTGCCGTGCCGCTTAAGGCAGGCGTGGATTTCAGAATTGCCGGTCAGATTTTTTCGACCTACATTATTGTTGAGCGAGACAGCGAAATGCACATTATAGACCAGCACGCAGCGCACGAAAGGCTGTATTTTGAAGAGTTTACAAAAGATTATAAAGAAAAAAACATTTCGTCGCAGCTTATGCTCATTCCGGCAACGGTAAGCCTTACTCCTCAGCTGTTTGAAACGGTTGCGGAAAACAAAGAGTTTTTTGCCGGTCTCGGTTTTGACGTTGACGAATTCGGCAGCAATGTTGTTGCGGTAAGAAAAATTCCGTCGGTGCTCGAAGGCTGCAGCGTGAGCGCACTTATAACCGAAATAGCAGAAATTCTTAATAAAAAGAAAACCGCCGATTTAACCGATTTGTCGCTTCTCTCGCTTCATACAATGGCGTGCAAGCGTGCAATAAAGGGCAACACTCCGCTTTCCGTTAAAGAAATGGAGGATTTGGTTGAAAAGGTTTATACGCTCGGAAATATCAATACCTGTCCTCACGGACGGCCCATTGAAATTAAAATGAGCAAAAAAGACTTGGAAAAGGAATTTAAAAGGATTGTCTGATGGCTGATGTGAATGATATTTTAACCGCCGCAATTGTAGGCCCTACCGGCGTTGGAAAAACGGGTGCCTCGGTTTTGCTGGCAAAAAAAATAAATGCGCAGATTGTGTCGGCGGATTCTATGCAGATTTATAAGGGTATGGATATCGGCACGGCAAAGGCGACGAAAGAAGAAATGCAAAATGTTGCGCACTATATGCTGTCGGTTGCAGAGCCTTATGAAGAATATAACGTTGTAAGGTATGTTTCCGAGGCGAAGGCTGCAATTGAAAAAATTGCGGACGGCGGTTATTTTCCGCTTATAGTCGGCGGAACGGGGCTTTATATTGATTCTCTTTTAAACGGAATTGATTTTTCCAAGACGGTGAATGATGAAAAATACCGGGATTTTCTTTCAAAAACCGCAGAGGAAAAGGGCAACGAATACCTTCACGGTATGCTTTTGAAAACAGACCCCGAAAGCGCAGAAAAAATACACTTTAACAATGTAAAAAGGGTTATACGTGCGCTGGAGATTTATCACGTTACCGGGAAAACAAAAACCGAAAACGACAAAGCGGCGCTTTGCGGAAGAGAAAAAATAAACAGTGTTAAAATAGGGCTTTATTTAAACAGCGAAAAGCTTTACGAAAGAATAAACCAAAGGGTTGAAAAAATGCTTTCCGACGGTCTTTTGGACGAAGTTGAAAGAATTAAAAACAGCGAAAAAGGGTTTTCAAAAACCTCGTCGCAGGCAATAGGCTACAGAGAAATTCTTGATTATTTGGACAAAAAAACAAGCTACGATGAGGCGGTTGAACTTTTAAAACGCAACTCGAGAAGATATGCAAAACGGCAGTACACGTGGTTTATGCGTGACAAAAGCATACACTGGATAGACGCAGAAAACAAAAGCAGCGAAGAAATTGCCGGTATATGCGAAGAAATTATATTAAAAAGGAAGAGGCAGGACTAATGAAACAGACAAATTTTCAGGATGTATTCTTAAATGCGGTGAGAAAAGAGAAGGTTGACGTTACAATTTATCTTACAAACGGTTTTCAGTTTAACGGTCAGGTAAGAAGCTTTGACAATTTTACAATTATGCTTGAGGTCGGCGGCAAACAGCAGCTGGTGTTCAAGCACGCCGTTTCAACAATTATTCCGAAACGTGCGGTTGATTTTTCAAAGTACGAAAACTGAGAAATATAGAACTTAAGAAAGTATAAAAAAATTTTTGGCGGTGACGCAGGATTGAAAAATAAATTTACAAAGCTTATGGCAGTTTGTGCTCTTGCGGCTGTTGTTATCGCCGCATACTTTATGCTGAATCCTCCCCAAAACAAAGAAATGGTGTTTTCGGGCAGTATGGAAAACGCAACAAAGCATATGGGCATTATAATAAGAAACGAAAAAAAGGTTGAAACAAACCTTTCGGGCACGGTTTCGGCTAAGGTTGCCGACGGCACGCTCGTCCCTGCGGGAAAGCTTATTGCGGCGATTGTCAACGAAAATGCCGACAAAGACGTGCAGGACAGGCTTGCAAAAATAAACAAGCGCATAGGCGAAATTGAAAGCGCAAAAAAGGTAAGCGATAATTTTACGGACGATATTTACAAGCTTGACAGCAAAATTTCGGAAAAAGTGTCGTCGCTTGTTTATTATACGAATATCGGCGACGTTCAAAAGGTTTTGGAAACAAAGGCTGAAATCAGCGCACTGTATGACAAGAAAAACAAGGTTGGCGGAGAGGGCGCTGCGACAAAGGATGACCTTGCCGGTTTAAATGCTCAGAAGCAGGAGCTTGAAGCGCTTCTTGCGGAATATGAGCAAAATGTTTTTGCGCCCGAGCCGGGAATATTTATATCGCATACAGACGGCTATGAAGATATTTTAAGCGTTGACAACGCAAAGAATTTGACATATTCCGATTTTAAGAGCATTGCCGACAAACTTAAGAAAAACGACGAAAAAAGCATTGCGGAAAATGACTCGATTAAGCTTATAGACAATTATATGTGGTGCGTTGCACTGTCCGCCGACAAAGACAGATGCAAGGATTTTACCGTGGGCGAGGATGTTTTTATACGCATAGACGGCGATACAAAAAACATTAAGGGAAGCATTATGTCAATTTCGGAGGAAAAGGGCTCAAATCACGTTATTGTGGTAAGCACAACGGCATATGACGCAAATTCTTATATGCAGCGCTCGTGCGACGTTGAGCTTATAAAAAATATTTATTCCGGACTTAAGGTTCCCGTAAGCGCACTTACCAAAAAGGACGGCGTTGACGGCGTTTATGCGGTTTCGGACAATGCGGCAAAGTTTAAAACGGTTGAAATTGTTTATAAAGACGATAAATATGCGATTGTAAAAGAAAACAATGCGGACGAAAATTCGCTTTTGCTTTATGACGAGGTTTTGACTTCGCCCGACAAGATGTATAACGGAAAAATAATAAAATAGGAGCTGACGGATTTTGAGCATAGCGCAGAATATAGAAAAAATAAGAAGCAATATAAAAAAAGCGTGCGAAATATCGGGAAGAAATTATGACGACATAACAATTCTCGGCGTTACAAAAACCGTCGGGCCGGACGATATTATGTGCGCCGTAAACGAAGGAATTACAGAGCTTGGCGAAAACAGAGTTCAGGAATTTTTGGAAAAGTATGACAAAATTCCGAACGTAAAATGGCACATTATAGGACATTTGCAAACAAATAAGGTTAAATACATAATAGGAAAAACAAAACTTATTCACTCGGTGGATTCCGTAAAGCTTGCAGAGGAGATTGAGCGTCTTTCAAAAAAGGCGGGCGTGATTACCGATATTCTTATCGAAGTAAATATTTCGGGCGAAGAAACAAAAAGCGGAATAAGCGAAAATGAAATTCTGCCGTTTTTGGAAAAAGCGGAAAATTTTTCAAACGTTAAGGTAAAAGGTTTTATGACAATGGCGCCTAAATTTGCGCCCGAGGACGAAATTCGACAGATTTTTAAAAAATTATACAAAATTTTTGTTGACATATCGCAAAAAAAATATAATAATATTAGTATGGAATATTTGTCGATGGGAATGAGCTCCGATTATGTCATTGCCGTCGAAGAAGGTGCGAACATCGTAAGAATCGGCTCGAAGATTTTTAAATAATAAAAACAAATTGAAATGGGGATTGGTGTTATGGCAAATTTTATGGATAAGGTTACTAATTTTCTCGGACTCGGCTCTGAGGATAACGACGACGGCATAGACGCTGTTATGCCTGAGGAGAGGGAGGAACAAAGACCTTCGTTTACTCCGTCGAGAAAAAACAAGGTTGTTAACATTCACACAACCACGCAGCTTAAGGTTGTTATAATTCAGCCGACGGCTTATTCCGACGCACAGGAAATTGCAGACCATTTAAAGTCGAAAAAGCCTGTTG
Source organism: uncultured Clostridia bacterium (assembly GCA_934500875.1). Lineage (GTDB taxonomy): Bacteria > Bacillota > Clostridia > UMGS1810 > UMGS1810 > Qingrenia. Next base: position 93,026 of record CAKSTL010000007.1, on the reverse strand, counting down.
TTGTTAATCTTGAAAAGCTTGAAAAAGACGTTGCGGTTAAAATAGTTAACTTTTTAAGCGGTGCAGTATATGCGCTTGACGGCAGTATGCAAAAGGTTTCAAACGGAATTTTGCTTCTTGCGCCGTACAATGTCGGCATTATGGGCGACTTTGGCGAGGAGCTTAAAATGCACGGTCTTTTTGACGCCGAATAATGGACAAGCTTAAATTTTTGTCGGGCATAGAGGATATTGACAGAAAAAATCTGTTTTCGCTTATTTTTGACAGAATTAAAAAAAGCGAGTTTTCCGGCGAGGTAACGTTTACGCCGTTTTTGTCGCCGGCAGACTGCATTGTTCTTGAAAAAAAGCTTTCGCAGGCGCATTTTGAAAATTTTTCGTCTTTCGGCGGAACAGACGCTGCCGAGCGCAGAATGTTTGCCTTCGGCAATTGCGATAATGAGGATTTTCCGATAGACACGCTTAAAATTTTTACACGTGACAAAAGCGTTTTTGAACACAGAGATTATCTCGGTTCCTGTCTTTCGCTCGGAATAAAGAGGGAAAAACTGGGTGATATTTTAATTTCGGACGGGGCGTCTTATGTGTTTGCGTCAAGCGATATTTCGGATTTTCTGACGCTTAATCTTAAAAAAATCGCACATTCAAATGTTGAATGTATTATCTGCGGCGGCGAAAAGCTGCCTGATTTTGAGAAAAAGTATAACGAGGTTTCAAAAACGGTTACGTCGCTGCGCCTTGACTGCGTTGTAAGCGCCTTCTGTTCAAAGTCGAGGGCGGTGTCCGACGCTCTTATTTGCGAGGGCAGGGTTTTTCTCAATTACGAATGTGTAAAAAATTTATCCAAACAGGTTTCAAACAATGACGTTTTAACGGTACGGGGCTTCGGAAAGGGAATTATACTTACCGATTTTCCGCTTACCAAAAAGAATAAACGCCGAATTTGCGTTAAATATTATGTATGAGGTGATGTAAGGTGCTTTCTCCGCTTGATATTGAAAGTAAAAAATTTATAAAATCCACTTTCGGAGGCTACAGCAAGGCAGACGTTGAAAAATTTATGGAGCTTATTTTGGTTGATTACGAAAAGCTCTACCGTGAGAATATTGCCTTAAAGGACAAGGCAAATACGCTCTCTGATGCGGTTGACCATTACAAATCTATGGAGGACACAATGCAAAGCACGCTTTTGGTTGCGCAAAGTGCGAGCGATGAGGTAAGAAGCAACGCTGCCGAAAAGGCTCGTCTTATTGTGGAAGAGGCGAACGGCAAGGCGGGCGATATTATAAAAAACGCAAACGCCGAAATGCAAAAGAGCGCTGAAAAAGCAGAGCAGCTCAAAAGAGATTACATACTTTTTAAATCACGTATTATTGCGGAATTTGAAACGTATCTTAAGACTATGAAATCAAATATGGGAAATGAAGAAGTTAACACGGAAAACAAAAATTAATTTTTAGTTTTTTATATACATTTTTGTTTGGCAGTTTTAAAAAAGGAGTTGTTTAATAAGTGGAAGAATTTGATTACGGCAAAACCCTTAATCTTCCCAAAACCGATTTTTCCATGAGGGCAAACCTTCCTCAGAAGGAACCCGATATGGTTAAAAAATGGGATGAAGAAGGGCTTTACGAGCAGTTAATGGAAGAAAACAAGGGCAAGCAGGAGTTTACCCTTCACGACGGCCCTCCGTTTGCAAACGGCGATATACATTTGGGTCACAGCTTAAATAAAATTTTAAAGGATATTATTATCCGTTTTAAAAATATGGACGGCTACCGTGCGCAGTATATCCCCGGATGGGATACTCACGGGCTTCCCATTGAAGTGCAGGCCATAAAGAAGCTTAAAATCAAAAAAGATGAGGTTTCTACAAGCGAATTCCGCAAAATCTGCGAGGAGTTTGCTTTAAAATATATAAACAATCAGGCGGAACAGTTTAAAAGACTGGGCGTTTTGGGCGATTACAAGCATCCGTATTACACGCTCCAGCCGCAGTTTGAAGGCAGACAGATTGAAGTTTTCGGCAAAATGGCAAATTCGGGTGTAATTTATAAGGGTATGAAGCCGGTTTATTGGTGTCCCGACTGCGAAACTGCGCTTGCCGAGGCTGAAATTGAATATGCCGAGGACAAGACAAATTCAATTTACGTCCGCTTTAAGGTAAACGACGACAAGGGCGTTTTCAAGGGCTTTGACAAAGACAAAATTTATTTTGTTATTTGGACGACCACAACCTGGACTTTGCCCGGAAACGTTGCAATTTGCTTAAACCCCGATTTTATCTACGCACTTGTGGATATCGGAGGCGAATATTACGTTATTGCAAAAGACCTTGTTGATACTTTTGCAAAGGCTGCAAATATTGAAAATTATAAAATTGCCGCAGAATTTGACGGCAGAGATTTGGAATATATAACCTGCAAACATCCGTTTATTGACAGAGATTCTCTGGTAATTCTGGGCGACCACGTTACGCTCGACGCAGGTACAGGCTGCGTTCACACCGCTCCGGGTCACGGCGCCGAGGACTTTGTTGCCTGCCAGAATTATGATTTGCCCATTATCGTTCCGGTTGACTCGAAGGGTGTTCTTAACGAGGAGGCAGGAAAATTTGCGGGAATGTATTATGAAAAATCGAATTCCGCAATTATAGACGAGCTTAAAAGCACAAATTCGCTTGTTGCAATAGAGCCGATAATCCACCAGTATCCGCATTGCTGGAGATGTTCTTCGCCTATCGTTTTCCGTGCGACGGAACAGTGGTTCGCCTCGGTTGATAAATTTAAAAAAGACGCCGTTGAGGCAATAAAAGAGGTTGACTGGCTGCCGAAGTGGGGCGAGGACAGAATTACAAAAATGGTTGAGGACAGAAGCGACTGGTGTATTTCACGTCAGAGAAAATGGGGCGTTCCCATTCCGATTTTCTACTGCGAAGAGTGCGGACACGAGCTTATTAACGAAGAAACAATAAAAATCGTTTCAAAGCTGTTCTCCGAAAAAGGCTCGGGAATATGGTATGAGCTTGACGCTTCCGAAATTCTTCCCGCAGGAACAAAGTGCGAAAAATGCGGTTGCGAGCATTTTACAAAAGAAAAAGATATTATGGACGTTTGGTTTGATTCAGGCTCCAGTCATTATGCGGTTCTTGCCGGAAGAGATAATTTAAGCTGGCCGGCAGACGTTTATCTTGAAGGAAACGACCAGTACAGAGGCTGGTTCCAGTCGTCGCTTTTAACAAGCGTTGCGCTGGGCAAAAAAGCGCCGTATAAAAAGGTTATCACGCACGGTATGGTTGTTGACGGCAACGGCAAAAAAATGTCAAAATCGCTCGGTAACGGCATTGACCCGCTTGAGGTTGCCAAAAAATACGGTATTGATATTCTGCGTCTGTGGGTTGTTTCGTCCGATTACAAAACTGATGTAAGGCTGAGCAACGATATTCTGAAACAGCTTTCCGAAAGCTACAGAAAAATCAGGAATACCGCACGTTACATTCTCGGAAACACAGCGGACTTTAACCCCGATAAGGATTCGGTTGATTATAAGGATATGCTTGAAATTGACCGCTGGGCGCTTTATAAACTCAACGAGCTTTGCAAAAAATCGCTTGAAGCGTACAGAAGCTATGAGTTCCATTCGCTTCAGCACGCAATTCATCACTTCTGCGTTGTTGATATGAGCAATTTCTACCTTGACATCATAAAAGACAGGCTTTATACCGAAAAGGCGGACAGCAAGGCAAGAAGAAGTGCGCAGACGGCTATGTATAAAATTCTCGATTCTCTTGTAAAGCTTCTTGCACCTGTTTTGTGCTTTACAACAGAGGAAATATGGAACGCTATGCCGCACTCGGAAAAAGACTTTAAAAAGCACGTTATGTTTGCCGGTATGCCCAAGGTTTGCGAAGAATATGACAACGCTGCGCTTGCTGAAAAATACGATAAGCTTATTGCAATCAAAAACGACGTCAGCAAGGCTTTGGAAAGCGCAAGAAACGAAAAAATTATCGGTCATTCGCTTAACGCAAAGGTTGAAATATCCGCAGAGGGCGAGCTTTATAAATTCCTTAAAGAAAATGAGGACGAGCTTAAAACGGTGTTTATCACCTCGGACGCAGTTGTGTCGGAAGGAAAAAGCGACGGCGCAAAGGGCGACGAAACGGGAGCATATATTAAAATTTCCGTTTCGGAGGGTGAAAAATGCGAGCGCTGCTGGATGTATTCAAAAACCGTGGGTGAGGACAAAGAACACCCGACTTTGTGCAAACGCTGCGCAGATGTGGTAAAAAGCTTATAAAGCATAAAAAGTTCAGACGCCGATATTTTGTCGGCTCTGAATTTTTACATATAATTTTGTATTTTCAAACTAAATTACGGGAGGTATATAATGAACGACAAATTTGTTTTTGAAGGTCTTACGTTTGATGACGTGCTGCTTATTCCGCAGAAAAGTGACGTTCTGCCCAACGAGATTGACCTTACAACCAAGCTTACAAACGATATTACGCTTAACATTCCTATGATGAGCGCCGCAATGGACACCGTTACAGAATCTGCACTTGCTATTGCAATGGCAAGAGAGGGCGGAATCGGAGTTATCCATAAAAATATGTCAATAGAGGCGCAGGCTGTTGAGGTTGACAAGGTTAAAAGGTCGGAGCACGGCGTTATAGTTGACCCGTTCCACCTTTCGCCCGAGCACACCTTGCAGGACGCAGATGATATTATGGGAAAATACAGAATTTCGGGTGTGCCGATTACCGAAAACGGCAAGCTTGTGGGAATACTCACAAACCGTGATTTAAGGTTTGAAACAGATTTTTCAAAGCCGATAAAATATGTTATGACCAAGGAAAATCTTATAACCGCACCCGAGGGCACAACCCTTGACGAGGCTAAGAAAATCCTTATGACGCATAAAATAGAAAAACTTCCGATTGTCGATAAAAACGGCAATCTTAAGGGGCTTATCACAATAAAGGATATTGAAAAATCGGTGAAATATCCAAACTCTGCAAAAGATTCGAGCGGAAGGCTTCTTGCAGGTGCGGCAATAGGCATTACAAACGACGTTCTTGACAGGGTTGAGGCTCTTGTTGCGTCGCACGTTGACGTTCTTGTGCTTGACTCGGCGCACGGACATTCTTCAAATATTTTCAAATGCATTAAAAAGGTTAAAGAGGCATTTCCGCACGTTAACCTTATTGCCGGAAACATTGCAACGGCTGAGGCGGCTGAGGACCTTATAGAGGCGGGTGCTGACGCAATAAAGGTTGGTATAGGTCCCGGTTCAATCTGCACAACACGTATCGTTGCAGGTATCGGTATGCCGCAGATAAGCGCAATTTACAACGCTTCGCAGGTTGCCAAAAAGAAGGGAATACCCGTTATCGGCGACGGCGGAATAAAATATTCGGGTGATATCACAAAGGCGATTGCCGCAGGCGCAAACGTTATTATGATAGGCAGCCTTCTTGCAGGATGCGAAGAAAGCCCGGGCGAAATTGAAATTTATCAGGGCAGAAACTTTAAGGTTTACCGTGGAATGGGCTCGCTTGCTGCTATGGAAAAGGGCAGCCGTGACAGATATTTCCAGACAGGCACCAAAAAGCTTGTTCCCGAGGGCGTTGAAGGACGTGTTCCTTACAAAGGACCGCTTGCAGACACCGTTTATCAGCTTCTCGGCGGTTTGAGGTCCGGTATGGGATACTGCGGAGCAAGAAATATAAACGACCTTATAGAAAACGGAAAATTTGTCCGCATTACCGGCGCAGGTCTTAAAGAAAGCCATCCGCACGATATTTATATTACAAAAGAAGCGCCCAACTACAGCGCACAGGTTTGACAATAAAAAAGTTAAGCCGCTCCGTAAGCGATTTTTGATTGCGGAGCGGTTTTTATATTTTTCGACATATTATCACAAATTTTTTTGCCCCCGCATATTATAAAGTGCAAGGAAAACTTGCAAATTCTAACGAAAAAGGGGGTTAAATTTATGTGTAAAAACGGTTGCTGCTGCGCATTGCAGATTGTGATTTCGCTGGTTGTTGCTGCCATTGTCGGAATACTTCGCTATTTTGGTTTTATTGTAGGCCCCGAGCCTATATGGGCGGCATTTGTACTGGGAATAGTTGCGCTTGCTCTTATCATTGCCTATACGTTTATGGCACGCTGCACCTCGTGCCGTAATCAGTCGGGCGGCAGGTGCACAAAGGTTTTACTTGCAGTCGGTGCGCTCGGAACGGTTATAACCTCAATAATTGCACTTGCAACGCTGGACGTACAGATTTTGGCAATTGCTGTTATATCAGCATTTCTGGCATTTTTTGCCGCATTGCTTATATCAGGATTTATCATTAATGCGTTCGGCACATCAAACGAATGTTCAAGGTGCAGAATGTAGTTTGAGTAAAAGAAAAAGACGGGCGGTTTAGCCACAGCCCGACAAGGAAGCATTGCCCTGACAAACATCTTTTTTGCGAATTTCTGCGTTAAAAAAGCTCGAAATCCGACAGGATTACTCGCTTTTATGCCTTGAACTTCATCAAAAAATTTTGTTTTCAGGGTGCAAAGCAGTTTTGAAGGTTGGAGTTTAAGATTTAGACAAGAAAATAGGCGGTCGTAATACTGACGTATACGACCGCCTATTTTCGAAGTATAAACTTAAAGAACGGCTTTCAAAACCAATGCTTCCTTATCGGGCTGTGGCTATATAAACTGTCCGTCTTTTTTTCTTGGTTTTTTGTGCGAAGGACTAATTTTTTTGTCAATTAAAAATATCACGTCCGTCAAATTTGTCAAAAAGCGCCTTTATTCTTGCGTAAATAAGGCGGTTTTCGGCTCTTTTCAAATTCGGGTCGGCCGATAAAACCTCGCCGCACAGTTTTTGCGCCTCTTTTAAAATTTCAAGGTCGGTAAAAAGATTTGCAACCTTAAGCGCGGGCAATCCGTGCTGGCGTGTGCCGAAAAATTCGCCGAAGCCCCGAAGCTCCAAATCTTTTTTCGCAATTTCAAACCCGTCGGAGGATTTAACCATAATTTTCATTCTTTCAGCGGTTTTTTCGTTATCCAAAGCGTTGCAGAAAAGAATACAGTACGACTTGTGACTGCCTCTGCCGACACGCCCTCTCAACTGATGCAGTTGCGAAAGACCGAACCGTTCAGCATTTTCAATGAGCATAACGGTTGCGTTCGGAACGTCCACACCCACCTCAATAACGGTTGTCGATACCAAAATATCAAATTCGCCGTTTTTAAACGACTGCATAATTCTGTCCTTTTCGTCCGCCTTCATTTTGCCGTGCAAAAGGGCAACTTTTCTGCTTGGAAAAACATCTTTGCTGAGGCGTTCAAACATTTTTTCGCCCGACATAACCTGAAGGCTGTCGCTCTCGTCAATGAGCGGACACACGATATATGCCTGCCTGCCGCTTGCTATTTCTTTTTCGACAAACGAATATGCCCGTTTTCTGTACGATTCGTTTACGCAAAACGTGTCGATTTTCTGCCGTCCCTTGGGCATTGAGTTTACAATGGAAATATCGAGGTCGCCGTACAGAATAAGAGCGAGCGTTCTCGGAATCGGCGTTGCGCTCATAACAAGAACGTTGCAGGATTTTGACTTTGCCGAAAGGTGCGAGCGCTGATTTACGCCGAAACGGTGCTGTTCGTCGGTTACCGCAAGAATAAGATTGGGAATTTTCAAATTTTCGTTTAAAAGTGCGTGCGTACCCACAATAACGTCAAATTCGCCGTTTTCAATCTGTTGGTAAATTTTCTTTTTTCCCTTTGTTGACGACGTAAGAAGGCACACATTTATGCTGTCGCCGTACATTTTCTTTAAAGTTTCAAAATGCTGGGCTGCCAGAATTTCGGTGGGAGCCATAAGCGCCGACTGAAATCCGTTTTTTGCGCACACATACATTGCCGCAGCGGCAATAACCGTTTTTCCGCTGCCTACATCACCCTGAATAAGCCTGTTTGCGCACTTTTCGGTTTGCAAATCGCAAAGAACCTCGTCAAGAACTCTTGATTGTGCGTCGGTTAAGGTGAACGGAAGCATTTTCAAAAAATCTTCTTTGCACGATATATCACGGCACTTTTCGGTCGTTTTTTGCATACGGTTTTTTCTTATGTATAAAAGCGACAGTTGAAGAATAAACAATTCTTCAAAAACAAGGCGCTCTCTTGCTTTTTTCAGCGAGTCAAAATCCGTGGGAAAGTGCATTTGCCTGAGCGAATAGTCAAGCGACACAAGATTGCAGCGCTGACGTGTAAAATCGTCGAAAATATCGCAGAACGTATCAAATTTGTCAAACGCATTTTTCACCGTGGTGCGTATAAATTTTTGCGTTGCGCCCTTTGTAAGATGATAAACCGGCACAATTCCGAGCACGTTTTTTGCGCTGTCCGCACGCTCTGCCTCAAGCATTTCAAGCTCAAGACGCCCGAAATTTTTTGAAACTTTGCCGTAAAAGATATACTCTTCGCCTTTTTCTGTTTTTGGGGGATATTTCGGGTTTGCAAACCATTTTACAAACACCGTTCCCGTGCCGTCGCAAACAGGAAGCGTGAACAGCGATATGTTCTTTTTAAATCTTTTCTGCATAGGCGCAGAGGACGAAATTGCCTTTATACAGCACTTTTCGCCCTCTTTGATATCGCATATTCTGCAAAGTGTGCGTCTGTCCTCGTAATCTTTCGGAAAGTTATACAAAACATCCCAAACGTTATACAATGACATACGATTTAACATAATTTTGCGCTTTTCACCGACTCCTTTTATATAGGTGACGTCAGTGTTAAGCGTGTTTATGTAGCTTTTAAAGTCCATAAACCAATCCTATTCTGCCGAGGCAATGTACGAATAAATCGGCTGTTTGCCGTATATAACCGTAACGTCACATTCCGGATATTTTTTCGTAAGCTTTGCCTTAAGCTTATCCATACCGCTCTCTGCAATTTCTTCGCCGCAGAAAACCGTGATTATTCCCGTGTCGTCATCAACAATTTTGTCAAGAGATGAAATTAAAACGTCCTCGTTCTTTTTGCCGACAAGTTCGATTTTTCCGTCAACAATGCCTAAAATATCGCCTGTTTTAATATCGTTTCCGTCAAGATTTGTGTCACGGACCGCCTTTGTAACCTGAACGGATTTTACGCCTTCGATAATTTCGCACATAGCCTCTTTGTTATCCTCTGCCGAAAGGTCCTCGTCATATGCAAGAAGTGCCGAAACAGCCTGCGGAATACTTTTTGTCGGAATTACAATAACGTTTTTGTCCGAAAGCTCTTTTGCCTGCTCGGAGGCGAGAATAATGTTTTTGTTGTTCGGAAATACAAAAACATTTTTTGCATTCGTCAAATCTATTGCAGACAAAATATCCTCCGTGCTGGGATTCATTGTCTGACCGCCCTCTATAATATGGTCGGCGCCGAGGTCAAAAAACGTCTTTTTAATGCCATCACCCGTTGCAACGCACACAAATGCGGTTTCTTTTTCAGCACTTTTTTTGTCCTCTTTGGTAATAACCTTTTCTTCGTGCTGATAGCGCATATTGTCAATTTTAATGTTTATAAGCTCGCCGAGGCGCAGCGCTTCGCCGATAACAAGGTTCGGCGTGTTTGTGTGAATGTGAACTTTCACAACGTCGTCGTCATCAATAACAAGCATACAGTCGCCGTAATATTCAATGGTTGATTTAAACTTGAAAACGTCAACGTTTTTCGCCTTTTTGTTTATCAGAAATTCAGTGCAGTACTGAAATTTTATATCCGCCTGAACATCCTTTGCCGCACTCTGCGTTTTAAGCGGAGTTTCGCTCTCGTCAAGGTCAACAATTTTATTTGTCTTAAGGTACGAAAGCGCACCCTCCAAAATGCACACAAGACCCTTTCCGCCTGCGTCCACAACGCCTGCCTGCTTAAGCTGGGGAAGTATAAACTGCGTTTTTGCAAGCGATTCGTTTGCCGCCTGTGTAACCTTTTCAAAAAACAAAACAGCGTCAATATCCTCGTTTGCAAGCCTTTGCGCCTCCTGCGCCGTTTCTCTTGCAACGGTAAGAATGGTTCCCTCCGTCGGCTTCATAACCGCACGGTATGCGGTGTCTGCGGCGGATTTAAACGCATCGGCAATATCCTTTAAATCGGCGCTGTCGCCTTTTGCGGCTTTGTTAATACCCCGCATAAGCTGCGAGAGAATAACGCCCGAGTTTCCTCTTGCACCCCGCAATGTTGCCGAGGCAAGAATTTTTGAAATATCCAAAACTCCCTTGTCACGGTTTGCGGTAACCTCTTTAACCGCCGCTGTTATCGTAAGCGACATATTTGTGCCCGTATCGCCGTCCGGAACGGGAAAAACATTAAGGTTGTCAACAATGCTTTTCTGATTGCAAAGATTGTTGGCTCCTGAAATAATCATATCGGCAAACGTTTTGCCGTCAATTTTCTTAACCATTTTCTTCTCCTTATTTTTGCAATCTGAAGCCCTCAACATACACGTCCACCTTCAAAACCTCCATGCCGGTGATGTTTGCAAGGTGATACTTTACGTTGCTCATAACGTTTTGCGAAACGGCTCCGATATTTACGCCGTAATCAACTATAATGTGCATATCGACAGCAATTTTGTTATCTTCTGTGTAAACCTTAATACCCTTTGTCAGACTGTCCTTTTTCAAAAGGTTTGCAAATTCGTCTTTTTTAGAACGGTATGCCATTCCCACAACGCCGTAGCAGTTTTCCGCAACAATTCCCGCAGCCTTTGCTATAACGTCAAGGTTTATAAATACATCGCCCTTTGCAAGCTTTGTGCATACAATTTCCATAAAAGGCACCTCCTATAAATTAATTATGTTTATGTTCTCGTTTTCCTTCGGTATGTCGCCTTTGCGGCAGGCAGAAATTATAACCTGAGTATGTTTTGCATATTCGCAAAGGTAGGAAAACACGGTTTTTAACCTGAAATCATCATATTGACTGAATACGTCGTCCAAAAAGACGGGCGCATTTTTTTCGTTTATCATATCTATTATACCAAATCTTATTGCAAAATACAACTGGTCAAGCGCACCTTTGCTCAAAATAATTTCGTCGGCATATCCCGAATCGCTTTTAAAGTGTGCGCCGAAGGTTTTGTCAATAATAACGTCTGTGTGCGCACCGTTTGTGATATTGCCGAAAATTTTGCTCACGTTTTCGGCGAGGGAGGGGGCAAAGTTGTTTTGCTGCTCCGATGCTGCATATTCCAAAATTTCTTTTGCGGCGGTGATTGTTTCAAGCTCGCTTTTCTTTTCCGAAAGCTCCGCATAAGTATTTTCGAGCTGTTCTTCAAGGCTTAAAATATCGTCCGTGCCCGTTTTGAGAGAATAAATTTCAAATTCGCACTTGTTTGATTTCGTTTGCAAATCCAAGATTTCTTTCTCAAGGATTTTAAGATTTTTTTCTGCCTCGCCGCAGTCTGCGGATGTGCAGGATACATTTTTAAGCTCCGCAAAAAGGGTTTCTTCATCAGGCAATCCGTAACGGTTTAAAGATTCGTTTAAAAGAAGCGAAAATTCATCCCTCTGCAAAGAAAGCGTTTTCTTTGTCATCTCGATTTTTGACTTCAAAACCTCGCTTTTCGACAAAGAGGCGGTATATTCGTTTTTCAGCGATATATAGCTTTCTTTGGACGAAAGAGAAGTCTTTTTTAAAAAGTTCTCTGCAAACGTTCGGTTTTCCTCTTTTTGCTTTTTTATTTTGTCGATTTTGCCCTCTGTCTGCCCTAAATTTTTGTGTGCAAAAGCATAAAAAGCTATGCCGAGCGCAAGAAAAATGCCCGATATAATGCACAAAACGGGAAACAAAGCTGCAAAAATGGCGGTCAAAACGAGCGAAAGCACGGCGCACAAAATTGCCGCCTTTTTTTGGAACACGGCATTTTTAAGGCGCTCTTTTAAAATAAGTTCTTCTGCGCCGCCCGCTGCGTCGTCGCTTGTAAGAAAGCGTTTTTCGTCGCTGCCGGATACCGATTTTATTTTGTCAAAACGGCCCATATCAAGCCTTTTAAGCTCGCTTTCAAGCCCTTCAAGCTCGCTTTCGGAGGATAAAATTTTATCCTTAAGACCGAAAATTCTTTGCCTGTCCGCAAACCTTTTTGCCGTTTCAACAGATAATTCGCACTCTTTTTTCTCCTGTATTTTTTTATCCAATGCATTTTTTATGTTTTTTAAATCTTCATCAAGCAGTTTTAATTTTTCGCCGCTCTCGTTTGCCCTTTTAAGGCGTGCCGAAAGGTCGGACAAGCGCCCTTCAAGAAGCGGAATAACGGCGTTTTTTCTTCTCGGCGACGAAAGGCTTAATATGTCCTCGTCGATTTTTGACGCAATCTTTTCATACGAAGTGCTTTCATCTCCGCTTTCGCAAAGGTTTGAAAGACGTGAAAAAATTTCGCCGTCGCCGCCCGAAATCTTATTTGATATATTTGAAACGAAAAGCGTGTTCAAAAATGCGTCCTCGCCGAGCGAAAACAGGATTTTGCCTATGTTTTGCGCCTCATCGGGCGAAAGCATTTCTCCGCTTGTTTTGTTTATAACCGACACCCTTTTCGATTTTGCGCCCTTTGACGTTCGGAAAATTTCGTATTCGCTGCTGCCATCGCAAACCGTTATGCTGCCGCACATAGGCTCGCCCGACAAGGGTATGTACCTTCTAAAATCGGTTTTTTTGCCCGAAATTCCGTAAAAAATAAATTTTACAAATGCAATGACGGTTGATTTTCCCGATTCGTTCACGCCGTAAATAACGTTAAGACCGTTTGAAAATTCAACTTTTTTATTTGAAATTCCGCCGAAGGTTTGTATGTCAATTTCTTTTATATACAAGATATCACCGCCTAAAACAGAGAAAAAAGATACTCTGCCGCTTTGTCGTAAAATTCTTTGTTCCCGTCCTTTGAAAGCTCCGCTATGCGCCTTGCGCACGCTCCTTTCAAGGTGTATTCGCCGCAGATGGCGTCGAGGTCGGAAAGCTTTTTTGAATTGTCCTTCACCTTTATGTAAAACACATCATCCGAAAAAAGCGACGACAGTGTGTTTCGGTCAATTTTAATTTCCGCCTTTTTTTCGCCGGTAAGAACAATTTTGTAAAATCCGTTCGGATTTGCAAGGCTTTTGCGCACTTTCTCGGCAATATCTTCAAAAATTTCGCAGTCCGAAATGTCAATTTCCAGAACGTTATACATTCGTTTCTGAAGCGGAACAAATTTTAAATCAACACCGCTTTTGCCCACATCACCCATTATGACGCCCTTTTCGCCCGTTTCGTCAAATCCGCCCGGCTCCAAAGCGCCCGAATAAGCGTAGTGGGTTTTGCCCGATTTTTGTATTCCCGAAAATGTGTGCGTATGACCCAAAGCGACGTAATCTGCTCCCGTGTCCGCAATGTCCGAGGGCGAAACGGGGTTATATTCGCTCTGCGATTTTAAATCGCCGTGAACACAAATTAAATTCACCGTGTCATCATTCTGCACTCTGAAATTTTGAAGAAGGCAGTCTTTTTGGTATTCGCTCGCAAAACCCATTCCGTAAACACGTGTGTTGATGCTGTCAAGATAAACACATTCCGCCGTGCTGCCAAAGATTTTCACGTTTTCGCTTAAATTTTCGCAAAGCTTTTTGTAAATCCCGGCAGAGAGAGGGTCGTGATTGCCCGGCGATATGAAAATGTAAATTTCGGGAACTTTAGCAAAAACCCTGCGCACAAACTCTATTGTTTGCTCCTCTGTTTGGCAAGAGTCAAACAAATCGCCGCAAATAAGTATTATTTTGACATTTTCTTTTTTTGCAGTATCTATTGCCTTTTCAAAAGTTTCTTTATATTCTGCCCGTCTTAAAAGGCTTTTTTCAGGCGTCAGCCCCTCGGTTTTTCTGTCAAGGTGTACGTCTGCAATGTGCATTATTTTAACCATTGTTTCACCTCAGTGTACCGCATATTACACGGTCGTTTCCGCCGAAATCCTTTTTTATGCAAATGCTTTCAAACTTTTTATCCATAATTTTTTTAACCGCTTCGGCTTGGTCGTATCCTATTTCAAATACTAATTTTTTGCCCTTTTTAAGGACAAAATCAATATCCTCAACAATTTTTCGGTAAAAGATAAGCCCGTCAAATCCTCCGTCAAGCGCACTCAAAGGCTCAAAATCCTTCACTGTTTTGTCAAGGGTTTCTATTTTTTTCGTTTCAATATACGGCGGATTTGACACCACAATGTCAAACTTTTCGCCAATGCTTGCAATATCCTTCAAAACGTCTGCTTTCAAAAATTTGCAGACATCCGAAACACCGTTTAAATCTGCGTTTTTTCTTGCCGTTTCAAGTGTTTTTTCAAATTTGTCAACGCACAAAATGCGCCCTGCTTTTGTATATTTTGCGCACGAAATGCCGATTGCGCCGCTGCCCGTGCACAAATCCAGAACCTTGTCGCCGCACTCAACCGCCGAAATGGCGTATTCGGCAACCGCCTCGGTGTCGGGTCTTGGTATGAGCGTGCTCGGATTTACCAAAAATTTAAGCGACATAAATTCTTTTTCGCCCAAAATATAGGACAAGGGGATATGCTCTTTGCGCTTTTCTAAAAAATCTTTGAATTTTGCAAATTTCTCATCATCAAGACGGTCGTTTTTATGCGTTAAAATGTATATTTCGTCGCAGCCGATTATGTGTTTTAAGGCGGCATTAACGTCAATTGCGGCATTTTCTGTTCCGCAGTCCGAAAGAATTTTTACGGCAAGTAATTTTAATTCGCTTATTGTGTTAAAATTTGCAATATCCTGCACCGAATTTACCATTTGTCATCATCTTTGTTGCCGGTGATAACGCTCTTTAAAGCCGCAATCGCAACTTCAAGCTGACTGTCGTCCGGCTCTCTTGTGGTAAGAAGCTGAAGTGCAAGGCCGGGTGACGTAAGCCATTTTACAAGCTTTGAATCGCTTCTTCCGGCAAATTTTATAATTTCATACGAAACGCCGGCAACCACGGGCAGGAGAAGAAGTCTGTAGAGCATTCTCTGCCACACGGTTTCCCACTTTAAAAATGAGAAAAACACTATGCTGATAATCATTACTATAAGCAAAAAGCTTGTGCCGCAGCGTGGGTGCAAACGTGAATATTTGCGTGCGTTTTCGGGCGTAAGCTCCTCGCCGTGTTCGTATGCGGCAATTGTTTTGTGCTCTGCGCCGTGATACTCAAAAACACGCTGAATATCCTTCATTCTCGACACCAAAAACAGGTATGCAAGAAAAATTAAAATTCTTACACCGCCCTCGCAGAGCGACAAAAGCGGCGCCGAAGCAATTATTTTTTTCATCCAGCCTACAAGAGCCGTCGGAAGAAGAATAAAAAGCCCGATACTGAAAATGAGCGATACAAACACCGAAAAGTAAATTACGATATCCTTTATTTTGTCGCCGAAGGTATCGTCAAGCCATTTTTCAAACCGTGACGGCTTGTATTCCTCGCCGTCCTCCAAATCAACCTGTTCTGCCGAAAACATAAGGCATTTCACGCCGGTTATCATAGAGTCGAAAAACGATATAACTCCCCTTAAAACAGGGATTTTCAAAAATTTGTATTTTGTAAAAACCGAGCTTACTTCTTTTTTGTCGATTATAATTTCGCCGTTTGATTTGCGCACCGCAGTGGCAATTTCTTTCGGGCCTCTCATCATAACGCCCTCCATTACCGCCTGTCCGCCGATGCTGGTTTTATGAACCTTTTCCTGATTTGCCTTTGCCATTTTAATCCTCCTGACCTGCGCTGTTTGCCGGGGCTTGCTTTTCCGCCTCAGCTAAAATTTCTTCAAGACGTTTTCTCAGTTTTTCCTTTTCTTCGCCTTCCGGAAGAGTGTTGAAATCGTCCACCATTTTTTCAAGATTTTCTCCCTCTTTCAGGGGGCTTTCGGGTGTGTTTGCGCTTTGCGCACCGTTTTGTGCGCCGCTGTTTTCGTCTGCATTTTTGTCTTTTTCTGCGCCGTCTGTTTTTGCACCGTTTTTGTCATTTGATTCCGACTGCGAAGCGGACGGGTTATCGCCGCATTTTCTTATGCCTTTCTGCACAAAAAACACCGCCGCCGCAATTAAAACAATAACAATTATACTTATAACAACTGCAGTTTTATTTTTAAAAAAATTCTTCATAAAGTCCTCCGTTTTCAGCGATATATATACTCGTTCTGATTATACTACATAATTAAAAAAAATTCAATACAAAAATTTGAATAATAAATTTTTATATGTAAAAATTAAAAGCAGAAAGAAGGGAAAAATTTTGATTAATACAGTGATAATGACATTGCAGTTTTTCTTTACCGCCGTTGTCGGAATATACTTTTTTTCGCTGCTTTATTCGCAGAGAAGCGGACAGAGCGCAATATCGCACGAATCAAAAAAGGAGCTTGAAAAGCTTAATGCGCTTGAAAAAATCAAGCTTACCGAGCCTTTGAGCGAAAAAACACGTCCGAAAAGGCTTGGCGACATAGTGGGACAGGAGGAATCGGTAAAAGCGCTTTGCGCCGCTCTTTGCGGTCCGAACCCTCAGCACGTTCTGATATACGGTCCTCCGGGAGTGGGAAAAACCGCCGCAGCACGGCTTATTCTGGAAAGGGCAAAGCACACCGCATGTTCGCCGTTTTTGCCCGACGCAAAATTTATCGAAACCGACGCAACAACGCTTCAGTTTGACGAGCGAAGCATTGCAGACCCGTTAATCGGCTCTGTTCACGACCCTATCTATCAGGGTTCGGGCGCATACGGAAACGCAGGCATTCCTCAGCCCAAGCCGGGGGCGGTGTCCAATGCGCACGGAGGCGTTTTGTTCATTGACGAAATCGGCGAGCTTCATCCGGTGCAGATTAACCGTCTTTTAAAGGTTTTGGAGGACAGACGTGTAAAATTTGAGAGTGCATATTATGCAAGCGGCGACAAAAACATTCCGCTGCACATTCACAAAATTTTCCGTGACGGTATGCCGGCTGATTTTCGGCTTGTGGGGGCAACAACGAGAAATCCCGAGGATATTCCGCCTGCAATACGCTCACGATGCGTTGAAATCTTCTTTAATGCGCTGGACAAAAAAAGCGTCGAAAAAATTGCGGAAAACGCTGCAAAAAACGCAGGCGTAAGCCTTGAGGACGGCGTGGAAAGCCTTATTTCGCAGTATGCCGACAACGGCCGTGACGCCGTAAGCATTGTGCAAACCTCCATAAGCGTTGCCGCAACGGAGGGCAGAAAAAACGTTCTTGTAAAGGACACCGAATGGGTTTTAAAGGTTGGAAAATATCAGCCCAAGGTAATTTCAAAATGCTCCGACTCGCCGAAAATCGGCGTTGTAAACGGGCTTTCCGTATCAAATCTTATGAGCGGATATTTTATGAAAATCGAAGCGTCGGCACGAAAGAGCACCGGAGACGGCAAGCTTTGCGCAAACGGAATAATAGAGAGCGAACAGATTGACGCAAGAGGGCAGAGGCTCATTAAAAAGAGCAGTGCGAAAGAGTCGGTGGAAAATGCGCTTTCTGCGCTGAAAAATGTTTTCAAAATCGACACGGGTCTTTATGACATTGACATAAACTTTCCGGGCGGTGTGCCGGTGGACGGGCCTTCTGCCGGAATTGCCATTGCGTGCGCAGTATATTCTGCAATTAACAAGGTAAAAATGCCGTGCGACATTGCTCTTACCGGCGAGGTTTCCATTCTTGGTGCGGTGTATCCGGTGGGCGGCGTTGCGGCAAAAATCGAGGCGGCGCACAATGCCGGAATAAAGCGTGTTATTATTCCGGAGGATAATTACCGCCGCACATTTGAGGATTCGGGAGTGGAAATAATATGCGTAAAAAGCCTTAAAGAAGTTATCGGCATATGCTTTAAGGACGCTGAAAAAGAGGGCGGAAAAGAAGGAATTTACACCCCGAACGAAAACATTATGATAGCGGCGGGCGGCGAAGTTAAAAACTGAGTAAAAAAATTCCAAAATTTTTGTTTAAAGGTGAAAATTGTGGGTAAATACCTTATAGCGGAAGTTTTGGAGGTGAAAAAATTGTTTGACAAAATTAAAAAAATAATCGTTGAACAGCTTGGTATTGACGAAGATAAGGTTACAATGGATGCATCCTTTATAGATGACCTCGGCGCCGATTCGCTCGATATGGTAGAGCTTATTATGGCTATCGAAGAGGAATTTGAAATTGAAGTTCCCGAGGAAGAGGCGGAAAATATTGTTACCGTTTCGGACGCAATAAACTATATCAGCGCAAAAACAAAATAACAAAAGACAAAAAGGGCAACGTTTGTTGCCCTTGATTTAGGTGAAATTAATGAATAAGTTAGATAAACTTCAGGAAAATATCGGATACCGCTTTAAAAACGTTTCGCTTTTGAGGACGGCTCTTACGCACAGCTCATACATAAATGAGAAAAAGGGCGCAAAGTGCAACGAACGTATGGAATTTTTGGGCGACAGCGTGCTTTCGCTTGTCGTTTCGGAGTATATTTACACTCATCTCAAAAACAGCGACGAGGGCGATTTGTCAAAAATCCGTGCAAGCGTTGTGTGCGAGGCGGGGCTTGACAGGATTGCCGAAAAAATCGGTATCGGCAAGTGCCTGTATTTAAGCCGGGGCGAGGAACTCAGCGGCGGAAGAGAGCGAAAATCCATAATAGCAGACGCTGTTGAAGCGCTGTTTGCGGGCATTTTTCTCGACGGCGGCATAAGCGAGGCAAAAAGGGTTATTTTGTTTCTTGCCGAGGAATATATAAAAGAATATTCGCATAAAAACCCGAAGATAACGGAATATAAAACGCTTTTGCAGGAGTATGCGCAAAGCAGGGACGCAAGCGTTGAGTACAATCTTGAGTCGGAGAGCGGACCCGACCACGACAAGTGCTATATTTACTCGGTATCGATGGGCAAAAAAAAGCTTGGAGAAGGCGAGGGCAAAAGCAAAAAGAGCGCCGAGGCTGCGGCGGCTAAGGCTGCGTGCGAGAGGCTTGGGGTTAAATGAGATATTTTAACATTCCCGTTTTTGTTCCGCATATCGGCTGCACGCACAACTGCGTTTTTTGCAATCAGAAAAAAATAACCGGCGAAAAAGACGGATTAAACTGCGAAAAAACAGATGATTTTATAAAAGAAAATCTTTCCACAATAGATAAATATCCGGGCGAAAAATACGTTGAAATTGCATTTTTCGGCGGAAGCTTTACGGCGATAGACGAAAGTTTGCGAAACAGGCTTTGCGCACTTGCGCATAAATATCTTTCGGCAGGAAAAGTTGACGGCATACGCTGTTCCACACGTCCCGACGCAATAGACGAAGGGCGCCTCGGCGAACTTAAAAAATACGGATTTACTGCAATTGAGCTGGGCGTTCAGTCAACAGATGACGAGGTGCTTAAAAAAAGCGGCAGAGGGCATAATGCGGAGGCTGTTTTTAAGTCGGCAAGGCTTATAAAGGAATACGGATTTTCGCTCGGACTGCAAATGATGCTGGGTCTTGTGGGCGATACGAGGGAAAAAATGATTAAAACGGCGGAGGACATAATAAGTCTTAAGCCCGACTGCGTAAGAATTTATCCCACCCTTGTGATAGAGGATACGCCGCTTTTTGATATGATGAAAAGCAAAAAATACACGCCTCTTACACTTTGTGAGGCGACGGATATTCTTTCGGTTTTGCTTGAAAAATTTTACGAAAACGACATAAACGTTATAAGAGTGGGGCTTCAGACGACCGATGAGGTTAACGAAAACACCGTGACGGGGCCTTATCACCCTGCGATACGTGAGATGGCAGAAACGCTTTTGTTCCGCAGAAAAATTGAAAAATATCTCTGCGAAAACGAGGGGGCGAAGGATATTACGATTTTTGCAAACAGCAAAAATATATCCGCCGTTTCGGGCACAAATAAGGCAAACAAAGAATATTTTTACAAAAAAGACGGCATTTTAATAAAGGTTAAAGGCGACAATCTTTTAAGAACGGGGCAAATAAAAATTTTGAAAAATTAAAAATTAATATTTACTTTTGGCAAAAAATATGTTATAATAACAAATTATTAAGTGGTGCAGTATCCTAGTCGGATCTGTCAGCTTGTAGGGTGGGCCTAAAAATCCACTAAAGGGCATATCGATGAAGTTCCTTGTGTTTGCTTCTTACGCCCAGTCTGGGGCAGATGCTGGGAGTTAAGGATTAAGGGCGATCCGTAACGGCATACGGGCGTTGACCCTTTTTCCGCGGAGGCCTAAATTCGTAGCGTTTAGTCAAAGGGTTAATCTCTTCAGGGAAAGAACCTTTTTCCTTAAGGGCTTTAATTCCTTTCTATAAGCAGTTGTGCTACGGTTTAGGATGTAACCTGTTTTGCGGTGTAGGTAACAATATGCTGTGAGCAGAGTAGCCTGCCTTGAGTGAGCAAATACGGATAACCGTCAGATAAGCTGCCTGATGGCCTTTGGGCAGTTTGTTATAGGGTTTGAAATGGTGCTTGCAAAAGAGGCTAAGAGTTGACACGACCGTTGAGGAAAACTCCTAGGCTGTGTTATACGAGGGATTGCAGTGCGGACTAAGTGGCAATTCAGTCATACCTTTGGCGACAGGGTATATTGCGCCTTAAAAGGAAACTGCCGTTTTGGCGACGAAGCGGCGGCGCTTTGGGAAATCCAACTGAACCTAAGCCGTAAATTTTACTTCGTGTAATACCACTTTTTTATTTAAAAAAACGGATGTTTAAGTCCGTTTGATATATTTTATAATTTAAATTTGTGAGGCTTTTTTGCAGAAAATGAAAAAAGAGAAAAAGTATAACCTGTGGCCGCTTAAAATTACCGTGTTCACCTTTTTTTTGTCTGTTTCAATCAACGTTGTTACAAACCTTCTCATCGAAAAGGTGAGTGTGATTTGGGCGTTTTTTGTGTTGGTGTGCGTAGTTTTAATCGGCATTATTTTTGACATTGTGGGAATTGCGGTTGCAAGTGCGTCTGAAACTCCGTTTCACGCACGCAATGCAAAGGGTATTCCCGGCGGAAAAGAGGCAATTAACCTTATAAGAAACGCAGAAAAGGTGTCGAACATCTGCAACGACGTTATCGGCGATACGGTGGGCGTTGTGTCGGGTGGTCTGGCAGGCGCAATAGTAACCATTGTTACTGTAAAATACAGAGGCGTTGACGAATATGCGCTGGGGCTTGTGCTGTCGGGCATTGTTGCGGCAATAACCGTCGGCGGCAAGGCTGCCGGTAAGAACGTGGCTATGTCAAAAAGCCACGATATTATTCAGGCTGTGGGAATTTTTGTTCACTTTGTCAAAAATATTTTTACATTCGGATTTGGAAAAAACGGTAAAAAACAAAAGAAGAAAGTGCGTTAGCAATGTTTTTGGAAAATATTAAATCACCTGCTGATTTAAAAAAAATAAATAAATCGGATTATCCTGCCCTGTGCGGCGAAATAAGAAGCGCACTTGTTGAAAACATTATGAAAACGGGCGGACATCTGGCGTCGAATTTGGGTGTTGTGGAGCTTACGCTGGCATATCACCTTGTTTTTGACTGCCCGAAAGACAAAATTGTGTTTGACGTAGGGCATCAGAGCTATGTTCATAAAATGCTTACGGGAAGGTACGAAAAGTTTTCCACAATACGTCAGGCAGGCGGCATTTCGGGGTTTCCCAAGCCGTCCGAGAGCGACTGTGACGCATTTGTTGCAGGCCACGCAAGCACCTCGGTGTCGGCGGCGCTCGGCATTGCAAGGGCAAGAGATATTCTCGGCGAAGATTACAGCGTGTGTGCATTTATCGGCGACGGTGCTCTGGGCGGAGGTATGGTTTATGAGGCTATGAGCGACGCAGGGACAAGCAAAACAAACCTTATTATCATATTGAACGATAACGAAATGTCCATTGAAAAGAATGTCGGCGGTATGTCGGAGTATCTTTCAAGGCTGAGAACCGCAAAAAAATATCTGCGCACAAAGGATAATATCAATAATTTGCTTTCAAAAATGGGAAGGGTGGGCGACGCTGCACGCCATACCATTTCAACTTTTAAGGACGCTTTTAAATATTCGGCAATTGCAGGCGGAATTTTTGAAAATCTCGGATTTACATATATCGGAATTATAGACGGGCACAACATAAACTCGCTTGTAAAGGTTTTTAAACGTGCAAAAGAGCTTGACGGCCCTGTTTTGATTCATACCTTCACAAAAAAGGGTATGGGCTACGAAAATGCCGAAAACGACCCCGAGGCATTTCACGGGGTGAGCAGAAAGGCGACTGTTATAACAAAAAACGCAATCAACTATTCGTCGGCGGCGGGCGAAATTTTAAATGGTCTTGCAATGGGCAATCCGAAGGTTACGGCGCTTACGGCGGCAATGGCAACCGGGTGCGGACTGTGCGGTTTTGCAAAAAAATTTCCCGAACGGTTTTTTGACGTGGGAATTGCCGAACAGCATATGGTTACAACTGCGGCAGGAATGGCGGCAGGCGGACTTATTCCCGTTGCGGCGGTGTATTCAACGTTTCTGCAAAGGGCATACGACCAGCTTATCCACGACGTGTGCCTTCCGAATCTGCACGTTGTTTTTCTTGTGGACAGGGCAGGTATTGTGGGCGAGGACGGCGAAACGCATCAGGGTGTTTTTGATTTGTCGTATCTTTCGCATATGCCGAATATGAAAATTTTTGCGCCGTCCTGTTATAAAGAGCTTGAGCAAATGATGAATTTTGCCGTAAACAAGTGTTCGGGGCCTGTGGCAATACGCTATCCGAGAGGGGCGATTTCGCTCGATAATTCGTGTCCCGATTTTAAAGAGGGCGCATCGTGCGTTGTGTCGGACGGAGATGACGCAGCGATTTTTGCGGTCGGCAGAATGAACAAAATTGCAAAAGGCGCCGTTAAAATTTTAAACGAAAACGGCATTTCGGCGGCGCACATAAACGTAAGAAGCATAAAGCCGTTTGACAGAGCGCTTTTTGAAAAATACTCGAAAAAGTGCAGGGCTGTGTTTACCCTTGAGGATAACCTTGTAAACGGCGGTTTCGGAAGCTTTGTCAAGGTAAATACCGATATTGAAAATATTTTCTGCATAGGCTGGGGCGATATGTTTATCCCTCAGGGAAAGCCGGGAGAGCTTTTTGAAAAATACGGTCTTGACAAAACCGGCGTTGCACAAAGAATAGAAAAAGAGCTTAAAAATATAAAGGATTAGTGGTTTTATGGCAAAAGAAAGGCTGGACAGCGCACTTGTTAACAAGGGTCTTGCCGAGAGCAGAGAAAAGGCAAAGGCATACATAATGGAGGGCATTGTGTATGTAAACGGTCAGAAGGCTCTTAAGGCGGGCGACAAAACGCAGGAGGGAGATTTTCTCGAAATCCGCGGCAGTACGCTTAAATACGTCAGCCGGGGCGGTCTTAAGCTTGAAAAGGCGGTTGAGGTTTTCAGCATTGATTTAAACGGCAGAATATGCGTTGATATCGGCGCTTCTACCGGCGGATTTACCGACTGTATGCTGCAAAATGGCGCAAAAAAGGTTTATTCCATAGACGTCGGCTACGGTCAGCTTGCGTGGAAACTGAGAAATGACGAGCGTGTTGTAAATATAGAGCGCACAAATGTAAGGTATCTTGACACAAATCTTATTGAAGATGAAATAGATTTTGCGTCAATAGACGTTTCGTTTATATCACTGAGGCACATTTTCCCGGTGGTTTATGATATTTTGTCGGATAACGGTTTTTGCGCTGCGCTTATAAAGCCGCAGTTTGAGGCAGGACGTGAAGAAGTGGGCAAAAAGGGCGTTGTGAGAGATAAGGACGTTCATAAAAAGGTTATATTAAACTGCATAAGTCTTGCAAGAAATTCTCATCTTTTCCCCGTTGGACTTGATTTTTCGCCCATAAAGGGTCCGGAGGGCAATATAGAATTTTTGATGTATCTTTCAAAAAATCCCAATGACGAAAGAATTATAAAAGAAGAAGACGAAGACGATATTGCGTCCTCGGTTACACAGGCGGCGCACGCAAACGAGTGATTTTATACAAGAAAGGACTTGAGGTTAATGAGCGGCAAGCGGAAATTTCCCGAAGGCACGGTGTTTTCGGGCGAAAGCGCCTTTGTTCCCGTTCCGGAGTCGGAGGGCGGAGGCTTCAGGGTGGTAAAGGTTGACGAATACGACTGTCCCGATTTGCTTTCCGACAACCTCGGAGCGGCGGAGGACACATTAAATTCCGAAAGCGAAAATTATGTGAGCGAAATTAAGTTTGACGTAGACTACAAAACCATCAGCAAGCCGGGCAGGGTGGGCAAAGCGGGTAAGGCGCACACCAAGACCGTTACAAATAAAAGCGTCGGCGATAAAACCGGCGAGCCGGACAAAAAGTTTAATGATGACAACGACCCGTATGTGAGGGTTGCAAGGCGCAACAGGTTTTCCGAAGAGGATATTAAGAGCGTTCTTACCGAAAAGTCGCGCGATAAAAAGGAAGATGACAAAAGCGGCGAAAGCTTTGAAACCGATGTTACCTCAAATGTTCACGCAGGTCACAGAGGCCGTCTTAAGGAACGTTTTGACAAACTCGGTCTTGAGGGTTTTGCTCAGCATGAGGTGTTGGAATTTCTTTTGTATTTTACCATCAGCAGACGTGATACAAACCCGATTGCACACGCACTTATAAAAGAGTTCGGCGATATTTCAAAGGTATTCAAGGCTGACAGGAAATTTTTGGAAGATGTGGACGGCGTAGGCAAGGAAAGTTCGCTTCTTATTCATTTTTGCCATCAGCTTATGCTGTATTTGAATTCAAGAGTGCCGAAAAGCATATGCCTTGCAAACTCGACGGATATGGGAGAATTTTGCACGCAGTTCTTTCTCGGCAGAACCGAAGAAACCTTTGCTGTTCTTATACTTGATACCAAGCGTAATTTGCAGAATGTTATAATTATCAGCGAAGGTACTGAAAACGATACGGCATATTATCCGAGAAATGTTGTAAAAGAGGTAATAAAGCATAAGGCAAACGTGGCTGCAATTGCGCACAATCATACAGGCAGCTGTGTTCATCCGTCCGATAATGATATTGCAATAACCGATTCGATTTATGATTTGCTTAACGGTATCGGCGTTCCGCTCATCGACCATATTGTTTGCTGTGACGGAAAATTTACAAGCTTTGCGGACAGAGGTTTTATGCCGTTCGACAGACGTGCAAGACTGTAAATACATAAAATTTAAAAACCCATTCGATAACAAAGCATTGACAAAACGGCGGCTCTTTACGGACCGCCGTTTTTGATTAGTCAATTTAATTTTTACGGTGTAACGTCAAGTATGTAATCTTCAATGCTTCCGGGAATTTCGTTTATTCCCGTATATGTTTCGGGCACGTCGCCCACAATTACGGTGTGTGCTATAAGAAAAGACGTTTTTACCTTTGCGCCGGTTTTTATCATAGGTGCAACGCACGATACGTTTGCCTCAACGTCAAGATATATTCTGTGTACGCTCTGATTTATCGCAAGTGCGGAAAAATCATCTCTTAAGTTTACGTCAACCGTCGGGTTGGGCATAATCTTGAAGGGTATTAAAGGTCCTGTTCCCCACATAAATTCGTTGCTGAAAAAGTTTCCGAGCGGTATGAATATTACGCTTTTTTTGCCCGATACGCCTTTTAAAATGTCAAGTGTGAGGTTTGCCTTAATTTTATTTACATACGGAAAATTCACTGATATTGAGCTTACCTTGTCGTTTGCGTCCTTTGAAACGACCACAATATCGTCGTATTTAAGATTTCCGTTTTCAAAGTTTTTAAGAACGGCTCCGTTTATCACCTTTGACGCAGTATTTTTAAGGTGTGTGTTGGCAACGGACATAACAATCGGGCGCACAAACGATACTGATGCAATAATCAGTGCGCACAAAAGAAACATTAAAACAAGCGGCATAAACCGCCTTCTTCGCTTAAACATTCCAATCACCTTTATACATTGTATGCACACCTTTTGCGTTTTGTTACCGCATAAATTGCGCCGCTGCGTGAGATACTTAATTTCGGGTGATAAAAATGGAAAAAAGAAGCAAGACGGTTTTTAAAATCATTGCCGTATCGTTTGTTTTGCTTATTGCTGTTATGCTTAAAATTATTGTTGCGGACAAGACGGAATATACGCTTGCGGCGGCAGGTCAGCACCTTGAAAAAACAAAGGTTAAAATCTACCGGGGTATGATTTACGACAGAAATTTAATTCCGCTTGTGGACTGCCGAAGCTATATTCTCACCGTTAACGGCAAGGACGGCGGCGGTATGCGCTACAACATTACAAAACGTTATGACGACCGCAGTCTGGCACGTCACCTTATAGGATATGTCGATTCAAAAAACGACGGCGTGAGCGGTCTTGAAAAGAGATTTAACGATTATCTTTCGGGTGCGGGAAGCTACGTTATAAGCGAAATTAACGACGTTAACCGAAAAAGAATTAAAAATCTTCCCGAAACGGTGAAAAACGACGGAAGCAGGCAGAGCGGAATTTGCCTTACTCTTGATTATCACATTCAAAGGGCGGCGGAGAGCGTTCTTGACAGGTATAAAGCAAACGGTGCGGCGGTTTGTCTGGACGCCGAGAGTTTTGACGTTCTTGCAATGGCGTCAAGACCCGATTTCGACCAGAACAACGTTGAAAATTATATAAACGGCGGCGGAAGCGAGCTTATAAACCGTGCTGTTTCGGAATATAACGCAGGAAGTATTTTTAAAATTGTCACTGCGGCGGCGGCCCTTGAAAACAATGCCGTAAAGGGTGATGACATATTTTACTGCGGCGGCTCTGAAAACATTGACGGAATAGATTTTGTGTGCAACAAAAATGACGGTCACAAAGAGCTTAATTTTTATGAAGCTTTCGCAAAATCGTGCAATGTTTGCTTTTACGATACCGCCATTTTAACAGGTGCGGACAGGCTTTATGATATGGCAAAAAAATTCGGGCTTGGTCAGAATGTGCTCGGAATTGAGGGCGAAAGAGCGGGAAATGCCGATATCGGAGCCACAAGGTGCGACATTGCAAATGCGGCAATAGGTCAGGGAAAAATTTTAATAACCCCCCTTCAGGCGGCACGTATGGCGGCGGTTATTGCAAACGGCGGAGTGATGAAAAATGTCAATATTGTTAAAAACGAGCTTGGAAGCGACGCACTTTTGGAAAAAGACCTTTACAGCACAAGCGAAAAAAGAATTATAAGCAAAGAAACCGCCGAAAAAATTAAGGATATGATGTATATTGCCGTGTCGGACGGCACGGGAAGAGCCGCATACCACAAGAAATTAAAAATATGCGGAAAAACAGGCAGTGCCCAGACGGGCTGGAAAACCGGTGAAAGCTTTATGGTGCACGGCTGGTTTGTCGGATTTTTTCCGTATAACAATCCCAGATACGCAATGGCGGTTTTTCTTGAAAACGGTCAGAGCGGTGCACAGGCGGCAAAGGTTTTTTCGGACATTGCAAAAGAAATTTCAACTCTCGGATAAAAATATCCGCCCGCATATCGGACAGTGTTTCTTAAAAAACAAACCGCCCCGGCTTTATACGGCAGCCGGAGCGGTATTTTATCGGAGCGGTTTTCAGAACGATTTTTGGTTTAAAAGTTCATCTTTTATTTTCCACAAATCAAGCGACAAATCCACGTAATAATTATGCGGATTTTCCCAGCGTTTAACCTCATCCCAGAGGTTGTCCACTTCTGTTTTGCACCTTTTTTTAATATCCTCGATATCGGGCAGCTTATACACAAGCTTTCCTTTATCAAAAATTTTTACAAGCAGATTTTTTGCATAAAAATCTGTAATTGTTTTTCTTTTCCAGGTATGCTCGGGGTCAAAAATTTCATATTCGCCCGACGGCACATCTTCGTTTTCAAGCGTTAAAACGTCCGCAATAGCCTTGTGCGTTTCGTTTTCGTAGAGCCTGTAAACATTTTTTGCACAGGGGGTTGTAATTTTTGCAACATTTTCCGAAAGCTTGATTTTGGGAATTTCACGTCCGTTGTCATACACTGCGCAAAGCTTGTAAACACCGCCGAAAACGGGTTCGGAACGTGATGTGATAAGCCTTTCTCCCACGCCGAATGAGTCAATCATTGCGCCTTGGTCCAAAAGGTCTCTGATAATATATTCGTCAAGCGAGTTGCTTGCGACTATTTTACAGTCGCTAAAGCCCTCTGCGTCAAGAATTTTTCGTATTTTTTTGCTCAGATACGTTATGTCGCCGCTGTCAATTCTTACCCCTGCCGGGCGGATTCCTTTTGGCAAAAGAACGTCTTTGAACGCTCTTATCGCATTGGGTAGCCCCGATTTTAAAACGTTGTAGGTATCAATAAGAAGCGTGCAGTTTTCGGGATAAATTTGCGCATATGCACAAAAAGCCTCATATTCGGAGTCGAAAAGCTGAACCCAACTGTGCGCCATTGTTCCGAGTGCGGGTATGCCGTAGCACACGTCCGAAATTGTGCAGGCAGTTCCGCAGCAGCCGGCGATATATGCTGCCCTTGCTCCGTCAATTGCGCCGCTTACGCCCTGTGCCCTTCTTGAGCCGAATTCCATAACCGGCCTTCCTTTTGCGGCACGCACAATTCTGTTTGCCTTTGTTGCAACAAGGCTCTGATGGTTTATGGTAAGAAGCAGCATTGTTTCTATAAACTGCGCCTGAACGACCGGCCCTTTTACCTTTACGATAGGCTCGCCCGGAAAAATGGGAGTGCCTTCCTCGATTGCCCAGACGTCACACTCAAATTTAAAATTTTTAAGATATTCCAAAAACTTTTCGCAAAACATATTCTTAGAGCGCAGAAATTCTATATCGCTATCGTCAAAACTTAAGTTTTCGAGATAGCCGACAAGCTGTTCAACGCCCGCCATAACGGCAAAACCTCCGCCGTCGGGAATTTTGCGGAAAAACATATCAAAGCACACGATTTTATCCTTGAAACCCTTTTCAAGGTAGCCGTTTGCCATTGTAATTTCATAAAAGTCTGTAAGCATTGTGTAGTTTGCGTCGTTTTTCATAAATTACCCCTCAAGTGCTTCGGTAAGCCAGAAACCGCCTATATCAAGCGCCTCGTACATATCTTCTCTTTCTGCCTTTTTTACCGTTTTATCGTCCTTTGATGAAATAAGCTCAATATATATATACTGCGGAATTTCAACATCTTTGAGCATTTTTGTTTTGAGCACCGACATACGAAGGTAGTATTTATCGTTGACGTCGCCGTAGATTATAACGTTTCCGTGTTTCGTAAGCGGTATTCCCTTATAAAGCAGAGCCGTCTGCTCTTCAGCTTTCTTTTTCGCCATTTTTTTCGCTCCTTTTTTGATTATACTTATTCCATTATACCATATTATCCGTCATATGTAAAGAAAAAATTTACTGGCTTGCCATATGGTCGGTATAATTTTCGGTAAAAATATGGCTTCCGTCGTTTTTGCTCTCGTCGGTATGATAAAATTTATATTTGTGAATATCGGGCATAAGAGCGGCTTTTATCGACTTTATACCCGGGTTGCATATTGCGCCGACGGGAAGATTTTTATACTTGTAGGTATTGTACGGCGAAGTGTTTTCAAGGTCTTTATAATAAACCTTGCTTACGTTGTAAAGCCCGTCCGATATGGCGTAAACAACGGTTGCGTCAATCTGAAGGGGCATATTTTCGGCAAGACGGTTTTTTATAACGCCTGCAATTTTGCCTCGCTCCGAATCAAGCTTTGCCTCACGCTCCACAAGCGAAGCTAAAATGATTGTATCGTAATCCAGACTGTTTATATCTGCAATTTTTGAATACTGCTTTTCAAATTCTTTAAGCATTGTATCGATAATTTCGTGCGCAGTTGCATTTTTGAAAAATTCGTATGTCTGCGGAAACAAAAATCCCTGAAGCTTGTATTTATAGTCACCTTCGGGAATTTTTTCAATAAACGCATAACCGTATTCGTCCGATAGTGCGGACAAAAATTCACTGCCGCTCATAATGCCGTCATCTTCAAGCTTTTGTGCAATCTGCTCGGCAGAATACCCCTCCGGCACGGTAAGGACAAAGCTTTCGCCGCCGCCCTCGGTGGTAAGCTTTTTCACTATGGAAGAAAGGCTCATCCCCGTGTTAAGATTAAACGTTCCGCTGCGTATTTTTGTTGCCGAATTTGTGGTTTTAAGCTTGAGCGAAAACAAAAGTTCGCTTTTTATAAGATTGGCATTTTTAAGATTTTTTGCAACGCTTTTGGCATTTTCGCCGTTTTCAACCACAAAAACAACGTCGTTTCCCGTTTTGTCAGCCGTTTTAAAGAATTCGCCGACATAAGGATAAAGCGCAAAAAGCGCACACACAAACGCTATGGCAAAAATCGCAAGAATAAATTTTTTCATATGTTCACCTCTTGTTCGGACAGCAATAAAATTTTGTTTTCCGACAGAATTTTCTTTTGTTTAAAGCATTATACAATGCTATTTTACCACAAATTTACAAAATTTCAATACTAATATGCAATTGCAAGTCCGTTTTCGATTTTTTCTATCTTTACGGTCATACATTTTTTGGAAATATCCGTATCGCTCTTTTTAATCACCTTTACGTAGTTTTGAGCCGTGCCTTCGTATACGTTTTCTGAAATTTCCTGTTCAAAAAGCACGTTTAAATTTTCGCCCGTCATACTTTCAAGATACCTTTCCTTAAGCTCTGCAACCGTGTTTTCCATTGCCTTGTGGCGCACTTCTTTAACCCTCGGGTCAATCTGATTTTCCATAGTATCAGCCTTTGTGCCCTTGCGGTTTGAATATGAAAAAACGTGAGCGTCGGCAAATTTGATTTTTTTGACAAACGCAAGCGATTTTTCAAATTCTTCGTCCGTTTCGCCGGGAAATCCGACAATAACGTCGGTTGCGATTGCGGGGTTTTTAAAATATTTGCGCAAAAGCGAAACTGAATTTTCAAATTCGGCGGCGGTGTATTTTCTGTTCATACGTTTAAGCGTTTCGTCGCAGCCGCTCTGAAGCGAAATGTGAAAATGATTGCAGACTTTTTTTGATGCGGCAATTTTTTTAATGAAATCTTCAGTCAGAACCCTCGGCTCAAGCGAACCTAAGCGTATGCGCTCTATGCCGTCGACTTTTGCAACGGCGGATATAACGTCCGCAAGATTTGTATCTTTTAAATCTTTGCCGTAAGACGCAAGATGAATACCTGTAAGCACCACCTCGCAAAAGCCTTTTTCCGCAAGAAATTCAACTTCTTTTATGATATTCTCGATTTTTCTGCTGCGCACTGCGCCTCTGGCAAAGGGAATTATGCAGTAGGTGCAAAATTCGTTGCAGCCGTCCTCGATTTTTACAAAAGCACGTGTTTTTTCGGCGTATTCTTTGATTTCAAGCTCCTCGTATTCGTGATTTTTAAGGGCGTTTTCCACGTCCGAAATTTTTTCGCCGCCGCTCTTTAATCTTTCAACCATAGCGCAAAGGTTTTTGCGCTCTTTTGTGCCGAGAATTATATTTACCCCTTCTATTTTTGCAACCTCGTCGGGCGAAACCTGAGAATAGCACCCCACAACGGCGATAATTGCGCCGGGATTAAGATTTCGTGCACGTCTTATCATCTGCCGTGATTTTCTGTCGCCGATATTCGTTACGGTGCAGGTGTTTATAACGTAAACATCACACACAGAGTCGAACGAAGAAACCTTATATCCGTTTTTTGCAAATATTTCGCTCATTGCTTCTGTTTCATATTGATTAACCTTGCAGCCCAAGGTGTAAAACGCAACGGTTTTCATAATTTTGCTACATCCTTTACAAATTTTAATCAGGTTTATTATACACTATCACAACATTTATTGCAAATAAATTACAAAAATAAATTTAACACAAATTTTTGTTGACTTCCAAGCCTTTTTGAGGTAATATTAACATATAAAGGAAGAAGGGGGGAGATGTTTATTATGAAAACATTTAATATTGCTTTAAATCAGATTAATGATGTTAAAAATTTTGTAAATATCGTTAACAGATATGATTATGAAATGGATTTGACATCAGGCAGATATGTGGTTGACGCAAAGTCGATTATGGGTATTTTCAGTCTTGACCTTACAAAACCCATTAAGGCAGAAGTTCACAGTGATAGCTGCGACGATTTGCTCGGCGAGCTCAAACCGTATATTGTTGACTGAAAACAGCTGCGTTAAACGGCTGTTTTTTGCTTTCGCAAGGAGTGTTTTGCGCTTTGCAAAGAAAGCAGAAGAATTTGAAAATTATGAAGGAGCGGGCATTTTTAACAGTGGATTTTTTATACCGTCCCACCGAATATGAGCTTCAGCTTTCGGTGCTTTACGTTATCAAAAACTTAAAAACGGGGGCGACTGCTCCTCTTTTGCATAATATAGTCGGCTCCGCCGTTAAGACGGATTTTTTTGAAATAGGACATATTACTTATCTTCTTATAGATAACGGCTGTCTTAAAGAAATTTCGTTTGACGGCGACACGGTTTATACCATTACCGATACGGGTATTACCAACATCAATTATTTTTACAAGTCAATTCCCTACAGCGTCAGAGAAAAGCTTCTTGACGCCGTTGACGAGGTTAACAAGAGGGTTAAGTTTGAATCGGAAATAAAAGCGGATATTTTGCCGATAAGCGAAAGGGTGTTTATGGCAAAGTGCGAAATTAACGAAAACGGCGAACCCCTTTTGGATATCGCCTTAAACGTCGGAAACAGGGAAACGGCTAAAAAGTGTGCTGCGTATTTTAAGGAACATTATGAAGAAATTTATCAGAAAATCCTTGAAATTATGTGCGGTAAGCTTGAATAAAGCATCAAAAACATAAAGATTAAAAGGTTTGCTGTGCAAAGCGTGCTTGCAGCAAGCCTTTTTTGTCATTTTTAACAAAATAACGTCAAATACTTGACATTATGCGACAAAATATATATAATATATGATGTATAACAGTTTGTCGTGTAATGCGTGGGAGGTATTAAAGTGAGAATTATAGCAGGTGCGGCAAGAGGACTTAAGCTTGCGTCGCTCGATTCTCTCGATACCAGGCCTACGCTCGACAGAGTTAAAGAGCCGCTCTTTTCTATGCTTATGCCGTATATTGAGCAAAAATGTGTTCTCGACCTTTTTGCCGGCAGCGGCGCACTCGGGCTTGAGGCTTTGAGCAGGGGCGCACAAAGCTGCGTTTTTGTGGATAAAAACCCAAAATGCAGGGCGGTTATTGAACAAAATATTAAAAAAGCGCATTTTTGCGAAAAAAGCATTGTGAAAACGCAGGATTTTGAAAGCTTTATAAAGGTGTGCAAAAATACTTTCGACCTTGTTTTTCTTGACCCTCCGTATAAGGCGGGCGTTTATGAAAGGTGCCTTAAGCTTCTTAGAGAAGAAGGGCTTCTTAATAAGGATGCCGTTATAGCGCTTGAGGCAGACGCAGCAGAAAGTTTTGCGGATGATATGTTTTCGCAGTTTTCGCTTCTCAAAGAGCGCAGATACGGCAGAGTAAAGCTTTATATTCTGCAAGGCAACTAATTTTGGCTAAAGAGGCTGTTTATGGAAAAAAGATTAAACATTGCGGTTTATCCCGGAAGTTTTGACCCTATAACAAACGGTCATACCGACATAATTAAACGTGCGTCAAGGGTTTTTGACAGGGTGTACGTTGCGGTTTTGAAAAACAGCTCAAAAAGCTCTCCAATGTTTACGATTGAGGAGCGGATGGAGCTTATAAAGCGCATCACCGGCGATTATGAAAACGTTTATGTTGACACATTTTCGGGGCTTTTGGTTGAATATGCACAAAAAAAGGGCGCAAACGTTATTATAAAAGGGCTTCGTGCAATTTCGGATTTTGAATATGAATTTCAGATGGCGCTTATGAATCACAAGCTTGCAAAAAATATTGAAACTATGTTTATGATGACAAGCGCAAAATATTCCTTTTTAAGTTCAAGCATTGTAAAGGAAGTTGCAAAATATAACGGCAGTCTTGAAGGATTGGTTGACGCAAGAATTGAAAAAGATATTATTGAAAGGGCAAGCAAAGCCTGAGATTAGGAGGATAAAATGGATATTTTAGAGCTTATAAGCGAACTGGAGGAAAAAATCGACAGCAGCTTGGAAATACCTTTGATAAAAAAGGCATTTGTCAATAAAGAAGAGCTTATGAATTTGGTGGGCGATATAAGCCTTCAGCTGCCTGACGAGGTAAGAATGGCAAAGTCGATTGCCGAGGACAGAACAAGAATTCTTGCCGACGCACAAAAACAGGCGGATTTGATTATTAAAAATGCCGAGCAGAAAATAATTTCAATGGTGGACGAACACGAAATTACAAAACGTGCAAACGAGCAGGCGAACGAAATTATCGCAAAGGCGCAGAAAAACGCACGTGATATAAGAATTGGAACGCTCGAGTATTCCGACAACCTTTTATCTCAGCTTGATAATACATTAAAGGCAATGGGCGAATCTGTAAACAAGAGCAGGTCCGACTTAAGAAAGTAAGAAAGAAAAAGGGTTTTGAGGCTGAAAGTCTTAAGACCCTTTTATGTTAAAATGTGCAAATTTAAAGGAGCATAAAATGAATTATACAGACGGCGTCAAAAGAGTGGTTATAAAGGTTGGCACCTCTACGCTTACGTATGAGAGCGGCAGTCTTAACATACGAACAATGGAAAAGCTTGTGAAGGTGCTTGCAGACCTTAAAAACAGAGGCATTGAAATTGTGCTGGTTTCAAGCGGCGCAGTGGGCGTGGGAATGGGAAAAGTCGGGTTTGCCAAAAAGCCCGAGGAGCTTGACAAAAAACAGGCGCTTGCGGCAATCGGTCAGTGCGAGCTTATGAATTTTTACGATTCGCTTTTTTCACGGTTCGGTCATACTGTGGCGCAGCTTTTGCTTACAAAAGATGTTATTTTTGACAAAACACGCTATAAAAACGCAAAACGCACGCTTGAAAATCTGTTTGCAATGTCGGCGGTTCCCATTATCAATGAAAACGACCCGATTTCTTCCGAACAGCTCGAATTCGGCGATAACGACACTCTTTCGGCTTACGTTGCGGAACTTACAAATGCCGACCTTCTGATAATTCTTACCGATATTGACGGGCTTTACGATAAAAATCCGAAAAAATATGCCGATGCAAAAATTATAGATACGGTTTATGAAATTGACGAAAAGATTGAAAGCTGTGCGGGCGCAGAAGGTTCAAACAGGGGCACCGGCGGAATGATTACAAAAATCCACGCCGCAAAAATTGCAACGGGCGCAGGAACGAATATGATTATCGCAAGCGGAAAAGACCCGTATATTTTGTATCAAATTTTTGACGGCGAAAAAAAGGGAACGTATTTTTCGGCTAAAAAGGAGAATTAAAATGAGCATTAAAGATATTGGAATTGCGGCACGAAAAGCCGAAAAATTTTTGGCGGGAGCATCTCAGAATTTAAAAAACGAGGCTCTTTTGAGCATTGCGGACGCTCTTTGCAAAAATACGGATTTGATACTTTCGGCTAATAAAAAAGATGTTGAAAACGCAAGGGCGAACGGTATCGGCGACGCTATGTGCGACCGTCTTTTTCTCAGCGCAGACAGAATAAAGGGTATTGCGGACGGCGTTAGAAAGGTTGCCGCACTTGACGACCCAATCGGCGGTTCGGACTTTTCAAAAAAGCGTCCGAACGGACTTGTTATTGAAAAAAGAAGGGTTCCGCTCGGGGTTGTCGGCGTAATTTACGAGGCAAGACCGAACGTTACGGTTGACACTGCGGCGCTGTGCTTAAAATCCTCCAACGCAGTTATTTTAAGGGGAGGCAAGGAAGCGATAAATTCAAACCTTACTCTTGCAAAAATTATGCAGGACGCTGTTTTGCCGCTCGGATTTTTGCAGGGAACGATATCGATTGTCAGCGATACTTCAAGGCAGAGCGCAGCCGAAATGATGACGGCAAACGATTATATTGATGTTTTAATTCCGAGGGGCGGAGCTTCTCTTATAAATGCCGTTGTGCAAAACGCAACCGTTCCGGTAATTCAGACGGGTGTGGGCAACTGCCACGCTTATGTTGATGACGAATGCGACTTTGATATGGCGGTAAACATTATCGTAAATGCAAAGGCAAGCCGTCCGTCGGTTTGCAATGCGCTTGAAACAGTGCTTATAAATAAAAATATTGATAAAAGTTTTTATAAAAAGCTTGAGGACGCCCTTTTGGCGAAAAACGTTGAGATACGCTGCTGCGACGAGTGTTTAAAGATGTTTAAATCGGCAAAAAAGGCAACCGAGGACGACTATAAATACGAATTTCTCGATTATATAATTGCCGTAAAGGCGGTTGACGGCATTGACGAAGCGTTAAGCCACATTGACAAATACGGCACAAAACATTCCGAGGTTATAATCACAAATAATTATGACAAGGCAAATAAATTTCTTGATTTGGTTGACGCTGCGGCGGTTTATGTCAATGCTTCCACACGTTTTACCGACGGCGGCGAGTTCGGTCTGGGCGCAGAAATCGGCATAAGTACGCAGAAAATGCACGCAAGAGGGCCTATGGGGCTGAGCGACCTTACAAGTTACAAATACGTTATCCGTGGAAACGGTCAGATACGTTAAAAAATTTTTAAAAGTTTCATATTTAAGATATGGAACTTTTTTCATTTAAAAACGTCTAAATTAAAAAGGAGGGGGAAATAAATGAAAAAATTCACGGCAGTTTTTACTGCGCTTGCACTTGTTTTATCGTTGCCGAGCGCATTTGCAATCGGCGAGAAGGCGGGCGACATTTATGCAACGGACATTACCGCATACGTTAAAAATGCGCCGATTACATCCTATAATATCGGCGGGAAAACGGTTATAGACGCTGAAATTTTAAACTGGCATTACGGTTTTGACGTTTACTGGTATGAGGATGAGCGTTTGCTGGATATATCGGACAAGGGTGCTGATTTTGTGTCGCTTCAGGCGGCGGCAGGTGATGTTGTTGAAAAAACCGGCGGCAAACCGGGCGATATTGTCGGAAGCTATTACGCAACGGACATTGTTGCAAAGCTTAACGGAAAAGAAATCGAAAGCTACAATATCGGCGGCAGAACGGTGATTGTTGCCGAAGATATGGCAAACTGCGGTTATGGTGTTGTGTGGGACGAAAACGCACGCACAATAAAGGTTTTGTTCACCTCTGATACATATGCGCAGGAAACGGATATCGGCAAGGTTTCGTCAACCGCCGGAGGAACGCTTACAAAGGGCGGAACCGACTTTTATTCTATGGGAAGCTCAAAAAACGGCTCGGTTATTTTTGACGGAAAAGAGCTTGACGCCGAAGGAAAAATTTACCGCAACGGCTGGCAGAACACTGCGTTTATTCCGCTTGTAAAAACGCTTGACGCAATAGGCGCAAAATATGAATGGAACAACGAGGACAAAATACTTGCCGTTACATATGACGAAAACGCTGAATTTCCGTTCAGAGAGCCAAAAAACGAAGAATGGGAATATCCTTCGGGAAACGGTTTTTATACATCGTCTTTTCCCGTTACGCTTTTGGTCAACGGCAAGGAATATCAGAACAAAACCGGGCTTCATCAGTTCAGGTTTTCTCAGTCGAGAAACACGGTGCCTGCCGAAATTATAGACGGCGAGGTGTATATCACAAGCAACACGTTTGCTGATTTTACGGGATATTCGACGGATGACGGAATTAATTTTTACAAAAGACCCGTATCGTCATTTGCGGACGCACTGAGAGCAAAAATGCCGTCCGACAAAAACTATATGTTCTCGCCGCTCAGCATAAAGCTTGCGCTGGGGCTTCTTTTAAACGGCACAGACGGCGAAACAAAGGATGAAATTATGAATGTCCTCGGTATTTCGGGGGTTGACAGCTTTAACGAATACATCAAAAAGCTTATGGATTTATACGGAAACGACAAAACCTATACGCTTGACATTGCAAATTCGATTTTTTTGAACACTGACCGTGCAGAGGGCGATTTTAAGGAAGATTACGCAAAAACGCTCGGCTTATTTTACGGCGCAAGCCCTGTTAAGGTAAATGACAAAACCGCCGTTTCTGCGGTGAACGACTGGGTAAACGAGAAAACGAAGGGCAAAATTCCGACCCTTGCAGACAGCAACGAGTATTCGGCGTTTCTTGCCAATGCAATTTACTTTAAGGCGGGCTGGGAGATTGAATTTCCAAAAGAGCGCACGGCGAAGGATACGTTTACTGATTCAAACGGCAAAAAGACTGAAATTGACTTTATGAACAACACCGAAGAATTTCGGTATTATTCTGAAAACGGTGTCGAAGCGGCGGTTTTGCCGTATAAAATGAATGGATACAGCGAGGAAGAAGGAGTCGGCGTGCATAGCGAGGCAAGACTTTGTATGGTGGCTGTAAAGGGCGACGTGCAGGGCGAAGATTTAACGGAAATCGCAAAAAATGCCGCAGATGCGCCTTACAAAAAGCTGAACATAAAAATGCCGAAGTTTGAGCTTAAATTTGAAACCTCGCTCAACGGTATTCTTGCCGATTTGGGAATAAAGACGGTGTTCGGCAAAAATGCTGATTTGTCGAAAATGCTCAGCGGAAATATTTTGGTTACCGACACAATTCACAAAACGTATATCAAGGTGGATGAAAAGGGCACCGAGGCGGCTGCCGCAACGGGAATTGGAGTTGGTGTGACAAGCCTCGGGCCTGTTGAAGAGCCGCTTGATTTCTTTCTTGATAAGCCGTTTTCATACGTTATTTTCGATACTAAAAACGGCGAAGTGCTGTTTATGGGAAGATACGCATACGCAGAATAAGTATATAAAAAACGCATACCTCTTTAGCCGCTCCCCGATAAGAAAGCATTGGTTTTGAAGCCGTATTTTAAATTCATACTACGTCAAAAACCTGCCATATGCGTTAAGCATAATGGCAGGTTTTATTTCTTGTCTGAATTGTAAAAAAACGATATTCAAAACTGCTTTGCACCTTAAAAACAAGATTTTTTGATGAATTTCAAGGCAAAAAAGCAAGTAATCCTAACGGATTGCAAGTTTTTTTAATGCAGAAATGCGCAAAAAATATGTTCTTAAGGCAATGCTTGCTTATCGGGGAGCGGCTTT
The DNA here is from genome assembly GCA_934500875.1 of uncultured Clostridia bacterium. Taxonomy (GTDB): domain Bacteria; phylum Bacillota; class Clostridia; order UMGS1810; family UMGS1810; genus Qingrenia. Next base: position 53,829 of record CAKSTL010000007.1, on the reverse strand, counting down.
CGGGGTATGCGTTTTTGTGTAATCTGATGGTTACACGTCAGCATTAACCTTGATTTTTGTCCTGTCTTTAAAAAATGGCTCTGTTTAAAATGTTTGATTTCCTTTTTCGGCTAATGTAAACAATGCGCTACATTCCTGCATTTTCTTTTGATTTTTTAAACAATTCTATATTCTCAAGCAATAATTCTTTTTCATATGCCGTGAAATTTTCGGTCAGCTCCTCAACCTTTTTCACAAAAGCGTTGTTCCCTGATTTACTGTTTAAATCGCCGAAAAGCAGACTGTCTGCCGATACTTCAAGAGTATTTGCAATTTTAACAAGCGTTTCCAGCGAAGGCACTCCCTTTGCTCTTTCGATTTGCCCTATAAAGGTTGTGGAAACATCAAGCTTTTCAGCTAACTGCTCCAAGGTGTATTTCTTCTTTTTTCTATGTTCTCTTATGTGTTTGCCCAATAATTCATAATTCAAAACATTAACACCTGCCTTTATTTTATTTTAATACGGCATAACTATTATTAACAGAATACAAAATCTTAAAATGTTAACTAAAATCTTTATTTTCTATTGGCAGTTATGTTATTTTATGTTAAAATATGTCGTGTAGGAGGCGATACGCTTGAAAAACAAGTCTTTTTTCTCGCAAATTATATTGCTTGTAATTCTGTCGGTAATTTGTGTTGTACTGACAGTCGGCATTGCCCTCTTTGCGGGTTTTTCCAATACAACTTTTTTCGACTTTGAAAATCTCAACTTTGCCAATATGATACCCGTCTTGATTTTCGGAGGGTTCATCAGTTGTGTGGTTGTGGGAATAACCGCTCTTTTTGCGGCAAGGTCGGTATTTTTAAAAGTAAGAGATTATTTATCTGATGATAATGGAGGAGATAAGAAATGAATTGTACCAAGCACCCCGAAACAGAAGCACAAGGAATGTGTTCGTACTGCGGAAAACCGTTTTGTAAGGATTGTCTTGTGGAGGTAAAGGGAAGAATGTATTGCAAAGATGATCTCGGAAATGTTCTTGACGAGGCAAAGCAATCGTCAAACGGTCAGTCAACAATTAACATTACAAACAGCAACGACAGTGTTAACTCAAATGTTAACGGCGGCTTTTACGGCGGTCCCCGTAAAACTAAAACTACTGCACTTATTTTGTGTATTATCGGACTTTTTGGAATTGGCGGTTTACATAGGATGTATGTCGGAAAGGTTGGCAGCGGTGTGCTTTATTTCCTCACGGCAGGAATTTGCGGTATAGGCACAATAATCGACATAATTTCAATTTTGTCGGGCGGTTTCAGGGACAGCTATGGACGGCCGCTGGTTTAAAATTAAGAAAAATAACGATATCAGAAAAATACACACCGTACATTCTTTATGTGCAGGGTGTGTATTTTTTGACGTGCTTTTTATTTTAACAAAAATCTTCCCCGGAGTATCATTATGCCCGTTTAAAAACTTTTTTGTCATATCCTGTTTCGGATGCGGAATGACAAGGGGATTTATATCGGTTTTAAATTTCGATTTTAAATCTGCCTTAAAATACAACGTTTTATCTGTGCCGCTGTTTATATGCACGGCACTGTATTTTGCGCTTGCTGCGGCAGACATTGTTTTTTGCAAAAACTATATTTATTCAATAGAAAAACAGCTTGCAAAAAAATATATGTTCCCGATATATTTTATGATTTTAATTCTTTCGGCGGTTTTGAATAATATTTTATAATCACACTTTATCTCTTATATCGTCGCCCAAAATTCCGAGAAGGAGAAAGGACGAATTAATTCTTGATTTAACACGCATAGAGTAGGTATTTTCAATATCGGAAAGCGACAGGTTTGAGCTTATGACGGTGCTTTTTCCGCCATCGGAGCGCACGTTGATGATATCAAAAAGAGCCGCTTTTGAAAATGCGGTTGCAAATTCCGTTCCCAGGTCGTCAATAATCAGCATATCGCAGTTGTAGATGTAGTCGTACACAGGCACTGCCTCGGTGCGGTCAATGCGCAAAAATTTGTAATCCTCCAAAAACGAGAAAAGTCGGTATGCGCTCTGATACATAACGGTGTGACATCTTGAAATAAGGTAATTTGCAATGCAGCACGAAAGATATGTTTTTCCCACGCCGGAATTTCCCGAAATGTAAATTCCCCTTTTTGTTTTGTCAAAATTTTCACAGAACTGCTTGCACGCTTTAAGCACCTCTTTTATGTTCTCAAGCGGCGATATTCCGAGGTTGTTTTCGTCTTTTTCGGAATAAAAATCAAGCTTAAAATTGCCGAATGTGTATTTTTTCTTTTCTTCGCTCAAATTCGATCGGTCGTAAAGCTTTTTGACAAGCTTTTCTTTTGCGCACCTGCACATTTTGCCGTCAACGTATCCGGTATCGGCGCAAAGACTGCATTTATGGGTGATGTTGATATACCCCGGGTCTATTTTGTTTTCTTTAACATACGCCTCACGCTTGGATTTAAGCGCATTTAAGGTGCTTAGCATTTCTTGGGTAACGTCCTCAACCGTGCGTGATTTATCGGTAATTTTTCGTGCGCATCTTAAGGCTGTAAGCGAAATTTCGGTGTCTATTTCTTTAAGGCGGGGATGATTTGCATAAAGAATTTCTTTTTTTTGCTCAAATTCAAGCTCGTTTCTTTCTTTGAGCACAAAATATTCGTCCGAAAGCTCGGATTTTAAGGTTTTTAAAATATCCATTATGCCTCTCCCTTCTTAATGTATTCACGGCGTTTTTTAATCATATTTATTTCATCCTCGCCGAGTGTTTTTTTCTCGGTATAGTTTAAAAATCCGCCCTTAGCCTGCGTCTGTTTGGGCTTGTCGAACGTGCCGTCGAGAATGGATTGCAGAATTGTTGTCATATACGGATACGAAAGCTTTTGGGTGTTTGTGATTGTAACGTCGTATGCTTTTTTTATCATATCGGTGTCAACCGACATATCGTTTACCCATTTTGAAATGTATTTAAGCTCGGTTTCGGTAAAATTTCTGTCCTTAATCTGGAATATGCTTTTGATTTTTGCCTTGACGCTGTTGAATTCTTTTGCGGCACGAAGGTGCGCTTTTGCCTTGTCGAGAGTGTCAATGCCTTTTTCGGACCACGAAATCGCAACCTTTTCAATGTAGCGCATATTTGTTTTGCCAATCTGCGCACAATGCTCTAAAATCATAAGAACAACCTCTCTCGGCAGACCGAGCCAGTCATACATACTGTAAAGGGTTGTAATCTCGGTTGAGCTTAAGGGTCTGTTTAAAATGCCTTGGGCAATCTGATACATATTTTTCATATCGTCATTTTCTTTTATGTATCCGGTAACGTCCTTCGCCGCATATTTTGGCGAAATGTGATTTTTTTTGTCGGCTGCCGTTTCGGTTTCGGCACAGTTTAAAAATTCAATTTCATAGCCGAGCTTTGTTTTTTTAAACGATACAATTCCTGTTTTGTTCCAGTATTCAAACGCTTTTATAACGTCCGTTTCAAGGATGTTTAATTTTGACGCAATACTTTCTATGGTAATTTCATACCCTGTGTCAAACGACGAGCGAAGTGCGTATATGTAAACCTTTACATAGGTTGCGTTTGCGCTGGGCATATATTTATCCGCAAATGCAAACGGAACGGGAAAGGTATTTGCTTTATTGTTAATTTTGATGCTTGGCATATTGCAAATCTCCTTAAAAGAAAATGAGAGTAGTTTTAGTATATCATACTTTCAAAAAAATTAATAGTGCTAATTTGACAAAATTTTTATTGATTTTTTGGTAATTTTCTATTTGCTTTTGACTTTGTTTGTGATATAATAGTAAAGGTGCAAAGTTTTTTGCCGTAAAATTTAACATAAAACGGATGAAAAACATATTTTAAATAAAGAAAAATTATGTGTTTATATAAAAAGGGGTTTTGGTTTTGAAAGAGAAAATAATGGTAATTTTCGGCGGCGAATCAACAGAATATGAAATTTCGCTCCGCTCGGCAACGTCTGTTATAAATGAGCTTGACAAGGAAAAATACGATATCATAACCGTCGGAATTACACGTGACGGAAAGTGGAAGGAATATATTGGAAAAACCGAAAATATAATTTGCGACAAGTGGCACGGCGAAGGTATGAAAAATGTAAGCGTTAACCTCGGCGGCTGCGACGGAAGCATTGTGGTTTATGATGATAAAAACGCTGAAATTAAAAAGGTTGACTGCGCTTTTATTGCGCTTCACGGTGCAAACGGCGAGGACGGCACGGTGCAGGGAATGTTAAAGCTTGCGCACATTCCGTATGCCGGGCCCGATATGCTCACCTCGTGCCTCGGTATGGATAAGGCATACACAAAAATAATCTTTAAAAATGCCGGAATAGACCAGGCGGACTGGGTTACGGTGAACAATTACGACCGTGACGAAATTATGAAAAAGGTTGTGGAGGCTGAAGAGAGGCTTTCGTATCCTATGTTTGTAAAACCGTCCAATGCCGGCTCGTCGATAGGCATAGGCAAGGCAAAAAACAGAGAGCAGCTTATGGCGGCGATTGACAATGCGTTTAAATTTGACAAACGTATTATTATAGAAGAATTTTTGTCGGGCAGAGAGGTTGAATGTGCTGTTATGGGCAGAGAAAACGCCGTAAGAGTATCGTGTGTCGGCGAAATTAAGGCGGCGAATGAATTTTACGACTATGAGGCAAAATATTCCGACAAGGTTGAAAGCAAGCTTGTGATACCTGCCAAATTTAAGGGCGATATTGAAGAAAGACTTAAAAAGACGGCTAAAAAAGCCTTTATTGCGCTTGACGGCAGAGGATACTCGAGAGTTGACTTTTTTGTAAACGAAGATGACGGCACTGTAAAAATCAACGAAATCAACACTCTTCCCGGCTTTACCAGCATAAGTATGTTTCCCAAGCTTTTTATGCACGAGGGGCTTTCGTATTCCGAAATTTTAGACAGACTTATAGAAATAGGTATGGAGTAAGAATATGGATAACAGATACATAGGCGTTTTTGATTCGGGCGTCGGCGGGCTTACGGCTGTAAAGGAGCTTATCAAAAAGCTTCCGAACGAAAATATTGTGTATTTCGGCGATACGGGACGTGTTCCTTACGGCACAAGGTCGGACGAAACGATTATAAAGTATGCAATCGGCGATATGAATTTTTTGAAAACCCACGACATAAAGCTTGTTGTCATTGCGTGCGGAACGGTAAGCTCGGTTGCGCTTGAAAAGCTTAAGGATATGTTTGATATTCCCATTATCGGGGTTGTTTATCCTGCGGCGGCGGCGGCGGCATCTGCGACAAAAAACAAAAAAATAGGAATTATCGGCACAAGCAGCACGGTTGCGAGCGGAAAGTATGAAAAGGCTCTTAAAGAAACAGACAGCGAAATTTTTGTTCACAGCATTGCCTGCCCTATGTTCGTTCCTCTTGCCGAAAACAATATGGCGGACACCGAGGCGGCTTATCTTATTGCAAAAGAATATCTTTCGGGGTTTGACGGCACCGGCATAGATACGCTTATTCTGGGCTGTACGCATTATCCTCTTTTGGCAAACACCGTAAGAAAGGTTATGGGAGATGGCGTAACACTTATAGATTCGGGCAAGGCAACGGCAGATTTTGTTGCACACACCATAGAAAACGGAAAAATGTGCGCAGAAGCTGTAAAGAGCGAGCAGTATAAATTTTTTGTCAGTGATTCGGTTGACGGATTTTTAAAAGTTGCAAATATATTTCTCGACAAAAATATTGACAGTATGATTGAAAAGATTGATATTGAGAGGTATTAAAATTGGAAAAAAAGAACGTTTTGATAAATATTAAGGGGCTGCAGCGCACCGCAGAAAACGAAAAAGAAGATGTGGAGCTTGTGACCGAGGGCGTGTTTTATAAGGAAAACGCACGCTACTATCTTGTTTACACCGAGTCGGAGGTGACCGGTATGGAGGGCACCACAACCACGGTTGAAATAGAAAAGGACAAGGTTTCGATTGTTAGGGCAGGGTTTGTCAACAATCAGCTTTTATTTATTCCCAACCGCAAAACCACTTCGTACTATGACACAAAGCTCGGAGGCTTTACGGTAAGCGTTATGAGCACCGAGGTGGATGTTGACATAACCGACGACGGCGGCTGCGTTTGCGTCGGCTACAAAATGGACATCAACGACGCATTTGTGAACGAAACAACACTTTCGATAAATATAAAAGAAGCGAAAACCACCGCTTAAAAAGGAGAAAATTATGGACGTTACGGCTAAAATAAAAGACCAGATTACCAAGGTTATCGGCGATGCCTGTGCGGTTTTGGAGGATAAAAAGGTTTTTAAATTTGAGCAGGGATATCTTGTTCCGATTGAGATTGAAATTCCTAAAGATAAGAAAAACGGTGATTTTTCAAGCAATATCGCTATGAAAATTACCAAAATGGTAAAAAAGAACCCGAGAGAAACGGCAGAACTTCTTCTTGAAAATTTTGACCTTGAGGATACTTATATTGACAGGTGCGAAATTGCCGGCCCCGGTTTTATAAACTTTTATCTTAAAAAGGACTGGATGTACGACGCCTTGAAAACGGTTATGAAAATGGGCGCAGACTACGGCAGAACCGACATTGGAAACGGCACGAAGGTTGTGGTTGAATTTGTAAGCGCAAACCCCACGGGGCCTATGCATATGGGCAATGCAAGGGGCGGAGTTATCGGCGATGTTTTGTCAAACATCTTAAAAAAAGCAGGGTACGACGTTACAAAAGAGTTTTATATAAACGACGCAGGCGCTCAGATTGAAAAGTTCGGCTATTCTCTGGAGGCACGCTATATTCAGGCTTTAAAGGGCGAGGATGCGGTTGAGTTTTCTCCCGACTGGTATCAGGGAGACGACATAAAGGAGCACGCCGCAAATTATATTGAAAAATACGGTGACGTACTTCTTTCCGAGGACAGCGAAGAAAGAAGAAAAGCGCTTGTGAATTATGCGCTGCCGATTAATATTGAAAATCTAAAAAAAGGGCTTCTCGACTACAAAATTTCGTATGACGTGTGGTTCCCCGAAAGCACGCTTCACAAGGACGGCGAAGTAAAAGAAACCATGGACGAGCTTAAAAAGAGCGGTCTTACCTATGAAAAGGACGGTGCGCTCTGGCTTAAGGCTACCGATTTCGGCTGCGAAAAAGACGAGGTTTTAATCCGCAAAAACGGTATTCCTACCTATTTTGCAGTGGATATTGCATATCACCGCAATAAATTTGCTGTCCGCAAATTTGACAGGGCAATAAACGTTTGGGGTGCGGACCACCACGGTCACGTTGCCCGAATGAAGGGCGCTATGAACGCAATCGGTCTTGACGGCGATAAGCTTGAAATTGTGATTATGCAGCTTGTAAGGCTTATGCGCAACGGCGAAATTGCCCGTATGAGCAAGCGCACGGGAAAAATGATTACGCTCTCCGACCTTATTGACGAAATAGGCGTTGACGCAGCGAGGTTTTTCTTTAATTTAAGGCACAGCGAAAGCCACCTTGATTTTGACCTTGATTTGGCGGTTGCGCAGAACAGCGAAAACCCTGTTTTTTACGTTCAGTATGCGCACGCAAGAATTGCAAGCATTATAAATTCGCTTTCTGAGGACGGAATTTTGTTTGACGAAAACGCAGACCTTACGGTTTTGACTCAGCCCGAGGAAGAGGAGCTTATGGCGAAGGCTGCAATGCTTCCGAATGAGATTTCGATTTGCGCCGAAAACAGCGACCCCAGCCGTATTACACGCTATGTTCTCGATTTAGCTTCGCTGTTCCATTCGTTTTACAACGCACCGAAATGCAGGGTTAAGGGTGATGACAAAAACCTTACTTTGGCAAGGCTTTATCTTATATCGGCGGTAAAAACCGTGATAAAAAATGTTTTGGATATTCTCGGCATTGACGCACCCGAGAAAATGTAGGCAGGGTGAAAAAAGTGAAGGTAAAAAGAGTTTTTTGTTTTGCTTTTATTTTGCTTTTGTTTTGCAAAAGCGGCCTGTGCGCTTCCATGCGTTCGGACAGGACGGTTTTGTATTCGCTTGAATATGACGCAGGCGAAAATAACGACATTCTTATGCTTTTAAAAAAGCTCGGAATTTTTGACGGTGAATATACATCTTTGCAGGATATGACATACGGCAAAGCGGCAAAAATATTCGGCGAAAGTTTTTCGGACGGCGATTTGCCTCTTACCAACGAAGGTTTTATGTGCCTTTGCGCAAAAAGCTTTGCACTTTCGGAAAAAAACGGGGAAAAGCTTTTTGATTTTTACGATTTTTCGCTTGTTAAGGCTGAAAACCGCACGCTTGTCGCATCATATCTCGAAAGCTTTTCGCAATACGAAAATACTGACGGAAAACATCTTTTGCGCCCGAAAAGCGTGTTGAGCGAGGAAGAATTTTTTAAAAAGCTTAAAAATTTTGAAAAGGAGCTTGCGAAAAAATACGGTTTTGACGTAACGGCCGCTAAGGTAACCGACTTTTCAATGACGGGAAACGAAAAAACGCTGTGTCTTACAAACGGTGACGAAATTAAGATAAAAGAGGGCGATCCTTTTTTGTTTATAGGCGATAAAACGGTTAAAGGCAGCAGCGTGACGGTGTTTTCAAAGGACAATACCGCCTATGCGGCAGAGTCGAAATCGCCAGCCGAAAGCAGGTATAAGACCGGCGGAATTTACAAAGGCAGTGTTTTTTTATATGACAGGAGCGGACAGAGAATTATTTTTAAAAATCTTAAAAGGTATCAGAAGGGCGAATTTTTAAATGCGTCTGATGAAGGCACGCTTTCGGGTTTTGACGCTTTTTCAAATTTTTTGGTTTTTGAAAATTATTACCCTTCGTCATCCGACAAGATAAACAGCTTTCTTCTTGACAAAGAAGCCGTGTTTTTTACTATGATTGACGGATACGGCAACGAAAAAATATGTTATATAATTTACGTGGAATAGGGTGAAAAAATGAACATTAAACTTAAGATTATATCGTTAATTTGTGCGTTTTGCGTTGCATTTGGAGGTGTTTTTCCGATTTATGCCGAAAACGGTGCGCAGAACACTTCGGCAGCCGCCGGGAAAAACGGCGCAGAGGGCGAAAATACATCCGGCGGACAAAACGGTGCAGAGGGCGAAAATTCGTCCGGCGAGAGCGGCGAGCTTAATCTTGACACCTTTGAAAATTCATTTATAGACCGCACTTTTAAAATGCTGGACGAAACATACAAATACGACATTGAAGAAAAGGATGTTTACCGCAACGCACTGCGTGTTATACTTGCAAAGCACCCCGAGTATCTTGACGATGCTCTTAAGGGGATTTTTTCAAATCTTGATGCGCACAGCGAGTATTACACACGTGAGGAATACGATAAATTTATAGAAAATATCAACAACGAATACTGCGGAATAGGCGTTATTGTAACGGCTGCCGACGAGGGACTGCGTGTTGTGAGGGTGTTGAAAAATTCTCCCGCATCGGGCGCAGGAATAAAGCAGGACGATATAATTGTCAGTGCACAGGGCGTTTCGATTGCCGGTATGGGCATTGACGAGGCAAAAAGCTACATTATCGGCGAAAAGGACAGCGAGGCAAACCTTATAATTTACCGTGACGGCGAGAATTTGAGCTTTTCGGTAAAGCGTGACATTGTAAACAACGATTCGGGTTTTTACGAGGTTATAGACGAAAAAATAGGGTACATACTTTTGTATTCGTTTGAGGGTCACAGCGCCGAGTTTGTTTCCGAGGCACTTGAATATTTTGACTCGCTCGGCATTACAAAGGTGATTTTTGACCTTCGCAACAACCCGGGCGGCTCGCTTGCCGAGCTTGTTAAAATCGGGAATATGCTGTTCCCGAAGGGGCCGATTATTTCGTTTGAATACAAAGATGCGAAAAAGAATTTTTCATACGATTCGGAACTTGAAAATCCGAAATACGACATAATTACCCTTATAAACGGTCAGAGTGCAAGCGCCGCAGAGGCTTTTGCAGGCGCCGTTCAGGATACGAAGGTGGGAATTGCCATAGGCGAGCAGTCGTACGGAAAGGGTACAAAGCAGATTGTTAGCAGAATTGTTTCGGGCGGCGGTGTGCGCCTTACCGATTCGGAATATCTTACCGCCGGCGGACGGCACATTAACGGTGTGGGAATTACGCCCGATATCTACATTAAAAACCGCATTGTTAAGTATGACAGAAAATATTTTGCGCCGCTTGTGCACGACAGGGTTTTGTCGCTCGGCGATACGGGAGATGACGTTTTATGCTTTAAACAGCGTCTTGACGCACTCGGATTTTCGGTTGAGATACCCAACGGCGAATTTGACGAAAATATGTATTATGCGGTTAAGGATTTTCAGAAAATGACGGGTCTTTACCCTTACGGCGTGCTTGATTTTACCACACAGCTTAAAATTGAGGAGATTATAAAGCAGCATGACGTTGAAATAGACGACCAGTTAAATACGGCGATTGAAGCGTTTAAATACGGCTCTTCCAAGGATTATCTTAAAAAGTATACGGCGGAAAACTGATATGGAAAAATATATTGACCTTCATACACATTCAAATAAATCGGACGGCTCATATTCGCCGTCCGAACTTGTTGCATATGCAAAAAAACACTCGCTTTCGGCGATTGCGCTTACCGACCACGACACGACAGACGGCGTTGCAGAGGCGCTTGAGGCCGGCAGAAATGAAGGCGTTGAGGTTATTTCGGGAATTGAAATTTCGGCAAAATCCGAAACCGAAACGCACATTTTGGGATATTTTATCGACATAAACAACCAAAATCTGCAAAAAGAACTTGCCGAACTTAAAAAAGTGCGGATGATGCGAAACCGTGAGGTTGAAAAAAACCTTCGGAAGATGGGGTTTGACGTAACCTATGACGAGGCGGCGGCACTGTCGGGCGGCATTGTCGGAAGGGCGCATTTTGCACGTGTAATGATGGAAAAAGGATATGTAAAAAGCGTGAAGGAAGCGTTTGACAAGTATTTGTCGAGCGGCAGGGGCGGATATTCAAATACGCAGAAAGTTTCGCCAAAAGAGGCAGTGGAACTTATCAAAAATGCCGGAGGAAAGGCATTTGCGGCGCATCTGCATCTTATGAAAAGAGATGATGGCGACCTTTTTGAATTTATAAAGTCGTTAAAGAGTGCAGGTCTTGACGGGATTGAGGGCTTTTATACCGAGTATACGCCGAAAATGCAGGAAAAATATCAAAACCTTGCAAAAAGGCTTGACCTTAAAATTTCGGGCGGAACGGATTTTCACGGTCTTATGAAGCCTCATATCGAAATAGGCACAGGCTTGGGAAATCTTAAAATTCCGTACAGTGTTCTTGAAAATATGCGAAAATAAAAAGACAAAAAATCACCCCGCATTGTGTTATCGGCACAATTCGGGGTAACTTTTTGCCAACCTTTATTTATGCTTTTTTTGCAACTATAATTCTTACTCTGCCGCCTTTTGACTCAGCCTTATCGGCATAAACCGAAATGCTTTTGTATTCGGATAAGTTTTGCGAAACCGTGTCAATGGGGGTAATAAGGTATTTATATCCTAAGCCGTCATAGGTCATTGTGTATACTATTACGTTGCTTGCAAGGGTATATTTTGTGTTTCCGACGCTTACGCTTGAAGATGTAAGCTCGGTTACACTGCCCGATATTGACGTCATTGATTTAACGTTGTTTACCGTCTGACCCGACAGAACAAGCTTCGCGCCCTCTCCTGCGGAAACCGTGAGTATACGTCCCGAGTCGGTATAGGTTGCGCCGTTTGATTCAAACGTGTACTGATATCCTCTTGGGTCGGTTTTTCCTTCGCTTGTTTTCGAGGTTTTAACCTTTGAGGTTACTGCATAGGTATACATATCGCCGGTAACGTCTTTTAAAATCATTTTTTCAATTTCGCCTGCGCCGTTTTTCTCAACGTACACAACGTTGCTTGCCGAAAGGTCAATTCCGTCCAGCCTTTGCAGATAAACCTTTGTGTAAAGGGTCGGTTCATCTTCGTAGGTTGTGCTTACGTCAAGAATTTGTATGTTTTCCGAAACGTCCGTTTTGCCGATTTTCATTTTGCTTGCGTTAACCGTGCCGAGCGCCTCGGAAACGGTAATTCTTGTGGCTTTTCCGGCGCCGTTTGAAAAAGTCATATTAACGGCTGTATTTTTTAAGCCCGAGTAGTTTTTATCTGTTTTGTATTCGTTTTCAACGCCGTCTGTGGTAACGATTTTTGCATAAAATGCAGAATAATCGTTATCGTTGCTGTCTTTGTAAATTTTGCTGCCCGTTTCGGTAAGATATCCCACAACGGAGGTTGTAACGCTTCCTGCGCTTATTGCGTCCGCAGCCTTGCCGCTTCTTCCGATAAGAAGGGTTACGGTGTCGCCGAATTTAAGATTTCCCGAAGAGGAAAGCTTGTTGTATGCCGCAGCGCCTTCAAGCTCATACGTTACGCCCGAAACAGTGACGCTTGTCGGGTTATCCCTTGTAGGATAAGCGTCCTCATAAACGCCTGTTACTTTTTTGGAATATGCAAGAATCATATTCACCCCGCGGCTGTAATACACAATATCATTTGTTTTAATGTCCGAAACGCTGCACTTAACGCCGTCACGCACCACAAACGCATTGCTTATATCGTTTGCGCCGAGGCTTGACTGCCACGAAGAATTTGAAACCGTAACAGGTCCTGCAAGCGTGCCTTCATTGTAGATAAGATAATCCACTGCGCCGTAATCGTCATAACGGACTGTTATTTCGTCGCCCATTGTAAGCTTTGCTTTTACCGCAGAAAAACTGCTCTGCTTGCCGCCTTCGTAAACGTCAAGTCCGTCCTTGAAGGTTATTTCTTTGATTGTACCGTTGTCGTGCACCAGAACTTTGTCGTCGAGCACAGAGTAAACCGCATAGGTTTTTGTTGTATATTCGGTATTCGGTATGAACGCAATCAGCTCGTCACCGTCTTTTACAATTCCGTCGCCCTTTTTGCCGAGATAATCAAGGTTTAAGTTTTTGCCTATTTTATATGTGCCGCCGCTTGTTGCAATCTTGTTTGCGCCGACGGAGGAATCCTCTTTTGACGTTGCAATAAGGATAACGTCTTCTTTAAGGGTGCAGTTGAACACGCTCATATATTTTTCGGTGGACGACACCGGAGTTGACTTTGTTTTGCAGTTTAAAAGATTGTAAACAAGGATAACCGCCTCACGTCTTGTAAGGTACGAGCCAATCTGCGACTGCATATTGTCAATAAGGTTTATGTTTTTTGCAATTCCGTAAGGACCGTATGGCCAGGAGGAGCCGAAATCGGCATTTTCGTAGCCCAAAAGTTTTAAAAATACCGTAATAGCCTCTTCAAAAAGCACGTTTTGGTCGGGACGGAAGGTTGCGTCCTCATAACCGTTTACATATTTGTTTGACAGCGCAATTTTAACGTAAGGCGCCGCCCAGTGAGTGTAGGGAACATCCGGAAAAGGCGATATTGCAAGCGACGCTGCAACGCTGTTTCGCTGCTCTGACGCAGCAACCGCAATTTTTGAAAATTCCGCCCTCGTCACAAGGTCGTCAAGACGGTAGTTTCCGTCGGGGTCGCCGTTTATAATGTTAAAGCTTGATATAAAGCTTATGTAATCATCTATATTTACACTGCTGTTTTCTTGGCCGGCAAAAACGCAAAAAGACGTAAGCGCAATGCAAAATGCCAAAATAAGTGAAACGCTTTTTTTAATCATTTACCTTTCTCCTCTCTAATGCTTCGGGGTGTTTTTAATCGTATCTTAAAGCGTCAATGGGATTGAGCGCCGCTGCCTTCTTTGCCGGAAAATATCCGAACGTTACGCCGATAAGTGCCGAAACGGTGAAGGACAAAAGCACTGACGGAATGGATACAACGGGGCTTAAATCCGGCACAAACCGCAGTGCAAAGCACCCGAAAATGCCAAGAAGTATTCCCAGTATTCCGCCTATCGAGCTTGTTGTGATTGCCTCTACGACAAACTGGCTCATTATATCCCACGGCGCTGCGCCGAGCGATTTTCTTATGCCTATTTCTCTTGTACGCTCCGTTACCGATACGAGCATTATATTCATAATTCCTATACCGCCGACAAGAAGCGAAACACCCGCAACGCACGCACCCATAAGGCTCATTTTGCCTGTCATATCGTTGATTGTGTCAACAAGGCTTGACATATTCATAACGTTATATGCGTCGCTGTCGTTAAAAATTTTGTAAAGATATCCTTCTATTGCCGCCTGCGCCTCGGTTGCAACGTCTTTGTTTGCGGCGCAGAAGGTATATGCGCTTATCTGGAATGTTCCCGAAAGCTTTTGCGCTATGGTGTACGGAATGATAATTGCGTCGTCATCGGATGATTCTTCGCTGCTCGACTGCTCCTCCATAACGCCGACAATCTTAAAGCTGCGCCCGTTTATTTTAATTTCGTTTCCGATTGCGTTCTCTGCCGTTCCGTAAAGGTCGTTTGCAACGTATGTGCCGACAACGCAGTTCAAAAGCCTGTTGTGGCAGTCAAGATACTGCAAATCTCTGCCGTATTCCGCTTTTTTGTTGTTTATGGCGGCATAGTTTTCGTTTGCGCCGATAACAGATGTTGTGTCAAGCGTTTCGGTGCCCGATTTCACCATAGCGCCCGAAACGGTTATCGCAGGGGTCATACCCGAAAGAAGGGTTGGATTTTCGTCCACAAGATTTTGCATATCGTCAATGTCTATGCTTCTGTTTCCGCCTCTGCCCCTTACCGAAACTATGATGTTTGTTGCGCCCATACTTTCAAATTCGTCCATAACCATTTGCGTCATACCGTTTATTACGCCGACAATTATGATAACTGCGCCGACGCCGATAATTATTCCGAGCATTGTAAGAAAGGAGCGCATTTTACTGCCCAAAAGGCTTTTTACGGCGAGAGTAAGAGATTGTTTTATACTCAAAGCACACCAGCTCCTTTTTCTTGTTTTTCTTTTTCCATTGTCTTAACTATTTCTTCGTTCACAACGTCCGAAATGATTTTGCCGTCCTGTATGCGCACGGTGCGTTTTGTTTGTGCCGCAATTGAATTGTCGTGGGTGATAAGCACAATTGTTGTGCCTTCGATATTAAGCTTTTTTAAAAGTGCAAGAACGTCTTTGCCTGTTTTTGAATCCAGCGCACCGGTCGGCTCGTCTGCCAGAATTACCGGGGGACTTCCGGCAAGCGCTCTTGCTATTGAAACCCTTTGCTGCTGACCGCCCGAAAGCTGCGACGGATATTTTGTAAGCCTGTCGCCGAGTCCCACTCTTTCAAGCGCCGCCGCCGCAAGCTCTTTTCGCTTTGACGGCGCCATTCTTCTGTATATAAGCGGAAGCTCGACATTTTCTATAAGATTAAGCTTTGGAATAAGATTGTATTGCTGAAAAACAAACCCAAGTTCTTTGTTTCTTATGTATGCAAGCTCTTTTTCGCTCATTTTGCTTACGTCATTTCCGTGAAGATAATATTCGCCGCTTGTCGGAATGTCAAGACAGCCGATAATGTTCATACAGGTTGATTTTCCCGAGCCGGATGAGCCGACAATTGAGGTAAATTCTCCCTGACCGACAAAAAGCGAAACGTCGTCAAGCGCTCGTATTTCACTGTCGCCGTCGGTGTATATTTTGAAAACGTGTTTCAGTTCAATCATACGCTTCTCCCTTTCCTTCCGTTAAGACTGTCAGCCTCGGGGACCGCCGCCTCCGCCGCCGTTTGAGCCGCCTCCGCCGTTGCCGCTGTCTGAGGGAGGACCGCCCTGAGGACCGCCGCCTTCTCCGCCTCCGCCGCCGTGCATATTTCCGAACATACCAAGGCCCGAAGATACCGTTGCGTCGGGAAGAACAACCGTGTCGCCCTCGTTAAGACCCGCTTTGATTTCAACATAATCGTCATCCGAAAGACCCGATTCAACAAAAATTGCCTTGTATCCTTCGGGAATGTCAAGATTTCTGAGGAAAGGATTGTCGCTGCCTGATTTTGCGTCTTTTCCGCCCGAATTTTTATCACTGCCGTTTTGCTTGCCGGCATTTTCGCCGCCTGCCGCACCGGGTGCGCCGGATTTGCTTTCAACACCGTCGGAGTCTGTCTTTGCAATAACAACATTGCCCCGTCTGAGCGCCGAAACGGGTATTCTCAGAACGTTTTCTGCCTTTTCTATAACGATGCTTGCACTTACGTTCATTCCGGGGATGAGCAAATCCTTGTTGTCGCTGTTAACGATAACCGTAACGGGATATGTGGTTACGCCCTGCGAGCTTGTGCCCACAACGCTTACCTTATCGACAATGCCCGAAAATTCTTCGCCTTCATATGCGTCGGCGGTGATTGAAACCTCCTGACCCACCTTGATGTTTGCAATGTCAAGCTCGTCAATGTTCATATCAAAGGTAAGAATTGACAAATCCGAGATAATTGCAAGCGGTTTTGTGGAGGATGAAGTGTTATTGTCGATTTTTTCGCCCTGTTTGTAGTTTTTCTGAACAATTTTTCCGTCAATCGGCGCTTTTATGCTGTAATCCTCCAAATCGTCATAAAGACTTCTTAAGTTTTCTTTTGCGTCGTTTAAGCTGTTTTTCGCATTTTTTACATTTGAATACGAATTATCGTAATCTATTCTGAAAATTACGTCGCCCTTGTTTACGCTGTCGCCCGCCTTGTATGCAAGCGCATATACGTCGCCCGAAAGGTTTGCCGTAACGGTTTGCTCTGCCGAGCTTTTAAACGTTCCCGAATCGTTGCACGCAATATTTCCGACTGTTGCGGTTGCTTTGTCGCCGTCCTTTATTGCGCCGGGGTTGTCAACGCTGATTTCAACATATTTTACAACCGCACCCTCGTCCGAAACAGTTGTGCCCGTTCCGACGTGCGTAACCGTTCCGTTTACCGTGGAATATGAATTTTCAAGATTTACCTTTGCCGCCTCGCCGACTGAAATTCTGTTTGCGTCGCTTGCGTTGAAGGTAATGGTAAGCTTCATTTTTGAGTTATCCTTGATTGTGGCAACCTGCATACCGCCGTTTACCTTGTCGCCGTTTTCAACGCTTAAAGAGGTGATAACCCCGCTTGTCGGTGCGGTGACGGTCATATCCTTGTTTGTGTCGTTATAATTTTTAACTGCGTCCTCATAGCTCGTCTGCGCTTTTTCTATTGAAAGGTTTGCTCTGTCTATGCTCGACTGCATATCGCTTGAATCTATAACGTAGAGAACCTGGTCTTTTTTAACCTCGTCGCCCTCTTCAAACGTGCAGGATACAATTTCGCCCTTTATGCCGACGCTTGTAACCTCGTACTGGTCAATAGCCTCGATTGTTCCCGAGCCTTCGATAATTTTTGTAACGTCGCCCTTTGAAACGGTGTCGGTGTTGATTTCGCTCTTATCCGTCTTTTTGCCGCATCCTCTAAAGAGCAACACTATTATAACAAGCGCAAGAATTACCGCTGTTATCGATATAAGCTTCTTTTTGTTTTTCTTTTGAAAAAGGTTTTTTGCGCCGTCCTTCGCCTTTTTTGCAAATTCCGACGCATTTTCCTTTAAAGTTGTTTTGCTTTTTGCTTCATCAGCCATTGTTTTGCTCCTTTCTGTCTTGAAAACGGTTTGCATAAAATTACATTTTAAACCAAAAATCACTGCCGTGTCCGACTTCGCTTTTTATACCGTATTCGGCGCCGTGGAGAATAAGTATGTTTTTAACTATCGAAAGCCCTATTCCCGTGCCGTTTACCCCTCGCTTGTGATTTTTTCCCGTTTTGTAATATCTGTCCCAAACCTTATCTATCTTATCGGGTGGTATGCCGTCGCCGGTGTCGATAACCTCAAACAGCACCTTGCCGTCCGTTTTTGTAATTTTAATTTTTACGGTTTTGTCATTGCCCGTGTAATTTACAGCATTGTTCAAAAGATTGTAAACAACCTGATATATTTTTGAATAGTCCGCATAAATTATGCAGTCCGGCTCGGTTTCGGTAACAAATTCGTAGCCCTCGTTCTGCTCCAAAACCGCAAAATTCTTTAATACCGAGTTTACAATTTCCTGCAAATTAACCTTTTCAAGGTCAAGCGTTTCTATGTTCGCCTCCATTTTTGAAAGGTCCAAAATATCGCTCACAAGATATGTAAGACGGTCTGTTTCGTCGATAATAACGCTTAAATGCTCGTTTCTCTTTTCTTTGTTGTCGCCCGATAAGTCACGCACCATTTCGGCATAGGATTTTATTATGGTAAGCGGTGTTTTTAAATCGTGCGATACGTTTGATAAAAGGTCACGCCGCAGCTCATCCGTTTTTTTAAGCTCGGACGACGCAAAGTTTAGCGTGTCTGCCAAATCGTCAATTTCTTTAAAGCCTCCGCCGTCAAAGTGTGCGTCATATTTTCCTTCGGCAAGCTTGTTTGCCGTTTCGGTAATCTTTATAATCGGCTTTGTAAAGCGCTTTGCGGTGAAATACGAAAGTATAACCGCTATAAGAAACGACAGTATTGATACCATAAAAAACTGTGTTCTTAAAATTTTTGCGGTTGAATTGAGCGCAATGAGCGGCGCCTTCATATAAAGGTAATATTCCTCGCCCGAAACGCTGTATATTTTTGTTGCGTATGAGACAACGGTCATTTTAAAATTCTGCTCTGTGTGACGGTAAACTGCCTCTTTTCTGTTTTTAAGAACTCTGTAAACTTCCTCTTTTTCTTCGTCGCTCATCCATTCGGGACGGGGACGTTTTCTTGTGGAAAGCATATTTCCGTCCTTATCAAAGGCATAGATGGAAACGCCCTGCTCAAACGACACTCTTTCTATGTATTCGGCAATTTCCTGCGGTTCAAGCGTTTCGCTCGCCGCCTTTATCTGGTTTCCGCAGTCCTTCATTTCGCTGCCTTTCATTGTTTTGTAAAAGGTGCCGAAAAGAATAATCTGCAAAAGCCACAAAAGGCACAAAATTGTTACCGTGAACACCGCAAAATATTTCCACATACGGATTTTTATGCTTTGCTCGTTTCTTTTGCTATGCTTCATAATTTTTAAATTCTCACCCTTCCTGCGGTTCAAATTTATATCCAAGGCTTCGTAATGTAACTATATAGTCACGGTATTTTCCAAGACGGCTTCTGAGCATTTTTATGTGAGTGTCAACGGTTCTGTCGTCGCCGTAAAAGTCGTATCCCCACACGTCGCACAAAAGCTTTTCTCTTGAAAGAGCTATGTTTTTGTTTTTGGCAAAATAGAATAAAAGGTCGTATTCCTTAGGCGTCAAGTCAATTTTTTCGCCGTCCACAAAAACGTTTCGGGCAGGAATGTCAATAACAAGTCCGCCGTATTCAAGAAGGTCTTTCTTTTTCTCCGTTTTTGTGTTTCGTGAAATTATAACGTTAAGACGTGCCATAACCTCTTTCGGCGAAAACGGCTTTACAACATAATCGTCAATGCCTATTTCAAATCCGAACAGCTTGTCATATTCTTCGCCTCTTGCAGAAAGCATTAATATGGGTATGTTTTTTATTTTTTTAATTTCTTTGCACGCCGAAAAGCCGTCGAGCTTGGGCATCATAACGTCAAGCACCACTGCGTCAAAGTCGCTCATACGGCACATTTCAACCGCTTCCATACCGTTTTCCGCTTCAAAAACTTCGTATCCTTCAAATTTTGCGTATTCTTTTATAACTTCTCTTATTTTTTCTTCATCGTCAGCAACAAGTATTCTCTTCATTTGATTCACCCGCCTTCCGAGGGTTATAATAATATATATTTGTGATAAAAACGTGATAAAATTAAAAAAAATTGGCAAAGTCATCTTTTGCCAATTTCCTTTAATCGTTTGAAAATATAAACCAAATTATAATTATTTGTCCATTCCAAATCTCTTTCTGAACTTTTCAACACGTCCGCCGGTGTCAACCAACTTCTGTTTTCCGGTATAGAAAGGATGGCATTTAGAGCAAATTTCAACATTGATTTTTTCCCTTGTAGAACGTGTTTCAAAAGTTTCTCCGCAAGCACATTTTACAACAGCGGTTTTATATTCGGGATGAATTCCTTCCTTCATTTGTTTCACCTCTTTCATACATTTACAAATAAGCAATAATTAGTATAACACAAACTTTTTTAAAATGCAAGCATTATTTTTAAAAAATATTGACTAAAATTAAGTATGGAAGAAAATTTTTAAAAAAATTTAAAAAAACACTTGCAATAAAAGTTATAATGTGGTAAAATGTTTTGGTAAAACGGACGGTCCTCTGAAAACGTCGCTTTTTTTGTTGCGGCTCTTGTTTGTCACGAACGTCTTGGAAAGGAAGGAGGATATTTTAAGATGGATATTCTTGCAAGCATTACACAAGGTCAGATAAGAAACGACCTTCCGCAGCTCAATATCGGTGATACGGTTAAAGTTCACGTTAAGGTTACAGAAGGAAACCGTGAAAGAATTCAGATTTTTGAAGGTACAATAATCTGCAAAAAACACGGCGGAATTTCTGAAACATTTACCGTAAGACGTGTTTCCTACGGCGTAGGCGTTGAAAGAACTTTCCCGGTTAACTCGCCCAAGATTGCTAAAATCGAGGTTGTAAGAAGCGGTAAGGTAAGAAGAGCTAAGCTTTACTACATCAGAGAAAGAGTCGGTAAGGCAGCAAAGGTTAAAGAAAAAATCAAATAACAGCTTTGGTTGCGTAAAGGTATGCTATGACTTTCCGTGTGCGGTTTGTCATAGCATTTTATGCTATTTGAACAATTCTTTTCGGAGGTAATTTAATTGGATAACAATAACATAAGCGGCGTTATTAATGAAGATGATGAGCTTGAGTCAAAGAAACCGTGGCAGAGGGAATGTTTGGACTGGATTTTATCTATTGCAATAGCGGTTGCGCTTGCTCTTATAATAAGAAACTATGTATTTTCGCTGGTTAACGTCAGCGGCAGCTCTATGAATCCAACCCTTTCGGACGGAGATAAGCTTTATGTAAATATGTTTATGTATAAGCCCGAGGTGGGGGATATTGTTATATTAAGACCGCCTCAGAATCCTAAAATTTACTATGTAAAAAGGGTTATAGCGACAGAGGGTATGACAGTGAATATAGACCCTCTCACGCACGACGTTTCGGTTGACGGAAAGGTGCTTGACGAGCCTTATATTACGGGCAAAACCACCGAAATAGGCGGCGCCGTTGCGTATCCTTACACCGTTAAGGAGGGCGAGGTGTTTGTGCTCGGCGACAACCGTACCAAGGGCGGAAGCGCCGACAGCAGAAGCATTGGTCTTATACCCGAAGAAAATATTAAAGGAAAAGCGGTTTTCAGGCTTTATCCGTTTTCGCATATAGGCAGCATATACGAAAAGCAGTAGGTTTAAAGCATATCATGTTCGGTTAAAACAGCGGTAAAATGCAGAAATTTGCAAAAGCCGCTGTTTTTTTGCGCACACTTTTTAATAAACGGCTTAATTTTTCATAAAATTGTTGCTCTGTTTAAAAAAATATGTTACAATAAATTATTAAAGCTGTAAAAGGAGTACCGTTAAAAATGCCCACAAATCAGGATAATATAAGAAATTTTTGCATAATTGCTCATATAGACCACGGCAAATCAACGCTTGCGGACAGAATTTTGGAATACACCGGTTCGCTTACAAAGCGTGAAATGCAGGATCAGATTCTGGATAATATGGAGCTTGAGCGTGAAAAGGGAATTACCATAAAGGCGCGTGCGGTAAAGCTTTTATACAAGGCGAAAGACAACACCGAGTATACGCTTAATCTTATTGATACACCGGGTCACGTTGACTTTAACTATGAGGTTTCGAGAAGCCTTGCTGCGTGCGAGGGCGCAATTTTGATTGTTGACGCTGCGCAGGGGGTTGAGGCGCAGACACTTGCAAACACATATCTTGCAATCGACCACGACCTTGAAATTGTTCCCGTTATAAATAAAATTGACCTGCCGAGCGCACGTCCCGATGCAATTAAGGCTGAAATTGAGGACGTTCTGGGACTTGACGCTCAGGACGCACCGCTTATTTCCGCAAAAAACGGCATCGGAATTGAAGACGTTTTAGAGGCGGTTGTAAACAAAATGCCACCCCCATCGGGCGACGAAAACGCTCCGCTTAAGGCGCTTATTTTTGATTCGTATTACGATTCGTACAAGGGAATTATTGTGTATGTCCGCCTTCGTGACGGAAAAATAAAGCCGGGCGACAGAATAAAGTTTATGTCCACCTCGTCGTGCTTTGACGTTGTGGAAACAGGATATCTTTCGCCGCTGGGTTTAAATCCGTCGGATTCGCTTTGCGCAGGCGAGGTCGGCTACATTGCGGCAAGCATAAAAAATGTTCGTGACGCACGTGTGGGCGACACCATTACGCTTGCCGACGGCGGTGCAAAAGAGCCGCTTCCCGGCTACAAAAAGGTTAATCCTATGGTATTTTCGGGAATTTATCCCGCCGACAGCGCAAAATATCCCGACCTTCGGGACGCACTTGAAAAATTGCAGTTAAACGACGCATCCCTTACATTTGAGCCCGAAACCTCGCTTGCATTGGGATTTGGCTTCAGATGCGGATTTTTGGGACTTCTGCATATGGAAATCATACAGGAGAGGCTTGAACGTGAATACAATCTCGACCTTGTTACAACTGCACCCAGCGTTATTTACAAAATAACAAAAACCGACGGCGAAATGCTTGATATTTCAAACCCGACAAACCTTCCTCCGCAGCAGGAGATTGAATATATGGAGGAGCCTGTTGTCAAGGCTTCGATTATGGTGCCGACTGAGTTTATAGGCAATATTATGGAGCTTTGCCAGGAAAGACGGGGTACGTATCACGATATGCAGTACATTGACGATACCCGTGTCAGTCTTAACTACACTCTGCCGCTCAATGAAATAATTTACGACTTTTTTGACGCACTGAAATCACGCACGAGGGGATATGCTTCGTTCGACTACGAGCTTACGGGATATCAGAAATCCGACCTTGTAAAGCTTGATATAATGCTCAACGGCTCGGTTGTGGACGCACTTTCGTTTATCGTTCATTCGTCAAAGGCATATTCAAGAGGAAGAAAAATTGCCGAAAAGCTTAAAGAATCAATTCCCAGACAGCTTTTTGAAGTGCCCATTCAGGCGGCAATCGGAAACAAAATTATTGCAAGAGAAACGGTTAAGGCAATGCGCAAGGACGTTTTGGCAAAATGCTACGGCGGTGACATCACCCGTAAGAAAAAGCTTTTGGAAAAACAGAAGGAAGGAAAGAAACGTATGCGTCAGGTTGGCTCGGTAGAGGTTCCGCAGGACGCATTTATGGCGGTTCTGAAAATAGACTGATGGAGTGCGGTATGAAATCAATTTACATTCACATTCCGTTTTGCGTGAAAAAGTGCCGTTACTGCGCATTTAATTCTTACGACGACCGTTTTTATCTTACGGACGATTATTTTGACGCACTTTTGCGTCATATAGAGAGTTTGGAAAGAGAAAAAATCGAAACCGTTTATATAGGCGGCGGAACACCGTCTGCGGTGGATGAGAAATATATTCTTCGTTTGACGGATAAAATTTTTAATCACTTTGACGTTGAAAAAGGCGCCGAAATTACGATTGAGGCAAACCCGAAAACGGTTACGAAGGAAAAAATCGTATCTTACAAAAACTGCGGCATAAACCGCATAAGCATAGGGGCACAAAGCTTTGACGACCGCTCTCTTGCGATTCTGGGCCGTATTCACACGGCAGAGGATATTGAAAATACCGTTTATCTTGTGAAGGATAACGGTATAGAGAATGTAAATATCGACATTATGTATGCAATAGGCGGTCAAACCCGAAAAAGCCTTGAAACGACGCTTGAAAAGGCAATGGCGCTCAACACGGAGCATATTTCGCTCTACGGTCTTTCGGCAGAGGAGGGAACGCCTTTCTGCAGCGACGTTAAAAACGGTGTGGCAAGCCTTTTTTCGGACGATGAATATGCGGATATGTACGAATATATATGCGCATTTTTAAAGGAAAACGGTTTTGTGCATTACGAGATTTCAAATTTTGCGAAAAGCGAAAAATTTGTTTCCCGTCACAACCTGAAATACTGGCACGGCGGCGAGTATTTCGGCGTCGGGGCGGGCGCTTCGGGGTATGTTTCGGGCAGAAGGTTTACAAATAACGAAAAAATTGAGGATTATATAAAAAATCCCACGGAGCAAAAAGACGTGCAGATTATAGACAAATGCGCAAAAATGAGCGAGTATATCATATTGAATCTGCGGCTTTTGCAGGACGGGATAAGCATATCCGGTTTTAAAAAAAGGTTCGGCGAGGATATTTTTTCGCTTTTCGGCGAAAAGCTTAAATTTCATCTTGAAAAAACAAAAATGCTTAAATTGTGCGGCGACAAAATTCTCTTGTCAGAAAAAGCGTATTACGTTTGCAATGCCGTGATGTGCGATTTTGTATAGAGAGGTGTGCAAAAATTTATAAAAATAAGAATATTCAAAAAACTTTTCAATAGTGTAAATGGATTTTTCAATTATGCAAGGAGGTTTTCGGTGACGGAAAGGATTTTTGAATGTAAAAAGGCTTTTGACATATGTAAAATTTTGTCAAAAGCCTTTATTTTTCAGCTTATTTCGGAGCCGGGCTGTTCGCCGTCCGCTTCTTTTTGCATTACCTCCATTTTTGAAATGGAAATTTCAAATGCGGTTTTTGTTACCGTTTCCTCCTCGGAAATTTTTTTCTGATACTCTCTGCTTTGTATTCTTCCCCATATTTTTATGTTGTCGCCGACTGAAAGATTGCCCGAAAAACGTGCGTTTCTGCCCCAGGCGATACACGGCATATAATCGGATTTGTTATACGCTCTGTTAACTGCGATAAGAAGGTCGGTTATTTCACGTCCGAACGGGGTTATGCGGTAAACCGGAGCCTTGCAGATAAAGCCGTTGAGATATATGTAATTGGGATTTTTAAAGTTTTCGCCGCTGTGCATTACGATATCTCTGGCAAAAACCGTTAAAATCAGCCTGTTTCCCGAGGAGGAATAATTGTTGTAGGAACGGAACTGCCCGTCTATTTCGACGGCGCTTCCCACTTCGGGGTTGATTGTTTTTATAAGCCTTTCCGAAACCGTCACGTTTATATAATCGGAAATATCGCTCAGCCTCGGCACTTTAAGGCAAAACGTAAGAAATTTTTCGCCGTATACTTCGTGACTGAATAAAAGAGCGCTCGCTATTGTTCCTGCAAGATGCACCTCGTTATTTACATTAATATTATCCAAAATTTATACACTCCCCAAACAATAATTTTTGTATTATGTTATATTTCTATTCTTAATTTTTTTCTATTATCACAAAAAGTGCAAAAAAAACTTGACTTTTTGGCTATTTACGATAAAATATAATAGTGGGGAATAATGCAAGGGGCTGACTTTGCGTCATTCTTCGGACGGATTGTGTGAGTGTGCGAAAAAATTTGTAAAAGACTTTGCTTGTTAAAAGGGCTTTGTTTGGCAAAAACGCACAGGAGCAAGTAAATTCTTATCACTTTTTACCCTGTGGATAAGAGGATTTTTACTGCCGTCAAGAGCCGTTGCAGGGCGGCGGAACGGAGATTTTTATTTATGGCATTTTTTAATTGTTATTACAAGTCGGAAACTCTCGGTCAGGATGTTTGCTTTAACGCAGTTATTCCGGAGAATTGCGCCGATAACATCAAAACCGTTTACCTTTTGCATGGGCTTTCGGATAATCATACTTCGTGGGAGAGGCGAAGCTCGGTTGAACGGTATGCGCAAAACGCAGGTGTTGCGCTTATTATGCCGAACGTTGACCGCAGTTTTTACACCGATATGAAATACGGCAGAAATTTTTATACATTCGTAACAAAAGAGCTTGTGGACTATACGAGAAAGGTTTTCCGTCTGAGCAAAAAAAGGGAGGATACTTTTGTTGCCGGGCTTTCCATGGGCGGCTACGGCGCATTTAAGATTGCGCTCAGAGAATATGAAACGTTTTCTGCGGCGGCTTCTCTTTCGGGCGTTCTGGATATTTCGTCCCACGCAAATCCTTCGGGCAACTGGCAAACCGACGCATTTCTTGCGTTCGGCGATGGCGATACGTTAGAGGGTACAAACGAGAGCGTTATAACGCTTGTGAAAAATTTTAAGGGTGACAAAAAGCCGAGGCTTTATCAGGCGTGCGGAACAGAGGATTTTTTGTATGAGGACAACCAAAAGTTCAGAGAGGCTATAAAGGGCAGAGGCTTTGAGCACTTTTACGAAGAAGGCAGCGGCGGTCACGAATGGAATTTTTGGGATAAATACATAGAACGTGCAATCAAATTTTTTACGGATGAAAAATAAAAAGCAATAAATTTAACGGAGGAATTTTAGTTATGTCAGGACATTCAAAATGGTCAAATATTAAACATAAAAAGGAGAAAACCGACGCTCAGAAGGGCAAAATTTTTACAAAACTCGGAAGAGAGATTACCGTTGCGGTTAAAAGCGGCGGCGCAGACCCCGAGGTTAACAGAAAATTAAAGGATATTATTGCAAAGGCACGTTCAAACAATATGCCCAACGACAATATTTCAAGGTGTATTAAAAAGGCGCTCGGCGACGGAAACGAGGACAGCTACGAAAATATTACTTACGAAGGATACGGCCCTTCGGGAGTTGCGGTTATTGTTGAAACCCTTACCGACAACCGAAACAGAACTGCGGGCGATTTGCGCCATTATTTTGACAAGTTCGGAGGAAACCTCGGCACAAACGGCTCTGTAGGCTGGATGTTTGACAAAAAGGGAAAAATTATAATTCTCAAAGCGGATGACATTGACGAGGACACAATTACAATGGACGCTCTTGACGCAGGCGCAGAGGATTTTGAGGTGAACGACGAATATTACGAAATCACAACCTCGCCCGACGATTTTTCGGACGTTGTTGCGGCGCTTGAAGATAAAAACTATGCTTATGCTTCAGCCGAGGTTGAAATGGTTCCGCAAAATTACATTAAACTTACCGACGACCACGATATTCTGATGATGCAAAAGCTTATCGAAAATCTTGAGGATAACGACGACGTTCAGGACATTTACCATAACTGGGAGGAAGAAGAATGAGCGGCGGAAACAACGTTGTGACGCTTTCGGGCGATGACGGCGAAAAAATTGACTGCGAAATTCTCGGCACGTTTTTATCCTGCGGCAAAGAATATATTGCGGTTACGCCCGCAGAGGGCGAGGCAAGAGAGGGTGAAATTTTTGTTTACGGTTACCGTGAGCACAAAAACGGAGAATTTGACCTTCTTGACATAGAGGACGACGCCGAGTTTGAAAATGCTGCTGCGGAGCTTGACCGCATTTTTGATGAAATGAATGAAAATTAATTAAATGAACGAAAATTAAAAAGAGACGCCTGCATATTCGCCGGCGCCGGGTAAGAAAGTATTGTTGCAAAAAACATTTTTTTGTTTGCTTTCTTATCGGGCGGCAGTTTTTGCGGACGGCTCTTTTTTGCTGCGCATTACTGCACCGCATATTTTACCTTTTTATACACCGACGGCGTACAGCCTTTATATCTTTTAAAAATACGGTTGAAATACGAAACGGAGGAAAAGCCTACGTCCATAGAAATTTCGGAAATTGTGTTCGCACCCGTGATAATAAGCTTTTCTGCCTTGCATATGCGCACAAAATTGAGATATTCCGTAAAGGTTGAATTTGTTGCCTTTTTAAAAAGACGGCAGAAATAATACGGGTTGAGATTAACCACACGGCTTAAGTCGTCAAGCGTAATTTCTTCTTTATAGTGAGCGTCAATATAGTTCAATACCGGCAGAACACGTTCAATCGTTCCGCTTTCAAAATAATTTGCCTCGTTAAGCAAAATACCGTTACGGTGCAAAAACGCAATAATTTTGTAGGTGTCTGCGCCGATATACATTTCATACGATTTTCTTTTTTCAATGCTCTCTTTTATAATTTCGCCAAGATACCCTTTCAGTTCGTCTGTTTTCTTATCACCGTTTTTAAAAACGTACATTGCACATTCGCTGCTCGACAAAAAGCGGCGCAGATATTTGCTTGAATTTTTAAGATGATTTTGCGCCATTTCGGATATGTCAAACTGAATAAGACAGTATTTTGTGCCGTCGCTGAGCGAAAGCGTTTCGTGCACAATACGGCTGTTGATAAAAATGATTTCACCCGTCTCAGCGTCAACGCCCGTTTCCGAATTATAAGCCCTCAGAGAGCCGCTTGAAATATACAAAAGCTCAATTTCACTGTGTATATGAGGACGTGAAATTTTGTGACCTTTTTTTTTGCCGGCACCCGGAAGCCCTATATGCACGGGAGTATTGGGGACATTTGAATTTACCGTTTCATTAAACATTAAAATCACCAAAAGTCAATATTGTTCAACAACAAGTCAAAATTTCTGTATAAAAAATTTTTTTTTGCTGTTATAATCAGTGTAACATAAAAAGCGCTCGTTTTCAAGAGCGTAATTTAAAAGGAGCTGAAAAAATTGGCTGACAATGATATTTTGAATAAGTTTAAAGAGGATCAGGAGGAAACCACAATCGACACCTCCAAAAAACTGAAGGTTGGTATTATAGGAACGGGCTGGATTGCGGACGCACACATTCAGCAGTTCAAAAAAATGCCCGACGTTGAAATCGTTTGCGGCGCAGACCTTATAGACGGCAAGGCAGAGAAATTTTTTGAAAAACACGGTGTTGAAAACGTTCGCTGCTATCACAATCACAAAGAGCTTATCGACAACGAAGAGCTTGACGCAGTAAGCGTTTGTACCTACAACAGAACGCACGCAGAGTGCACAATTTATGCTTTGGAGCACGGCGTAAACGTTATTTTGGAAAAGCCTATGTGCGTAACGCTTGATGAAGCGGTTGAAATCTGCAAGGCAGAGAAAAAGAGCGGCAAAATTTTGTCGATAGGCTTCCAGCCGAGATTTGACCCCAATATGCAGATGATTAAAAAGATTGTTGAATCGGGCGAGCTTGGCGAAATTTATTACATACAGACCGGCGGCGGAAGAAGAAAAGGTATTCCCACACCGTTCGGAACTACATTTATTGAAGATAAAACTGCAGGACTCGGTGCGCTCGGCGATATCGGATGTTATTCTCTCGATATGGTGCTTAACGCAATCGGCTATCCGAAGCCCCTTACCGTTACGGGTTATACCTCCAATTTCTTCGGAACAGACCCGAATTATTACGACAAACACCCCGAATATGCGTCGCTCTTCGGTGTTGACGACTTCGGCGCAGGCTTTATAAGACTTGAAGGCGGAATTATTCTTGACTTCAGAATTGCGTGGGCAATGCATCTTGACACACCGGGCGACACGATTATTATGGGTAAAAAAGGCTCTCTCAGAATTCCTTCCACAGAGTGCTGGAACGGCTCTGTCGGCGGCCCGATGAAGATTTATCGCAACGTTGCCGGCGAGGGTGTTGTTACCGAAATCCCGATTATCGAGGATAAGAGCGAAGGCAATTTCTACAAAAAAATCCGTTCGTTCCTTGACGCTGTTAAAACAGGCGGAAAAGCTCCCGTTCCGACAAGCCAGATTATCATTAACCAGGCTATTATCGACGGCATAGCAAAATCGAGCAGGCTCGGCAAGGAAATTGAGATAGAAATTCCTGAAATATAATTAATCTGAGGTGAAAAACAATGAGTAAATTTAAACTTGGTTTGCAGCTTTACAGTGTTCGTGACGAAATGGAAAAGGATATGGAATCCTGCCTTAAAAGAGTGAAGGAAATGGGCTATGAGTGCGTTGAATTTGCGGGATTTTTCGGCAAAAGCGCTGATGAGGTAAAGGCTCTTCTTGATAAATACGGTCTGGAGGCCGTATCTTCGCACCAGACAGTCGGCGTTAAGGACGACGAGCCGCAAAGCGCTGAGGACGCTGTTAAATATCTTAATACACTCGGTGTGAAATACTGCGCTATTCCCTGGTACGGAAAAGAAAATTTTGTAAACGACTGGGACGGCACAATGGCTAAATTCAAAAAATCGAGCGAGATTTTGAAAAAAGGCGGCATTGACCTTTATTATCACAATCACGATTTTGAATTTGACAAAATTGATGGCAAAACCATTCACGACAAAATTTTTGAAACTCTCGGAACAGACGTTATAAAGCCCGAACTTGATGTTTGCTGGGTTTATTATGCAGGCTACGAGCCGACAGAGGTTATGGAAAAATATGCAAACAAGGTTGAAATTCTTCACCTTAAGGATTTTGTTTGCAAAAATCTCGGCGGCGGCCCCGTTTATGCTCTTATTGACAACAGCGGCGCTGAAGAAAAGAAGGCTTCGAAAGAGGACAACGGTTTTGAATTCCGTCCTGTGGGACACGGTATTCAGGATATGCCCAAAATCATAAAAGAGGCTGAAAAGTGCGGCATTAAGTATCTTATAGTTGAGCAGGACGCACATTATGACGCAACTTCTATGGAGGACGCAAAAAAGAGTATTGATTATTTAAAATCGATAGGTCTTTAATAAAAAATCAAATTTTTGCGGAAATTGCTTGACATTTTCTTGATTTTTTATAAAATAGCATTAGGTTAATTTATCTGCCACCGGGCAGAGATGCCAAAAGCATCCATTACTCATCGTTAGGTCTTTGAAGATGAGTATATGGGTGCTTTTTTTAGGAGGTTAATATGAAGTTAATAAAATCAGCTGTAAATTATTTTTCAAAGGACGAAATTTTATTGTGGGCGTGTTCGGTCGGATTAATCGTCGCATCGTTTTGCATTTTTGACAGAGAAAATTCTCTGATGCTTGCAGCTTCGCTTATCGGCACAACTTCGCTGATTTTTAATGCGAAGGGCAACCCGGCGGGACAATTGTTAATGATTGTTTTCAGTATAATTTACGGGTTCATAAGCCGGAATAAAATGGAAAAAAGGCAACCGAAAAACGCATAAAAATTTTTACGCTTCGTATATATTGCCGCTTCCTGCGGTGCGTTTCCACTTGCCCTCAAGCGGAACAAGGCGGTTTTGGGCAAGGGATTTTTTAACGTCTATTATATTTTGATTTGACGAACCTCTGAAAAGAAGTGATAAATCCTTTTTCTCCTCAATAAATTCGCCGTCCACAAGGACGTCGGTATAAGAAAGAATGTCCGTTATTTTTTGATGTCTTTCCCCGCTTCCGTGCAGAAAATCGTTTTCAAAGCTAAAACCGGTATAGCACCATATGCTTTTTTTCGGAAATCGTTTTCTGGATTCTTTAACAATTTCCAGCACGCCGTCAAGGTTTTCGTTCTCAAACGGTTCGCCGCCGAGGATTGTAAGACCGTCAATAAAATCCTTATCCAGCGCCGTCATAATTTCTTCCATTGTATCTGCAGTAAATTTTTTGCCGAAATCAAATTTCTGTGCCTCTTTGTTAAAGCAGTTTTTGCAGTTTCTTCGGCAGCCGCTGACAAAGAGCGACACCCTTACGCCGACGCCGTTTGCTATATCATTTTTTTTAATTGCCGCAACGTTCACAATAAAAATCCCTTTCAAAACACAGGACGCACATTTTTATGTACGTCCGAAAATGTGTGTATTTTTAATTTTGACAAAAATTATGCTGCCATAAGCGGGTTGAAAATTACTTTTTTAGATTACAGGTGCAAAACCCTTTCTTTTATTTCCTGTGTTCTTCCCTGATTCCAAAACTGCGTTCCTATATATCCGCAGGTTCTTCTTGCAACGTTAAGCTTGTTCTGGTCGGTATTGTGACAGTTCGGACATTCCCACACAAGCTTGCCGTGCTCGTTTTCTTTTATTTCGATTTCTCCGTCATATCCGCAAACCTGGCAGTAATCCGACTTTGTGTTAAGCTCGGCATACATAATGTTATTGTAGATAAATTTCATAACCGTAAGCACTGCCTCAAGGTTATTCTGCATATTCGGCACCTCTACATACGAGATTGCGCCGCCGGGAGAAAGCGCCTGGAATTTAGCCTCCAGTGCAAGCTTTTCAAATGCGTCGATATTTTCGCAAACGTGGACGTGATAGCTGTTTGTAATATAGTTTTTATCGGTTACGCCCTTTACAATTCCGAAACGTTTCTGCAAACATTTTGCAAATTTATAGGTTGTGCTTTCAAGCGGAGTGCCGTAGAGCGAATAATCGATGTTTTCCTCCGCTTTCCATTTTGCGGTGTATTCGTTAAGCTTTCTCATAATGGCAAGACCAAGCTCTTCGCCGTCTTTTTCGGTAAGTTTTTTGCCGATAAGAGCATAAACACACTCCCAAAGACCGGCATATCCCAAAGAAAGGGTGGAATATCCGCCGTGCAGGTATTTATCTATTGTTTCGCCTTTTTTGAGCCTTAAAAGCGCACCGTGCTGCCACAAGATGGGGGCAGCGTCAGACACCGTTCCCGTAAGGCGCTCGTGACGTGCCTGAAGCGCTCTGTGGCAAAGGTTCATACGCTCATCAAAAATCTGCCAGAATTTATCCAAATCCTTCTGCGCCGAAAGCCCGATATCAACAAGATTTACGGTTACAACGCCCTGATTGAACCTTCCGTAATATTTAGGCTTTCCGTTTTCGTCAACATACGGTGTAAGAAAGCTTCGGCAGCCCATACAGGTGTAGCAGTTTCCGTTGCCGTTTTTGTCAATTTTATTCTGAAGCATAATTTTTTCGGAAATATAATCGGGCACCATACGTTTTGCCGTGCATTTTGCCGCAAGCTCGGTAAGGTAGTAATATTTGCTGTCAGGATTGATATTATCCTCCTCAAGAACGTATATAAGCTTGGGAAATGCAGGCGTAATCCACACGCCTTTTTCGTTTTTGACACCCTTGTAACGCTGACGGAGGGTTTCTTCGATAATAAGCGCAAGGTCTTTTTTCTCCTGCTCGTTTTTTGCCTCGTTAAGGTACATAAACACCGTTACAAACGGCGCCTGACCGTTGGTTGTCATAAGCGTTACAACCTGATACTGAATCATCTGAACGCCGTTTTTAACCTCTTCACGAAGGCGCTTTTCGGTAATCTGCGAAATTTTTTCATCCGTAATGCTATCATCAATTTCATTTAATTCAGCCTCAACCTGTTTTCTTATTTTTTTTCGGCTGACATCAACAAACGGCGCAAGATGGGTAAGGCTTATGCTCTGTCCGCCGTACTGGCACGATGCAACCTGCGCAATAATCTGCGTTGAAATGTTGCAGGCAGTTGAAAAGCTGTGCGGCTTTTCGATAAGCGTACCGCTGATTACAGTGCCGTTTTGCAGCATATCTTCAAGGTTTACCAGGTCGCAGTTATGCATATGCTGAGCAAAATAATCTGCGTCGTGAAAATGTATAATTCCCTGTTCGTGCGCCGAAACGATATCGGACGGAAGAAGAAGCCTTTTTGTGATATCCTTTGACACCTCGCCTGCCATATAGTCACGCTGAACGCTGTTGACAGTGGGGTTTTTATTTGAATTTTCCTGTTTTACCTCTTCGTTGTTGCACTCTATAAGGCTTAAAATCTGCTCGTCCGTTGTGTTTGCCTTACGCACAAGCGCACGATTGTAACGGTATGTAATATACCGTCTTGCAACGTCAAATGCACGCTGATTCATAATCTGGTCTTCGACCATATCCTGAATTTCTTCCACACTCAGCGAACGGTTGATGTTAAGAGCCGCACTTTCAACGTCCTCGGCAATTCTCTTTATCTGCACTGCCGACATTCTTGCGCTTGGCACGACGCTTTCGTTCGCCTTTGACACGGCGATAATGATTTTATCGGGATTGAATACCTCTTCAATTCCGCTTCTTTTTATGATTTTCATTTTCCCTTTTCCTCCCGGGCGCTCACTTTATACGCCCTATACTTTCTTATGTAAATTGTAATAATTTTCTTCTGATATCAAATATTATAACAATATATAGTGTGTTTGTCAATAGTAAATATCTATATATTGTTATTTTTGCGAATTTGCCGAAAACAGCCGACAAAAACGGAAAAAAAGGAATTACGTGTGTAATTCCTTCATTATATATAAATAATTAAAAGATAAAAATTTTGTTAACTTTTAACAAATTATCTGTCGTTATTGATTTTTGTGTTGACTTGTGTGCGCACTATCGAATAATTTTCAACGTCAAAATCAACCTTGAATTTAACAAGCATCTGAGGGTGGGGCGCAACCGTAATGGGGTTGCCGTCTGCGTCGGTCATTTCGGTGATTTTAAATTTTTTATTCTCACCGTGCGGCATAAGAAATTCCACTTCGTCGCCGACGAAAAAGCGGTTTCGCTGCTCAAGCGTTACGGTTTTTGTTTGTTTGTCAAATCCGACAGCAACGGCTGTTGTTTGATAATTTTGGATGTACGTGCTTGAGGTATAAACCTGCTCGCTGCCCTTCGGTTTGCCGTTGAAAAACCCGGTTGTGTAGCCTCTGTAGCTTATTTTTTTAAGTTCCTCAAGGTTTTCGGGATTAAACTTATAATTTTCTCCTTCATTATAATAAGCGTCAATTTCGTTTCGGTATGCCTTCACAACGGTGGCAACATAAAGTTCGTTTTTAACACGTCCTTCAATTTTAAGGCTCGTTATGCCGCTTTCGATAACTTCTTTTATATGCTCAATCATACAAAGGTCTTTGGAGTTGTAAATAAATGTTCCCCGCTCGTTTTCAAAAACGGGCATATATTCGCCGGGACGCTTTTCTTCAACCAAAGAATATTTCCATCTGCACGGATGGGCGCACGCACCCATATTTGAATCACGCTGAGCCATATAATTTGAAAGAAGGCATCTTCCGGAATACGAAATGCACATAGCGCCGTGGACAAAACATTCAAGCTCCAAATCGGGCGGAGTGTTTTTGCGGATTTCGCTTATCTCGGAAAACGACAGCTCACGTGCAAGAATTACACGCTTTGCGCCCTGCGAATACCAGAACGAGGCGCTTTCGTAATTTGTGTTGTTTGCCTGGGTGCTGATGTGGATATCAAGCGACGGTGCAACCCTTTTTGCCACCGCAAACATTCCGGGGTCGGAAATGATTATTGCGTCTGCGCCGAGCGATTCAACCTTTTTTGCAAATTCGCCGAAATTTTTTATATCGTCGTTATGGGGTATGATATTTGCCGTAATATACACCTTTTTGCCCATATTGTGGGCAAATTCTATACCCTCTTTTATTTCGTCGGCAGTAAAGTTTTTTGCCGCAACACGCAGCGAAAACTCTTCTCCGCCTATATAAACCGCATCTGCACCGTAGACGAGCGCATATTTAAGTTTTGCGAGCGACCCTGCCGGCGCAAGCAATTCAACCTTTTGCATAATTTTCTCCTTAGAATTATTTGTAATATGAAACGGAAATTCCGTCGCCGAGCGGCAGAATTGACGTTGTAAAACGGCCGTCGTTTGAAATTTCGCACAAAAAATCACGAAGATTTTTTACAAGCGTTTTTTTGCGGAAGGTTTCAAGCTCGTGCGACGCAACCATTCCTTTGTAGAGCACGTTGTCCGCAATGAGAACCCCGCCTTTTTTGAGTATTCTTTTTATATCGGGCAGGCTGTGAAGATAGAGCGATTTGTTTGCGTCAAGAAAAATGACGTCGAATTTTTCGTTCGTATTGATAAGAACATCACCGCCGTCGCCCACGATAAGCTTTATTGATTTGTTGCCCGCTTTTTCAAAATTTTTGCGGGCTATATTTGCCGTATCCGAGTCAAGCTCGACCGTAATAATCTTTCCGCCTTCTTTTAAATACTGCGAAAAAACAAGCGACGAATAACCTATTGCAGTGCCGATTTCAAGAATTTTTTCCGGCTTTACGACCGACATAACAAACCTTAAAAAGTGCATTGTTTCCTTTTGTATAATGGGAACGTAATTTTTGTGCGCAAAATCCTCCATTTCTTTCAAAAGACCTGTGCTTTCGGGAAGCGTTTTGCATATATATTCGGTTATATAGTCGTAGCTTATATTCATTTTACAAATCAATCCTTGCAATTTTTAAAAAGTCAATGTATAATTATATTATAACACTTTTAACAAAATGTCAATTTTTTTGCGTAAAATTAATAAAAACACTTGACAAGTAATAAAGGTTATGATATAGTTTTTATGCTGGCAATTAAGATGTCTTTTTTTTATGCTTAAATTTAGCATTGCAAAG
Source organism: uncultured Clostridia bacterium (assembly GCA_934500875.1). Lineage (GTDB taxonomy): Bacteria > Bacillota > Clostridia > UMGS1810 > UMGS1810 > Qingrenia. The sequence goes on along the minus strand of CAKSTL010000007.1, from coordinate 17,596 downwards.
ATATGCCGCATTAGTATTAAGGAGGAGTTTTCATAATGAGAACAAGAATTACATTGGCGTGCACAGAGTGCAAGCAGAGAAATTACAATACAATGAAAAACAAGAAAAACGACCCTGACAGACTTGAAATGAAAAAGTATTGCCGTTTCTGCAGAAAGCACACTTTGCACAAAGAAACAAAGTAGTATTTTTACTTATTTCAGAGCGTGAATTTTTAGATTTGAGGTGAATATTATGGCAGAAGCAGCTAACGAGAAGAAGGCAAAAATCAAAAAACCCGCAAAGTTTTTTAAAGAGGTTAAGTCCGAATTAAAAAAGGTTGTATGGCCTTCCGGAAAACAGGTTGTTAATAATACACTTATAGTTCTTGCATTGGTAATTTTAGTCGGTTTGTTCATTTACGGTTTGGACGCATTGTTCCAGTTCGGTTTGTTCAAATTTATAAAATAGACGGAAGGTTTTATTTAGATTATGATTAATAATGCAAAATGGTACGTTGTTCACACCTATTCGGGGTATGAGAACAAGGTAAAAACTAATTTGGAAAAAATAATTGAAAACAGAGGTCTGGAGGAGCTTATTTCAGAGGTTGTTGTGCCCCTGGAGGAGGTTGTCGAAAAGAAGGACGACGTTGAAAAAACGGTTTCCCGCAAGGTTTTTCCCGGTTATGTGCTGATTAAGATGGTTATGACCGACGATACCTGGTATGTTATAAGAAACACTACCGGCGTTACGGGGTTTGTAGGCCCCGGGTCAAAGCCCGTGCCGCTCTCCGAAGAAGAGGTTGAGGCGCTCGGCGTTGACAAAAAGGAAATTATTATTAACTTTAATGTCGGCGACAGCATTAAGATTGTAAAGGGTCCGTTTGCAAACCAGATAGGCGTTGTGGATGAAATTGACAAGTCCACCGGCAAAATTACCGTAAGCGTTGTTATGTTCGGCAGAAAAACCGCTCTCGAGCTTGATGCAGACCAGGTTGAGGAGCTTTAATATTCGCTTTGTTTTATAGATAATATTCGGGTTTTCCGTTTATTATAGAGTGGGAGGAATAGGGTTTTCCCGAAATTTTCCGCCATACCACATTTTTGTAAGGAGGTGTTCTTAAATGGCACAGAAAGTTACAGGTTACATTAAGTTACAGATTGGTGCAGGTAAGGCTACACCGGCTCCCCCGGTAGGTCCTGCTTTGGGTCAGCATGGTGTTAACATTATGCAGTTCTGTAAAGAGTTCAATGAAAAAACGGCTAAGGATGCAGGTCTTATTATTCCGGTTGTTATAACGGTATATCAGGACAGGTCTTTCTCGTTTATCACAAAAACTCCCCCGGCAGCAGTTCTTCTTAAGAAGGCTTGCAAAATTGAAAGCGGCTCGGGAGTTCCCAACAAGACTAAGGTTGCAAAAATCAGCAAAGACGCTCTGAAAGAAATTGCAGAGAAGAAAATGCCTGATTTAAACGCTGCTTCTGTTGAATCGGCTATGAGTATGATTGCCGGTACTGCAAGAAGTATGGGCATCACGGTTGAAGACTGATTGGTCTTGTTAAGATAGCGTGGGAGGAATTTATTTTCCGATTAACCACTTAAAGGAGGAAGAATAGTGCATAAAGGCAAAAAATATGTTGAAAGTTCAAAATTGATTGAAAAGTTAAAATTGTATGATACCGACGAGGCTTTTGACGTTGTTGTAAAAACAGCAAAAGCTAAGTTTGACGAAACAGTTGAGGCTCACATAAGACTCGGTGTTGACTCACGTCACGCAGACCAGCAGGTTCGTGGTGCTGTTGTGCTTCCGCACGGAACAGGTAAGAAAATCAGAGTTTTGGTGTTTGCCAAGGGCGATAACGTTAAGATTGCCGAAGAAGCCGGTGCAGATTATGTAGGCGGCGAAGAACTGGTTCAGAAAATTCAGGGCGAAAACTGGTTTGAATTTGACGTAGTTGTTGCAACACCCGATATGATGGGCGTTGTCGGACGTATCGGTAGAGTTTTGGGTCCTAAAGGTCTTATGCCTAACCCCAAAGCAGGTACTGTTACACCCGACGTTGCAAAGGCTGTTAAAGATATCAAAGCAGGTAAAATCGAGTACCGTCTTGATAAAACAAACATCATTCACTGCCCAATCGGTAAAGCATCGTTTGGCGCACAGAAGCTTGCTGAAAACTTTAATACGCTTATGGGTGCGGTTATCAAAGCTAAACCTGCCGCTGCAAAGGGTCAGTACATCAAATCCGTTGCAGTTGCATCCACAATGGGCCCCGGCGTTAAAATTAATCCCGCTAAATTAGGTTAATTTTAAAAAAAGGGTTGACAAAAGCTTCAGTTTGTGATATAAATTATAAGGTGTCCACAGACAGCAGGTGCATATTTGCTTAATTTCCTGCCGAGGATTTAATTTTAACACTGTTATTATTGGGTTTCTCGTGGTCTGTGCGTGAAACCCTTTTTGTATATTATTCGGGAGGTGAAAGTTATGCCAAGTACAAAAGTTTTGGAATCGAAAAAACAAATCGTTGCCGAGATGACAGAAAAACTCAAAACAGCTCAGGCAGGTGTTTTGGTTGACTATTGCGGTTTGACGGTTGAGGAGGATACAGACCTCCGTAATAAACTCCGTGCAGCAGGCGTTGAGTATAAGGTTGTTAAAAACACACTCACACGTTTTGCGGCTAAAGAGGTTGGATTTGACGAGCTTGACGCTGTTTTGAACGGTCCTACATCGCTTGCTGTAAGCTATGATGACCCGGTTGCTCCTGCAAAGGTTATTGCAGATTTTGCAAAAGATAACGAAAAGCTTGAAATCAAATCGGGATTTTTGGACGGTAAAGTTATTTCTTTGGACGAAATCAATCAGCTCGCTAAAACTCCGTCGAAAGATGTTCTTATCGCAAAAATTATGGGCAGCTTGAATTCGCCTATCTCCGCTTTGGCAAGAACCTTGCAGGCTATTGTTGATAACGGCGTGGAGCTTAGCGAGATTGAAGCACCGAAAAAAGAAGAGGCCGCTGAAGAAGCCGCTCCTGTGGCTGAAGAAGCACCCAAAGCAGAAGAAGCTGCACCCGCAGAGGAAGCTAACGCTGCTGAATAATTGTTGAAATTTAATTTTATTATTATTTGAGGAGGTACATTATTATGAGTAAAGTAGAACAGATTCTTGCTGATATTAAAGAATTAAAATTACTTGAAGTTGCAGAATTGGTAAAAATGATGGAAGAAGAGTTTGGCGTTAGCGCTGCTGCTCCTGTTGCAGTTGCTGTTGCAGGCGGCGCTGAAGGCGGTGCTGCTGCTGAAAAAACAGAGTTCGACGTTGTTTTGGCTGATGCAGGTGCTGCTAAACTTAAAGTTGTTAAGGTTGTAAGAGAAATCACAGGTCTTGGCCTCAAAGAAGCTAAGGATATGGTTGACGGCGCACCCAAGACAATTAAAGAAGGCGCAAACAAAGAGGATGCTGAGAAGTTTAAAGCTCAGCTCGAAGAAGCAGGCGCTAAGGTTGAATTGAAATAATTTAACTTTATACAGAAAGTATAACCGGTTTGCAATTAGGCAAACCGGTTGTTTTTTTTGTCAGAATAAAATCGGGCGTCTTTGTTGCAGTCAGGGTGGATGTTTTTGTTGTTTTTGTCAACCAAATATTTAATTTATAGTTGACAAAAGTTTTTTGATAGTGTATAATCAAGAAAGATATGGAAAATGTAACAAACTTTAAAAATTGGGGTGCAAAATGCAACAGACAAAAACAAAAAACATAATTTTTACAGCGCTGTTTGCCGCAATATTATGCGTTTGCTCGCAGATAGCAATACCTACTCCGTTCGGAATACCGTTTACACTGCAAACTTTTGCGGTTGCTTTGTGCGGATACATAATCGGCGCAAAGAAGGGATGCGCAGCGGTTTTGGTGTATATCCTTCTCGGCGCAGTGGGACTTCCTGTATTTTCGGGCTTCGGTGCAGGATTTTCAAAGCTGTTCGGTGCGACGGGCGGATTTATTTTTGGCTTCTTTGCAATAGTGATTTTGTGCGCAGCGGGTGAGAATTTTTCAAAAATTTTAAGCACGCTTCTCGGAATATCGGGCATTATAGTGTGCCATTTGTGCGGCGTGCTGCAATATGCCGCAGTAACGTCAAACTCATTTGCAGCGTCTTTTCTTACCGTTTCGGGGTTGTTTCTTGTGAAGGATATTATAAGTGTAATTCTGGCAAAAATGATTTCTGTGCCGATAAAAAAGGCGGTATCAATATCCGAAAGAAGGTAAGCCGAATCTGCATAAAAAGGTATAACTTCGGCATCTTTCATCTTGTCATCTTTGCAAGGCATAAAGCCTTCCTTTGTCCTTAGCCGAAAGAGAGTAATCCGAACTCCGATTTTGAGAGGCGGATTTCCGCTTTCGATGCGTTAAAATACTCGGCAATCCGACAGGATTACCTGCGTTTTTGCCTTGCGTAACCAAAAATCCGCTCTCTCAAAATTCTGCGACCTGAAAAGGATAGAATTTTGAGCAGATTTTGGTGCGGAAGATGCAGCAAGGCTGACGCCTTGCAAAGATGACAAGCCAAAAGATGCCGAAATTATGCCTTTTCAGGCGGGTTCGGATTACTCTCTTTCGGCTAAGCACCGAAAATTCAAATAATTTTTCCAAATAAAAAGCGCTTCCCGAAATTTTAACAGGAAGCGTTTTTTTAATTTAAAAATTTATTCAGCAGTTTTTTGCGATATCCGCAATGATGTCCGCACACATTTCAACACCGAGCGAGCCGCTGTTTAATACAATGTCGTAATTGCTCGGAGAACCCCAGTCAAGCCCCGTGTAGTAGTAATAATGGCTCGAACGTGCCTTGTTGCGGCGTTTTATTTCTTTTTCAATATTCTTTTCACTCATATTGTAAATCTTTGTCGCACGCTCTGCTTTCTGCTCATCGGGACAGTGTATAAATACGTTCAGACAATCGCTGCGGTCTTTTAAAATGTAGTCTGCACATCTGCCGACAATAACGCACGGCCCCTCATCGGCAATACGCTTTACAATGTTGCTCTGCACCACAAAAAGCTTGTCTGAAAGCGGCATAAGCGTGTTGTTATAGCCCGGGTTTAAGTACACTCCGCCCATAGCGACGTTAAACAGCATACTGTTTGTAACTTTTTCGCCGGCTTCTTCGATAAACTCGTCCGAAAGTCCGCTTTCTTTTGACATAAGCATAATAAGCTCTTTATCGTAAAATTTATAACCTAATTTTTCAGCCGCAAGCTTACCGATATAACGTCCGCCGCTGCCGAATTCTCTCGCAATTGTAACAATTTTTTTCATATTTATGCGCCTCCTTTTGTAACTTTATTATATTCCACAAATCGGAAAAAGTCAATATTTTTAATGCTGCGGCATAAAAACGCCTTATCAAAAACCAAAATTTAAGGTGCAAAAATATGTTCCCGGCAATTTTTTTAAACTCCGCTGTATGCCGAAAATCCGCCGTCAACCGGAACAACAACGCCGTTTACAAAGGTTGCGCCGCTTGACAAAAGCCACAAAAGCGTTCCGGTAAGCTCTTCGGTTTCGCCAAATCTGCCCATAGGCGTGCTGTTTAAAATTTTTCTGGAACGGGGTGTGAAATTGCCGTCGGAATCAATCAAAAGCGCCCTGTTCTGGTCGGTTATAAAAAATCCCGGCGCAATGGCATTTACACGTATTCCCGTTTTTGAAAAATGAACGGCAAGCCATTTTGTAAAGTTTGAAACGGCTGCTTTTGCACCGCTGTACGCAGGAATTTTTGTAAGAGGGCAGAATGCGTTCATTGACGAAACGTTAAGAATTACCGCATCCTTTTTTTCAAGCAAATCGGCTGCAAAAACCTGCGTCGGAATAAGTGTTCCCAAGAAGTTTAAGTTAAACACAAATTCAACTCCGCTTTTATCCAAATCAAAAAAGCTTACAATGCCGTCGTTTTTCTCGTCGCCGCTTTCGTAATATTCCTTGGTTGTTGTGCCTTTCGGATGGTTTCCGCCTGCGCCGTTTATCAAAATGTCAACCGTTCCGAATTTTTCGTTTATTATTTTTTTTGCCGATACAAGGCTGTCTTTTTCAAGAACATTTGCCGAAATGCCAATAGCCTCGCCGCCGTTTTTTACAATTTCGTCTGCAACTTTTTTTGCGTTTTCTTCTCTCAAATCAAGTATTGCAACCTTTGCACCGCACTGAGCAATCGCCTTTGCAAAGCCTGAGCAAAGCACTCCGCCGCCGCCCGTTACAACCGCAGTCTTGTTTGATAAGTCTATTTCAAACGGTAAATTCATTTTTAAAACTTCCTTTCTTGTTTAAAACGTGCATATTATTTTTTAAGCCGGTCAAGAGCCTCCCAAATTCCGTTTATGTAAACCGCACCCAGTGCACGGTCATAAAGTCCGTAGCCGGGACGTCCCGTTTCGCCCCAAATCATTCTGCCGTGGTCGGGACGGATGTATCCGTCAAAACCGCAGTCGTGATAAGCTTTTACAATTTCAAAAATATCAAGCGAGCCTGCCTCGGTCTTGTGAGCTGCCTCTTCAAAGCACCTGTCGCCGGTAATTTTGATGTTGCGAATATGCGCAAAATGTATACGGTCGCAAAACGAGCGCACCATATCGGGAATATCGTTATCGGGATTTGCGCCGAGCGAGCCGCTGCACAGGGTAAGTCCGTTGTATTTGCTGTCGTAAAGCTTTAAAAAACGCTCGATATTTTTCTTGTTTGTTATAATTCTCGGAAGCCCGAAAATGCTCCAGGGCGGGTCATCCGGGTGAATTGCCATTTTGACCTTAACCTCTTCGGCAACCTTTATAACACGGTCGAGAAAATATTTTAAATTGTTCCACAAATCCTCTTCGGTAATTTTGCTGTATTTTTCCAAAAGATTGCGCATATCCTCTTTTGTGTAGCTTGAGTCCCATCCCGGAAGCGACAAATCGCCGCTTAAAGGATTCATTTTTAAAACGGTTTCATTGTCGTAAATAAGTGCGTTCGAGCCGTCGGGAAGGGGATAGCTTAAGTCGGAACGTGTCCAGTCAAAGACAGGCATAAAGTTATAGCAAACGCAGTCAATTCCTGCTTTTGCAAGGTTTCTTAAGGTTGTGCAATAGTTTTCAATATATCTGTCCCTGTCGCCGCAGCCCATTTTAATGTCCTCATGAACAGGAACGCTTTCGATAACGCTTAATTTAAGGTTTGCGTCCTCAATTTCTTTTTTAAGCTCAAGAATTTTTTCAAGGCTCCACGCTCCGCCCGCTTTAACGTCATAAATTGCCGACACGATACCTGTAACATACGGAATTTGCCGTATTTTTTCAAGTGTTACAGGGTCGTCTTTTCCGTACCATCTGAATGTCATTTGCATTTTATTTCTCTCCTAATTTTACGTATTTTCCGTTTTCCGCCGCACTTTTGTAAATTGCATATACCAACTTGTGCGCATTATATGCGTCTTCTATTGTGCCGTATGCTTCTTTTTCACTGTAAAATCTCTCCAAAACCGTCTCGTGGGCATTGCCCCATATATATTTTCCAATCTTTGCTGTGCAGTCCGATTCTATAATTTTAGGCGGTGTGTTTTCGATAATTTCGTACAGGCAGTTATCGCTGTAACGGTATGTTGCGTCGCTGTAGCTTACCTCCAGCCGATACGGAGAGGTCAGCGAATATGCGTTTGTTGCATAAAATGCTCCTTTGCAGCCGTTTTTAAAAGAAATTATCGCTTCGCAGGTGTCTTCGCACTCAATTACGCCTTTGAGCGAATGATTGAATATGCTGCCTTCGGCACCGCTCGGCTCGCCTGCTATATACTGCATCATATCAAGAAGATGAATTGCCTGATTTATAAGAAGTGCGCCGCCTTCCGTTGCCTTTTTTCCCCTCCAGGACGCACTCTCGTAATATTCTTTTGTGCGCTGCCAGGTTAAAAATCCGCAAACGCCGATTGGCACACCTTTTTTTTCGGCAATCTCTTTAAGCTTTACAATGCAGTTGTTAAGTCTGTTTTGCAAAATTACGCACACCCTGTTTTCTGAGGCTTCTATAATCTTTTTAAGGTGTTCAAATTCCGCAAGGCTCATTGCGGCAGGCTTTTCCAGCACGACATCCTTGCCGTTTTGAAGCGCCGCTTCAACCATAGGTGCGTGAAGATAATGCGGTGTGCAGATATGCACCGAGCCGATATTTTTGTCGGACAAAACCTTTGCGTAATCAGAAAATGTCAGAATATTTTTGTGTTTTTCCTTGGCGCACTTAAGTTTTTTTTCGTCAATATCGCATACGGCGTAAAGATTGCCCGCTTTTTCGAGGGCTGCCGTATGAACAGGGCCTATATTTCCGTATCCTACAACGCAAGCCTTTTTCATAATTTAACAAAATCCTTTCGTTTTAAGAAATTCGTAACTTCGTTTCATACAGTCAAACGGATTTTCGCCGTAGCATTTATCCTGTTCAACCTGCGCCCACTTTGCGCCCGATTCGTCAGATGCCGCAATGATTTCGTCCCAGTCGAGGTTACCCTCCGAAATGGGGCGCATAACTATCGGATTTACCATTTTTCCCTCGTTTGTGTCAACGCCGAGGTCTTTAAAGTGAATACATTCAATTTTGTTTTTGTATTTTTCAAGGCATTTAACGGGGTTCATACCGCTGAATGCAACCCAGTAAACATCAAGCGTCAGCTTAAAGTTCGTGTGCGTGTTTTCGGCAATAATATCCAGAATGTGCTTGCCTTTGATTTTGCCGAATTCAACAGTATGATTGTGATATGCAAATACAATGCCGTGTTTTTCAAGCTCTTCGGCTATTGCGTTGTATTTTTTCAAAAATGCACCCAGAACATCCTCTGAGACTGCGCCGTCAAGCGGAATTGCGCCGAGTCCTGCGGCTTTGCAGCCGATTGTTTTGTGATAGTCTATAAGATTGCCGAGGTTTTCTTCAAACTCCACAGACGGTCTGTGCGTAAGAACGGGGAGCAGCGAATATTTGTCGATAACCTCTTTGACGTCAGCAGCCGAAATATCGCCCAATCCCGAGAGCTGAACGGTTTTATAGCCGATTTCGCTCACCTTTTTGCAGGTTTGGTCAAAGTCCTCCTTGGTTTTGCAAAAGTCACGCACGGTGTAATACTGTGCGCCTATTCTTCTGTCAATCATTTTAAAAGCCTCCTCTTAATAGCTTCCCGAGGTGTCGCCCACCTGTTTTTTAACAACCTTTTTATCGCCGTTTGAGGAAGCAATTTTTTCTTTGAGCAGTTCATAGAACTTATCGTGCGGAAAATTCTTTACGTCCACGGTTTTGCCCGTCCACGAGCTTAAATGTATTGCGTTTGAAATTGTAAGTCCGTTTATGCCTTCTTCTCCCGGGGCAAGAAGGGGAGTGCCGTTTATAAGGCTTTGGGCAAAGTCTTGCATAATGAGTGCGTGCGGAGTTTTGTTTGCCGGTTTTGTGGGAATTTCGCACTTCCAACACTCGGGTTTTGCAAATATTTCAGTGTTTGTTTTGTTGAATTCACGCTCGGATACCGTGTTGCGCCAAAAAATCATTTTGTCGTTTTCAACAACTATTTTTCCCATATCGCACGATATTTCAAGCCTGTTTGTTCCCGGCGCCTCGCCTGTTGAGGTGATGTAAACGCCCGTTGTGCCGCTGTCATATTCCATATATGCGGTAACGTCATCCTCAACCTCTATATCGTAATATTTTCCGTACGAAACGTGCGACGAAATGCGGTCGGGCATACCGAACATCCACTGCCATAAATCGAGCTGGTGCGGATTTTGGTTAATAAGCGTTCCGCCGCCCTCTTTTGACCAGGACGAACGCCACGAGGCGCTGTCGTGATATGCCTGCGGACGGTACCAGTCTGTGATTGTCCACTGTATGCGCTTGATGTGACCGAGCGAACCGTCCTCAACCATTCTTTTGATTTTTCGGTATGTATCGGTGGTGCGCTGATTATACATAATTCCGAAAAGTTTGCCCGATTTTTTTGCCGCATCGTTCATTTCGATAACCTGCTTTGTATAAACGCCGGCAGGTTTTTCGGTGATAACGTTAAGACCGTATGAAAATGCCATTTCAACATATTTCGGATGGTCGTAGTGCGGAATTGCAATAATTACAACGTCGCATCCTCCGCTTTTGTAAAGTTCTTCTGCGTTGTCAAAACGGGGAATATCGGGATAAAGCTCCTTTGCCGCCTCAAGACGGGCAGGGTCGATATCGCAGATTGCGCCCAGCTCCATATCCTTAACAAGGTTTGTCATAAGGTTTTTTGCGTGGGTTGTGCCCATATTGCCAAAGCCCACAATGCCCATTTTAAGCTTATTCATTTTTAATCCTCCTTTAAAATCACTGTTTATCTGTTATTTTCATAAGTGCGTTATATGCAATTGTAAATTTTTCGGGACTGCTTTTTTCAAGATACATCATTTTGTCGTCGGATTCAAGAGCGTTAAGACCCGTAAATGTGCCGAGATGAGGCTCAAGGCTCAAAAATCCGTTATAGCCGCTCTTTTTAAGCTCGTCTATAATTTTTTCAACATTTCCGTCGCCGTATCCTGCCGGAACAACATTGCCGTTTTCGCTTTTTGCGTCCTTTATGTGCATATACACAATATACTCTTTTAAGGTTTCCCATGCGTCGGGATAGGGCTTGCAGCCGCACTGAATAAAGTTTGCAGGGTCAAAAACGCCCCTGAAAAAGTCTGAATTTATGCTGTCGAACAAATCTTTGCAGCGGCTCGGAATATCGCCGTAGATATCCTTCTCGTTTTCGTGCAGAAGAATAAAGTTTTCTTTTTTTGCGTAATCCGTCATTTTTTTAAGGTTTTCTATAACCTTATTTCTGAAGTTTTCAATTTTTTCGCCATCGGGAGGATAAAAGCTGAAAATACGTATGTATTTGCTGCCGAGATATTTTGCAATGTAAACTACCCTTTTAAAAAGCTCAAAATGCCCTTCAAGGTCGTCCGAAATCTTAATTTTTCCGATAGGCGAGCCGATTGACGAAACGCTGATACCATATTCTTTCATTGTGTTTTTAAGATTTTCAAGCTCAAAATCATCTATGGCAGAAATATTTTTGCCGTTTACGCCTCTTACTTCAAAATACTTTATTCCAAGTTTGTTAAGGTGCGCAAACTGTGTGCTGATATTTTGGTCTATTTCATCCGCAAATCCTGAAATTTCAAAATGATAATTCAATTGTTTTCACATCCTTTGTTTTTGTTTCTATAGCCACATTGTAATACAAATTTTATCAATTTTCTATAAAAATATTGACATAAACATTGCAAATATTGCTCTTTTATGATAGAATAATTTTAAAGAAGGTGACCGGATGAAAAGCAATGTGATTTTTGAAACCGAATACGAAACGCAGTATATCTATTACCGCCATTCAAAAAGTGTGCCGTCAAGCGAAAATTTTAAGCTTCACACGCACAGCTGTATTGAAATTCTTATCTTTATAGACGGTGATGCGGACTACATTGTTGAGGGAAATATTTATCCTTTAAAGCCGTATGATATTCTTATTACCAAAAGCAACGAAATGCATCAGGTGAAGCACCGTTCAAACGAGCAGTACGAGAGGGTTGTAATATCGCTTACCGATTTGTTTTTTGAAAAATATGAGTGCGGTGCGTATAAAAATTTTTTCACCGCACATCCTATAGGGTCGGATAACTGCATAAGGCTGGGCGAGGAGGACAAGGAAGCTTTAAAATTGTTTTTTTTGCGGACGGAAAGGTATATAAGGGACGCAGAGGGCTTCGGGTGCAGTGCAGCGATAAATTGTGCGGCGGTTGAGTTTGCGCATTTTTTAAATTTTGTGCACAAGAACAAAAGCGCCGACTACACGCAAAATCACAGCGTCAACAAGATTTTAAACTATATAAACGGCGCTCTTTCAGAGGATTTAACGCTTGACGCAATTGCAAATTATATGTATATGAGCAAATATCATTTGTGTAGAATTTTTAAGCAGCACACCGGTCTTACGATAAACAATTACATTGCGAACAAAAGAATTCTTCTTGCAAGAAAGTATTATATGCAGGGGAAGAGCCTCAGCGAGGCGTGCATTGCGGCAGGATTTCCGAGCTATTGCAGTTTTTACAAAACGTATCACAATTTTACCGGCAAGGCGCCGAAGGGTAACATTGAAAATTATATGAACGACAGATAAATTTGCGGTATTTTCTTGACATAAACAGCTTTTAAATGTTATATTTTAATTAAGAGGTTACCTTTAAAATAAAAAGGAGTGCATCAGATGAATATATGGCACGATATAAACAGTGACCGCATAAAATCCGAAAATTTTCTGGCTGTTGTTGAAATTACAAAGGGCAGCAAGAAAAAGTATGAGCTGGACAAGGAAACGGGATTTTTAATTCTTGACAGAATTTTGTATACTTCAACGCATTATCCGGCAAATTACGGCTTTATTCCACGAACTCTTGCCGACGACGGCGACCCGCTTGACGTGCTGGTGCTTACCACTGAGGATATTGACCCTCTTGTGCTGATAAGGTGCTATCCGATTGGCGTTATAACAATGATGGACGGCGGAAAAAAGGACGAAAAAATTATTGCTATTCCGTTTGACGACCCGACTTATAATGCATATAAAGATATTTCGGACCTGCCCAATCACATTTTTGACGAAATGCGTCATTTCTTTTCGACGTACAAACAGCTTGAGGGCAAGACAACTGCGGTGGACGAGGTGCAGGGCAGGAGCGAAGCGGTTAAGATAATTGAGGACTGTATTGACAATTACAATAAAATATTTTCGTAGGTATCGGAGAGCCGAATTTTCCGGTGCCTGAAGAAAATTAATCCGAACACGCTAAAAATTTAAATTCGGGACAGTTTTAAATATCGGATTATGAAATTAAAACAAAAAATAAAGATGCCGTTATGCGTCGGTGCATATGGCATCTTTTTAATATTTTGACAAGATATAAATTTAAAATCCCTCCTTTAAGGCTAATGCTTGCCTAAAGAGGGATTTTGTTTGTCCTGCGGCGCAGAGCACCGCAAAAAAGATGGGGAGAAAAGGGTTTTGCCCTGTGTTTTGTTATTCTATAACCGCCTTTGTTGCGGGGTTTATAATATTTATCCATGTTGTGCCGGGGTTTAGCATAATTTCGTTTCCGTCGGCAGTTTTATACACGGTTTTTGCCGCTCTTGAGGTTTTCTGCCACGTTATGGAAACGCATTTTCCGCCTGTTATGAAAAATCCGTCGCCGCTGCCGACTGTTGAAACGTCCTGCCTCGGCGAGCCGTCACCGAGCGGAAAGTTTTTTGCATATTGAATAATTATATTCGTTGCGGTGTAGTCTGTTCCGTCCGCCGATTTATGCTCGGTTGAGTTCATTTTGCGCTTGTACGCTTTAATTTCTTCATCATATGTATAATAAACCTTATACATTCCCGAATACGGGAGCGTTATGCTTTTTGCGCTGTCGCCCGATATTTCGGCAAATTCTTTGTTTATACCGGTTATTTTTTCGTCTGTGGTGTCACGGTAGCCTTTTTCTTTTGCCATAGTTTTAATCTTTTCGATGCTTGTATATGCGCTGTGCCAGTCGCCGGAATACTTTCTTTCACGCCAGAAAATATTTCCGTCGCCGCCCAGAACGCCGTTGATTTTATTTATTCCGAGGGCGCTTATATCGTTTGCTGCCTTGGGACTCCAGCCGTAATGGACATATGTTGCGTCGTTTTCAAGAACGTAATCGAGAAAATAATGACGCGAGGAGCGCACGGGCCCGATTTTTTCACAGTCCGAGTTTTTGAAAAGCGCCATAAAGCGTGTTGCGCCGCCCTCAACGATTATTTCATACACCTTATAAGCCTCGTCAAGACCGCTCTGCGGCCACGCCGAACTGTTGTCGTTATCAATCATAACGGCAATGGGGCGCTCGTTTCCCTCGGTGATTTTTTTATAAAAATCGCTTGTGTTATCGGTTTCTTCAATTTGTGCTTTGTTGTCGTTTGCATCGGTTTTATCCTCCGCTTTTTTTCCGCAGCCCGACATAAAAAGCGAGGCACAGCAGAAGAAAAGAAAAAGACTTTTCAGTGTTTTTTTCAACTTAAAATCCCTCCGTTTTGTGAATTTACAAATTGTATTTTACTATATTATAATTACAAAGTCAAAGAAATATGGCTATATTAACCAAAATGTAACAAAAACGCCCCGAAAAAATTTTTCGGAGCGTTAATATTTTTAATAAGGACCGGTTTTATAAAGATTTTATCAAACCACGCCGTGTGCAAGCATTGATTCCGCAACTTTTAAGAAGCCTGCAATGTTTGCGCCGTAAACGAGATTGTCTGCATGACCGTATTCTTTAGCGGCAGACGAAGCGTTTTTGTAGATGTTAACCATAATATCTTTAAGTTTTGCGTCAACCTCTTCAAAAGTCCACGAATATCTCATTGAGTTCTGGCTCATTTCAAGCGCCGAAGTTGCTACGCCGCCTGCGTTTGCAGCTTTGGCAGGTCCGAAGAGGACTTTGCTTGAAATAAATGTTTCAATAGCTTCGGGAGTGGAAGGCATATTTGCACCCTCGCCGACAGCCGTAACGCCGTTTGCAACAAGGATTTTTGCGCTCTCTTCGTCAATTTCGTTCTGCGTAGCGCAGGGAAGAGCAACGTCGCACTTAATTGTCCATATTCCTTTGCAGCCCTCGTGATATTCAGCGTCTTTATGATAATTAAGATACTCTTTAATTCTCTTTCTTTCAACTTCTTTAATCTTTTTAACAGCGTCCAAATCAATACCGTTTTTGTCATAGATATATCCGTTTGAGTCAGAAAGTGCAACAACCTTTGCACCAAGCTCTGTTGCTTTTTCGGTTGCATAAATTGCAACGTTGCCCGAGCCTGAAACAACAACCGTTGAACCTTTGAAGGATTTGCCCTTTTCGTTAAGCATTTCTTCGGTGAAGTAGCAAAGTCCGTATCCGGTAGCTTCTTTTCTTGCAAGCGAGCCGCCGTATGTAAGACCCTTGCCTGTAAGAACACCCGTAAACTCGTTGCGGAGTCTTTTATACTGACCGAAAAGATATCCGATTTCTCTTGCGCCTACGCCGATATCACCTGCGGGAACGTCGGTATCTGCGCCGATATGTTTTGAAAGCTCTGTCATAAAGCTCTGGCAGAAACGCATAACCTCCATATCGGATTTGCCTTTGGGGTCAAAATCGCTGCCGCCCTTGCCGCCGCCGATAGGAAGACCTGTAAGCGAGTTTTTGAAAATCTGCTCAAAACCGAGGAATTTGATGATGCCTTCATATACCGAAGGATGGAAACGCAGACCGCCCTTGTAAGGTCCGATAGCGCTGTTAAACTGCACTCTGAAGCCTCTGTTAACCTGCACTTTGCCGTTGTCGTCAACCCAGGGAACTCTGAATTTTATAATTCTTTCAGGCTCTACAAGGCTTTCGATAACGCCCGACGAAACAAATTCCGGTCTTTTTTCTACAACAGGCTCGAGCGACTCAAGCACTTCTCTTACTGCTTGGTGAAATTCCGGCTCTGCGGGATTTCTTTTTTCAACTCTTGCCATTAATTCTTTTAAATATTCATTCTTTAAGCTCAATTTGCAAACCTCCTTATAAAATTAACAAATTCATTTTACTATATCTTTATTGAAAATGCAAGTTTTTTTATGCGATTTTTTAAATTTTTTTGAATATTTGGGCAAAAAGGCATAAAATTTAAAGTTTTTAAGCCGAATTTGCAATATTTGTTTTTTAAAAATTCATCTTTTTACATTTTGGACATATAAAATTTTCGGTATTCGAGGGGTGTCTTTAAAAAGCGTTTGCGAAACGAAAATGTGAAAAACGATTCGTCCGAAAATCCGCACAGCGACGCAATTTTTTTGATGGGATAATGCGTTTCGCCCAAAAGCACACGCGCGTTTTCAAAACGTATTCTTATAAGATATTCCGTCGGCGTAACGCCCGTTTCCGCCTTAAAAAGCCGTGCAAAATAGTTTGGGCTCAGGTTTGTTATTTCCGAAAGCTTTTTTAAGGTGATTTTGCGCCTGAAATTTTCCTGAATATAATCGGTTGCAATGTCTACAGCGCTTTTTGCACCGTGTGAATATATGCCGCTCTGACGTATAGAATCTGCCGCAAGAACGAACATAAGCTCGCTTAAGAGCGTGTTCTGCACGTTTTTGCATATGGGATTGGGATACGAATTTTTGCACAGTTTTTCAAAAATGCGCATATAATCAACGTCGTGAGTGGGACGGATAAGGCTCGGAAGCATATCCATAATGGGATTTTCAAATTTTTTCTGAACGCTCCCGGTGCGCTGGCGGATATATTCGCCCTCGGGTATATCAATGCTGCCGCTGAAATCTACTGAAAGAATGTAGCAGTCGTATGCCTCGCCGTAGCTGTAGACAACCTCGCCCGGACGGCGGATGACGATATTTCCTTTTTCAACCGCAAATTCTCTTCCGCCTATATTCATAGTACGGCTGCCGCTCAAATAATAATCAATTTCATAGTCTTTTACGGTGCGCACGGCTTTTTCGGCTTCACGGTAATAAAAAAAGTGAATACATTGCAGCACAGAGGCGTTGTCAAACATAATTTTTTCCCCTTTTGCGTTTAAATTTTAACTGATTTATATTTTAATTTTAGCATTTTTATCAATTGTTTTCAACACATTTTTTAGAACATTTTTTTGAATTTATTTTCAATATATAAAACATACTAAATCATATCATTATAAATTCTTTTAAATGTCAAATAGTTTGATATAATCTCAATATAAAAATGTTAGGAGGAATATGTATGGCTGGGAACTACTACACTCCGTTTTCCCTGAGAATTTCGGAGGATTTGCTTGAGAAGGTTAAGTATATCGCAAAGGAAAACAAGCGTTCCATGAATAAGGAAGTAGAGTTTGTTTTGGAAAAATACGTGAAAACGTATGAAAAAGAAAACGGAGCGATTATCTGATCGGGAACTTTCAAAGGAACGGGTCCGCAGCAATAAGTGTGCTGCGGATTTGTCTTTTTGTAAAACTTTATATTTAAAATTTTAAAAAAACTATTGACATTTTTGCGCAAAAAATGTATACTATCATTTGTTACTGTTAAATTTTTTGCTGTCTTAGCTCAGCAGGCAGAGCACTTCCTTGGTAAGGAAGAGGTCGGCAGTTCGAATCTGCTAGACAGCTCCAGACGTCGGAATGGACTTCGCTCCATTCCGATTTTTCTTATTCAGAAAAATCAGTCATAACGCTTCGTCATTCCTCCTTTATCGCAAAAAGGCACGCTCGGCTTGCCTGTTCGTTTGCAAGCGCACTCACGACGGCTCTCGGTCGGACACAAAAAAGACAACCCGTACAGGTTGTCTTGAAAGCGGTTATATGAATCGAATTTTGTCGGCGTTAAAGCGACATAATTTCATTTGCAATTTCACAAACAGTCTTATTGTTTGTATTAACTTTTACAGTGTCAAGCTGCCGATACATATTGATTCTTGCGACACTTCTGTCTATGACATCGACAGTACGGATTCCGCGGGCAATATCGGAAGCCAAGCGATTTCTTAAATT
>CAKSTL010000006.1 GCA_934500875.1 uncultured Clostridia bacterium | reverse complement strand
CCTTGCAAAGATGACAAGCCAAAAGATGCCGAAATTATGCCTTTTCAGGCGGGTTCGGATTACTCTCTTTCGGCTAAAACAAGGAGGATTTTATGATAAACCCAAAAGCAAACGAAAAGTCGATTGTTTGCGGCGAAAAATACCGCTTTACCGTTCTTACGGACAGACTTTTGCGCCTTGAATACTGCGAGGACGGGCAGTTTGAGGACAGAGCAACCCAGTGCGTTGTAAACCGCAATTTTCCCGTCCCTTCATTTTCGGTCAAAGAAAAAAACGGCGTGTTGACCATTGAAACCGATTGTCTGCGCCTTACGTACCGAGGCGGAAAGTTTATGCGCAATACGCTTAACATATCCTACTGCGGACGTCTTGGAAAAAGGGGCGGTGCGTCGTCGGGTGTGTATTATTTCGGCGACGAAAACATAACGCCGTTTAAAGGCACAATCCGCACGCTCGACGGTGTTGACGGCAAAAAAGAGCTTCCGCCGAGCATTATGTCAAAGCGCCGTATGACGCATTTTGACGACAGCAAAAGCCTTGCCTTAACCGACGATTTTGTAAGCGTGCGCAAAAAAGATATAATTGATACATACGTTTTCGGCTATCCTGATTCTCTTACCGACTGTCTTGACGCATATTATGCCCTGACAGGCAAAACTCCCCTTCTGCCGAGGTTTGCGCTCGGGAACTGGTGGAGCAAGTATTTTAAATACACCGAAAAATCGTATCTCGACCTTATGAATCACTTTAAAGACGAGGGTATACCCATTTCGGTTGCGGTTATCGATATGGACTGGCATAAAGTTAATATCGACCCTAAATACGGCTCGGGCTGGACGGGCTTCAGTTGGAATACCAACTTTTTCCCCGACCCGAAAAGGTTTTTGGACGCTCTGCATAAGCTTAACACAAAAACCTCTCTCAATCTTCACCCTGCCGAGGGCATTTCGGCGCACGAGGACTGCTACAAAGAAACCGCCGAGGCTATGGGCATTGACAGCAAAACAGAAGAAAACGTTCCGTTTGATATTGCCGACAAAAAATTTATTGACGTTTATTTTGACAAGGTTTTAAAACCGCTTGAGGATATGGGCGTTGATTTCTGGTGGATGGACTGGCAGCAGGGAAACACCAGCAAAACAGAGGGTCTTGACCCGCTTTGGATGCTTAATCACTATCATTATATCAACTCCCGAAAGAATAATAAAAGAGGAATTTTGTTCTCACGTTTCTCAGGCTACGGCTCTCAGAGATACCCCGTCGGATTTTCGGGCGATACCTATGTAACGTGGGCAAGCCTTGATTTTCAGCCGTATTTTACAAGCAGTGCGGCAAATGTCGGTTACGGCTGGTGGAGCCACGATATAGGCGGTCATACGCAGGGCGTGCGTGACGACGAGCTTATGAACCGCTGGACGCAGTTCGGCGTTTTTTCTCCGATTATGCGCCTTCACTCCACAAACAGCGAGTTTATCTCACGTGAGCCGTGGAATTATTCGTACGAAACGCACCAAAGTATGAAAAAGTTTATGCGTTTAAGATGCGAAATGATGCCGTATCTTTATACAATGAACTACCGTGCATATGCAAAAAACCGCCCCATAGTTATGCCTCTTTACTATTTTTACGAAACAGAAGAGGCGCAGGAGATTAAAAACGAATATTTCTTCGGCACAGAGCTTTTGGTATGCCCCATTACGCACCCGAAAGATGACGTTACAAATATGGGAAATGCAAAAGTTTACCTTCCCGAGGGCGAATGGTTTGACTTTTTCAATAAATATAAATACAGCGGAAACCGCTTTATTACGGCATACCGCAAATATGACGAAATGCCTGTTTTTGCAAAGGCGGGCGCAATTATCCCAATGAGCGGCGCAGACGTAAACCCCGATAAAAACCCCGATGAGATTATTTTAAACATCTTTCCCGGTGCAGACAATTCGTTTACGCTCTATGAGGACGATAACCTTACCGAAAATTATCTTGAAAACCACTATGCCGAAACCGAAATTAAGCTTTGTTGGGAGGATAAAAAACTTGTTATCGGCGCACCGTCGGGCGATACAAGCGTTATTCCGACAAACAGGCATTACAAAATAATTTTAAATTGTGTAAACGACTGCAATGTAACCTCATCAAAGCCCTTTGAAAAACGGTACGAAAACGGTGCGGTTATAATAGAAACCTCAGAAAATGACGGCATAGAATTTAGCTTTGATACTCTTTGCGTATCGGAAAACGATTATGCCCAAAAGGTGTTTGACATAATCTATCCCGCAAAAACAGAGCACTCTTTAAAGAGCAAAATCATAAAATCCGTCAGAGAAAAGTCAAAATCCGAGGCAATCTCCGACATAGCATCACTTTGTATGGACAAAAACCTTAAAAACGCAGTGCTTGAAGCGCTTCTGTAAATTTTTGCAGCAAAAAAGACCTCCGCCGAATTTGAACTGCTCCAATTTGTGCTGTCTGTACAAATTGGAGCAGTTCACCTGTGAAAGAGGTCCTTTTTTGTATAAAGAAATACCACCCGCTATGCGGGTGGATATTTTTTTAACGCATTTTATATCTGCGTTTTGGTTTTGTTAAGTTTTTGTGCGCCCGATTTTGCGCTGATTTGGGATTCGGTTTTTGCGTTCGTTTTCTGCGTTAACTTTCCGGGTGCCGGTGCGCCGAACCCCATATGCCTGCGCCCGACCTTTCAGCACATTTCTACTGCCCGACCTTTTCGTACAAATATATATCGTGGCAGTTTTTCTCGGCATTGTATTTTAGCTCGTACCAATCGCCCGATTTCCACTCGCCGTTTTCAAACGTGCCGACAAACCGTTTATACATTCCCTCAAACTGCGGATTTCCCCTTCCGCTGTACTCAATTCCCTCACCGTTTTTTCTGCCGTTTTTGTAATTTCCCTCAAACGCAAGGTAAATTTCGTCAACATAGGTGTTGTACTCCGTCATAAAACCGTCTCTTTCGCCGTTTTTCCACTCGCCGTCGCTTGTAAGGGCGCCGTTTCTATACATTTTGCCCCTGCCGTTCATACGTCCGTCCTTAAATTCGCCGATATACATAACGCTCTCATCTTCGGCATACATAACGCCCGGAGTGCGCCCCTCACCGTAAACCAAAATTTCTCTGCCCTTTTTCAAATACTTATCAGGCAAGCCGTAATTGATATAATACATCGTACCGTTTCCGTGCATAGCGCCGTTTACAACATTTCCTCTGTAAAGCACGCTGTCATCTCTTTCGTTGTTTTCCTGCTCGTCCGAATAATAATAAACCACACCGTCCGCATCAGTATAACCCGGCGCATAAAGGGCGGTAATCCTTTTTGTGTCATAATTTATGTTGCCTCCAATGCAAACCTCAAAACGGTCAAGCAAAATTTCGCCCTTGTATACAGGATATCCGTTTTTAAAAAGCTGCCCGTTGAATTTTCTCGGATAAGTGTCCGAATTGTAAATTTCGTTTCCGTTATCGTCATAAACCGCCGAAACGCCCTCGCCGTAAGGAAAATCCTCTTTTTCCGAAAAAAGATAAATTTTGCCCGTTTCGGGAAGATACCTCATCTCGCTGCCGTCCGCCGCCTTTGCGCTGCGCACCCTCATTTTGTATTTAAAGGCGTCATCCTCCTCAATGTATACGGTGCTTTTTTCGCCGAAATACATTGAGTAAGAGGGATTGTCTTTATCGTCGGAACGAATGTCCGCCCTGTAATTTTCAACATTATCGTATTCGTACTTTTTTACGTTGGAATAAATGTACGAATTATAAATTCTCACCGTTTTTTCATTCTGCAAATCGCCGCAGATGAACAGCTCCGAGGTGCCGTATCTGCTCTTGCCTTCGTACTTTTCAATTCCGTACAAAAGATTGCCCTCGCCGTCAAAAAATCCCTTTTTTAACGTTTTGGAATTTCCGTCCTCCTCGGTTTTTTCTTCGCAGTTTTCAATTTCCTTATCAACAATGCACACGTCAAGCCTTCGGCTCGTATCGTCGTATTTTACAATTCCGCCGCCGTATTCGCCCACTGCGTCAACGCTCACAACCGTTATGCCGTTTATGTTATAACTCTCGGAAAGATTGTTGTTTATATATGTTTTAATATCGGTCGGATACACCGCAAAAAGGTCTTTAAACGTCACATCTTCCTTTTTTTCGTTGATAAAATCCGCCGCATAGGGTGTAAAATTTTTTTCGGGACGTGTGATAAAAAGCGCCCTTTCGTCCGCATTCCAAACAACGTCAAACCCGTATTTTGACAAATCCTCCGCAACAACAAAGGTGTTTCCCTTATAGTTGTACGACTGTATCGGGCTGTAATCTATAAACGTCACAATGTCGGTCTGCTTTACATATCCAAGGTCCGACGCATACGCAAAAGATGCGCACATTATCAGAAACACAAATACCGACGCATATTTTTTCATCACGAAAATCCCCCTTTTTTAGTCATTATACACATAAATGATAGCACATATTATACTTCATTGCAATATAATAACTATTGATTTTGAAATTTTTTTATGATAAAATATCATACAAACGGGGTGAACATATGAGCGAAAGAGAAACTGTATACTTAACGTGCGAGCGTAACTGGGTTTTTTATACCCTCATGGCGGTTGCAGGAATATTCGGTGCCTACACATATGTTTTGAGAGGAAGCGTTTTCTGCAATGCGCAGACGGGCAATGTTGTTCTTTTGGGACTTTCAATCGGCGCAGGGCATTGGAGCAAAGCGCTTTATTACCTTATCCCCATTTCGGCATACCTTGCAGGCTCGTTTGTTTCGGAATTTTTGCCAAACCTTGTAAAACACAACTTTTTTATACGGTGGGACACCCTCCTTATAGCCATTGAAATGGTGTTTGTATTAGTTCTCGGCTTTATTCCCGATTCATACCCTGTTCAGATTTCGCAGATAGCAATAAACTTTATTGCGTCAATGCAGTATAACACCTTCCGTCAGGCAGAAGGCGTGCCAATGGCAACAACGTTTGCAACAAACCATATACGTCAGATAGGAATAGGTCTTGCAAAAGAGGTAAAGCACTTTTACGAAACCGAAAAGCCGCATCGTATCAAGCTTTTTAAACACGCTGTAATGCTTGTCTGCTTTTTATCGGGGGCAGCCCTCGGAACGGTTTTCTGCAACCTGTTCGGCGGACGGGCAATATGGATAACTCTTGTTCCGTTTGCGGTTGTGTTCTTTGCGCTTTTGCACGCAGACCTTACAACCGAGAAAGAACTGATGGAAAAAAAGCCGCTCGGACATTAAAAATTTTAAATTCAATATTTTGGTATATAAAAAACCCATCGCCTGTGCAATGGGTTTTTATTGTCCCTGTCTTTGAACAAGATATGTTTTTATATCTCCGTTTCGGACAAGCAGCGTTTATTTTTGTACCGCAGCCTCGGACAAGCCGTATTCTTTACGCCTCTGCCACAGCGACAAGCTTTTTCTTTTCAATTTTTCTTACCTTTGCAAAGCACACTGCCGCAAGCACCGCCGCCGTTATAAACCAGCTTATGGGATATACCGCAACAAGCACCGCAAAGGTGTGAATTTTTGCAAAAACGGTGTAAATCCACAGTATTCTTATACCGCAGGCACCTGCCATAGAGATAATCGCAGGCTCAAGCGAAAATCCGAGTCCTCTTAAAAAGCTCGAAAAATTATCCATAAATCCGCACAGAAAATGCGTTCCCGCAACAACCACAAGGCGCTGCGACGCAATTTCAACTATCTGTGCGTCGTTTGTATAAATTCCCAAAAGCGGCTTTTTGAAGAAAATAAACACCGCACACAAAATAAGCGCCGACGCAACGCTGAGACACGTTGATATAAGCAAAACCTTTTTGCAGCGTTTAATATTTCCCGCACCGTAATTCTGGCTTACAAAAGTAACGGTTGCCTGAGCAAACGAGTTTGACAAAAAGTAAATAAGGTTTTCGTAATTCTGCGAGGCAGACGACGCCGAAACAACATCAGTCTGAAGCGAATTAAGACCCGACAGAACGCAGACGTTTGAAATTGAAAATACCATACCCTGAATACCTGCCGGCAAGCCTACCCTTACAATTTCCCTTAAAATTTTTCCGTCTATTTTAAGCTTTGAAAGCGTAATTTTAATTGCCTCTTCCTTTTCGTTTGTAAGCGACCTGAGCATTAAAACCGAGCTTATTGCATTTGAAATTACCGTTGCTATTGCAACACCCGAAACGCCCATACTGAACACAACTACAAAAAACAGGTTTAAAATTACGTTTATAATTCCCGATATAAAAAGATAAATAAGCGGTTTTTTTGTATCGCCCTTGCTTCTGAAAATTGCCGCACAAAAGTTATACAGCATCATAAACGGCATACCGCAAAAATATATGCGAAGGTAAATAACCGCAAGACCGACAACGTCGTCGGGCGTGCCGATAAGATTAAGAATTAATGGTGACAAAATCAGCCCCAGCGTCATAATGACAAAGCCGCATATCAGCGACAGCAAAATTGCGGTGTGCGCCGTGTTGTTTGCCTTTTTCTCGTTTCCGCTTCCTATGTATCTTGCAATAACAACGTTTGCGCCAATCGACATTCCCACAAAAAGGTTGACAAGAAGGTTTATTACCGGGCCGTTGCTGCCAACCGCCGCAAGAGCTTGTTTTCCGGTAAATTTTCCCACAACCGCAACGTCCGCCGAATTGAAAAGCTGCTGCAGCATACTGCTTGCCGCAAGCGGAAGCGCAAACATAAGAATTTTATCCCACAAAGACCCCGAAAGCATACTTGCGTTTTTTTCCGCTCTTCCTTTTATACAGTTCATTTTTACATATCCTTTACAATTGTTCTTATTGTGAATATGATACCCCACCGCACGCAAAAAGTCAATAGCTGAAAGCAAATAATGTTTTTTGAAAAACAAATTCAATTATAAAAGATTTAAAAAAGCGGCAAAGACCGCATACCTTGCATTATATAAGCGGTTTGATATCACTTTAAAACTTGACTTTTCAAAAACAAAATAATATAATCTATACTGTAATTTACCAAAAAAACACAGGTAATCCTGACGGATTGCCGAGTATTTTAAAGCCGAAAGCGAAAATCCGCCTCTCAAAACCGGAGTTCGGATTACTTTATTTCGGCTAAAGAAAGGAACATTTTTATGCTTGATGAAAACATAAACTTCGGTCAAAGAGTTGCCGCCCTGCGCCATAAAAAAGGATTTTCACAGGCAACGCTTGCGCAGATTGCCGGCGTCGGGAAAAGTACAATTTCAAACTACGAAACGGGATACTGCCCTCCGAATTCGGCGATAGCAATAAAATTAGCCGAGGCGCTGGATACAACTCCCGAATATCTTCTCTCAGGCACCGAAATTCAAAGCCTTTCCGACCCGCTCCTCAATTATTCTCACGCTTCAAAAATTCCTATTTACAACACCAAAAGTTATAAAGATATAATGTCTGTAGATAACGAAAAGGCAAAAGGCTTTATGGAAATTCCAAACTTTTTCAGCGCACGCTTTAAACGCTGTCTTGCGCTTTATGCCCCCGACAGCCTTATGGACGGCTCAAAAATTCAAAAGGGCGATTTGGTTGTGGTGCAGTGGACGAGTATATCGCTTTGCGACAACAGAGAGGTTATGAAAGAAAGAATTGCCGAAGAATTTGAAAACGGCAAAATTTACGCTTTTGAATCGGGCGGAAAATTTTTGATACGCCGTCTTTTTGACAGAATGGGCAAATTTGCCGCAGTAACCGACAGCAAGCTCTATCAAAACCGTCCGCAGGCATATGAATATGACGAAATTCACCTTATAGGAAAGTGCGTCGGCGCAGTAATTCTTATGTAATATAAGGCATCAGAGAGCTGACACCTCTGATGCCTTGCATAAAGAGTTCCCGGCTGTTCCAAATCAAAAAAGTTCTCGGATATTTAAAATAAAAAACTTTTCGGCTGTTTGCCGAATTAAAGGGTCTTTCGGCTTTTTTTCGGATTAAATAAGCCCTCAGCCCGCTAATTTTCAAGCCCGTTTTTTATAACGCTCCATATTCCGCTGCTTTCAAATCCCCTTCTCCACGTTCCCACACCTGCAAGAGCATACTTTTGCACAAGTGCGGTTTTGTTTGCAACCGAAACTTCATCCTCCATATAAACGGTGTAATCGTAACCGTCCTTAACCCATCTGTAAACGTTCTGACCGATTTTCTCGTCATACGATACCGACGCATTGTTTTCGGCAGCAGTCTTTAAGGCATAATCCATAGACACTGCGCTTGTTTTTACAACACTGCCGTCCTTTTCCTGCCATATCCTTACATATAACGGAACCCCGAGAACAAGTTTTTCGGCGTCCAC
The DNA here is from genome assembly GCA_934500875.1 of uncultured Clostridia bacterium. Lineage (GTDB taxonomy): Bacteria > Bacillota > Clostridia > UMGS1810 > UMGS1810 > Qingrenia. Next base: position 132,115 of record CAKSTL010000006.1, on the reverse strand, counting down.
CTCCGAAAGTGTGGTGTTTATGCCCCCCTCAACCCAGTCAAGCCCTGCAACGGGTCCGCTTTTTTTGCTCCAGCTTCCGTTCTGGTCATATGCCATAAGAAAAATATAGTCGGCATAATTTGCCAGCGATTTGCGGTCATAACACAGCGACCACGTTCCGCCGGTTTTGTCATACTTGTTTATGTCAACGCTCGTTACAAGCCCCAGGCGGCGCAGTGCGACTGAAATTTCACGAACGTGATTTGTAAATGCGTTTTTGTCGTTCATATTTTCAAAATCAATGTTTATCCCGTCTGCCTTTGTGTCGGCAAGCCCCTTTATCAGAAACCTTATCGCCTCGCTTCTTGCGCTGTCGCTGTTTAGAAATTTCGCCGTGTCGGATACGTTAAAATTATTCCGATACGCAATCCACACGTCGTATCCGTTATTTTTTGCGTAATCAAGATATCCGCTGTTTGCCTTGTCGGTGATTTTCAGCGTCGTATTGCCGTCGGAATAAACCGTCTGCGAATTTTTGAAGCTTGAATCCGATATAATCTCGTACCACGTCGGCGAAACAACGTTTACTCCCTCAGCGGCATAAGACGGCGCATTATTATAAATCTCCCAGGTAAGGTTTACCTTTTCTTTCAGCTTTAAGCTTTCGTCCGTTTTGTAAACAATCCATTCGCTGCCCCTTTTCATCATCTTTACAACCGTTTCGCCCTTGTAAGTGCGCTTTTTTGTTTCACCGCCAAGGTATGCCGCATCAAATTCTATGTCGTATGAAAGCGTAACGCTTGCCAAAGAGTTTTTTATGTCAAATTCTTCGGTTTTTACGTTTTTAACAGTCCTCTCTGCCGTAAACCCAACCGATTTTGCATAGCTTTCAATGCTCTTTCTGTAAGCGTTTTCCTCGCTTTCCGTCCCTTCGGTCTTTGCGCTTTTTTTATCCGAAACATACTGTTTCGCCGTGCCGATTACCCTCGTTGCCGAATCCTTTTCGCCGTAAGATTCAATCATAAGATTAATCATTTTTGCACACTCCGACCTGAGCGCAAAAGAATACGGATTAAAATTTTTGTTCTCGTCACCCGAAATTATGCCGAGTCCGTATACCTTTTCAAGCTCATCCAAATAAAGATATTTTGAAGAAATGTCCTTAAAATCCGCATTTTTATAGGCTGTTTTGTCCGCAAGAACACGTGCTGTTATAATTACAATTTCTTCTCTTGTAATGCTGTTTTCGCCGTTAAAATAACCCTTTTCGTCACCCTTTATAATGCCGTTTTTCACCGCCGAGGCAATGTTTTTGTAAAAAATATCGTTTTTTGAAACGTCGGGAAAATCAACCTTAAAATCCTCCTGCTCAACATCATACAGCGCACGGGTTACAAGAGCGGTAAATTCACTTCGTGTAATGTTGTCCTCCGCCCTCGAAAGACCGCCGTCGCCCTTAAAAATACCCATATCAAAAAGATTTTGAATGTATTCTTTTGCCCAGTGCGATTCTATATCCGTAAGGTACGAAAACAGGTTAAAATCTGCCCGTGAAGCCGTAAAACACCCTATGCAGAGCACAAGTGTCAGTAAAAAGGCAATAAATTTTTTCATAACGTAAAACCCCCGAAAGATATCTTTTTGTATATATAATTATATATAAAATTATATCAGACGAAGGTTTTTCAATCAACGCACAATATTTTCCTAAATCATCTTGCTTATTTCCTTTTTGAGACGCACAATAATCCTTTTTTCCAGACGTGAAATGTACGACTGCGAAATTCCGAGCATATTGGCAACCTCCTTCTGCGTTTTTGAAACCCCTCCCCTCACGCCGAAACGAAGCTCCATAATGCGTTTTTCACGTGCCGAAAGCTTATCGAGCGCAATGAGCAAAAGCTCTCTGTCCACCTCGTTTTCAATGTTCTGACACACAATGTCTGCGTCGGTTCCGAGAATATCCGACAAAAGAAGCTCGTTGCCGTCCCAGTCAACGTTAAGAGGCTCGTCTATTGAAATTTCCGCCTTTCGGTTGCTGTTTTTTCTTAAATACATAAGAATTTCATTTTCTATGCACCGTGACGCATAGGTTGCAAGCTTGATTTTTTTGTCGGGTTTGAAGGTGTTTATCGCCTTTATAAGCCCGATTGTGCCTATCGAAATCAAATCCTCGGTGCCGACGTTTGTGTTTTCAAACTTTTTTGCAATATACACCACAAGGCGCAGATTGTGCTCGATAAGAATGTTTTTTACCTCCTTGTCGTTTTCGCCGAGCATAGCAACATAACGCTCCTCTTCTTCCTTTGAAAGCGGCGGCGGAAGCGTGAGAGAGCCGCCTATATAGTGTACCTCACCCCGCCTTATAAGCCTTAATATGTATAAAATAAAGTTTTTTATCTTCATAAAAATCTCCATTCCGCCGCCATACGCCGGCATAAGTATTGATTTAATTTTCTCTTATCCGTATGGCAAGGAATGATAAGAGATTTTTACGCCCATGTGCGTTTTTTGCGGCAGCAAAAAAATTTCGCACGGGCACTTTAATCCTGCCGGAGGCTTTAACGGGAAAGTTTCTTTCACGTTAAATCTCCTTATCCGCCGCCATACGCCGGCATAAGTATTGATTTAATTTTCTCTTATCCGTATGGCAAAAAGTGATAAGAGATTTTTGTATTTTCCTTCACACGTTCAGCGCCTCGGGACTTATCAGCGCATTGTATGAATGTCCGTTCGACAAATTTTTGCAGCATATCGCAACGCATACGTCCGAAACCGTATTGCCGCCGACAACAAGAAAATCCGGCTTAAATCCAAGCATTATTCCGTTTTCTTCACCCAGCGACGTAAACGGAATCATACGTATTCTTTTCTCAAACCCGGTATCCTTAACCGCCTCCGACACCGTTTCAAGATCGTTTTCGCACTTGTTTTCAAAAACCTCTACAAGCTTGTCGGGCAAAAGCCGTTTTATGCTTTCAAGCTCGGCAACCACAACCGGCGAATTTGTAATCGGGTCGGTCAAAAGATTTCCCGTGTCAACCAGCGCATTAAGGCACGCAAAATCGTTTGAAATTACCACCTTCACCTTCTTGTATGAAAAATTCTTATCCTTTTTGTATATTCCAAAGCCTGCCCTCACCGCCGCATACGAGGCTGCGCACGCAAGAAACAGTATTTTCCACGGCATATTAAAATAAAAAATGCCGTTGTTTAACGCACCGCCGTATTTAAGACCTGCGTCGGTAAAATAAAACAGCGCAAGCGTCACTCCGCCGAAAACAAACGACGAAAGATAAAACACAAATGCGGTTTTAAGCGTCAGTTTTATGCTTTTTATGCCGTATGCAATAACTATAAGGGCAAACGACGCAAAAATTTTAAACATAAATCCGTACAAAAATTTAATCTGCGGAAAAAACATAAAGCAGGCGTACACAGCACCCGAAAACGCCGCAAGACAAAGCCTTGCATATGATTTTTCCCTCCGCATAATTTTGCCCGTTATAAGCAAAAGCACGTAATTTACAACAAAATTTATAATAAACAAAACATCTATGTAAACTGTCATAAACCGTCCTCCCGTAACCCGATATCAGTTATCGGATTAAGGATATTCTATCACAAAAAAGCGCAATAAAAAGTCGAAAAAGAAGGGCTTTCAAAAATGTATTTTTATACGCATAACAGTGCATAAAAACATAAATATAACCATAAATATTACCGCCTTTTGTTTCTATGTGTGCATTTTGCATAAATAAAGGAATTGTGTGTTGATTTTTGCGGTAAATTGTGTGATAATAAATAAAAAGAAAGATGTTAAAGTGAAAAAAATTTTCACTTTTTATATAATTTTATAAAAAGAAGGCGAAAATTATGATAAAAGCAGGTGTTCTCGGCGCAACCGGATATGCAGGAATTGAAACGGTGCGCATACTGTCAAACCACCCGATGGTCAAAATTACATATGCGGCGTCAAAAACATACGCAGGAAAGAAAATTTCGGACGTTTATCCAAACCTTAAAAACGTGTGCGACATTCTTCTTGAAGAGGTCGATACAGCAAAAATCAAGGAAAAATGCGACGTTGTGTTTACGGCTCTTCCGCACGGTGCGTCAAAAGAGGTTATACCCTCCCTTTACGAGGCAGGTCTGAAAATTATTGACCTCAGCGGCGATTTTCGTTATAACGACGAAAAGGTTTACGAAAAATGGTACGGCACGCCGCACGACTGCCCTTCTCTTTTGAAAAAATCGGTTTACGGGCTTTGCGAACTGCACCGAAACGAAATAAAAAACGCTCAGATTATAGGCAATCCCGGCTGTTACACAACCTGTTCCATTATGGCTCTTGCGCCGCTTCTTGCAAAAGGCGCCATAGATACAAAAAATATAATAATCGACGCAAAATCGGGCGTTACCGGCGCAGGCAGAACAACAAATCTTGACTACAGCTTTTGCGAATGTACCGAAAATATGCGTGCATACAAAATCGCAACCCACCGCCACACCTCCGAAATCGAGCAGGAACTCTCGCTCATAGCAAACGAAGAAATTTTGGTGTCGTTCACCCCTCACCTTGTTCCGCTCAAAAGGGGTATTCTTGCAACGTGCTATGCAAATCTTAAAACCGACTGCACGGATGATGATATATACAATATTTTCGCAGACTTTTATAAGGATGAATATTTTGTCCGCATACTAAAGGACGCACTTCCCGAAACAAATCACGTTGCGGGCAGCAATTTTATAGATATCGGCTTCAAGGTTGACAAACGCTTGAAAAGAGTTGTTGTATCTTCTGCAATCGATAATCTTTTTAAAGGCGCCGCAGGTCAGGCGGTGCAGAATATGAATATTATGTTCGGCATTGACGAAAAATGCGGCATTGCAAACGGAGGTTTTTATTTATGATGGATTCGTATACGGAGGGTCTTATAAAAAAGGCAGGAATACTCGTAGAGGCGCTTCCTTATATTCAAAAGCTCTATAAAAAAACAATCGTAATAAAATACGGCGGAAACGCAATGATAAACGAAGAACTTAAAAAAAGCGTAATCGAGGACATTGTCCTTTTAAAATTTGTCGGCTTAAACCCCGTTCTTGTGCACGGCGGCGGACCGGATATATCGCAGGCGCTCAAAACGTATCACGTTGAAAGCAAATTTATAAACGGCTTGCGTGTGACGGACGAAGAAACAATGCATATTGCGCAGATGGTGCTTGTGGGAAAGACAAATAAGGAAATCGTGTCGCTTCTCAACGCAAAGGGCGGCAAGGCAATCGGTCTTTGCGGTCTTGACGGAAAGCTTATCGAATGTAAAAAGCTCTACACTTATGTTGACGGCAAAAAAGAAGATATCGGCTTTGTGGGTGATATAGAAAAAATCAACACAAAGGTTATAAATCTTCTTACGAATGACGAATATATCCCGGTTATCGCACCGATAGGCGTTGACGAAAACGGTCAGAGCTACAACATAAATGCCGATACCGTTGCTGCAGAGGTTGCAAAGGCGCTGAAGGCTGAAAAGCTTATGTACCTCACCGACGTTGACGGCGTAAAGGACGAGGACGGAAACGTTATTTTTGTTCTGCCCACCGACGATGTTGACGGATATATTGAAAAAGGCGTTATTTCGGGCGGAATGATTCCGAAAATTTTAAGCTGCAAGGACGCTGTTTCGCACGGTGTAAAGCGTGTGCATATCATTGACGGACGAATACTTCATTCCATTTTGCTTGAAATCTTCACAAAAAAAGGTATCGGCACAATGATAACGGCAGACGAATTTCACGACTGAGAAAGGAAATACAATGGCAGAAACATTCGGCATATCGTTAAACCAGGTTTTGATGATGTTCATATTCCTCCTTACAGGATATTTTGCAAAAAAGGGCAAGCTCTTAAACCAAAGCGCAGGAGGAGTAATATCAAACCTTCTTGTATGGGTATTTTTGCCGGCAATGTGCTTCAACACATTCGCAACCCAATTTAACATAAGCTCGCTTGTAAAAAACATAAACTTTGTAATAATCGGCTCGTTTGTAATGATATTTGAAATTGCGCTCGGCTTTTTGTGGGCAAAACTTATGACAAAGGATAAATTCGAGCGTGGGGTGTATGCATACACCGTAATGTTTCCTAATTATTCATATTTCGGATATCCGCTTATTCTTGCGCTCTACGGCGAAGAATGGCTTTATTACGCAATGATGTTTATGTTCACCGGCAATATCGTGTGCTATGTTCTGGGGTTTTATATTCTTGACCCGACAAAAACAAAACTGTCGCTTAAATCGCTTTTAAATCCGCCGATTATAGCAACCGCCGCAGGCATTGTTTTCGGCGCTTTTGGAATAAAGCTTCCCAAAGTTTTTATGACAGCGGTGCAGAATGCGCAAAACTGTATGGCACCTATGTCAATGATACTTGCAGGCTACGTTTTGTCGGATTTGTCCGTAAAAAAGGCGTTTACAAACACAAGGGTGTACCTTACCCTGTTTGTGCGTATGATTTTTATTCCGTTTTGCGTAGCATCCGCTTTGTATGTGCTCGGGTTTGACAAAACAGTTGTCATTATCTCTGCCGGAATGATGGCAATGCCGGCGGGCTTAAACAGTATTGTCGTACCGGCATCAAAAGGCATAAATTCAACGCTCGGTGCGTGCATTGCGCTTATCTCCAATGTCGCAGCGCTCTTTATAACTCCCGTTGCGTTTATGCTTTTGGCTATGATTTGAAACAGTTTTCAGAAATTATAAAATTCGATTTGATAAAAACACAGGCTTAAATACGGTTGTGTAATATTCATACAAAAAAACAGACACTTCAAAAGCCGCTCCTCAATAAGAAAGCATTGGTTTTGAAGTGTCTGTTTTTTATGCGTATAAAATCTTATTTATTCATAGCTTCTGCAACAGCAACAGCAACTGCAACTGTAGCGCCGACCATCGGATTATTGCCCATACCGAGGAAGCCCATCATTTCAACGTGAGCCGGAACGGAGGACGAACCTGCGAACTGAGCGTCCGAGTGCATTCTGCCCATTGTATCCGTCATACCGTAAGAAGCGGGGCCTGCCGCCATATTGTCGGGATGAAGCGTTCTTCCCGTACCGCCGCCCGAAGCAACCGAGAAATATTTTTTGCCGAGCTGATTACATTCTTTTTTGTATGTTCCCGCAACAGGATGCTGGAATCTTGTCGGGTTTGTCGAGTTACCCGTGATAGAAACGTCAACGCCCTCGTGGTGCATAATTGCAACGCCTTCACGCACATCATCCGCACCGTAGCATTTAACAGCGGCTCTCTCGCCTTTTGAATATGCTTTTTCTTTAACGATATTAACCTTGCCGGTAGCATAATCAAATTTTGTCTGAACATATGTAAAACCGTTAATTCTCGAAATAATTTGAGCTGCGTCTTTTCCAAGACCGTTAAGAATAACTCTGAGCGGCTCTTTTCTTACTTTGTTTGCGCTTCTTGCAATACCGATAGCGCCCTCAGCGGCAGCAAATGACTCGTGACCTGCCAAAAATGCAAAGCATTTTGTTTCTTCTCTCAAAAGCATTGCGCCTAAATTTCCGTGACCGATACCAACTTTTCTGTCGTCGGCAACAGAACCCGCAATACAAAAAGCCTGCAAGCCTTCGCCTATAACTTCGGCAGCGTCGGCTGCTGTTTTTACGCCTCTTTTAATTGCAAGAGCCGCACCCATAACATAAGCCCAGCAAGCGTTTTCAAAGCAGATAGGCTGAATACCTTTTGTGATTTCGTAAGGATTGATTCCTTTTTCTTCACATATAGCTTTGGCTTCTTCCAAAGAAGCAATGCCGTTTTCTTTAAGAACTTTATTTATATTGTCAATTCTTCTTTCGTAGCTTTCAAATAATGCCATTGTATTTAATCCTCCTTATCAAATTATTCTTCTCTCGGGTCAATAACCTTTGCGGCTTCGGCAATTCGTCCGTATGTACCGGTAGCTTTTTTAAGAGCCTCGTTTGCGTCCATACCTTTTTTAATCATTTCCATCATTTTGCCCATATGAACAAATTCGTAACCGATAGTTTCGTTGTCCTCGTCCAAAGCAAGCTTTGTAACATAGCCTTCAGCCATTTCAAGATATCTTGTACCTTTAGCCTTTGTGCCGTACATTGTACCGACCTGGCTTCTTAAGCCCTTTCCGAGGTCCTCAAGACCTGCGCCGATAGGAAGTCCGCCCTCAGAGAAAGCAGTCTGTGTTCTTCCGTATACAATCTGGAGGAAAAGCTCACGCATAGCGGTGTTTATAGCGTCACACACAAGGTCTGTGTTAAGCGCTTCCAAAAGCGTTTTGCCGGGAAGAATTTCCGAAGCCATAGCAGCCGAGTGAGTCATACCCGAGCAGCCGATTGTTTCAACAAGTGCTTCTTCGATAATACCATCTTTAACGTTTAAAGTAAGCTTACAGGCACCCTGCTGAGGAGCGCACCAGCCCACACCGTGGGTTAAGCCTTTAATGTCCTTAATTTCTTTTGCGGCAACCCAAGCGCCCTCTTCGGGGATAGGTGCGGGGCCGTGATTTGCGCCCTTTGCCACAACACACATTCTTTCAACTTCTGAAGAATAAATCATTGTAAAACTCCTTTCCTTATATAAAAAAAGTAAATTTTTTCTCTCTAATTCTACATTTTATCACAAAATCACATAATTCACAATAATAATTTTAAAAATAAACCGATTTGTATAATCCTTACAATAAAAACGGCAAAAAACAAAATAAATGTTGTGATAATACACAAATATGCATTTTACCGCTTTACTTTGCTAAAACGTTGAAGTATAATAACGGCATAAGATATTGAAAGGACGTTTTGATGCAAAGTTTTTACATTAAAACCTCCGGGGATTTAACCTCTTATCGCTCCTTACCCTGCGGATAAGAGAAAATTTATTACAATTTGTGTCGGCGCAGGGCGGCGGAATGGAGATTAAAATGAAAAAAATACTCTGCTTGATTATGACAGCTGCTGTAATGCTCTCTTTTGCAGCATGCGCAGACAAAACTCAGACGACTGATAACAAAGAAAATGCCGGCGGCAACTATTCCGACCTTATGACAATCGACGGCCTTGACCTTGCGGTTGAAGAATACGGCATAGGCTTCAGAACGGGCAGCGACGTTGTTGACGAAGTTAACAAAATTATGAAAGAACTCTACAGCGACGGAACGCTTAAGGAAATTGCAAAAAAATATGACCTTGCGGATAACCTTCTTGAGCCGAAAGACGTTCCCTCAAAAGCAAGTGGAGATTCCGACCTTGCATACATTAAAAAGAACGGCAAAATGATTATCGGCTACACCGTTTACGACCCTATGAACTACACAAACGACAACGGCGAATTTGTCGGATTTGATACCGAATTTGCCGAGGCTGTGTGTGAAAAGATTGGCGTTACTCCCGAATTTGTTGAAATTAACTGGGATACAAAGGAAATTGAGCTTAACGCAAAAAGCATTGACTGTATCTGGAACGGCTTTACAATCAGCGAAGAAAGAGAAGAAAACCTCGATTTCTCGGCGCCGTACATCCTCAACAAACAGGTTGTCGTTATAAGAAAAGCGGATAAAGATAAATACAAAGACACTGCCTCGCTCTCGGGCGCAAAGCTTGCGGCTGAAACATCTTCCGCCGGAGAAGGCGCAATTAAAGATGACAAAAATCTTTCCAAGGCAAGCTATACGGCTGTTCCCAAGCAGACGGACGCACTTTTGGAGGTTAAAGCAAGCACCGTTGACGCAGCGGTTCTTGACTACACGCTCGCAAATTCAATGGTAGGAAAATAAAACGGTTTATACACCTTTACCGGAAGGAACCAATCAATGCGGTTGGTTCTTTTTCGGCGTTTAATATTCTTAAGAAAACAGGATGAAAAAATTATGTTTTTAATCGTAACACAAGCCTTGTTAAAAGGCTTCGGAACAAACTTTTACATATTTATACTGACGCTTCTCGCCGCCATTCCGCTCGGGTTTGTAATAACGCTCGGCTCAATGTGCAAATTTAAGCCCATAAGCGGCATTACCAAAATTTTTGTGTGGATAATAAGAGGCACACCGCTTATGCTCCAGCTTATTATTGTGATGTTCGGACCCAGCCTTATGTTTGAATACAAGGGTATGACAAGAATGAACGCAACGCTTATTGCATTTATAATAAACTATGCGGCATACTTTTCCGAAATATTCCGTGGCGGAATTGAGGCAATTCCGAAGGGGCAGTACGAGGCGGGATATGTTCTCGGAATGAATAAGGTGCAGATTTTCTTTAAAATTGTGCTTATGCAGGTGGTAAAGCGGATTGTTCCGCCAATGGGCAATGAAATTATCACGCTTGTAAAGGACACCTCGCTTGCAAGAATTATTTCGGTTATCGAAATCACCCAGACGGCGCAGAATTATATCGCCTCCAAGGCGCTTATATGGCCGCTGTTCTATTCGGGCGTGTTCTACCTTGTTTTTTGCGGACTTCTCACCGTTCTGTTCGGATTTATTGAGAAAAAATTTGATTATTACAGAGGTTGATTATGGCTATTTTAAAGGCTGAAAACATAAAAAAAAGCTTTGGAAACACAAAAGTTTTAAAAAATATCGGCTTGAGCGTGGAAAAGGGCGAAACGGTGGCGGTTATCGGCCCGTCCGGCTCGGGAAAAAGCACGTTTTTAAGATGTCTTAACAAGCTTGAAACAATAGACGGCGGCAGCATAGAATTTGACGGCGAATATATCGCAAAGGACGGAAAATATCAAAAAGATAAAATTCTTCGCCCCATTATAAGCAAAATGGGAATGGTGTTTCAGCAGTTTAACCTGTTTCCGCACAAAAGCGTTATAGAAAACATTACCGAAGCGCCGGTTATAGTAAACAAAATTTCAAAAGCCGAGGCGGAGCAAAACGCAATCCGCCTTCTTTCGGATGTGGGTCTCTCCGAAAAGGTTAACGAATATCCGTGCAATCTGTCGGGCGGTCAGCAGCAGAGGGTTGCAATCGCAAGAGCGCTTGCCATGAATCCCAAGCTTATGCTGTTTGACGAGCCTACAAGCGCACTTGACCCCGAGCTTACGGGCGAGGTTTTAAACGTTATGAAAAAGCTTGCCGATGAAAAAATGACAATGCTTGTGGTAACGCACGAAATTGCCTTTGCAAAAGAGGTTGCCTCGCACGTTGTGTTTATGGACGACGGTTATATCGTCGAGCAGGGAAGCCCAAAGGACGTTTTGGAAAATCCGAAAAACGAGCGCACAATTAAATTTTTGGAAAGAGTGTTAAGATAAAAACATTTTAAGCATTAGGAAAACCAAAAACCCGAGTGAAAAAATCCGCTCGGGTTTTTGTGTATTTATATAAGGAAGACTGCAAGTAAAATAACCGCCGAAATGTCCAAGGCTTTGTAAAGCAGCGCCGCATTTTTTATATTTTTAAATTTAACGCCGCTTTCAGAAACAAAAATTTTTGTAATTTTCATATGCAAAAATTTAAGCGCTCTTAAGCTCTAATCTGAGCTTGTCGGAAATCATTGCAATAAACTCCGAATTTGTAGGCTTACCCTTGCTGCTTAAGATTGTGTAGCCGAACATTTCGTCCAGAACCTCGGGGTCGCCTCTGTCCCACGCAACCTCAATTGCGTGGCGGATTGCCCTTTCAACACGTGAGGAGGTGGTGTTGTACTTTTTCGCAACCGTCGGATACAAAATTTTTGTAACCGAATTTATAGCGTCCATATCTTTAATTACCATAATTATGGCGTCACGCATATACTGATAACCCTTGATGTGCGCCGGAACGCCTATTTTCTGAATAATTGCCGTAACGCCCATTTCAAGGTCAAAAGAGCCGCCCTGCTGTTTGTCGGGCATTTTAACCGATTTGAACATTGACATACTTTCTTTGAATTCTCTCACCCTGTCGGCAATAACCGAAAGGTCGGCAGGTTTTATTATGTAATATTTTGCGCCGAGATTCATTGCGCTTCTTATAATTTTGTCGTTGCCGATTGCGGAAATAACAATAGCGTTCGGTTTTTTGACAGGTTCGGACATATTGTTAATCTTGCTCAGAAGCCCCAGTCCGTCAAGATTCGGCATAACAACGTCGGTCAAAAGCACGTCGGGCTTTGTCTGCACTACCATTTCATATGCCTCTTTTCCGTCATATGCAACACCGATTAACTCAATATCCTCACAAGCGGCAAAATAATCTCTCATTGTTCTGCAAAATTCCTTATTATCATCTGCAACAACCACTCTTACCTTATTATTCATAAGTTTTCCCTCCAATAAGTTCTTTTTGTAATTTAATTATATAATTCTCAAGCTTTTTTTACAAGAAGGACGATTGATTTCTGCCAATTATTTCCAATTATTTACATTTATACCAATATTTAGCAATTGAAAATAGCACTTTTCAGAGTTATTTTTGATTTTTACCCTAAAAATTGGACACTTCATATCCAATTTTTGCCATAAATTTTAAAATTAAGTAAATTCGACATTTTTTTACCATACCATTTTGGTAATTTTTTCCTTTAATAAATTTTGCACTGTCGAATTTTGTTTATTTTTTGCTTTGTCTGTTTTTTTGTTGATTTTTTGTGTTGATTATTTCAAAGCTTTGATGTATACTTAATTAATAGGAGGACAATTTTATCAGGAGGAGATTTTTATGAAAAAATTAAGCTTATCATCAAAAATTCTTTCGGCGCTTTCAAGCCTTTTCGCCCTTATTGCAATTTGCTCAAAGTGGCTCTCGGTAAATATGAATTTCGGTGCGCAAAGCCGTTTTTCACTGTTTGAATTATCATCGGTATTTTCAAATATGCGTCTTTTTGATTCGCTCTATCTTGCGCTTATATCGCTTGCGGTGTCGCTTGCGGCGCTTGTTATGATTATTTTAACCGTTATATCGGGCGCATATGCCGTTGCGTCAAAAAAACATTCTTACATTATAAATACAGTATCTTCAGCGGTAAACGTTGCGTTTTCCGTAGGATTTATCGTTGCGGTTATTGCAATGAACTTTGAATTCTCGGCACGCATAGGCAGCAGTGCGTTTGAATATTATATGCCGTTCTCGGCAGGAATTGTCACCGCAACCAGAGCGCCGTATTTTACAATTGTATTTTCGGTGCTGTCACGTGTGCTGCTTATTCCGGGCGTTGTAAAGCGTGATGTTTTTACAAATACGGTATCGTTTGACAATTTGAAAAAGCAAAAGGTATGCCCAGTTTGTCAAACCAAGCACAGCGCAGACTCAAAATATTGCCAAAACTGCGGTGCAAGCCTTGAAAAGGAAGAAAGAGTTTGTCCAAACTGTCACAAAAATGTTGCGGACAACGCAGTTTTCTGCAATTACTGCGGTGTGTGCCTTCCTGAAAATGACGGTTACACAATTGTCGAAGAAGAAACAGATGCGCACGAAAACGGCAGTCCTGATACCAATGCGCAAGAGGATATCCCAAACGAAAGCACCGCCGATAATGCGCAGGCAAATCCTAACGCCGATACAGTCCAAAACACGGACGAAAGCACAGATGCAGCTTCGGACGAAAACTAAATCGGATATACAATAAATTTATCTCCCTTATATCATATTAAAAATATTTGTTGACATTTTTGCGCCGGTTATATTATAATATGATATAAGGGTAATTTTTTTAAAGGAGGATATAAAAAATAAATCTTAAGCGCCCGAACCGAAAATAATCGGTTGACGAGGATGGGGCTAATCGAAAATTCGGCGGATACCCCACGCTTTGCACAAGCGTAAGCAAATTTTTAAAACCTTGCGAGCAATCGCAGTCACAAAGGAATTTGCAGTGTTAAAACCTTTCAGTGCCCTTATGAAATGTTATTATTTTTATGCAATGAAAGGAAAATTGAATATGTGTGGAATAGTTGGTTATATTGGCAAAAACAACGCTAAAGAGGTTTTGCTTGACGGCTTATCCAAGCTTGAATACCGAGGCTACGACTCGGCAGGTATTTCTGTGCTCAATTCTAAGATTACAACGGTAAAAGCCAAGGGTCAGCTTAAAAACCTCGAAGAAAAATGCAGGGGCATAAACCTTGACGGGAATGTCGGAATAGGTCATACACGCTGGGCAACGCACGGTGCGCCGTCCGATATTAATTCGCATCCTCATCTTTCGCAGGATAAAAAAATAAGCGTTGTGCATAACGGAATTATCGAAAATTACGCTCCGCTTAAAGAGGAGCTTATCAAAGAAGGCGTCAATTTCGTGTCGGAAACCGATAGCGAGGTTTTGGCGCAGCTTATATCAAAAAACTATCACGGCGATATTCTTGACGCAGTGATTAAAACAGTTGGTATGGTTGAAGGCAGCTACGGACTCGGCGTTATGTGCGAGGATGAGCCGGACAGAATTATTGCGGTAAGAAAAGACAGTCCGCTCATTGTGGGACTTGGCGACGGCGAGAACTTTATCGCTTCGGATATCCCCGCAGTTTTAAAGCATACAAAAAATTTCTACCTTTTAAATGACAACGAATTTGTAATTCTTAAAAAGGACAGCGTTAAAATTGTTGACGCCGATAAAAATGAAATAAAACGCAGCGTTTATACCGTTACGTTTGACGAAACCGCCGCTCAGAAGGGCGGATTTGACCACTTTATGCTGAAAGAAATTTACGAACAGCCCCAGGCTATAAAAAGCACTCTTAACGCAAGGGTTGCAAAGGGTGAAAAAATCGTTCTCGACGATATAAACGACAGCGATTTAAGCGGCATATCAAGAGTGTTTATCGTTGCGTGCGGCACGGCTTATCACGCAGGGCTTGTGGGAAAAACCGCAATAGAAAGGCTCTCGGGCATACCCGTTGACGTGGATATTGCGTCGGAATTTCGTTACAGAAATCCCATTCTTGACAAAAACACGCTCGTTATGGTTATAAGCCAGTCGGGAGAAACCGCCGATACGCTTGCGGCGCTGCGCCTTGCAAAGCAAAACGGCTGCAAGACGTTTGCAATCACAAACGTTGTCGGAAGTTCGGTATCACGTGAGGCTGATTTTGTGTTCTACACCCACGCAGGCCCCGAAATTGCCGTTGCGTCCACAAAGGCTTATATCACGCAGCTTATTGCGCTCTACATTTTTGCGCTCTATATGGCGCAAAACAGAAATTACGTTGAAGAAAGCGTTATCGAAAATATAAAATCCGAGCTTTTAAGTCTGCCCAAAAAGGTTAAAAAAGCGCTTGAAACTGACGATATTACCAAAAAAATCGCACAGAAAATATGCGGCGAAACCGATATTTTCTACCTTGGCAGAGCGCTTGATTATGCCGTTGCAATGGAAGGCTCTTTGAAGCTTAAAGAAATTTCGTATATACACTCCGAGCCGTATGCCGGCGGAGAGCTTAAGCACGGGCCGATTGCGCTGATTGAAAAAGGCACGGTGGTAATCGCCCTTAACACAAACGACGCTCTTAAGGGAAAAATGGAGAGCAACATCAAAGAAGTTGTAACAAGAGGGGCATATATCGTCGGCGTTTTGCCCGACGGCTTTGATACGCCTGCCGATATGTACGACGAGGTGATAAACGTCCCGGCAACAGAGGCGCTTCTTTCGCCCGTTACCGCCGTTGTTCCGCTTCAGCTTTTGTCATATCACGTTGCAATCGCAAAAGGCTGCAATGTTGATAAACCCAGAAACCTTGCAAAATCGGTAACCGTGGAATAATTTGATAAATAAAAAGGGGCGGCTAAAAGCCGCTCCTTGATAAGTAAGCATTGCCTTAAACACATATTTTTTGCGCCTTTCTGCGTTAAAAAAACTCACAATCCGTCAGGATTACTCGCTTTTTTGCCTTGAAATTCATCAAAAAATCTTGTTTTTAAGGTGCAAAGCAGTTTTGAATATCGTTTTTTTACAATTCAGACAGGAAATAAAACCTGCCATTATGCTTAACGCATATGGCAGATTTTTGACGCAGTATGAATTTAAAATACAGCTTTAAAACCAATGCTTTCTTATCGAGGAGTGGCAAAAGCCGTCCCTTTCTTTAACAGAAAAATAAAACCTTCCTTAAAGTTAAAAAAGGTGTGGAAGGCTGTAAAATTGCAAGGGCATAGGAGGTCTTCCCCTACATCGCCTTAACGGAGGAATAAAGGTGGATAACGAAAAATCGCTGTTTGAGCGTCTTAAAGAGAACAAAAAAATACCGTTTCATATGCCGGGTCATAAAAGAAAAAACGCTTCAATCCCAAATCTTAACCTTCTCGGCAGTGCGTTCGACATAACCGAAATTGAAGGCTTTGACAATCTTCATAACCCGAACGGAATTATAAAAAATTCTATGAGCCTTGCCGCAAAGGTGTGGGGCGCAAAAAAATCGTTCTATCTTGTAAACGGCTCGAGCGGCGGCATACTTGCGGCGGTTTTTTCGTGCATAAATTTCGGCGATACGGTTATCTGCGCACGGAATTTGCACAAATCGGTATACAACGCACTGCGGCTTATCGGCGCAAACGTTAAGTTTGTAAACCCCGCATATGACAAAAAAACGGGAATTTGCGGCGAAATTTCTTCCGAAACGGTGGAAAACGCCTGCAAAGCCCACCCCGAGGCAAAGCTTGTTATTATAACCTCCCCCACATATGAGGGCGTTATAAGCAACATTGAAAAAATAAGCAAAACTGCGCACCAATTCAATATGACCCTGCTCGTTGACGAAGCTCACGGCGCACATCTTTCGTTTGCCTCCTTTTGCAAAGGCGCAGTAAAAAGCGGTGCCGATATCGTCGTCCAAAGCCTTCACAAAACGCTTTCAAGCCTTACGCAGACGGCAATTGTGCACGTTTGCACCGACAGGATAAACATAAATAAGCTTAAAGAAAATCTTTCGGTTTTTCAAACCACAAGCCCATCCTATCTTTTTCTTGCCTCGCAGGATTTGCTCGTGCGCACGCTCTGCGAAAAAAAGGACGGTTTTTTTAAGGCTTGGGAGGAAGGACTTAATTATTTTTGCAGTTCTGTAAAAGATTTGGAAAATCTTGAAATTATGTCGGCAAAAACTCTTCCCTGTTTTGCATTTGACAAGTCAAAAATCGTTATTTTAACGCACAAAACCAATATTACGGGCAAAAATCTTGCGGATATTTTGCGAAACGAATATAACATTGAATGTGAAATGGCGTCCGCACGCTATGCCGTGGCAATGACCGGGTCGGGAGATGATAAAGAAAGCCTTAAGCTTCTGTCGGACGCACTTGTCAAAATTGATAAAACACTTAAAAGGCAGGATAATCCGGAACTATTTTTGTATCCCGAAAAATTTGAATGTGAAATGACACCGTTTGACGCTCAAAAACACAGTTTTTGCAAGGCAAAATATAAAGAAGCCGAAAACAAAATATCGGCAGAATACGTTTTTGCGTATCCCCCCGGCATACCAATTCTTATTCCGGGAGAAAAAATTACGCCCGAAATACTTAAAATAATGAGCGTATATGCAAAAAACGACATATCTTTAACGGGCAGTCTTTCGCCGGGCGGCGAAAATATTCACATTATATACTAAAAATCTTGACAATACCGCAAAAAAAAGGTATAATATATTGGTAAAATTATGATTAGGCATCAGATGTTTCAGCTTTCTGATGCTTAGCCGAAAGAAAATTAACGAAAAAACAGCTTTTTTGTTAATTTTTCCTCTTATCACTTTTTTGCCATACGGATAAGAGAAATTTTAAACCATATTTATGCCGGCGTATGGCGGCGGCAAAGGAGATTTTTATGAATAGAATTATTACTCTCAATACAAGAAACCTTTCAAACTGCGAGGGCGGCTGCGGCGAGTGCCAGACTTCGTGCCAGTCGGCTTGCAAAACCTCGTGCGGCGTTGCAAACCAGGAATGTGAAAACACAAGAATTTTCACACTCAACACAAGAAACCTTTCAAACTGCGAGGGCGGCTGCGGCGAGTGCCAGACTTCGTGCCAGTCGGCTTGCAAAACCTCGTGCGGCGTTGCAAACCAGGAATGTGAAAATAAATGATTTAAATTCGTAAATTGCAAAACTGCCGGCTGACAAGCCGGCTTTTTAATGTGAGGTTAACATATGATTCACCAATATAAGCTAAACGGTCATAACATTGTTATAGATACCTACAGCGGAGCCGTTCACGCTGTGGATGATGTTGCATACGATATTATTTCAATGTATGAAACGGAGAATAAAGAAAATATCGCAAAAAAAATATGCGGAAAATACAAAGACGTCACTATGCACGACGCCGAAAAATGCTATGACGACATAACGGCGCTGAAAATTGGCGGAAAACTTTTTTCGCCCGATATCTATGCCGATAAAGCGGATGTTTTGAAAAACAAAAACAACGATATAAAGGCGCTTTGCCTGCACATTGCCCACACCTGCAACTTAAATTGCAGTTATTGCTTTGCCGCACAGGGCAAGTATCAGGGCGAGCGTGCGCTTATGAGCTTTGAGGTTGGAAAGCGTGCGATTGATTTTCTTGTTGAAAATTCAAAAAACCGCAAAAATCTTGAGGTTGACTTTTTCGGCGGCGAACCGCTTATGAATTTTGACGTTGTGAAAAAAATCGTTGCCTACGCAAGAAGCATTGAAAAAGAGCATAACAAAAACTTTCGCTTTACGCTTACCACAAACGGCGTTCTGATTGATGATGACGTTATAGATTTTTGCAACCGTGAAATGAATAACGTTGTTTTGAGCCTCGACGGCAGAAAAGAAGTTCACGACAGATTAAGAAAAGATTATAACGGCCGCGGCAGCTATGATTTGATTGTACCCAAATTTTTGGATTTTGTCAAAAAAAGAGGCGACAAAAGCTACTATATAAGAGGTACGTTCACCCATAAAAACACCGATTTTACAAACGATATTTTTCATATGGCAGACCTTGGCTTCAAAGAGCTTAGTATGGAGCCGGTTGTGTGTGCGCCGAATGAAGAATATGCGCTGACCGAAGAAGATTTGCCCGTTCTTTTTGAGCAGTATGAAATTCTTGCAAAAGAAATGCTTAAGCGTGACAGCGAAAACAGAGGATTTACGTTTTATCACTATATGATTGATTTGTCGCACGGGCCGTGCATTTACAAGCGTATTTCGGGCTGCGGCTCGGGAACGGAGTATCTTGCGGTTACGCCATGGGGCGAGCTTTATCCGTGCCATCAGTTTGTCGGCGACGAAAAATACAGTATGGGCAATATTTATGACGGTGTGACAAATACAAAAATGCGTGAAAAGTTTAAAAAATGCAATGTTTATTCACGTCCCGAATGTGCCGATTGCTGGGCAAAACTGTATTGCTCGGGCGGATGCGCAGCAAATGCTTACCACGCAACGGGCGATATTCTCGGCGTTTATGATTACGGCTGCAAGCTGTTTAAAAAACGTATGGAATGTGCAATTATGATGCAGGTTGATAAGGCATTAAAAGCGTAAAATCCGCAGCACCGACCGAACATTCACCGCATTTGCGGCTGAGGCTGTAAAAGCTGCGCTTGAAAGTCCCTCAAGAAGATGAATAAACAATAAAAAAGCTTTTTTGAAAATATAATCCCCAAGTCTTATTACGGCTTGGGGATTTTGTTGCGCTTTATTTTATTTTACAAAAGAAATGTTTTCGGCACTGCAAAGCGGCATAGACTGATAAATGGTTGTCCACAAAAATGCCTTTGCAGTTTTCGCCGTTTCGGGAACGTCATACCAAACGGTGCTGTCCGCAACGTCTTTGTTAAATTCCTTTTCCGCTTCAACGTAAGTGTCAACAAGCCGTCCCGATTCATCATAAAATGCAACCACGGCGGTGTATTTGCCCGAATAATCTTTAAAATAATTGTCTATTTCAAACGACGCCATCACCTTTGACGGAACAGTTGCAATATCGCTTAAATTTTCGCCGTTTTCAAGTGCAAGGTCGCTTGATATGCCAAGTTTTACCGATACTGCGTCATAAACCGAATTTACTTCGGTTACGCCATCGCTTATATTTTTTCCGTTTTTGTTTATCATCACCTTGTAGTTTGAAATATCGCCTTCAAACGGAAACAAAAAGCTGTATTCACCGTTTTTATCCGTCGCGGTTTCGTCTATATACGCAACGTCCGAGAGCGAAATATTACCTGCGGCCGCACCCTTTTTTACAAGAAGAAGCGTCACATATTCGCCTTCGTTTTCGGCACCCGAGCTTCCTTTTACATACACGTTTTTGCTTGCGGTATCGAGAATAAACTTATCATTTAAAGTTTTTCCCTCCTGCCATATGTCAAAAACCTCATCCGCCGCATTAATCTTTTCGGCAAGCTCTTTTGCCATTTCCTCCGCCTCGGTGTAATACGGGTGTGAGTGCACTCCCGAAGCCTTGAAAGAGGTCAGCGTTACAAAGTGACATTTGCCGCCCATATCGTCAGCCGCTTTTTTCACATAATCGCCGTATGAGCCGGACGGTTTTGCACAGCAAAAAATGTGTGCGTCGGGATATTTTGAACGGACTGTATTTAAAAGGTTTTTGTACTGCTCGTAAAAATACTGCGGATTGTTTCCTCTCGGATTTGTTCCGCTGTAATCGTTTGTGCCGAGAAACACAACCACAACATTGGGAACATACGATTCAAAATTCCAGTTTTCTTTTGCCGCTCCCGAAAAAAGCGGATTTGCATATTTATATTGCTCGGTCATATTCTGACTTGTCAGAACAGATGTTGACGTCGGCGAAATATAATTCATACAAACGCCTTTGCCCGACACCGCAACAATATTTGCGTCGGCGTCAAGAAGCCTCGACGCATAACCTGCATACGAACGCCACGTATCGGTATTTGCTGCGGTTTTTGAGTTTGAATCCTTGCCGTATTCAAGATTTCCGTATCCGACGGTATACGAATCGCCGATGAATTCAATTTTTCTCGCCTTTGCCTGCGTGGGCTTTATGTACTCTCCGTCAGTCTTAACCTTAGAAAATGCCAAAAGTCCGTTTGCCGCCTCGCTCGAACGTGTAACCTTCACGGTATGGCTGCCGGGTGAAAGATTGTCTGCAACCTTAACCCAGCCGCAAAGCGAAACTTCAATTCTCTGCGCCGTGTCGCTTCCGTCAACAGATGCATTTATATATGAGGTTTTTGTGCATTCGGCAACGTAAACATATGCGCTTTGCCCGTCAAACTCAAATTCAACTCCCGACATAGGCCAGTTGAACTCGGTTTTTGAACCGGTTATCACACTTCTGCCTATAAACCTTACGCTGTCAAGATTTTTTTCGCACTCTGCAAAAGACGAAATACCGAAAAATGTAAAAATACAAAATATAACTGCCGCAAACAATGCTTTTCGTTTCATAGCGTCCGCCCTCTCTTTTTTTGTGGTATATACTTATTGTAAACCGAAATGCGCACACGGTCAACAATATGTTTTTTTCCTTATATGCCGTTTTTGGTTTTTTAATAAACTGTTTTTTATATCGGCAAACCAAAATTTGTTTTTAAAGCGTTTTAAACTACAGCAGCGGCATAACGGTTTTGATAAGAGCGCTCTTTTCTTCTTTTGAGCAGTCTTTAAACGGCGCCCTTGCTATGCCGAAATCAAGACCCATTTCGCAAAGCACCGCCTTTTCGCCCTGCATAACGCCAACCTTTACAAGAGCCGCTACTATTTTGTTTACGTCAGCCTGAATTTTTTGCGCCTCAGAAATTTTTCCGTCCGCAAAAAGGCTTTGCATTTTAATAAATTTTTCCGCCATAAAATTATACGTGCTACCTATTCCGCCGTCTGCGCCCATAGAAATTCCGGCAAGAAACATTTCGTCAAAGCCGTTATAGATAACCTTGTCCGGATATTCGCTTTTGAACCTCTCCATTGAAAAATAATCGTTTGACGTATGTTTTACGCCCATAAACTTATCGCTGCACAAAAATTCGCCGATATTGTTATATGTTAAATTCACACCCGAAAAATTCGGAAAATTGTATATAAGCATCGGCAAATCAACGCTTTCGGCAATGTCGTAGTAATACTTCTTTATTTCGGCAAAAGAGAATTTATAGTAAAACGGCGCAACAGCCGAAACTGCGTCATAGCCGAGCTTTTCAGCCGTTTTTGCAAATTTTGCCGCCGCAGCCGCACAAAAAAGAGCCGGGTAGCGAAAAAAGAGTGTGCGCCCTTATAAAGGGAGCGCACACGTCTTTTATAAATTTTTCTGAAATTTAATTTTAAATTCAAACAAGCCGGTTTTGCCGGGGACAATCCAAAAATATTTTACATTTTTGCACTTTTTGTCGGCCTCGCATTTGAGAGTGCCGCAATCGGATATCTTAAATCCGTCCGGAATATAAACCGCCATTTTGTATTTGTCGTTTTTTACAAGCCTTGCCCTTACAAAAAGCGTGTTTTTATCAAAATACATATCCTCAATTTCCTGCGCACCCTGGGTGATGTGCCTGTTTGTGCTGATAATCTGCGGAACATCCTTTTTTTGCCTTACCGAAAGAAGCTTTGTTTCGCACCCGTCAAGCGAAAGCGATATTTTTTCTCTTGCTGTACCCAAATATTTATCGTCCCAAAAATCGTAAATATGATATTTTCCGCCGCCAAGCTCAAGCTCGTTTTCAAAATCGAGCGTGTATTCGCACTTTTTATCGGTTGTGTTAAACACGCTCACAACATTGTAATTTTCAAATTTTCTGTTTACAAAAAGGTTTGTCACGCACACATCACGTTTGTCAATGCGTGCCGAAATGTCCTTTGGCGATATATCGAGCGGCGGAATTATTCGTTTTAATATGTCAATACGTTTTTCGTCCAGGTCGCAGAATGCGTCGCCGAACGTTACGGGCATACCGAGAAGCGAAACAAAGGTAGCACGTGAAATTGCCTGATTTAACGTGTTGAACTCGCTGCGAACAACAACGTTGTCGGGGTCGTTTAAAAGCACTACGTTGTGCAGAGGATAAAACTCCATTGTTCGGTAAACGCAGTTTTTCAAAAATTCCTCCCACTTGAAAATGTCAAGACCTATGCGTGCTGCGTCAAACATATCCGCCGCCCACAAAACGTCGCTCCTTTTATCGCCCGAGCACGACAGAATATAGCGGTCGTCTCCGAGAATTTCACGTGTTTTCGCAATCATATTCCGATATGCCTCATATGTTGTAATTTCGCTGTTGTAAAGGCGCTCGTGATACTCCTCGCACCGCTGTGCACAAATCGGCAAAGTGTCAAACTTTACCGCATCATAGCCCCACTCATCCACCTTTGAAAGTGCCTTGGGAAGAAAATCCTCCAAAAACTTCGGGTGCGTAATATCATAAAAATAAGTACCCACCCAGCTTTGCTCCTTTGCAAGCAGAACTTCGGGATTTTCCTTTAAATAATCGGTTTCAAACGTTTCGTTCGTAGGGCCTATCCAAAGCGACGGAATAAATCCCATTTCCCTTATTTTATCCGAAACATACCTAAGCCCGTTCGGATATTTTTCTTTGTCGGGATTAAACGTATCCACACCGTCGGAGCGCACGCTGTCTGCGTCAAAGCCCTTGTGATACCATTCCCAGTCCACCCAGACGGTGTTTGCGCCGAAATCCTTTAAATGCTCTTTCTGAAAGAGCGCATTTTCCAAAACCGTTTTTTCGCCTGCGTTAAATTTCACCGCATACCACGTCATCCAGCCCACGGGCAAATCTTTTTTGAAGGTGTTGTTTTTGCTTATCTTTGCGTATTTTATGTGATACTTGTTTGCATAAACGTCTTTTTCAACCCTGAATTTTAACTGCGTATCGCAAAAAATTGTGTAAGCGTTTTTTTCGCTGTCAAATCCTAATGTGCAGCCCTCCGCAACATATGCGGTATCGGTGTTTTTGTCAAAAACCGCATTGTCGCATTTTGCCGCACCCAAGCCGTATGAGCAGCGGAAAACAGGCAAATTTTTCGACATCCTTACAGAAATTACATCCGAAACATTGTCAAAATCAAATATTCCGTAAATTTTCGCTTCTTCGCCGACACGTTTTACCGATATCCCCCTTACGCTCGCCTCAAACGTAAGCGTAAGGCTTGTTTCGCCGTTTTTGTAAACAACCGTTTTTGTGTTTTTTGTGTTTTTAAGCTTGTATTTGATGTCGCATTTTTTGTAATTTTCAAATATATTGCTCTCTATGCGTGCGGTGATACATTTTTTGCCGCATCCGATTTTAAGCTCGAACGTTTTTGTGTTGTAATCCAGAAAATACTCGCCGTAGCTTACATATGCGCTGTTGATTTTTTGCATTTTTTCCTCCGATAATGTTTCAGTTTTTCTTAAATTCGCTAAAATTTCCGCAGACGTACAGCGTTGACTGCGTGAGATTGAAATTGTAAATCCCGCTGCCGCTTGTCATTTCGGACGCATTTCCGTATTCGTCGTACACCGTTATTTTATTGCAGCCGAAATTAACCGACGCCGCCTCGCCCTCTTCTTTTGCCGACCACAAAACCGCAATGTCGTTTCCGCTGTTTTGCTTATATCGGTAGCATACAGCAGTTTTTTTTGCGTCGTCAAAATAAAAATCGCTTACATACCGGGCATTTGCAAGAAGCATATTCATATTTGAAATCGCAAGATACGCATTTGTTGCCGCAAGCGGAACATCTTCAAGATAGCTTTTGTAATTTTTCAAAATACCCATATTTTTGTCACGGTCAACACGCACGTTTGTCTGGCGCACAAAAAGATACGGTATAAATTTTTCGACAAGATTATCTTTTTTCATCATTACATAAGTCTGCACAAGATAGCTTCCCTGCTGTTTTTCGGTAATCGGCTTTCTTATCGCCTTTTGCGGGTCGGCAATTATGTTTTTGTTTTCGGGAAAAGCGCCGTATTCGTTATATGCCGTGTAATGCGGCGACCACGCAACCTCGGTTACGTAAAGACGGGTGTTTTCAAGTTTATAGCTGTCGTACAAATCTCTTATTTCCTTCATATGCTTATACATATCGGTCATCTCGCCCGTGTCGGTATATTCGGCAAAAAGCGGATTGTCGTTCCAGTGATACGGATGCGCCGAGGCTATGTTAAAATATTTGTCAAGCGTATTTTTCGCCTTGCCGCTGTCTATAAGCTCAATAACACGCTTTATCGCCTTTTCGTGCGTTCTTTTACTTCCCGATACCACCGAAATTATCTCGGCGTCTTTGTCGCAGGCATAAATTGCGTCCGCCGCCGCTGTAAGCAGATTTCCGTAATTTCGGTAGTCCTCGCCGTTCATATTGTAAGATACTCCGGCAGGCGAATCAAATTCGTTCCATATTTCATAGTACTTTGACGATACATTCTGCGCAAAATATTTGCAGTACTGCGCAAATAAATTACGTCCGTCTTCGCCGTACGGAATGTGCAGCTTATAGCCGTTTTTGGTCTGATTTGAATAAGGCATACTCTGCGCCAAAAGCGTATTTATTATGTCAAATCCGTTTGAATTAAGCGTGTTTTGCCAGTTTTTCCAGTCTGCGCTTATTCCCTTTTCTTTGAGGGTGTATGAGGTGTCGTTATATGTAAGGCTCATAACGTTACGCATATTTCTCACCCAGCGCATAGAACCGATACCCGCATTTTTTGCAAGCTTATCGGTGCCGTCAATCATTTGACCGCCCGTTATGCCGAAATCGTAATTAACCGTGGTTTTATCGCTGTTTACATATGAAAATTCCGTTTCCTTTTCGCCGAAAACGTCATATTTTTTGCACATAATCTCTGTTTTGAGATAATAAATGCCGTATTTTTCAACGTTAAATGTTACCGTATCCGAAATTTGCCGGTTCGGTTTTATCGAAACGGTTTTTTCTCCCAGGGTTTTTACTTCGTTTTTGTTTTCGTCAAGAATGGTGTACTTCAAAACTGCGTCGTATTCGCCAAGCGACTTTGAATAATTGTAAAATGCGCCGGGCGAAATTTTTATGTCAAAAGCCATATTCTCGCCGGTGTAGTATATGTTTCCCGTGTGCGCCGACAAAGCTTTTATGTCAAGCTGATTTTTCATTTTTGTGTTTGTAAGCTTAACCGACGAAAAAACCACGCCGGTGTTTGAATAGCGCATTATCTCTCCCCAGGTTGCAAGCCTGAAATCGGTATTTTTACCCGTAAAATGCGCATTTTTGAGCCTGAAGGTGTGAACTTTCCACGTTTTCGTGTCGTTAAGCTCCACATATTCCGCCTCTTTAAGCGATTCGGACATCGTATCGTATTCCAGCGTAAATGCGCCGTAACCCTCATCAAAATAGCACACCTGCGCATCAAGACACAAGCCGTCCGCACGGTTTAAAAAGCTTTCTTCGCAAACGTCAAAATTTATATAATATGCGCTCTCGGGCCCTCCGAGGGTGCTGTCGTACTTTTTCTTCTGCGATACCGCAATGTTGCTGTCCATAACGGGCGGTTTTAAAAGTATTCCGCTTTTTCCGCCGTGCGTTTCAACGCTCAGCTCAGAGCCCGAAACAAAAAAACTTTCGTTTTTTATAACGGTGTTGTCCAGCGAAACAAAAATTTCGCTTTTTTCGTCCTTTTTCCACCGCACCTTATACGGTCTTAAGCTTTCGGCGCTTTCCAAAACAAAAAGCTTCAGCGTATCTGCGCCGTATTTGTTCTCCGCTTTAATATTCTCCCTGCACTCAAAACCGCTGTTTTTCATATCGGTTTGCGCACACAGAATGTCCTTTAGCGCACCGTCTTTATAAAATGCCGCCGCATAGAAAAAATTTTTGTCCGAAGTATAGTCAAAACTTATGTTAAAATTATCCTCATCCTTTATTTTATCGGGCATAATTTCATTTCCGATATCGTCGAATATCCTTGCGCCGTATACGTTAACGCCTGTATATTCGGGCATTTCCGCTTCCTGTTTGAGCGTGATGTTGTCTATATAAATCCTGTCCGTTTCGGATAAATTTCTCGATACAAGCTCAAGCTTTGTAATTTTGTAATTTTCAATTTTTTCGTATGCCTTAACCCTTAAAATATCGCCCTTTTGCGTGCGCAGCGGAGCGTTATCGACATAATATGTAAAAATTCCGCTTGCTCTGTTATACACCGTTTTTAAATTGTGCCAGACGCCCTCCGAAATTTTTAATGCTTCGCCGCCGCTGTATGCGGTGCTGATGCCCGTTGTGTTGTATCCGTTCGCATACGATACCTCGCCGTTGTCAATCCGCAGTCCGTAAAACCCCATAACGCTGTTTGAGCCGAGACCGCATACCGAAACGGTCTGTTTCGTCGTTTCGCTTTTTATCCCGGGAATCATAACATCATAGCTTAAAGAATAAATCATATTATCTGCCGTAACGGGGTTTTCAAGATTTAAACGGTATTTTGCCAGCACCCCCGGCGAATTTACATAAAGCGCATTTTTGTGCTGCAAATCGGCATACTCTGTATTTATCTCTCCCGAATTTGATACCCTAATCCACCCGTCCGTGCCGTTTTCAAAGCTTAAAATACAGTCATCAAACGCAAAAACGCTTGAAAAATTTGCAAAAACAAGCAGCAAAATTACAGCCTTTATCAAAATTTTATTTTTCATTGACGTCCTCCCCGTTATTGAGAATAAACCTGTTTGTCCTGCTTTTTCTGTATACCCCGGGCGAAACGTTGACCTTCTTTTTAAACGCCTTGTAAAATGCGCCCTCCGTTCCGTAGCCGCACATATTTGCAACGTCCGCAACCTTTAATCCGTCGTTTTCCAAAAGCGTTTTCGCCCTGTCAATGCGAAGATTTTCAACATATCCCAAAAAGCTTTGTCCCGTTTTTTGCTTTACGACGCTGCTCACGGTTTTATCCGACACGTTAAATTCAGCCATAACGCTTGCCATACCGAAAAACGGTTCGGTATAATGCTCAAGAATATAGCTTATAATCTCGTCGTACTTTTTCTTTTCGCTGCGAAGCGTGCGTATGTGTGCGCAGATTTTTGATATACATTCCGTCACCGCAAAGGCGGTTTCCTGAATGTTTTTGTTGCTGTCGTAGTTTACGATTTCGCCGCTGTATCCGGTGTTTTCGGCAGCGGTGATAAGCGCCCTTCTCTGATCGAAGAAAAGCTGTTCTAAGCTGTTGTCCGCAAAATTCTCGCTGAGGTTATACCACTGTTCGTAAACAATTCTGCTTGCCTCAAACTCATTGCCCGACATAACAAGCTCGTAGAGCCTGTCGCCCATACCGGTGAGAGCAAGCGATTTTTCCGCCCTGTCGCCGCCGGCAAGAATAAGATTTTTATATTCAAGGTGTCTTAATAAATTGTGCGCCTCTTTGTATTTTTCGGGAATTTCTTCAATGCTTTTGCATATTCCGCTTACCGAGGCATACATATCAATGCCCTTTTCTTTGATTCTCGATACAAGCTCCGATATGTTCTTTGCCGCCTCGGCGTAATATTCGCCGCTGTTTTGCGCCTTTATTATAACCACAATATTGCCGTTGTAGTTTTTCAGCATTGCAATAATCTCAAGTCCGCACTGCTGTGCGCCCAGCTCTATAATTTCGGGCAGCATATTTTCGCTTTTTATAATCATAATAATGCTCTCGCCGAAAAGGTCGGGATATTTAGAGCGTATAATATCATACTCGTCGTCGGTAAGCGTCATTGTAAAAAGCTTGTATATGACGTTTTTTGCAACAACGCTGTCAAGATACACATTTTTGCTGTTTATTCCCTTTAAAACCTCGCTGATATAGTCGTAATCGTTTTTTACATTCGCAATGCCGGTAAATTCTTCAACCGCAAGGGCAAGGCGGTGCATTTTTGTATTCTGCATTTTTGCAAGAAAGAACACAATAAGCACACCCACCGCAACGATAATCATACTGTATACCGCAAAAAGCATATACAAAATTTTCATTCTTTGGTTGTAGTACGACGGTCTTATTTTTAAATCAAGCCTTATTGCGGCGCTTGTTTTGTCGTATGAGATGATATGCTTTGTTTTCATACTTTCATAAAGCCCGCTCTCCATAAGCGTGCTGCCGTCATATGCGGTAAACTTGTATTCGGCATACGATTTGAAATTATCCATTCCCATTGCCGAAAAAAGATTGTTTACATCTATAAGCCCCACTATAACCGCATCCGCATTGCTGCTTAAATTTCTGCTTGCGGCAACGCACACGGCAAGCATATCGCACTTTTTGCCGCAGTAAAATGTATCGGGACAATATCTCCACGTTTCCGAAAATCCATCCTGTGCCGCATTTTTTATAAAATCGTCAAAACTCTCGCCGCCGAAGCTTAAAAAATCGCCGATATTCAAAAAATCTTCTCCGCAAAGCGTAAGCTTTTTTGAAACAATAACGTCGCTGCGCTTAAAATATATTATGCAGTCCTCGATAATGCTCGATAAATCTATGGTCTGATTGTATTTTTTCGCAAATTTGTTAACCGCCGCATATTCAACGGGAGAATCTACGGTTATATTTTTGTTAAGCACGGTGTATTCGTCCGTTTCCGCAATGTTCATACTTATTTTGCGCAGACTTTCCGCCTCTTTGTCCAGCATATTCATAGTAACGTCTATGTTTCCCTGTATTCCTGCCGAGATGTTTTCGGCGGTCATATTATACGAAACAATATACACGGGTATCAGCACCGCCAAAAGTATTGCCGCCGTTACAAAATACTGTCTTTTTATGTTGCTGTCCGCTTTAAAATATCTCATAGACTTCTCCCGTCAAATCAGCCTTTTTAAACGCCTCAGTCCGAAATTGTTTTCTTTCGGCTAATTGTTTATGACAAACACATTTTCAACCGAGCCGACGTTTGCGTGCGCTATTACATACGACGCACCCGTTCCGCCCGAGCCTTTATAGGTTACAACGTTGTCGATTGACCCTAAATATACCCTTTTTCCTTTCGGCTGCGTGCCATCGTAAATCATCACGTTTTTAAGACGGCTGTATGCCAGGGCAAAACTTGTGTCGCCGCCGAAGGTGTCGGATAACATCATAACGCTTAAAAGTCCGCCCGAATCCATTTCGCCGCCCTCCCATTTGTCGTACGCATAATGACAGGTAAGCCTTCCTGCCGCCGCATATGCGGTTGTGTTCATTGACGGTGGCAGGGGGTAGCTTTTGTCCGACGGACGGCAGATAACGTTTATTGTATTCACGCTTCCGTCGGTGTCGGTTGCAAACCTTATAACGTCGCCCTCCAAAACATCTTCCTTTGGCCATTCGCACATATCGCCCGTATAGTATTTTGCGGCTTTTCCTTTTTCAAACACCTCAAGAACCTTCGTTTCGCCGCCGTAGCCGTCCACCGATTTGTAAATGCGCCTTACCATTGCGTAAGGATCGTAGGAATTAAGCTCGGTGCCGACTCCGCTTTTATATACCAAAACGTCGGCATACGGATTGCCGTTTTCCAGTTTATATGCCTCAAAAACATACGAACGGTCGGTTTTTATGGTTTTCTTTTCTATAATCTGAAAATACCTCGAATCGGTAACACCGTCCTCTATAAGCGTATCGCTCGGAACCTTCATATAAACCGTCTGCGCAGATATCGGCGTTTTTGGATACACAAGAGAAGAGAAAAATTTATATTTTCCCTCGTCAAGAATTTTGTCAATATACTGCGATTCGCTCATACTGTCCGCAAAATTCGCCGTGTTAACCGCCGTAATTTCACCGTCTTTATTAAGAGAATATCTTATAAGCTGCGGTTTCAGCGCCGTCTTGTTATCCGTCTTTCGCAAAACGTTAAAAAGGTCGTCCGCTTCGCTCGTTTTTTTGCCGTTGTTAACCGAAAATTTATCGGCACATCTTAGTTTTTCATACTTTCCCTCGATGGTAAATATGCTTAAAATCGGCGTTCTGTTCTTGTTTTCGTCATTGTCAAATTCATAAACGTAGCCCGTTTTGTATTTTGCGTTTTTGGCGTTTTTAACCTCGGCAATCTCGCCCGTTTTGTCAAAAATAAATTCCGCCGTATCAAGGATATTTAAATTAAACCTTTGTGCAAGCTTTTTGTCAAGAGTATACTGCGCTCCGTCAATAAATACCGCATCGTCGCTGCCTAAAGCCTCTAAAGTTCCCGTGATTTTGTCCGTCGAAATAAAGCACACAACGCTGTTTTTGTCCTCCGAACACATAACGGTAAGAACGTCGCCCTCGCATATGCTCGAAAAATTTGCCTCGGCGCCGTTTAGTATTACGGAAACCTTGTCGTATTTTTCACGGTCAAGCTCAACGTACTGCTTCGGGTCGTATTTATCGTAAACCCTTTTTGCGCCGGCGTCGATAAGCCCTGCGCAGATGACGGTATATTCTGTTATGATAACCGCTGTATACGCATTTGCGTCATTTGAAACAAGCCTTAAACTTCCCTTTTCTATAAACGCTTTTTTTGAAATATCGCTCGACAAAAGCGTGCCGTTTTTCACAAACGCCGCATTTTTAAGCTTTGCGCTTTTTTCTTTGCCGTTTTTGTCGGTGTACGTAATTTTGTCAATC
Source organism: uncultured Clostridia bacterium (assembly GCA_934500875.1). Taxonomy (GTDB): domain Bacteria; phylum Bacillota; class Clostridia; order UMGS1810; family UMGS1810; genus Qingrenia. The sequence continues at coordinate 100,624 of CAKSTL010000006.1, read as the reverse complement.
TTTACGTCAACCAAATCGTCCGCATTGATTTCAAGCGTTTTGCACTGCTCTGAAATTTCAGCAAAAACAACGCTGCCTCTGCCTGTGCCGTTCTTTTTTACATATGCTTTAACCTCATATCCCAAAAGATACTGATTTTTCGTTTCGTCGGTATACTCAAAGCCGTCAAGTGCAATAACGCCCGGCACGTCGCCGTCCTCTGACGAAATATCCGTCATATCCTGCTTTGTGACAACGCCCTCAACCGCATAAATGTCAAAATATCTTTCCAAAACCGTTTCGGTGTCGGAGGATGTGTAATTTACCGTGCCTTCCTTTATAAATTCAACGTCATACATTTTGACGGACAGGGTGTTGTATATAAGGCTCGCCGCAGCGTATCTGTCAAGACTGCCGCCAAGGGTCAGACCGCTTGTTATTTTAAGATTCTGCGCCGCCAAAATATAGCCTGTCGGGTATGCTCCCTTTGACATTGCATACGGCGCATAGCCTGCAAGCGTTACAAGCATTTTTACCGCTTCGTCATAGGTTATAAGGCTTTCGGGGTTGAATTTTCTGTCATCCGTCACCGTTAAAATTTTAGTTTCGGCAAGAAATCCCGCCGCCTCAAAAAGAGGATCGCTTTCTTTGATATCGGTATAATACGCATTGCCCGATTTTGCCTTATCCGCACTTTTTACAATGTTGTAAACCGCCTGCGTAAATTCTTTGCGGGTTACGTTTTCAGACCAATAATTTTCTTCGTTTTTTACATCCGTAATTTTAAGATACTGCAAAAGGTATGCGCCATCGGGAGCAGCCGTGCCGGGCGCAAGCGCATAAACCGCCGCAGCGGAGGTCAAAAGACATATGCACAAAACAAACGATAAAAATTTTTTCATTCTTTTCACTCCTCCCGATTTACACAACTTAAAACTCTGTTTATTATTACCGCCGCCTCGGCACGTGTGGCAAACGACTGCGGCATAAACTCACTGTTTTCGTTTCCCTTTAAAATATCTGCCGAATAAAGCGATAAAACCGCCTCTTTTGCATAATCCGAAACGGATAAAATATCCGAAATTTCACCGCCGCTGCCGTTATTAAGGCTTAAATTTTTGTATTTGATAACGCCGTATATAATTTTTGCCATATCCTCACGTTTTATCGGCTTTCCGACTCCGAAGTTTTCGCCTTCGCCCGATATTATTCCTGCGCCGAAAGCCTTTTTTATGTAAATTTCAAACCAGTCGCCGTCCGATACGTCGTCAAAATTTTTGTCGGAATTTTTGTCAATGCCGAAAGCCTCAACAATAATTTTTACAAATTCCTCACGCATAATGTTATCGCCCGGCGCAAAAATTCCTTCTGCCTTACCGCTTATTATTTTCCTTTCGCCAAGCACATTTATGCTGTCTTTTGCCCAGTCAAAACCGTCAAGGTCGCCAAACATTTCTTTTTTGACAGGTTCGGGCACAGGTGCGGTTTTATTTGCAAATCCGCCTTTTGCCACCGACGAAGAACCGCTGCTTTTTGACGGCGAACCGCCCGTGCCGCCGTTGTAATTTTCGGGCGCAATGCTGTTAAATCTTTCGCCGAGCGTCTTAAAACTTTCAAACGAAATTCCGTCAAGTCTGCGGCAGACATCAACCGTTATCCGTGATGTATCAACTCCGATTTCCTCTGCAAAATCGGTTAAAATTTCTTTTACGTTTCCAAAGCCCTGTCCTTCGGCGATTATTTCAAGCGCTGCCGCCTCCGAAAGCTTTGACAAAAGATTATCGGGTGTGATTTTATCGCCCGAAAGCCTTTTGGCAATCTTTTTCGTATCGGCGGTCTGTTTTGCATAAAGCTTTGCAAACCTTTCGTTTTCAAACACCTTTGCAGTTTTGTCGTATTCTGCAATATCGGCGCATTTTCCGTTTGCCAAAGCGTAGGCAAGACAAATATCGCCCGCACGTTTTTGTGCGTCGGATGTATCGGAAATATCAAGCGCCTTTGCTTTTACCGACTCAAAAAGGAGGTTGGAAACATATTCAGCCGAAACCTCTCCTCTTTGGAAAATTCCGATTTTTTCAATGCCAAGCTCGCACGAATACGTTTTTACAATATTTAAAACTTCATCTTTGCCGCCGTTTAAAACAGCATTGTTTATAAGAGCCTGAGCATTTTCGCACTCGGATGCGTCGGAGTGGATAATTTCATCCTTTTTTATAATACCGCCGTTTTCGCCGGCAATGTAAACCGTGTATTTGCCTGATGTGCCGTCTATGTCAAACCCGAATGAGTATTTGCCGTCCTTAACGCTTATAACGTCAATTTTGCCGATTGCCCCGTCGTCGGAAAGAGCCTCCAAGGAATACGAATTCCTCTTGTCGTTCGGGTCGGGATTCAGCACAAGCGCAGTGACAAAATCACCGTCAGCACTGTTTGAAAATTCAAAACCGTGTTCCTTTGCGCTGCCGCTGTCCGAAAGCTTTGTTTCGCTCTGCGGCAGAAGATGCGCAAGCGAAGAATTATATAAAACAAACGCCTTAACGGTATCGCAGTCGCCGATATCTTTTTCGGCGGTGTATATTGTGCCTTCAAACCCTTCGCCGGCAGAAATTGCCGAGGCTGCTATGTTTACCGAATCGCCGTTTTTGTATGACGCAATGATAAGCGACGCAGGCTCGTTTACATATGACGCTGTGTTTTTAACCTTAACCGACGCTCTCATTTTTCCGTCGTAAACCTTTGCGGAAAGATTTGAAACCTCAAATTTACCGCCCGTTGTTTCAAACGGAATATTTGAAATTCCGTATTTGAAATTTATTGTATCGGGAAGGTTTACGGTATATGTTCTGTTTTCCGAAAGCGGTTTTTCAAAATCAACCGAAAGCATATTTTTCGCCGCATTGTAACCTAGCGAATAAAGCGGAAGATTATCTCCCGAAACAGAGGTGTTTAAAATAATATCGGGGTCAATTTCGCCGTCAAAAAGAATGTCGATTTTTCTTATCTGCGGCTCATACGCACCGTCGGTTTTTCTTACGTTTTCGCCATCGGAATTTTTTACGGAAACGCATTTTACAAACGCTTCTTTCTGCACATTTTCCCTTTCGGTAAGAAGAATTTCGTCCATGGCGAATTTCATACCGCCCTTTGCCTGAACACCGAAAACTATGCTTTTTAATCCGCCGCCGATTGTCTTTCTGTCAACCTCGGGATATTCAACCGCATAAGCCTTTGTAAGATTTGCGTTTGTCAAATACACATTTTGCGAAAGACACGAATACTCTTTGCCCGATTCGTTGGTAAAAACAACGTCGTAAAGCTTTGTGTCGGGATAATACGTCATCTTTACATCAAGCCATTTTGCCGCCTCGAAAAGTGCGTTAAAATCGCCGTCAATCGCCGCAGTTTTGTTATACGAATAGTCGTATCCGTCAACTTTTGAAACCTTTTTTATGTCCTCGTTAAAATACCCTGCCGTTGTGTATCTGTTTGAAAAATACAAAAGACGTGCCGCACCTTCCGGATACACAACCGTTTCGCCGTCCGAAAGTGCGTCGAAGCCGCCCCTTATATTTATGGTTTTGTCGCTTTTTGAAATGCTGTATGCGCTTTCGGGAATTTTAATTTTAAAGCTCAGTTCATAAATTTTTCCGTTTTGAAAAACATTTTCGCCGTCCGCTCTTTCAAATTTTATATATCCCGTTGTGGGAGCGCTGTCTTTTTTGTCAAAAAGATATGCCGATTTTACATCTTTTCCGCCGCTGTATTCAATATCGGTTTTATCTACGTCTGTAAGGTTTAAATTAACCTCATAATTTCCGTCTTTTTCGCTGTTGTAAAGCTCGGTTTTTAAAATCGGCTCATCCGCTGCTTCCTTTTCTTTTATAAACCAAACCGGCGCAAGACAACGGTTTTCAAAGTTTGTATTATTGCCGAAATCCACTTCGATTTTGTCAAATCCGTCAAGATAAACCTCGCTGCCGAAATCAACCGTAACGCCCGACGGAGAAAGATTTTCAACCGAAAAATCAATATTTTCGCCGTTTGTCATTGCAGGGTCGTCCGATTTATATTTTTTGACGGTTATTTCACCTTTGTCAAATTTTTCAAGGTCAACGGCGCTGAAAAAGTTTAAATCAAGACGGGTCGGATTTTCATAAAGAACGTTTCCGTCAGCCGCAAATGCGCCCGATTTAACGCTGTTTGAAAGCGAAATATTGTCAAAATACGCCGCTCCGCCGAACGCCGCCTGAGGATGCGTTGTGCGGACAAGAAGCTGAATTTGCGATATGCTTGTTGTGGTGTTTTTATAACCCGTCGTTTCGACAGGCTTGCCGGTTTTTTCGTCAATAAGCGCCTTGCCGTTCATATAATATGTAACCTTGTTGCTGTCAAAATCGGATACGATATCAAAACAATACCAAACACCCGGCACCATAAATGCAGTTGTCGTGCTTGTTTTCCAACGGCTTGCCGGGTCGGAAAAATATTTCACAATTCCGTCGTCAATGCGCAGTCCCTTTGTGTAAGGCGCACTTGTTGTGCCGCCGTAAACGCACACCGTCTGCTGATACGAGCTTGCGTCGGGAATATTTTCAAACATAAGGCTGAAGCTTAATTTCAAAATGCCTTTAGATATGTCGGTTTTTTCAATTTTCCCCGAAAAATAGCTTGTTTTCTCTCCCTCCGAGGTAAGGCGCAAAGCGGTGTTTCCGTTAATTTTTTCGCTCCTTGCGCTCACCTTGCAGTCTGCGCCGATGCTGCTCCAGCCAAAGCCGTCGGGAGCTTCTGCGTCACTGTCGTAATCTTCAAAATCTTCGTAAAAAATATATCCGTCCTCTTGGTGCTTTGCAAATGACGGAAAACTGATTTGCAGCAGCACAAAGATAAGCGAAAGAATCAAAGAAATTGTTTTTTTCATAAAAGCTTTTCCTTTCTTAAATTTCGTCAAAAACCCTTACGTGGTCAACGATAAATGCGTCGGGCAGCACCGCTTTTTTAAGCTCGTCAACGGGCTTTCCCCTCCACATATCTCCGTGACCGTCGTCGCCGCAGTTATCGCCGAAATTGCGGTTGTATCCGTGACACTCGGTGCTTACCAGAATAAACTGTTCAACGTGCGATACAGCCACGTTCGGCGGCCCCTGCCATCCTATTTTTTTGCCGTCCGCATAAAAGGTATATCCGTCCTTGTTCCAGTCAACACCGTAATAATGCCAGCCGTCGGGCGTTTCAACAAACGGAAAGCGAAAATGCCCCGGCCATACAGCGTCTTTTCCGTAACCGCCGAATCCGTTTCCGCAAAGCATAAGCCCCTCGGTGTGCTGACGGTAATTTTCCATTATATCGGTTTCCACACCGCAGTATTTTGCGTCGGGGTGCGAGCCGACTCCCGGCGCCTGAAGCCAGAAAGCTGCGTGCCAGCCGGGATTTTTAGGAAGACGGCACCTTATTTCATAGTAGCCGAATTTATGCATAAACTTCGCTTTTTCAAACTTTCCGAAGGGCCATACTCCGGTTGTATCCTTGGGGATATCATATGTAAGCGAGCCTGTCTGAAGGTGACCCGAATAAAAATCCTCGCCCTTTTTAACCAGTGCGATAACAAGATTGCTGTTGCCGTCCACCGAAACGCCCTCTCTTGAGAATGTGGGCGATTTTTTGCCCCAGAAGTATTCTCTGAAATTCCATTTCGTTTCGTCAAGATATTTGCCGTCAAATTCGTCCTGCCACGCCAAAGTCCAGTTTTTTTCCTTGGGAAGGTAGCTCGGAGCGTGATTTTCTACTTTAAATTCTTTCAATTTTTACTTCCTCCGTTCGCTGTTTTTGCAAGATATGCCCTTATAAAGTTTTCGTTTGTCGTACCGCCGGTGTAAATTCCCTCGCCGTACTGCACCGCAGCTTTTCTGCCGCCGCCGTCGTTGTCGTTGATAAGCGCCGAGAATTTGAACACCGTGTTCTCTTTTACTGCGGTATCTTGTGTAAGTATAGTTTTCCACGGCATTTTAAGCTCGTAGTAAGTATTATTGCCGTTGCGGCTTATTGCGCCCTCAAATCCGCTGTCTTTGTCGCTCATCGCCATAATTGCGCTGTTTTTAACCGTTTCAAGCACGTTTTCGCCGTTGGTTTTTCCGTAGAGAACAGACGTTAAAACGCTTGTTTCCAGCTTGTTTTCGGGGTCGTAGACGCCCGCAAACTGAAAACTGTCGTACCGCCACATTGCCGCACTCTGAGGCGAAGCGTCAAAAAGTACGTTGTCGGTAACGTTTGCCGCAATGTAGAAATTATCCTCGTCCCACGCATAATACAAAAGCGCACTGCAATCGTCCGCACCTGTGTACGGGTCAACAGCGTGAATGTCAACCGCATTGTCCGAGCCAAGATACACAAAGCTTTTATATTCGTTTTCATCAATTTTTCCGTCGATTACGGGCTTATTGTACGCATATTCGCAAACCGCATACGAAGCGGATTTTGAAAAATCAACGGTTATTTTATCGTCCGTGACAAACGCAGCCTCCATTTTCACAACGTTTACATCGGACGGCGCTTTTATAACAATATTGTACTTATCGCCCGGTTTAATGCTTAAATTGTCATATACGCCGTTGTAATCCTCTATTCCCGAAAGACGGTTTATAATAAATTTTCCGTCAAGGTTTTTCTGCGAATTGTTTGCAATGTCAATGCTTAAATTTACAACATCATAATTCGGCAAACCGTTTAAAAATTCAGGCTCGCACCTCATATAAACGTCAACGGGCGTCTTGTAGAAAAATGTCAGATATCCGTCAATATAGGTGCCGTTTTCGTCATAAACCTTAATTTTCGCCATATCGGTTTCAGAGTTTAACTTATTCGGTTTTATGTGTATATCCGAGGCATTTTCGCCCTTAATTTCGCTTATTTCAAGCCTTGCGCCGTTTATCGGCGTTATTTCATACCGCATATTTTTGCCGGCGTTTTTTAAAGTGAACGAAACGCTCTGCGAAAATTCCACGTCAAATGAATTTTTGTCGATAACCTTATTTTCGGCAAGCTCAAATTTTTTAAAGCCGCCCTTCAAATATATGGGCGCTTCAGTGAGTGCAAAGCTGAACACGCCGCCGATTGACGAAAGCTCTGATACATTTCCGTATGCGTCGTAAACGTCAATTTTATCGGTGCCCAAATCAATGCTTATGTTTCCGCCGTTCCCTCTTGCCCAAAGCATAATTGTATCGTCGTTTTTTTCGCTGTTGTGCATACGGTAAGCATAAGTATTGTCATTCACCGTGATTTCGTCTTTATATTCGTATCCCGCAAGAAGATTGTTCATATTTGCAACCATTGCATAGCTTGCCTTTGCCGCTCCGGGGGTGTCGGCGCCCGAAAACTCGATAAGTCCCCAGTGGTGCTCACGGTTGCCCTTTGTTCTGCCGCCGTCGTAGAAGGTATACATTACATACTGGTTAAAATTGCGTATTTTCCGCATTGCGGCATAACCCTCAACAAGATAGTAACCCTGTTTTTTCTCGTCTATGCCGTAAAACGTATCGTCTGCCCAGCCAAGCTCGGAGGTGACAATCGGCATATCGTAATATCCGTATTTGTCAAGCACCGCACGCACCTTTTCAAGCTCTTCGATAAGTCCGCCCGACATAGGGTCGTATCTCGGCGCATATGCATGACAGCAGTAGCCGTCCATAAATTCTCCGCCGCCCATTTTTAGAATATCCTCTAAAATATCGCTTCGCACCGTGCTTGTAACAACGCCGTAAAGCTTTAAATCGGGTGCTTTTTCCTTTATTCTCGTATATGTGGTTTTCATAAGATTTACATAATCCTCCATAGGCCGTGAATAGAGGTTGAACGACGCACCCATAAGTTCAAATTCGTTCCACATATCATATGAGACTATTGAAAACCTCTCCGATTCGGTGACAAAATCTATATAGTCAACATATTTTTTCATACCGTTTTCGGTATACGGAAGCTGTTCGCCCGGAAGAAGGTCGGTTTTTACACTCAAATATGTATTAATCTGCTTTATGTTCCTCTCTTTTAAGGCACGTGAAAGCGTATCTGCCCTTCTGGGATAAACAAAAGCTTCGTCTGCGTTTATGTCACGGCTTATGACGTTGCTGTACGATTCCATTGCACGCACAATGCCGATACCCGCCTTCTGATAAAGAGGCGCCCATTCGTCACGCCTTCCTGAGCAGGTGCCGAATGCATAGTTCATAGTTTTGCCGTAATCGGTTTTGACATACGAAAAACGTGTTGTTTTTTCGCTGTAAATGCCGTGTCCGTCATTATAAAAAACCGCAGTAAGAAAATATACTCCGTATTTTCCGCCCACATCAACGTCAAGATTATACTCGGCTTCCCTGCACGGCTCAATGTTTATTGTGTCGGTCTTTTCAAAAACAAGCTCGCCCTCTATGTTTTTTGCGCTGAATTTTGCGCTGACGGGATATGCGCCGTACTGACGGCTTTTCCCGGCATATTTTTTATTGTCGAGAGTGTATTTGAACGAGATTTTTTCACCCGTGAAAAAATTATTGCCGTAATTGTCCGTTTCGGGCACAATGTTTATGTGGTTAAACTTGTTTGTAAGGTTAACCTCAACATTGTTTACAATAAAATTTCCGCCCGACGTGCCCATTTTTTTTGACTTTGAACAAATTCTGAAATCCGCACCGTTTACGCCGTTGTTCAAAACTGCGTCGGTAAGCGTAAAGGTATATGTATGCCACATAAGCGAATTGTCAAGCTCAAAATACGGCGACTCGGCAATTTTGCCATCGGTGTTCTGATATTCCACGCAAAACGAGCTTGAAACCTGCTTAAGACGTGAGATATTTATGTTCGACTTGTCAAAATAATCGAAGCTTATTTCAACAACACGCCCGATATCCTCTTTGTCGGCAAGATTATCGTCCACGTCAATGTAAAGGTAATAGTCGGTGCTGTCCGATTCAACGTCAAACAGCCAGCCCTTTTTTCCGCCCATGGACGAAATTGCATTTTTGCCGTTATCGCCCGTATAAATCTTCATATTGCTTGTGTGAACGGCTTCGCCATCGTCAACGTAAGCAAAGATTTTTCCGCTGTTTTTTTCATTTTCGCCGTATGCGCAGCACGAAAAAGCCGCAGCAGCCGTAAAAAATGCCAAAAATCCTGCAATAAGCCTTTTCATTGTTTCCTCCTTTTATTTCAAAGTCCTGTCGTAAGCGTTCTGCATAATTTCTCTGAGGCGCTCTGCCCCGAGCGAATTTAAATCCGACACAAAATTTTCCCAGTTTGCGTCAATATCCTTTGCGCCCGTGACAAAATCCACCGTCGCATTGTTTACGTAAGACATAATATCGCCGCTTATTCTTGCAGCCTCGTCGTATTCGTCAACGTTGTAAACAGGCTTTACAATATATTCTTCGGGCATAAGCTTTTTATACGCAAGCGAAGAACGTGCAATTTCGTAGTCCATAGGATTGGACTCGGTAACCGCAACGCCAAGCCCGATATTGTAATCACGGTATCCCGGGCCTTTTCCCTGCCAGTGCGAATTTTGCCTTACTCCCCATTCGAGCTTCGGCACAATAAGCGCAGGATACCCTTCTTCGGACGCAACGCCGATATCGCCCTCGCCTGCTTTTTCCCAGTCGCTGCCCTCAACACCCCATCTGTTCATAATCGCAACATTCTCGTCGCACATAATATCGCCGAGCCTGAATGCCGCCTCGGGATATTTACAGTTTTTTGTAATAAAAAATCTGTTTCTCGGTTTTGTTGCCCATAAAATCGGATTTTGCTCGCCGTCAGGGCCTATAAAAGGCTCAACAACCTTATATTCGGAATAACGGTCTTTGTTTTCGTCGGTAAAATACGTACCCATACTTATAAACGAACCTGCAATAACTTCTTTTTTGTTTATTATGCTGTTAAACTGTTCAGGGGTAACGGTGAACGACGACGGCGACAAAAGATTGTCGGAGCAAAGCTTTTTAAGATACAAAAGCCCGTCCTTCCAGCGTTTGTCCGTGCAGGCAAAATGAATTTTTCCGTTTTCGGGATACATATAGTAATCCTCTGCGTCGGCATAAATAAACGAGCTCATTATAAAATCGGCAAAAAGATAGCCGCTGCCGCCCGTGCCGCCCGTGCCGATATACGGTATTTCGTCATTTTTTCCGTTGCCGTTGGGGTCGCCGTTTTTGATTTTTGCAAGTACGTCATAAAATTCGTCGGTCGTTTTCGGCATATCAAGCCCGAGTTTGTCCAGAAACGGCTTGTAAATCCAAAGCTTTACGCCGTATTCGTTCTGCAAAATTTTTGTATATCTCGGAATGGTGTAGATATTGCCGTCGGGCATTGTTATAAGGTCGAGAAGGCCCTTTTCTTTTTCTGCAATTTTTTTAAGATAATATGATGAATTTTCGTAATAATCGTTAAGCGGAACAATAAGACCTTTCTGCGCATATGCAATAACGTCAGAATCGTTCACGTTGTCGCCTATAATGATATCGGGAAGATTTTTTCCGCCGGCGCTCATCATAAGCTTTATGCTTTTATCCGCCTCTCCTTCGTCAAAAAGCATAAACTCAAGATTTGCGTTCATTTTTTCTTCAAGATATTTTGTAAGCGAATTTGTTTTGTAATCTTCAATTAATTTTTTATCGCCCTCAATGCCTATTGTGAGGGTGATTTTTTCTTTGCATACGGGAAAGACGCCGACTTCGTTCAAGTTGGCATCTTTCAAAAAGTGTGATTGGGAGGAAGAACTATCTTTACCGCACGATACAAAAAAAGCGCAAATCAAAAGAACAACTATAATATTAAAAATTTTAAAACGCCGTTTCATATTCTTCCTCCCCGTAAAGCAATGCAAATATGGCAAGCCGAAAGATACCGAAAATTATGCCGTTTAAAGGCAGGCTTCTTCCGACCGGCAAAGAAGTGTTTATTGTACGTCAGCGCTCTTTGCAAGCGGAATAATATCGCCGTCCGTCCACAAAAATACCTTTGCCGACGCATATTCCGACGGTTTTACAAACTCGTGGCTTATGTTATTAACAAGCGTGTTACCTACGGATATTGGTTCTGTTTTAACGTCTGCAAGATTCTTTTCGCTGTCGTAGTACGCTATAATCAATTTAACATTTTTTTCTGCGCCTGTCAAATTGTAAACTATTGCACTTGTGTCAATTTTTCCCGTTTCGGCATTTGCCGTACCCTTTAATTCTTCGGCTGTGATTTTGCCTTCTGCACGAGGTGTGAAATCCGTGTTTGTTGCAGTCATTTTAAGTCCGCTGAGCGAAACGCCGAGAGCCGAATCTTTCTTTCCGTTGGGGATAAGAACGCACTTATTGGCACTGCCTCCGCCAAATCCTATAGTGCCATTGTGAATTTGTGCCTTGGGGGTCGTGCTTATCTCGCTGTTGTTAAGAACAACTTTTATAATGCCTGATTTATCTATGCCGTCTATATAGAATTTAACATCTTTATTCTCGCCGTTTGCGCCTATTTCGATTACAACGTTATGCCATTCGTTTTCAGAAATAAATGAATGACCCAATGTGTTGTTTTTTTGGGTGTAGTATGTATATCCGCTGTTTGTCGGACGATACTGCGCAAAAGTTTCTCCGCCTACACTGAAAACGTAATAATTGGTAGAATCAGAACCAACCAATTTTCCCTCGCTGTCATATCTTTGTGTACGAAAGCTTATTCCGTTGGATTTGTCTTTAATAAGTATATTAAATTCAATTCTTAATTTTTTATACTGACTCCAGTCGATATCGCCGCCGAGCTTTCCGCCTTTTTCAGGAACAAGACAGTATCTTGCCTCTGCACCGGCGTTTTTGTAATTTGTTACACCGTTGGCAAAATTATCCGCTGTAAGCGATAAAACGTTTCCGTTTTTCGTAACAGTAATTTTACCTGCTTCAGTTTTAAAATTAGTAAGTTCCGGCAAATCGTCAATAGAGGAAATAATAACCTTATCCTCAGCGTCTGCCGCAAAAGATGAAATTGCAAAAGATGAAAAAACAACTGTCAGCACCAATACCAAACTTAAACTTTTCAAAATCTTCATTACAATATCTCCTTTTATAAAATATTTATACAATCAACCCTTAACCGAGCCAATCATAACTCCGGTTACAAAATGCTTTTGAATAAACGGATACAAAAGCATTACGGGTATTGTACTTACAACAATAAGCGAATATTTTAAAAGGTTCGCCATACCTTGTTTTGCCTCCTGAATGTCAGGGTCGACAATCTGTGATGCGTCTATCTGGTTTTCAAGCAGTATTTCTCTTAAATAAAGCTGCAAGGGCCAGTATTTTCGGTTGTTAAGATATATAAACGCATTAAAATATGAATTCCAGTGCGTTATCGCATAATAAAGCGTCAAAACCGCTATAACCGATTTTGAAAGCGGAAGAACGATTTTTGCAAAATATAAAAAGTCGCTGCATCCGTCAATCCTCGACGCTTCCAAAAGCTCTGAGGGAATGTTGTTTTGTATAAACGTTCTTGCGATTATAAGGTTGTATGCGCTGATTGACCCCACAAGCACCATTACCGCAGGCTTGTTTATAAGTCCTACGCTTTTTACAAGCATATATGTGGGTATCATACCGCCCGAAAATATCATTGTAAATGTGAACAGCAGCGTAAGCCCTTTTCCGAACGGCAAATCCTTTCTCGAGAGCGGATATGCCGCAATCATTGTGAGAAAAAGGTTTATAAACGTGCCGATTATTGTGTAAATAAACGTGTTGCGGTAGCCTATTATTACGTCGTTTTTCTTAAAAACCGCCTCGTAGCCCTCTAAGCTGAAATCAACGGGAAGCAGAAAAACCCTTCCGTTTGTAACCGCCTCTTTTGACGAAAACGACGACGATACCACAAATATAAGCGGATAAGCTATAATCACCAAAAGAAGGGCAATTATTATGTGAATAATGATATTAAAAATTCTGTCCTCTTTAGAATCCGAAATTCTGTTATGTGTTCTGCTCATTTTTGCCCCTCCTTACCACAAGCTTGTTTCGCTTAATTTTGATGTAATTTTATTTACGGCAATAATCAAAACAAAGTTTACAACCGAATTGAAAAGACCTATCGCAGTGGAATACGAATATTTTGTGGACGAACCGCCCGCACCGCCGAAGGACTTTTCGTAAACCAAGGTTGAAATAACCTGACTTTCTTTTAGGTTTATCGGATTTTGCATAAGATAAATTTTTTCAAATCCTATGTTCATAATACGTCCGCAGTTTAGGATAAGCATAATTACAATCGTGGGAATTATGCCCGGAATATCAACGTGCAAAACCCTTTTAAACCTTGAAGCGCCGTCTATCTGCGCCGCCTCGTGCAAATCGGGCGAAATGCCTGCGAGGGCGGCAAGATATATAATCGAAGAATATCCCATATTCTGCCATACTCCCGACCATACGTAAAGATGTATAAACGATTTTGAATCGGCAAGTATATTCGGCGCATACGAGCCGGAAAACATTTTGTATATGTTGCCGTAAAGCCCCACATACGGATTGAAAATCTGATTTATCATACCCACGAGAACGACTATCGAAATAAAGTGCGGCGCATACATAATCATCTGAACGGTTTTTTTGTATTTTTCGTTTCGCACAAGGTTTATGCAAAGCGCTAAAATTATGGGAAACGGAAAGTTTACTGCAAGCGAATATACACTTGTTTTCACCGTGTTTATTATCGTTCTTGAAAACTGATAATCGCCGAAAAACTTTTTAAAATACTTAAGACCCACCCAGGGACTTTTAAACATTCCGAGACGGGGGGTATAGTCTTTGAATGCAATCTGAAGTCCCACCATGGGACCGTAATTGTAAATGAGTATGTAAAGCACGGGGAGCAGCAGCATTACGTAAAGCTGCCAGTAATTTTTAAATATTCTGTGCGCCGACAGTCCGTTTGTGCTTCCTGTATGTTTTTCAAGTGATGCCTTTTTCATTAAAACTCTCTCCTAAAATTTTACTTATTCACTCTGTCATACGCTTTCTGCGTTTCGTCCAGCAGTTGATTTGCCCCCATATTGTCAAGCTCTTTAAGATAGCTGTCCCATTCTTTGTTTGCGTTCTTTTCGCCTATAACAAACAGCGTTGTCATCTCTTTTACGTAAGACTCGATATTTGTGTTTATTTCGTTTACATCCGCAATAACGTCTATATCGTACACAAATTTCTTTACGTCGGTCATATCGGCATACGGAAGATATGCTTTTGCAGACTCTGCAACAAGCTTTTCGTTGATGTTGCTCTTTGACGCAACCTGTCCGAGTGACACCGCATAATCACGGTATGCCGCACCCTTCTGGCTCCAGTGCTTGTTTGTCGGCACCGCCCATACGTTGTTTATAACCTCGATTGTCGGGGCATATCCTTCATCCTTAAACAGCGAATATGCGTCTTGGTCAGCCTTTTTCCAGTCAACGTCCTTTTCGCCCCAGCGGTTTGAAATTGTGATTTCCTCGCTGCACATAAGGTCGCCCAAACGGAATGCCGCCTCGGGATATTTGCAGTTTTTGGTTATAACAAATCCCGTTGACGGGATTGTGGGAACCCATACGGCGCTCTGATAGCCTTTGTCGCCCTTAAGAGGAGGAAGCGGAACATAATCGTTGTATCTGTCCTTGACCTCAGCGCTGAAGTTTAATCCCATTGACACAAACGCACCTACAATCGGAACTCCGGCATTGTTTCGCAGCGGTGCAAAACCGTTGCTGTCAAGCGTAAACGTGCTGTCGCTGATAAGTCCTTCCTTATAAAGCTTTGCGCAGTAGTTTACTGCGTCCTTCCATTCGTCCTGCATATATCCTGCTTTGATTTTTCCGCCTTTTGCATAAAGATACGAAGTTTTCGGGGTGAATTTCAAAAACGAAGCGAAGATATACTCAAGACCCGACAAATTTCCGAGGCTTGTGTTTCCCGAAAACGGAAGCTCATCTGCCTTGCCGTTGCCGTTGGGGTCTTTTTCTTTAAACGCTCTTAAAACGTTTTCAAATTCCTCTGTTGTTTCGGGCATTTTAAGACCAAGCTTGTCAAGCCATTTTTTGTTTATCCAGCACCTTGCGCAGCCCACCTCGTTCTGAAGCGCTTTTGCATAGCTCGGAATATAATACATATTGCCGTCGGATAACGTTATCATATCCTTTAAATCTTTTTCCTTTTCAAACGCCTCGTTTATGTAGTACGCCGAGTTTTCATAGTAAGCGTTCAGGGGGATTATCATACCCGAATCGCCGTATCCTGCAAGCGCACCGTCGGTAAAGTTTACTCCGCATATAATATCGGGAAGCTCGTCACCGCCCGAGTTCATCATAAGCTCAACCTTCTGCATTGTGTCGGTCGACGGCAGAAATTCAAACTCGATATCGCAGTTCATCATTTCTTCAAGCTTTTTTGTAAAGGTGTTGTCGTCGTAATCCGTTATAAATTCGTTTTTCGGTATACCTACTTTTAATTTTATTTTTTCCTTGCATACGGGAAAGGTTCCGACCTCACTTAAGTTTTCGTCCTTTTCGTATTTTGTGCTGACTGTGCTTTTTGTATCTTTGCCGCACCCCGAAAGACCTGCAAAGGCAATCAGCGCAGACATAAAAATACATACCGCTTTTTTGATGACCGTCATTTGAGCAACCTCCTTTTTAATTATCCGTGTCACAAATTTATTATACTCTGTGCCCTGTTTTGAAGTAAACATTAAAAATCCGAAATAAACTGTAAAATTCCGAAAAAGCGCCTTTTTAAGCCGTATTCGGGGCGCTATTCCACAGTAAAAGGGCATAAAAAAACGGTTTTTTTGCAAGGCGCCCGATATAAAATCGCAGCACTTTAGCCGCTCCTCGATAAGAAAGCATTGGTTTTGAAGCTGTATTTTAAATTCATACTACGTCAAAAACCTGCCATATGCGGTAAGCATAATGGCAGGTTTTATTTCCTGTCTGAATTGTAAAATCCAATATTCAAAACTGCTTTGCACCTTAAAAACGAGATTTTTTGATGAATTTCAAGGCAAAAAAGCGAGTAATCCTGACGGATTGCGAGTTTTTTTAACGCAGAAAGGCGCAAAAAATATGTTTTTAAGGCAATTCTTACTTATCAAGGAGTGGCTTTTTAAAAACCGTTTTTTGTAAATTCAGATGTTGTAAATCTTAATTTTTGCAGATATTATTTTGTAAATGTTATTTTTTACAAATCCTTTTATTTTTTTACAAGCTTTTCTCTTTCGTCCTTTTCGGCGTCCCAATTTTTGTTATAGCTTAAAAGCACCGACATAACACCTGAATCGACGGTAAGCTCGCTTCCGCTTATGGTTTTTGCGCCGTCCGAGCTTAAAAAATATGCGGCATTTGCAATATCTTCGGGGTACGACTCCATCCCGAGAGGCCAGTTTGCACGTTTTTTCTCATAATCCTCGGGAGTATAGCACGCCCACCTGTCATTATACACCGCACCGACAACCAAAAGATTGCTCCTGATGCCGAATTTGCCAAGTTCGTAGCACATATTTCTGTTCATAACATCAATTGCGCCCTTTGACGACGCATAAACTATCCTTCCCGGAAGCGCACGCTTGCTGTGAACCGAGCCGATAAGCACAATACTGCCGTGCGTTCCGTTTTCAATCATAAGCTTTGCCGCCTCCTGACAGCAGAAAAAATACCCCTTTGCATTGCTGCTCATCACATAGTCAAACTGTTCGGGCGTGGTTGATAATATGCTCTGATTATACCCCGGGTCGGCAGCGTTTGACACAAGTGCGTCCACTCTGCCGAAATCCTCCTTAACCTTTTTAAAGGTACTGCGTATTTGGTTTACATCATCCGTAAGCATTGCATATCCTCTTGCCTCAATTCCGGGGTATTCGTCCTGCACATTCTTTGCGGCAAGGTTTGCAGAATCCTCGCTTCTGCTTGTAATGCAAACGTTGTATCCTTCTTTTGCAAACTTTTTTGCAACGGCAAGACCTATGTTTCTTGCCGCTCCCGTTACAAAAACAACAGGTTTGTCACTCATCATTTATTTTCATCTCCAATAAGTTTTTTAATCACATCAACGTGCGCCCTTGCAAGCTCTGTTATTCCCTCAAAATTTCCGTCTGCAACGTAATCGGGCTTTAAAATTGTAATTCCCGTGCCGAACGCCTCTGCGCCAGCCCTGTAATATTCGGGTATGGTTTCGGGGTTTACCCCGCCCGTTGCCATAAGCGGTATGTGAGATAGCGGCGCCTTTAAATTTTTGATGTAATGCACACCCATATCGTCCGCCGGAAACAGCTTTACAATGTGTGCGCCGTATGAATACGCCTGCTCTATTTCCGTGGGGGTCATAGCGCCGGGAATTGAAATCATACCGAGCCTGAGTGTTTCTTTGATTACCGCCTCGTTTGTGTTGGGCGAAATTATGTATTTTGCGCCTGCCTCGTATGCCGCCCTCACCTGCTCGGTGTTCAAAACCGTGCCTGCGCCGATAATCGCCCTGCCGTTTGCCGCTTTTACCATTTTCTTGATGCAGAGCATATTCTTTTCGACGCAGTCCTTTTCCGACTGGCAAAACGTGCTTTCAATGAGGGTCACACCGCCGTCCGTTACGGCTTTTACGCAATCCACAATTTTATCGTGCGGTATTGCCCGAGCAATAACCACAAGTTTTTTGGTTAATATTTCGTTTAAAACATCATTCACAGCCACGCAGCTCCTTTCGCAGTTGATGAAACGTTTCTTGCAAAAAGCCTTAAAAACGGCTTGAATTTTTCCTCCTGAAGCTTCCAGTCAACCTCGCTGAGCCTTTTTGCAATCTCTTCATCCGATATATCAATTTCAATTTTTCTTTTCTTTACGTCAATTATAATTCTGTCGCCGTCCAAAACCGCCGCAAGAGGCCCTTTTATCGCAGCCTCGGGCGCAGCATAGCCGATGCTCAGTCCGCTTGTGCCGCCCGAAAATCTTCCGTCGGTGATAATTGCAACCTTGTCGTAAATATCCATTCCGGCGACCTCTTTCTGGAACGCAAATGCCGTAGTGCCGAAACGTCCCTTCGGGCCGAGATAATTTATCACAACAGCGTCGCCTGCCTTGATTTCGCCGCACCGCAAAGCATTTATTGCGTCGTCAACCTCGCAGAAAACCTTTGCCCTGCCTTCAAAATACATCATATTTTCAGGCACCGCAGCAGTTTTCAATATTGCGCCTTCAGGAGCAAGATTTCCTTTAAGAACGGCTATTCCTCCGTCCTCCGATACCGGTGCGTCAAGCGTGTGGATAACGTCATTGTCATACACGGGCGCATCAAAATAGTTTTCTTCAAGCGTTTTTCCGTTAATCGTCCTGCAGTCGGAATTTAAAAGCGGAAGAAGCGTTTTCATAAGCGCCTTCATACCGCCGGCACGCTCAAAATCGTTGAAATAATACTTTCCGTTGGGCGCAATTTCGGTAAGAAGCGGAATTTTGTGCGACATTTCATCAAAGAAAGCCCACCAGTCACGCTCTATTCCTGCCTCGTGTGCAATGGCTGGAATGTGCAGAAGAAGATTTGTTGAGCCTGCTATTGCAGTGTCGGTGATTATCGCATTTTCAATCGCCTTTTCGGTGATGATATCACGTGCGGTTATTCCCTTTTTCACCATATCCATAACGTATTTTCCTGCCTCAAACGCCATTGCGCCCAGACGCTTGTCGGTTGCGTTTACGGTAGCGTTTCCGGGAACCGTCATACCGAGCGCCTCGGCAATGCAGCACATACTGTTTGCAGTGGTCATTGAGCCGCACGCTCCCTGACCTGCGTGTGCGCAGCATACCATATCGTCAAATTCCTCACGGCTTACCTTGTTCTGCATAACCTTGCCCACCGTACTCGAAACGGCGGACAGCCCTATTTCTTTTCCGTGATAAAAACAAAGGGGCATATACCCTCCCGTTACAAGAACCGTAGGAATATTGAGCCTTGCCGCCGCCATAAGCTGACCGGGAACGATTGAGTCGCAGGTGCCGAGCAGCACCATTGCGTCAAACATATTTGCCTCAACGTTAAGCTCAATTTCGTCGGCAATAAGATTTCTGCTCGGAAGCTCGATATATCTCGGGTCTTTCAAAACCATTCCGTCGCATATGCCGGTCGTCGTAAGCTCAAACGGAAGTCCGCCGCCTTCACGCACGCCGTCTTTTACACGCTGTGCAATCTCTTTTAAATGAACGTGTCCGGGGTTGTATTCGTTCCACGAATTTACAACGGCGACATACGGCTTTTTAATCTCGTCACGTGTATATCCCATACCGTAGAGAATACCGTCACGCTTGACGCTTCCCACGCCAAATTCCCATTTACTTCTTTCAAACATATTTTACCTCTTTTCCGCAAAAGCATATGTATTTTTTGCCACCATAAGTTCCTCGTCAACGGGCGTTATGTAAACCTTAACGCCTGATTTGTCCGACGAAATCATATACGGCTCGTCCGTCGGCTTATGTTTTAATCTTTCTTTGTCAAGCTCAACGCCGAGAAATTTTAAGCGGCTGCATATTTTTTCTTTCACAATAACACTGTTTTCGCCTATTCCGCCCGAAAAGCTTATTATATCTATTTTGCCCAAAACGGCAAGATACGAACATATGTATTTTGAAACGCTGTAAGCAAACGACTCGATAACCAAATTATCGCCTGCATTTTCTATATCCCTTAAATCGCTGCTTATTCCGCTCATACCGTAAAGACCGCACTTTGTGCACAAAAACTTTTTCATATCTTCAGTGTTCATATTTTCTTTTTCCATAAGATACAGCACCGCAAATGCGTCAATATCTCCGCAGCGGTTGTTCATTGCAAGTCCGCTCTGAGGAGAAAATCCCATACTTATATCAGCCGATTTGCCGTTTTTTATTGCGCAGACCGATGAGCTGCCGCCGAGATGAACCGATACAATGTTTTTATCGCTGCCGAATTTATATGCGGCATAGCTGTGCGCCGCACCGTGAAATCCGTATTTTTTTATGCCGTATTTTTTTGCAATATTCTTATCAATCGGATATACCGAGGCGTAATCGGGAATTGTGCTGTGAAACGCAGTTTCAAACGACGCAACAAGATTTATATCCGGAAAATATTTTCTGACCGACTCTGCCGCCTCTATGTACGGCGTGTTGTGCGCAGGAGCAACAGAAGCGTATTCCCTCATTTTTTTGATTACCGTATCGTCTATAATGCACGGATAGTTAATATCGCCTGCCATAACGGTTTTAAAGCCGATTGCCGAAACGCTTTTTCTTCCGCCCGGGCAGTTTTTGTCTATAAAGCCGATTATCATTTCAAGGCACGGCATATATCCGTCCGACGCATCAAAAGCGCCGCTCTTTTTTGCGTCTTGCGATAAAAACGCAAAATCGGCTTTTTTTGAAAATACGGAATTGATTTTTCCGCTTGCAATTACGCTTAAATCATCCATATCAAAATATTTGAACTTAAAAGACGTACTGCCGATATTCAAAACAAGAATTTTACAAGCCATATTTATCACCGAACGCCAAAAGCGCCTTTTCAAAGCATTTTAGCGGAACACGCGCAATGCCTGCGCCCAGGCGTTTTCCCGTTTTTGAAATCATTCCGCCGTGAATAACCGGTTCTATGCCGGTATCCATAACCTTTCTGATGTCAATTCCCGTCGGGGTTCCCCGGTAATTGAGCGAGGGTATAAGATAATTTTTGTTTTCTCCCACCGTAATTTCCGACATCTCAAGCGTTTGTTCAATGCCGTCGGACAGCGTTTTGTCAAGCGAGCGCATAACCGCAGGTGCTGCCGCTGCGGCAAAACCGCCCAGTCCCGTTGCTTCAAGAATACAACTGTCGCCTATCCACGGCAAAACGTCATCATCACTGACATTTGCCGAAACATACTCTCCCGTAAGCTTCGGCGACGGAGCGGCATACCAGTTTGTATTAAGTCCGCTCACCTTTATTGCATAATCCACGCCGTTGCCCACCATTGCGGTTACGATTGTTGAATAATCAACATTTCGGATTGACTCGAGAAGCGACATTGCCGACGCCATACCGAGCGGATGGAAAAATCTTACAGTACCGTATAAAAGGTCTATGCACTTTCTTCTTTCGTCATCGGTAAGGTCTGCGTCAACAAGCATTTTCATAAATTCGTTTGTTGCAATAATCCCCGTTGCGTCCTGCCTTGAATGAAGCTCGTCGCCCATCTCTACGCCCCGTGTAAAAATTTTGCGCATTGCTATGCCGCCGTTTGCCTCAAGAACTTTTGTCATTGCGGGTGCGATTATGTCACGCACCGTATCGAGGTGTTCTTTTATGCTGTCGTTTAAAATTCCCCAGCCTGCAAGACCCCCTCTGTTGGGGCCTTCAAACGGAGGGCAAAAGCCTTTAAATCCCGTGTTTTTGTCCTCGACAATGTTAACCGCCATTGACGGTGTGGTAATTCCCGAACCGGGGCCGACAAGGTGATAATCGTTTGCCGACACAAACTTAATTGTGCCGTTTTCAAGCATTCTGCGTGCCTCATCTTGAGTCTTTGCGTAACCTTCATACATCACGCCGTTGATGCCGCCCTGCTGCTGGGTTTGGCACATTCTGTCCCACGAAATAGCGGGACCCGAGTGTATTATCATTCCGTCCTCAACGCCCGGAACGCACTCTTTTGCAGGCTTTACGCCTATCCAGTACGGGTCGGTATTGTCCATAATATCCTTGACTTTTGCATTTGCGGCGTCGATTTTTTCCTTAAAATCCGAATACATTGCCTTATCCAGAATTTCTTTTGCCCTTTCGGACAAAACCACCTTTTTGCCCGGTTTCCAGTTAAGCTGTTCGGCAGGTATTCCCTGCTCCTTCACCGCATTTGCAAATACGTCCGTTCCTACATTTATCACACTTATTTTGTCGTTTAACATTTATCTTTCCTCCATCCCTTTGATAATTTTTTCTGCAAGATTTACCGCTTTTACGTTTGTATCAGCCAAAATTACGCCTGCGTCCTTTAAAATCTGCGCCTGCCTGTCAAAATTCTGAGGGTCAAGGTCGCTTCCACAGATTGTTGCAATCACCAAAAGATGCCGTCCCTCTTTTTTCGCACGTTCTTTTTCTTCGCAAATCACCTTCGCCATAACCGAAGCAGGGTCGGGATGAAGCGCATATCCGAGAAGAAAATCAAGATATATAACCGCCGTTTCCTCATCCCTTGCCTCTTTTACAAAACGGTTAACCCTTGCCGTAGGGTCAATCGCAACGTGCGCCCTGCCCTTTGTAAACGTTTCGTCGCCTATGTCGATAACCGTGTTTTTTATGCTTGTAAACGGGTCGGGAAGCGTAAATTTTTTATCCAGCGCAACGTTTGAGAATATATCGCCCGTGTTTTTTCTCCACAAAAGCTGGGTTTCGTCGGCAAGCGAGCCTCCGCAGAGTATTGCACGGAAATATTTTTGTTTCGGCGAAAACTTTTTTATTTCGCCGTTTATGTCAATGCTTTCGTCAAAAATCTTTTTCAGTTCCACCTTATGACCGCACGACAGCTCCATAACCTTTTTTGCGGTTTCGTCAAAGGTTTCGGAGTACATAATATTGTTTTCGGCAAGAATTTTGTTGTCGCCGCCCAAAAACTGCACCACAACCGGCTTTCTGCACTTTTTTATAACGTCTGTAACCTTTAAAAGCGCCGACTGTGCGGGCGGTTTTGAAATAAGCGCAATAACTTTTGTGCCCTCGTCGTCCTCAAGCGCCTTAATGCTTTGTATCATTGTAATGCCGCCTACCTCGTCCGACATATCACGGCCGCCCGTGCCTATTGCGTGGGATATGCCGAAGCCGTTTCTGTGAACAAGCACCATAACGGTCTGAATACCGCTTCCCGACGCACCTGCAAGACCGATATCGCCGCGGTTTACCATACTGCAAAGACCTATTGCGGCGCCGTTTATAAACGAAAGTCCGCACCCCGGCCCCATCATAAACTTACCCTTTTTTTGCGCAAGCTTTTTAAGATAAACCTCATCCTTGATATCAACATTGTCGCTGAACATAAAAACGTTCATATCGTTTAAAAGCGCCCTTTCCGCCTCTTTGGCGGCATATTCGCCCGCAACGGATATTATGGCAAGGTTTGCACCGGGAACTGCCGCCTTTGCGCCCGCAATGCTTCTGTGCAAATTTTTCATACCGCCCGAATTTCTTTCGTTTACAAGCCTTGTAAATTCCTCCTTCGCCTTATCGCAAGCCTTATTGTCCTTTGCCCTTACCGCAATTATAAGGTCGTTCGGCCCGGCGTTTTTCATTTCGCCGGTGTCAAGCCCCAAATCCGAAATTGTTTCTTTGTTAAGCGGCGTACCCATTCCGATTGAAGCATTGTCAACATCTTCGGTCTGCGCAAGCTTTGACGCAATTTTCATAAGAAATACCGAATCGTAATAACGGTTTTTTTCAATGTAATTTTTTACAACCATTCTCTAAACTCCCTTTCCCTGCTTAATAAATATCCCAAAATCACACCGCAGCACGTTTCGGTTCCCGAGGTGCTGCCGTAATCAATCATATCAAGCGCACATTTTTCTGTTTCTTTTCCGTCATTCATAACAGAATATATCAAATTGTAAAGACTTTTGTTTATGTACCCGTTTGCAACGTCAAGCAAAAGATTTTTGCTCACCGCCGTTGTCGCCGTATCGCCGCATTTAACAAGATAGTCCGAAAGAAGAGCGTTAAACCGCCCTTTTGTGCCGCTTAAGTGAAAATATGCGGCAATGCCCGACAAATAATCGTCGCACGACGGAGTAAGCCCGACGCCGAGCCCTATAAGCGCACCAAAGCCCTGCAAAGGACTTTTTCTGAGCAGCCAAAAGCCGTTTTTAACCTTTTCGGACAAAACTTTATTTTCAAATAACAAACTTTTTCTGCCGTATTTTTCAACCGTTTTTTTCAAAATGCCGATATTTTTTTCAATATCCTCTCGCACCGTTATTTTTGTGCGCTTTGTTGTTATAATTTTCGGAGAGTCAATTTCAAAAACAACATTCCCGACGATAATGCACTTTTCATATCCCGTCACCGTCATACCGTCCGATATCGGAAGCGAGGTCATATCTTCGCACCCGTTTGTCAAAACCGCACGGGTGGAAAACCGCTCTGTTTTTTTAAAAAACGTCACCAGCTCATTATCCTCGGTAAGAACGTTGAAACAGTTTTTGTAAATTCCTGCCGTCCTTCCCGTGCGGCGGCAGAGGTTTTTGACATTTTCGCAAATATGAGTTATTTTTAAATTCATATTAATTCCCTTTTGAAATCAATTTTATGTAAAAAATTCTTTCTGTACTTATCAAGCGTCAAAGGATAATCGCTGCGGCAATGCGCACCTCTCGATTCTTTCCGCAAAAGCGCACCGCAGACGGCGCATTTGCATACAACGGATAAATTTTCACATTCTTTTTTGCTCACCAGAGCGTCAAAGTCAAGAGGCGAAAAGCTGTTTGCTTCATCCTCGGCGCCGCATATTATTTTGTATGCCCTCTCAAGATTTTTGCCGTTTCTCACAGGTCCCATATATTCCGACATAACCGTGCGGATTTCGCTTTTTATGTTTTCAAAATACTCTCGGTTCTGAGTCTTTTTCTTCGGCGGCATTTTTTTGTCCGAAATTTTTGCGTCACGGTTCTGCGCACATTCCGCATCACATTTTTTTGCGTATTCTGCGGCGCTTTTGCCTGCCGCCGTGCCGAACACATAAACCTCCGTGCCTGCGTTTCCTCCCACACGGTTTGCACCGTGAATGCCTCCTGCCGCCTCGCCTGCGGCAAAAAGTCCGTCAACGCAGGTTCTGCATTCGCTGTCAATCACAATTCCGCCCATAAACGAATGTGCGCACGGCGCAACCTCTATTTTTTGCTTTGTAATGTCAATTCCCGCATTTTTAAACCGATTGTAATAAAGCGAATGATTTATTTTAATTTCCGCCTCGTCTATGTCAGTAAGGTCAAGATACACTCCGCCGTGCTCAGATGCGTTTTTGTCCGTAATTTCACGGTAAATAAGCCTTGCAAGCACGTCCTTGGGAATATCGCCCTCGGATTTGTAATTTTTTGTAAGAAACCGCTCGCCGTGACGGTTTGTAATTTTACCGCCCTTTGCAAGCAGCGTTGTGGAAATTCCGAGTTTTTCGGGATATATACATCTGCACGGCTCATACTGAATAAATTCCATATCGGTAAGGCAGGCGCCGGCACGGTATGCCGCAGCATAACCGTCGCCCGTCATTGAAACGGGGTATGTGCTGTCTTTTGCAATGTGTATTCCGCCGGTTGCAATAACAGTGGATTTTGCGCACACAAAAAACTCTCTTTTGTTTTTCAAATCAAGCACCGACGCCCCGATTGCCCTGCCGTTTTGCACAATTATATCCGAAAGCATAGCGTCAAAAATTATTTTTACGCCTTCATCCTTTGCCATTTCAAAAAATTTTTCAAGCGTTATTGCTCCCGTCCTGTTTTTGATGTGTGCAAGCCTTTTTACGCTGCACCCGAGCGGTTTTAAAAGATTGTATCCGTTTTTGTCACGGTCAAATTCAAGCCCTGCATTTTCGGTAAACTCAATCTCCGAAACAGCGTTTTGGCAAAGCGTTTTAACGCATTTTAAATTGTTTATTCCGCCTCCGCCGTTTATTGTATCTTCGGCATAAAGCTCTGCGCTGTCGGCTTTGTCAAGCGGTGCGTTAAAGCCTAAAATATAATTTGACGCACACTCTCTGCCTTTTGATATCAAAACCGCAGCGCACCCGTTTTTTGCTGCGGTATATGCCGCCTTTACGCCTGCAATGCCGCCGCCGAAAACAAGAACGTCGGTTTTTAAGATTTTTGAATTTTGCATAAATTTCAGTCCTCACATTCGCCCAGCAGTCTGAGCGCATTTTTACGGCAGATTTTTTCGTATGTATCATAGCTTATTTTGCCGCCCTCGCACATATCATCCAAAAATTTTGAAAGATTCAGCATCTCATATGCCGGGTTTTCGGGATTTATATTTTCAGGGTCGTGAATATCGGTAGCGTAAAAAATACGGTCCGAAAATTCCTCCATAAATTTGCAGGCATATTCCTCGTCACGTTTCATTGCACGGTAACCCGAAAGCGAAGAAAGGTCGCAGTAAAGATTTTTATACTTTCGCATTAAATATCCCACTCTGCCCTCTTTTTTAACTTTTCCCGAAGGATAGCCGTCCCTTGTATCCTCGGTTACGCCGGCGTCAAGCTCAGACCAGAAACGCACCGAGTGTCCTATAATTTTCAAATCGGGAAACATTTTTAAAACCTTTTCAAGCCTCGGCAGGTGCAGTTTGTCAACAACGCCGTAGTCGTACTCATCTTTTCCGAAATGGAGCGTAACCGACATACCACACTTTTCGCAGTGCTTAAAAAGGTTTAACACTCTCTTATCGTCAAGGCTTATGTTTGATATAAGCTCGCTTATGCCCTTGGCGCCGTGCGCCTTGTAGTAATTTATATAGTGCGAAAAATCGGTGTTTTCGTTGTTGCTGCCAAATCTCGGGTCAAGACCCAAAAACCACCAGCCTATTGTGTCGCTGTATTTTTTTGCAATCGCCTCCGCCTCTCTCGGCGAAAGCCGCTCTGTGGTAAATTCGGGACAGGTTCCCGGCGGCAGAAGCACGCCTTTTTCAACGCCTATTTTGTCATACATTTTTCTAAGTTCAAAAACCGTGGGATAAAAATGCCCCGAAAGCTTGGGAATACCTCTTTCTTCTATGCAATGAACGTGCATATCTATTTTTTTAACTTTTTTCATACCGCAATACCTCCGTATATAATTATAAGTACAAACCGCAGAATACAAAATACTCATTTATGACGGCTTAAAAAAATTAAAATTGGGTATTGCAAAATTACATTTCGTGTTGTATAATAGTTCATCAAGTTTAAATCAGTGGGGGTGTGCGCTGTGAAAAACTCAAAAATTCCGATAATTGCCGAGGAAAACTATTTAAAATCAAGCTGGTGCAGCGAAACGCTTGACGGCATAGGAAGGCAGAAATACGAAATTGTGACGGCGGAGGATATAAAAAATTTTGACAAATCCTCTGTCGTGCCGATAATAGGCACAACAAATCATTTTTTGAAAAAAAGCATTACACTTTGCATTGAAAACAATCTGCGTCCCATAGTTATCGGCACCGAAATAGCAGACGTTGACAGCCGCATAAGCACCATTAAAACAAACAGAAAAGCGGCGGTCACAAGCCTTTTGAAATATTTTAAATCGGCGGGCAGAAACAATATTGCGCTTTTGGGGGTAAACAAGCACTCAACCATTGACAACGAGAAAAAAGCGGCTTTTGACGAGGCATATTCTGCGCTCTACAAAAAAGACGCCTCCGAGAATATATATTACAACCAAACCGGTGCCGAGGACTGCGTAAACAGCCTTACAGAAAGCATTTCATCATACGGCGGCGTGATATGTTCAAACGATTATTTTGCCGCCCTGTTTATATCCTGTGCGCAGAAAAAAGGTATAAAAATTCCGGGTGACGTTTTTGTTGCAGGCTACGGAAATTCGTTTATAAGCGAGCATATAAGCCCTGCCGTTACAAGCGTTGCGCCAAAGTACAAAGAAATGGGCACTCAGGCACGAAAGGCTTATTTTTATCTTTCCGAAAACCCTTGCGTAAGCTCGGTGAGCATTTTGGTGGATTACGATATAATCGTGCGCAAAAGCACGCAGAACATAAAATTTGAAAGCGGCTGCAGCATTATTTCCAACAATTTTGAGCCTTGCACACACACAATTTTCAACGACGGCAAAATCAGCAAAATAATCGGGCTTGACGCAATTTTCGGCTCGTCCGACACTTCGCTTGCTATGATTTTGAAAGGAATTATGAACGGCGATTCATACGGTGCGCTCGCCGAAAAGCTTTATCTTTCCGATTCGGCTCTGCGTTACAAGCTTAACAAAATTTTTACCCTTACGCACACAAAATCAAAAAACGAACTTAAGGAATTTCTTGAAAGTTTAAGCATTACAGACTTTATCCCTGTCCGAAAGGAGAATTGACTTTGAATAATACTGTTACTTTGCAAAACGAAAAACTTACCGCAAAAATTTCTTCGCTCGGCGCACAGCTTTTAAGCCTTCGCAGCGAAAAAACGGAATATATGTGGCAGGCTGACAAAAATGTGTGGGGCTTTACCGCCCCGGTTTTGTTTCCCGTTTGCGGAAGCCTTAACGGCAGACATTATACCTTCGGCAAAAAAAGATACGAAATGCCGATTCACGGATTTGCAAGATTTAAAGAATTTGAGGTTGAAAATTTAACCGCAGACAAAGCGTGTTTTCTTTTAAAATCCGATTCCGATACAAAAAAGAGTTATCCGTTCGACTTTGAACTGCGCATATGTTTTGAGCTTTCTTTAAACAGGCTTGACATTACCTACTGCGCAAAAAATACGGGAAACGGCAAGATGTATTTTTCGTTCGGCGGACACGAGGGATATTCCTGTCCCGAGGGTGCGGATGAGTATTTTATAAAATTTGAAAACGACTCGTCCCTTACCCGCCATATGCTTGAAAACGGATTTTTCAACGGAAAAACAGAAAAAATAAACCTTATAAACAACACTCTTTTTCTTGACTACAAAGAATTTGAAAAATGCACATATATTTTTAAAAACATAAATTCGCAAAGCGTAATACTGGGTCATAAAAACGGCGGTCGGAAGGTGCGCATAGGATTTTGCAATCACACCTCGCTTGCGGTCTGGACGCTTCCTTACAGAAAATACGTGTGCATAGAGCCGTGGTGCGGGATTTCGGAAAAACAGGGCTTTGACGGCTCTCTTGAAAAAAAAGACGGCATTATTTGCATAATGCCGGATGAGGTTTTTGAAAGAACTCATTTTATAGAAATACTCGGATAAAAACACGCACAAATTTGGCGGTACATTCCGCAGTTTAATCTGCCGTAATTATTGCCGCCCAATTGCTGTCTTATTGCCGTATGGCAAAAGTCGGGCGGCGGCATTACGGTGCATAATTGATATTATTTTAAATTTGTATACGTGCCATATTGATATCACATTGACATCAGTATTAATTTTTACTTACCTTTATAACCGATTTGTATGTTTTAACCTCGTTTGGCGCTATAAAATCAAATCCGCATTTCTTGCGGTCAAGCGGCAAATTGGGGCAGTCTGTAATCCACGTCTGCGGTTCGGTACACAAAAAACTTTTGCCGTCGCCGTTAAATAACATACAATATTTGTATTTTTCGTCAACCGAATACGAAATATATGCGTTTTCTCTGTTTTTATACAGCAAAATACCGCCGTCCGATACCTCGTACAATGCGCTCACCGCAGTGCCGTAAGGCGAAAAACTGCCGTCTGAAAGCGCACTTTTTTCGTCAAAATCATCCTCAAACGCACCCGTCGGAAGATACGTCTGCATATTGCGCAAAACCTTTCTGCGCACCGGAATTTTCACCCTGTCGCCCTCGTCCAGATTAAAAGACGTGTGAAACGCAAGCGCAAACGGCATATTTTTATCCGACGTATTTTTTACCAATACGTTCTGATGAACGCCGTCGGGCAAAATTTCATACCCGATTTTAAACTCGAATGAGTGCGGAAAAGTCATATATTTATTGTCGTCCGAGGCGGTGTAGACGCCCGTAATGTGCGTATCGCCGCACTCTGTCACGTCAAACGCAAGCTTATGCAAATCGCCGTGGCAAAAATTGTTGAGCTTCGGCTCGTTTATGGGCAAAACATACTCTCTGCCCTCAAATTCAAACCGTCCGCCAGATATTCTGTTCGGAAAAAACAAAACGGGAATACCGTATAAAACCTGCGTCTGCAAAACGTCGGTATCATCGGGAGTTCTCAGCACATCAACGCCCGTTTCATGCTCGATTTTTATACAGTTCATTCCGTATCGGGCAACAATCTGCACCGTGTAGCCGTGCGCACTTAACTTGTATATTTTTGCCATAATGATCTCCATTCCGCCGCCCTGTATCAGCATAAACAGCAATAAAACCTCTTATCGTCAGGGCAAGGAATGATAAGAGATTATTACGCCCATGTGCGTTTTTCGAGCAAAGCAAGAAAATGTTCGCACGGGCACTAAAATCCTGCCGGAGGCTGACGTGAAAGAAATTTTCACGTCATCACCCTTTGTAAATAAATTTTATCTGCACTCCAAAAGAATTTTCACCGCCTTGCCTTTTTCCAGCAAACCGAAAGCGGCTTCCCACTCGTCAAGCGGCATAACGGTTACAAGACTGTCAACGCTTACCTGACCTGATGCAAGCATTTTGAGCGCTATAACCCAGCCGTTGTAGCTTGAACTCATATTAAACTGCACGTCAAGCACCTTGTTCATAGCGATATTCCACGGAAAAGCAACCTCCCGTGCGGACGAAAGACCTATTGCACAAAGCTTTCCCGTCTTTTTAAGCGCATAAACCGCACTTTTTATTGCAGCTCCTGCGCCCGACGCTTCAACAACGATATCTGCGCCGACGCCGTTTGTTTCACGCATAATTATATCAACCGCATTTTCTTTCTGCACATTTATAAACAAATCGCAGCAGCCGATTTTCTGCACGGCTTTAAGTCGTATTTCAATATCGCTTTCGCATCCGCACATAACAACGTGCGACGCTCCCGAAGCCTTTGCCATCTGCGCTGCGATTATCGCTATCGGCCCCATACCCATAATAACAACATAATCGCCTGCGGTTATTTTGCACCGCTCAATTAGCTGATGCGCCACTATTGCGCACGGTTCAGCCATTGCGGCGCTTTTTAGCGAAACACCGTCGGGAATTTTGTGCAAAAGCTTTTCGGGCATTGCAAGATACGGCGCAAACGCACCGTCAATTCCCCAGCCTATTGAACGTTTATCATTGCAAATCTGAATTTTTCCGTTGCGGCAAAGATGGCATTTTCCGCACGCAAGATTGTGAGGTTCTCCCACAACACGGTCGCCGACCTTAAAATTTGTGACGCCTTCGCCCACTTTTTTTACAACTCCCGAAAATTCGTGACCCATAATAACGGGCGGCCAATATGGAAACTGATTGTGCAGGATATGTATGTCCGTTCCGCATATACCGGTATATTCGACGCTTATAAGCACTTCTCCTTCCGATATTTTCGGAATTTCACATTCTTTTATTTCAACAAAGCCTTCGCCTTTTTGTGTTTTTACCAAAGCTTTCAATTTTATCTTCCTTTCGTTATGCAAGATTTTGCGCTATTGATATTACAATCGGCATTGTTACGGTTGAAATAAGCGTAGACACCGAAACAAGGTTTGCCGAAAGAAGGGTATCCGCACCGAATTTTTCGGAAAACATTGTTGCCGTTGCGCCGACGGGTGCGCTTGCAGCAATGACCGCCGCCGAAAGCATAACCCCTCGTATGCCCGATATATACAAAACAGCAAGCGAAGCAAACGGAAAAATCAGCAGTCTTACCGCCATACATTTTATGCTTTCCGCATCCTTAAGCGCCTTAAAAATGTTGGTTTTTGCTATGTAGTATCCCACGATTATCATAGGCAGCGGAACGTTTAGCGCCGCCATATAGCCTATTGCACAGCTCAGTGCGTTCGGAAGCTTTATCGAAAACAAAAACAGTATAATTCCTATCGTCACGCTTACAATTCCGGGCGACAGAATAATTTTTGCCGCCGTTATGTTCTTTTTATCGCCGCTCATCTCGTATATTCCGTAGCTCCACAGCATAATATTGAACACTACAAGATACGACGCACCCAAAAGCGTTCCTTCCACACCCAAAAGCGCACTCTGAAGCGGCAGAGCGACAAATCCTGCGTTTGAAAAAACTGCGCCGAAGCGCAAAACCCGCCTTTTTAAATCTTCTTCTTTTAAAAATATAAAATGCGCCGCAGCTATCATAAGAATGTGCAAAACAACCGCAATAAGCGCCGAAATGCATATCTTGCGCAAAAGATTTGCGTCATACTCCCTCTCAAACGACTGAATTATAACGCACGGCGCCACTAAAATTACAACAAGGTCGGAAATGCGCTTGTTTGCCTCGTCCGTAAGAATTTTTGCCTTATTGCACGCAAATCCCATTGCCATAAGCAAAAACAAAATCAAAACCTGCTCGCCGACAGTAAAAAAACTACTCATATTTTTTCTCCGGATTAATGCCGTATTCTTTTAAAACCAAATCATAAATGTCCTTTTTATATGCCACAGACGGCGCAGTGCCAAGCTTTGTAACCGAAAGCGCACCGCCCGCATTTGCAAAGCGCAGTGCGTCGCCGATTTCAAAATTCATTGCAATCGCTGCGGCAAACGCACCGTTAAATGCGTCGCCGGCACCGGTTGTGTCCACCGCCTTAACCTTTATTGCGGGAAGATATATTTCGGTTTTGCCGTCGGTGTAATAAACGCCCGATTTTCCAAGCGTGATTATTACATTTTTAACGCCTTTTTCAATAAACACCGCCGCAGCCTTTTTTGCGTCCGCCGCATTTTCGATATGCACACCGGTAAAAAATTCCGCCTCGGTTTCGTTGGGCGTTATATAATCGGCATTTTTTATGATTTCTTCGGGAATTTTTTGGAACGGCGCAGGGTTTAAAATAAACGGCTTGCCGTACTTTTTAGCCATACGCATACACTCCGCAACCGAATCTATATTTGTTTCAAGCTGGGTTATGACCGCATCACACGTTTTAAAATCGTCCTCGGCGCACAAAATGTCCGTATCGGTGATTTTATCGTTTGCACCTTTTATAATGATAATTCTGTTCTGTGCACTTTTTTCGTCAACTTCAATAAGCGCAGCGCCCGTGGAAACACCGTCTGCCGTCTTTATATGCCGTGTTGTCATACCCTCTTTTTTGTAGTGGTCAAGCATAATTTCCGACATAAAATCGTTTCCGACCTTTGATATTATAACCGCCTCGGCGCCCGCACGGTGCGCAGCGGTAATCTGATTGCTGCCTTTTCCGCCGGGACCCATCCTGAACATAGTTCCCACTGTTGTTTCGCCGTGTACCGGAAGATGCGGAGCATATGCCGTAACGTCAACCACAAGACTGCCGACCCCTGCAACCTTTGCCATAAAATCGTCCTCCTTTATGCGTTTTTAACAATCTTTGCGCCTGCCGACGTACCTATTCTGTCGGCACCGGCTGCAATCATTTTCATAGCCGTTTCGTAATCCCTTATGCCTGTCGACGCTTTAACCTTTACGTTTTTATCGGCATATTTTCTCATAAGTGCAACATCCTCCGCCGTTGCGCCGCCGGTTGAAAATCCCGTGCTGGTTTTGACAAACGACGCACCTGCCTCACAACTTAGTTTCACTGCCGAAATTTTTTCTTCGTCGTTAAGAAGGCACGTTTCAATAATAACCTTTACGCACTTGCCGTTTGCCGCATCAACAACCGCCTTTATGTCGTTTTTTACGTAACCGAAATCTTTTTCTTTAAGCGCACCGATATGTATTACCATATCGAATTCGTCGCAGCCGTCGGCAAGGGCGGCTTTTGTTTCGTCAGCCTTCGCCTGCGTTGAGCAAGCGCCCAGAGGAAAGCCTATAACGGTGCAAACTTTAACATCACTTTGCTCAAGCTCTTTTTTTGCAAGCCTGACATAACTTGAATTTACGCAGACCGACGCAAACCCGTATTTTTTTGCCTCGGCGCAAAGTTTTATGATATCGTCTTTTCCGGCAGACGGTTTTAAAAGTGTATGGTCAATGTATTTGGCTAAATTCATAAAAATCTCCTTATCTATTCTTCGTCTATGGTTTTAAACGATTTTCCCCAAAGTTTTATTCTTTCTTCGTAAGCGTCGTTATAGCGGTAATCTCTCCAGAAAGTGAGAATTGTCATATCGCAGTCGCCGCCGGTGTTGTCCAGTGCGTGAAAAACCCCTGCCGGGATAAAAACAACCTCGTTTGCACGAATGTTTTT
Source organism: uncultured Clostridia bacterium (assembly GCA_934500875.1). GTDB lineage: Bacteria > Bacillota > Clostridia > UMGS1810 > UMGS1810 > Qingrenia. The sequence continues at coordinate 66,633 of CAKSTL010000006.1, read as the reverse complement.
TATCTCGCCGTCAAGATTAAGCTTTCCGCTGCCGCTCAGAATATAGTAAATCTCGTCCTCCCCGTGGGATGCGCCGCCGAGCGCACAGCCCTTTTTCACCGTGCCGTGGTTTATCTGAATAACATTGTCACGTCCTGTAATAGAGTGGTCGAGTATCATTCTTGAATCATATTCCTTGCCGAACGAAAGCGGTTTTACATTGTTTACATCCACAATAACGGGCTTTAATTTTTCCATTTTCAAAACTTCCTTTCAATGCATATTATAAACCGTACTAATCAAAATCAACCATAACCTTTATGCGGTTTTTGCTGTATAACTCTTCGTTTTCAAAAACGTCTATACACTTATCAAACGGAACACGGTGTGTTATTATCGGAGTAAGCTTTCTATCGTATTCCGACATAATTTCCGCAATGCGCAGGGGGTTTCCGAAGTTTCCGGCAACGCCCGACAACGACAGACAGTTTATAACAACGTCGTCCATAGGAATGTTGTTTACCGTCTTTTCATAAAAGCTGATAATCGGTATTGTACCGCCTTTTTTCGTCATACTGATAGCGTCAATTAATGCGCTTTCGCTTCCCGACGTTTCGATAACCATATCGGCGCCGCCGTTTGTAAGTTCAATAATTTTTTCCGCCGCATTGTCGGTTTTGTTGTTTATAACAAAATCCGCACCGATTTTCTTTGCAATTTCAAGCTTGCCGTCGGTGCGCCCGATTGCAATAACCTTGTCCACGCCGAAATATTTTGCCAGCCACACCGCCGACATACCGATTGCACCGACGCCGACTACCGCAACCGACATATTTTTTTGAATTTTAACACCGTCAAATGCGCCGAGCGAAATTGCGGCAGGCTCAATAAGCGCCGCCTCCTCAAGCGTAACGTTTTTCGGTATATGATATGCGTTAAATTCGGGAATAAGCATATATTCGGCAAAACATCCGTCCCATGTGTTTATTGTTCCCACCGATTTTATATGCTTGCAGTTTCCGTAATTTCCCATTTTGCAGTCGCTGCACACACCGCAGCTTACACCGCTGTCTGAAAAAACCCTGTCGCCCGGCTTAAAGTGCACAACGTCACTGCCCACGCTTTCAACCGTTCCCGACCATTCGTGTCCGAAACGCACGGGATATTTTATTTCACCGCTTTTTACAAAGCTGCTTTCGCCCGAATATATTGCAAAATCGGTTGCGCAAATCCCTGCTTTTTCAACCTTCACAACAAGCATATTGTCCGTTGCGCACGGCTTTTCGGTTTCTATGTATTCCGCCCTGTTCGGCGCTTTTACAGTCAATGCCTTCATTGTCGTATTCCTCCGCTATCCGATAATTTTTCTTGTTTTTAAACCACAATGCCCTCGCCCATACGAAGCAGTGCAAAATTAAGCCTTTTATCCTGCATAATGTTTTTAAATTCCACAGGATTTCCTCCGTGCTCGGCAAACGTCCAGAAATGATACGGAACGGTAAGCCTTGCACCGAGCTTTTTTGCCACCTTTGCCGCCTCGAAAGAATTCATATTTCCGAATTCTGCGTTTATCGGCGCAAGCAAAAGGTTTGGATTTTTAAGCTCTGCGGCATTTAAAAAATCCTCTCTGTACGCAGTATCGCCCATATAGTAAATCTTTTTTCCGTTAAAGCTTATCAAAAATCCTACTGCGTCGGGCGCAAGCGTGCCGTGGTCGCAGTTAACCGCACAAAGGGTTATATCCTCATCAAGCTCAACGCTGTCGCCGCATTTTACAAACTGCGTATTCTTTTTAATTCCCAGTCTTTCGCACTCCGGTTTTGTATCGTATGCGCCGATAAATTTTGTTTTTTCGCCCATCATTGCACCTATCGAATCAACATCAAAATGGTCGTAGTGCGAATGTGACGCAAGGACAAAATCAAATTCAATATCGTGCGCACAGATAATGTACGGGCAAAGGCGCTTAAATCCGAAATATCTGTTGCAGCAGTCGGACAAATACAAATCGAGCGCAATGTATTTTTGCCTGTCCGTTTTTATGATATATCCTGCCTGACCCGTATAAAAAATTTTTACAGTGCCTTTTTCGACATATGTACTTTTAATGTTTTGAGTATAAACACTCACCTTTCATCTCTCCTCAAAAGTTTCTCGCATATCCGCCTGCCGTCCAGCCGCCGTCAACCGGCAAAACCGCACCGTTTATATACTGTGCAAAGTCGGAAGCAAGAAACATTGCCGCATTTGCAATATCGCCCGGCTTACCCTGCCTTTTTTGCGGAATGTGCGCAAGAAGGCTTTTCATTGCACTATCGTCCTGCCATAGCTTGTTTGTTATCTCAATGGCAACCGTGCCGGGCGCAACAACGTTTGTGCGTATGTTTTTATCGGCAAGCTCAATCGCCATTGCTTTTGAAAGATTTATAACCGCCGCCTTTGCCGCAGCAAACGAGCACTGGTTTCTCAGCGGCACCATTCCCACAACCGAGCTGACGTTTATTATCGCACCGCCGTCTTTCATATATGCAACCGCTTTTTTGCTGCAATTGTATACGCCGTTTAAATCAACGTTCAAAATCGCCTGCCACATACCGTCGTCAAATTCGTCTATCGTTTTCCGTCCGCCGGGACCTACGTTTATGCCTGCGTTGTTTACAAGAACGTCAATTTTTCCGAAATCCGCATTTATTTTTTTCATTGCGTCCTCAACCGCATATGAATTTGTGATGTCAAAATCATAGCAGCGTATGTTTTTGCTGTTATTATCACTTATTTTCTCCTGCGTATCTTTTAAGTCGCACGCAGCGACAAACGCACCGCTTTCAGCAAATTTTTGTACCATAACCTTGCCGATACCGCCGGCAGAACCGGTAATTACAACAACCTTGCCGTTAAAATTTATTTCCATTGCTTTTTCCTCTCAGACTTTCATTTTTTATCTGTTCTTTTATAAGGTTTAATGCGTACTGCGAAAATCCCGAATCGTTCGGGTGGGTATCGTCGGTGTAAAACCGCTTGTCGGCAGGCAGCAGCTTTCTGCCGTCAGCAAAGAAAAAGCCGTATTTTTCGCATTGCGCAAAAAGAAGATTTCTTATGCTGTCCAAAATTTTATGCTCCGCTTTATTCCCGCAAAGCCAAGTAAGCTGAACCGTCGGCGCTATTACCGTGACAAAGCACTTTTTATAAATTCTGTTTATCTTTGCAAGATATTTTTTTATATTTTCGCCTATAACATCAAAATCGGTTATCATAGCGGCGTCGTTAATGCCGAGCGCAACAATAACATCCGTCGGCAGGTAACATAAATTTTCGTCGATTGCCTCCTCGTCGAACACTTCGCCGCCGACGCTTAAATTTAAAACATCCATATCGAAAAAACGTGCATAATTTTCAATGTACGATACCGACGACGTGTTTCCCATAAGCCCTTGCGATACAGAATCGCCGTACACCAAAAGCTTTCGCCTGCGTTCGGGAACGCATTCAAAGTTTCCTATGTCAATATCGAACACGCTCACAAACGCATTGTGCGGAAAATACACCGTCACGCATTTTTCGCCGCCGACGCAAAGACGGGCGTTGATATAAAGACGCTCGTTCGGTTTGTTCATTTCGATATTCGCAATCTTTTGAAGAACACCGTCGGCATAAATGTCAAACGTGGGAACATTGCCGTCAAAATGCGTCCACACGCATTTGTATGAATATCCGAACGAAATTTCATCTCTGTCGGTTATAAACTCCATCTTTATGCCTGCCGACGCTTTTGAAAACGGGCAGAGCGGTTTTTTTGCATATCGCTCAAGCTGAGCGTTTGTAAGGCGGTACGGCGTATAAACTCCGCCGTTTTTATCAACCCTCACAGCGCCCTTAAAAATTTTCAATATGTCCGCACTCACATTATCTTCCTCCGTTTTTGTCAAGTTCTATAAATATCGGGCAGTCACGCACGATTATACCGCTTAATTTTGTTTTTTCGCCGTCGGATGATGTATAAATTTCGGTAACGGTGCCGTTTATAAGGCTGTATGCACGTGCACCCGAAACGCTGCGGTCTATCGTTATATCGACGCTTTTTCCCTCGCAGAAATCCGATACCGTGTGAGTTGTCCAGATTGCAATGCCGTAATGATTATCGCTTTCAAACGCAAACTTTTTAACTTTTTCTCCGTCCGAGAGCGATATGTCAAACCTGCCGGGGTTGTATCCGTCCAGAACCGTGCAGGTGTTGCGTGTTGCATAATATGCCATATTCGGGTTTGTCTGCTGAATGGGCGCAGAATCAAAGCCCTTGCGCAAAAGGCTTAATTCAAGCGGATAATCGTGATTTGAAAGCTCGCACACCATAGATTCAATCCCGAGTGCGGAATGTATCACATTAAGCTGGGTTATGATTTTAGCCTTTTCAACCTCGGAATAGTTGATTTTGCCTCTTTGTCCCCACCATGCGCAGCTAAGACCCTCTTTAACGGGCGGATACATTGCGCCCACGGCAAATTCGCTTGCCATATACACGTTTTTTGTAAATCCGCACTCCTCGCAGTATTTTTTAAAATATGCGATATTGTCGGTATAGTTTAAATATCTGTCGCTGTCGAGCGTAGGCTGATAAAACGGATGAAAGCCTATTGCGTCAACAAACGGCGCAAGATGTTTTATCGCCTTGTAAAACATTGCGATATTTTCGTCGCAGTTGTCGGGGCGCTGCTCGTGAACAAACTGCGCAAAGCTTCCGAGCGCAATTTTGGCGTCGGGCGCAATTTTGCGGATAACCGAAATTGTTCGTTTTGCAAGCTTTATATACATATCGGCGTCGGGTTTTTCGCCCCAGTAACCCATACCGTTCCATTCATTCCAAATTTCAAAATATTCAACTCTGTCTTTAAAATATTCAACCGAAAATTTTACAAATTCGTCCCATGCCTTAAGCGCTTCTTCGCTTTTGGGCGGACGGGGCGATTCGTAATACCATTCTTTAAGCTGAGGAAGTTTTCTTTCTTTGTATCCCTCGTAAAGCCTGTTGCCGAAATTTAAACAGTACACAATTTTTATGCCGTTTTCGCAAAGCATATCTATTGCGTCCTCTGCCATAGCGTCCATTTTGAGAACGCCTTTTTGCGTTTCTGTCCAGTGCCAGTTTATCGGGTCGTCGTGATATCCTATGCGTGACCACTTAAACCCCAAATCCATATGTAGCTGCCAGTTATACATTGCCGCACCCCTCTCGTTTGCCGAAAGCGAATGCTGCGAGTTTACCGTTACGCACGCACCTTTTTGAATAAGTGCGGCGTTGATACCGTTATCGTCATAAGCCTCAATGCTTGCAACCGAAAACGAATATCCCCAGTTTTCGCACTCTGTCAAATCGTTTGCCGAAATTAAAAGCTGTTTGCAAGGTGAATGTTTCATATCAAATTCAAATTCTTCAAGATTTTCGCTGTCAACCTCACCGTCAAAAAGCGTTTTCCATTCGTATGCATCGCACGATACTTTAACCTCAATTTTTTTCGCCATTGCCCTGCCGACCTCCTGCGCATTTGCAGACGGAAGGTACGGTCCCTTGTACTGACGGCGGTCAAAGGTAATCGGGCGCTTTTTTATAACCACTTTTGAAAGCACCGTTTCTTTTGCAAGGTCAATTCTTATTACAACAGGATATTCGTCGCTGCGTATGCGAAGATGTGACGAATAACACGTTTTGTCACAGCCGTCAATAAGATTTACCGCCTTTAAAGGATTGTAGTCGTTTTCGGGTATTCTCGGCATACGTGTTGTGCAGCAGCCTATGTAGTTGTTTTTTATTTCGCTGCTTGTTTTAAGTTTTATTTTCTCAGTTTTTCTGTCGTTTCCCGTCTGCATTTTGTGCTCGCCGGTGATGTCGGGCGGATTCATGCAAACCGCCATATCTCCGTACATTTTCACACATCCGTTTCCTGCCGTATATACGTTGGGTCTTACATACGGTGACAAATGTTTCATAGTAATCTCCATTCTGCCGCCATGCGTCAGCGCAAATAGTAGTGAAAATCTCTTATCGGCATGGTAGGAAATGATAAGAGATTGTTACACCCGTGTGCGTTTTTTTAAAGTGCAAAAATTTGCCGCACGGGCTTTTCAATCCTTCAGGAGGCTGACGTGAAAAAATTTCACATTATTTATCCTCTCCGAATATAAAAGCGGACAGCCGATACCGCCGTTACCGGCTGCCCTTTTTGGTTTTTACTTGTTTACATAGCATTCTATCGGTTTTGCAAACGGCGTTGCACTTGAAATCTCCCAAAGAAGAAGCTTAAAATTATTTTGTGCGTCCTCAGGCTTGTCGGTGTAGATATAAACCGAATTTTCGCTTCCGAAGTTTATCGGGAGCATATCCTGAATTCTTACAAGCTCGCTGCCGCAGAAAACCGCATTTATTGCATGAAGGTTTTTGTCGGTTGTCTTGTCAACAACAAATTTAAGCTTGCCTTCGGTGTCGGTATCAACCTGAGTGAGCGCATTTTTACGTGAAATTATATCGTAGCTTGTGAAAAGACCGTCGTTTACAAATATAACCTTTGCGCCGTCTGCCGGTGAAGAAATTCTTGTGCCTTCGGCATTGACAAACACTTTTTCGGCAGTCGGAATATTTGCGCCAAAGCAATCGGGTATAACTTTTCCTGCCGAAATCTTATTTTCGTCAAGAAGTACTCCGCAACCGAGCGCAGACGTATCCAAAACCGCCTTTTCGCCTTTGTTATACGACATTCTGCCGTTTAAAACTTTGTAATCGTCTATAATAACATTTGCACTTGTGCCGATTTGAACCTCAAAATATCCGTTTGCCTTAATTCTTTTTGCAAAACTGCCTTCAAATTCCTCATCGTTTACTCTTACGGTGTATTTGTCCGAACCGGGATAAACCGTAAGCCCGATTTTTGTCCATTCGCCGATTTTGTACTTTGCGGCATTTTTATGAATCGGCGAAGCAAGTCTGTCCGTTCCGGCATTGTCCGCAATTTTAACATTGCCGCCCGACAGCTCCAAAAGCACCCAGCCGCCGTTGAATGTGCTTCCGTCATAGGTGGGTCTGCCTGCTATTTTTAAGTTGAACGAATTATCCTCGGCAAACATATAAAATTCTGCCGTCTGTGCCTTTGACGCACCTGCGCTCTTGCTGTATTTTCCCACGTCGGTGCCGTTTTCCGATTTTAAAGAAACAGCCTCGTTGTCTGCGCCTTTGCCGTAGTCAAACCCCGGTTTTGCGGTTACTGCAAGGTTTGTTCCCGAAATGGATGACGAATCGGTATTGTTTACAACAGGCGCCTCGTTTGCAATAAGCTTTGCATAAGCATATCTTCCGTCGTTTGATACCGCAAGAATATACTTGCCCTCCGCACTTTCGGTATCGGAAGCCAAATTTCCGTTTTCGCCGATAATTTCATATCTTAAATTTTTTCCGAGCGCAAAATATGTTTTTGCGTCCGCAACCGTCATATCGTCCGGAACGTACTGTGCGCCGTACCCCTGCGAAACCGCATCTGCAATGACAGGTGCAGAAAATACTGCGCCGCTGCGGTATTCTTTAATCTGGATATTGTCAAAATTTCCTATACCGTAAATGTCTGTTCTTCCCGACTTTTGCCACTGCATATATTCGCCGGTGTTTCCCGCAATCGCAGCCGCATACCTTGTAAGTTCAACATTCTGCGCAACGGGTATGCCGTTTACATATACAGAAGCGGTGTTGTATGTTCCCGTGCCGTTTCCGCCCGTCAGCACATAGGTAATTCTGTACCACTCGTTGGTGTTAAGCCCCGAAGATGAAATATTGTAATAATACGTATCATACGTTTTGTAATCACTGCTGAAGTTTAGCTTTACACACTTGTCACTGAGCGACATCAATCTCGGAAACGACGCTGCATTAGTGCCAATCTGCACCCTCTGCTGAAAATACATTTCAGAGGTTGTCGGAAGGTAATCGAAGGAAAGCTCAAACGATTCGCCGTCATTGAGCGTGCTGATTGACGCACTTGTCAGATAATCGCCGCTTGCCGGTTTTGCAACATATTTGTCGGCTGCCTTTTTACCGTTAATTCCGTCCGAAATTACGGCAGTCAAGCCTTTTTTTACAGTTATTCTCTCCGAATCGATTTGCGCATTTCCGATATACTGATTTGCAGATGATGTATCGGGTGTTGTGCTGCTGTCAAATCCTATGGGTCCGAAAACATATTTTTCGTAATCGCAGGATGCATCCTCTCTTGTTCCCTTCTCGCCGACCGCCGCCTTAACGTTGTCTATATAGATACCCGTACCCTCAACCGTTTTCGGGTCAATGCTGACCGCAAGCTGGGTTAAGGTTGTTGCCGAGTATCTCTGAGGAAGGGTTGCAAGAAGTTTTCCGTTTATGTAAATCTGCGCATAATCGGCGGTTTTTGTTTCTTCGCCGTCGGCATATTCAACAGTTCTGCACACCATTCTTGCGTGATTCCAGCGGTGCATATAGAGTGTATTTCCCGTTGTTGTTGAAGGACTAACTGCAGCTTTATACGCATCGGGCAAAGAAATCGTTCCCGTCCAGGCAACATTGCTGTTATATGCCTTTGACGCATCAACGGAGGCGGGCGCCTGCAAAAAAGCATATGCCTCTTTAAGGCTGCCGTTGCCGCTCAGCGAAAAGTGATTTTCGGGCGTTTTGTTTGCACTGCCAACGCTTGTGGTAATATTCTTTTCGTTAAACTTAAAATCAAAATCAACCGTAAAGTTGCTGTCCTTTGCCGCATTGCCAAGCTTGTCGGAATCGGCAAAGTCGATATACGCACCGCTTGCCGACGATTGCGGCTCGATAAGCAAACATCTGTTGCCGTCCAGGCTTACAACCTTTGACGTTCCGTTGTTTTTGGATGTCCAGCCGCCGTCTGCGCCTTCGGCATATCCTTCAAAGCTTTCAAAATACTCTGTGCCCGCCGCCGGATTTTCGCTATCGGCAAAGACAACTGCGTTCATTGATGAAAAAATTATCATCAGCAATACCATCACAACCGACATAGTTCTTTTCATTTTCATAACTTCATTTCCCTTCATATCAATATAAATAAAACAAAGGTGTTAATATAAATAATTAAAACGTCAATCGGAATAATTTATCACGGTTTTATCGTAAATATTTAAATTTTCAAAACTGTCCGCAAAGTAAATTTCCGCCGTCTTGCGAACGTCTGCGTCAATGTCAAGGCTGAATGTTTCTTTCGCATCGGAAAGGACAAAATCCTTTGCAAAGGTTTTTTCAAATCTTTTGTCCTTATCCCACAGCGTCACAATAACGCAAACCGGAACTTTTGCATATTCTTCACCGTTTTTCAAAAGATTTTCTGCGTCAAACGTCAAAACACCGGTGTTGTCTTTTTTGATTTTTAAATCGGTGTTTGAAAACTTTACATCCGAGCTGCCCGTTTTAAAGCTTGCCCTTATATCTGCCCCGAGAACACGCACAAGCGAAATTCTTACGTTTTTGCCGATAACAACAGTATAATTTTCGTCCGCAGCAAGACTTTCATTTAAAACAAGCATAATTTTGTTCTCCGACGTATCGTAGCGAACCTTTTCAAGCTCTGTCTTTTCGCCGCCCGCAAAAAGGCTGACGTTTTCGGAATTTATATCGTCTGCAACAAGGCTGCCGTCAAGCATAACGTTTATCGTTTTTGCCGTAACGGGAATTATATCCGCCTGCGTTTTATCGTCGTATCCCACGCTTTTTACGCACGGCGCCGACACAATCTCGTAAAATTTAAAGTTGTCAAGCGCAAATTCGCAGTAATCCGCTTTGTTTGTACCGGTATAAAAACGCCAGCTTGAAAACGTGCCTGCGTCAAGGACGCTGTTTTTTGCAAGCGGAATTTCGTTTGCGCCGTCGTATACCGTTGTGCCGAAAACCTTTGCCGCAAAGTTTACATCAACGGCAACCGTGTACCATTTTCCGATTTCGTATGAAAAGCTTTTTCCGCCCGACACAAAATTTGCGCCGTTTACGTAAAAGATTATCGGGATTTTAACATTTCCGCTGTCCACCGTTCTGACCGCAAGAGTAAGCCCCGTGCCGGAAGGCTTTTTATCAACGCATATATCAAATGTAAATTCGGTGTGGTTATATCCGCCCGACGAAATATTTACGCTCGAATAGTCTGCCTTCGGGTCGCCGTCGCCCTCTGCCATTCCGATAATTATGCTTTTTCCGTGACTCTCGTCATATTCTCCGGCATATGCGTGCCCACGGTTTACCGTAAAGCTTACGCCGCTTTCAAAGTCGCTGTTTTGTATTTTCAGCTCCTTTGACAAATTGGTGACCTCAACCGTCACGCTTGTTTCGCCCGAAAGACCGTAAATATCGTATGCAACCGCTTTTAAGCTGCATTTTCCAAGCCCCGTTTCCAAACTTTCAAAATCAAATTCTGCGGCATCGGAGGCAAAAGTCTTTTTCAGCACACCGTCTGCATAAATTTCAATTTTTTCAATTTTGTCGCTGTCCGACGCAGAAACGCTCATATTTTTGTTTTCGTAATACGAAAAACCTATGTAACCGCCGTCCGATATTTTGTCAAACAAAACCTTCGGTTTATCGTTTTCGGCAACCGTAAATTTAAGCTCGCTCTGTGCGGTTTTGCCGAAAATATCGGTTATTACCGCTTTAATGCTGACGCTTCCGCTTTTTTGGGGAGTGTATAACACGCTGAAATTTTCCTGTTCAAACGTTTTATACAAACTGCCGTTTATATACACATCAGTGCTCTCATAATGCGTGCCTGCGCACAAGATAGCTGCCTTAAGCGTTTCGCCGAGCTTTACAGAATCTTTTTCGCAAGTAACGTCAACACTCGGCGCAATGTACCCTTCGGGAAGCTTAAACACAACGTATGCCGACGCACTGCCCTCTTTGCCGAGAGTATCCTTCACAACCGCTTTGACTGCGCATTTTCCCTCGCTAAGCCTTTTTATGCCGAAGGTGAGTTCCTTTTGGTCAAAGGTTTTGTAAAGCTGACCGTCAACAAAAATATCTACACATTCAAAGTGATTTGTCTGCGCTCTGAATGTGAATACCGCCTCAGCGCCGCACACCGCCTCCAAAGACTCTGCGCTTATTTCAACAGTCGGCTCAATATACCCGTCCGGCTGAATTATAACCGAAATTTCAGCCTCGGACGAAAGATTGTAAATATCGTATGCAATACATTTTACGCTGTATTTTCCGTATTCGGGATTAAGGCTTGCAAAATCGAATGACATTGTGCTTTTGTCCGTTTCGCTCACAAGCTTTCCGTCAACATAAAGCTCAAGCTTTGCAATGCCTGCGTCATCCAAGGCTGTAACCGAAAGCTTCATTTCGCCGTTTTCCTCAAATGTCACGCTGCCCGATATGCCGTCAAATACCACTGACGGCGGATTGTTTTCTTTTACGGTAAACGTTTTTTCGTCACTGCCCGTTATGCCGTACACATTTTTAACCTCTGCCGTAACGGTGTATTCGCCAAACGTTTCGCAATTTATGGAAACGCTTGCCGGAAAACTTGTGTAATCGGCATAATGCTCGCCGTTTACGTAAACGGACGCACTCTCAATCTGCGTTCCCTCAGCGTTAAGCGTAAAATCAATGCTCTCGCCCAAGTATTTTTCAAAACTTTCTGCTTCTATAACCGCTTTGGGGTCAGTGTAGCCATCGGGCTTCTTTTCGTATTTGTAAAACTTAAAATTATCAAGATAAAACTCGTGATAATCGGTTTTGTTTACAGTGCCGTAAAATCTCCAGCTCGAAACGGAAAGAGTTTGCGAAACGTTTTCCGAAATGACCGTCACATTTCCTTCGTTATCCTTTACACTCACACCGTAAAGACCGTTTTCCATATCGGCGTTTACGATTACGGTGTACCAGTTTCCGGGTGTGTATGCGTATGTATTGCCGCCCGAATAAAATTTTGAACCGTCCGCCTCAAAGAGCTTGGGCTGGGATGTCGAACTGTTTCTTTTTATCAAAGTAAGCCTTTTTGCTGTCGGCAGACTGTCGGTGCCTGTCATAATATCAAACTCGAAGCACACGTTTTTGTTCAGGTCGCCCGTATTTGAAATGTTTATCTGCGAAGTGTCGTTTTTTGCGTTTGCGTCGCCGCTTGCAACACCTAAATTTATTACGTTTTTGTGTTCGCCGTCAAAATTTTCAATCACACGTGCGTGACCGACGTTGCTTGTAAGCTTGATTTTAGGGTCTGACGATTCGTCAAAACGTTCGGTATTTGAGCCGTACAGCACCTTAAAATAACCGTCATTCGCAAAGGCGGCGGAAAAATTTAAAACCGCCAGTGCGAAAACAAAAAGCAAAATCAGTTTTTTGCGTAAGCTCATCCTTTGCACCTCCTACTTTCCGGCAAGAAAACGGCACTCTAAAATATTTATGACGTCGTTTGCCGTATTTCCCTGACCCACAATTCTTACATAACGTCCGCCTGCGCCGTCAAGACTGAATATCTGATACATTTCACTGCTGCCGTCCGAAGTGAACGAAGCTGCCTTTGTGAAATTATCGCCGTCATCCGAAACAAGAACGTCAAAACTGTATTTTCGCTCTGCGCCTTTCCAGAAGCCGAGCGCAACAGCGCCGAGCGTTTTTGTTTCGCCAAGGTCCGCCTGCAAATAATCGCCCTTGTTGTAACCTGTCCATCTCGTTGCAAAGCTCTTGTCAAAAATGTTCGGTCCGGAATTTTGCGGCTCGGGAGTTGCACTTACAAAATAATCCGCAACCGGAAGAATATTATAATTTTTTTCAAGTCCCAAATCATAGTCAACCGAATATTCAACCGAGCTTATTGCAAAGCGTGCGGTATCGGGTTTTCTTATAATAATCCTCATAGGCTTGTCAACCTCGGTTGTTTTATCCACTTCAACCTGCATTGTTCTGTCGTGCGCAGCTATTTCAAAATCTTTTATATCAGATGCATCGGATATATAAATTTTGGACGGATTTTCTGTTTTAACACCGTCAACAATTACGTCGTAGCCAAAATCGTCGTTCGGCAGCTCGGTGATTTCGGGCGCCTGCCACTGCGAAATGGGGGTTAAATCAACATCACCCGGAAGTGCCGCCATACGCACCGTGATGTTTATTTCTCCGCTGCCCTCAAAATATATCGCAACCTTTTTAAGATTCGGATTTACCGCCGTTGCGTCGTTTTCAAGCTTGGGAGATGTCGGCAGCGGCGCCGCATCCATAATGCTGATGTTTGACACTGCGTTGTCGCCCTCGCATTTATACTGCAAAACAAGCGTTTTTCCGTTTTTGCTTAAAATCACCGTTTCGTCGTCGAGCTTTGACGCAGCCGCCTCGGTTGTCATAAACCAGTATCCGTTTGCGTTTTTGTTAAATACCATTTCGTCACGGATTGTAACGGTGTCATAGTTGTCGCCGATATAAAATCCTCTCTCAACCTTATCCGCACCGTGATGGGCATAAAGGCTTGTCATATCCATAACCGCATACGCACCGCCTGCACCTTCTTCGTATCTTGTAATTTCGGCAAACGAATGTTCTGCCTGCGAATAGTTTTCGTCGGGATTTATTGTAAGCGTATTGTGCGCCTCGGTTCTTCCGCCGTAACGGGTGTAGTTTGTGCCTACGTTGTAGTTGCCCTGACCAAGGTCATAGCTCCATCTCACACCGTCCATACAAAGGAGGAAATCTCCGCCGTCGTTGTGGAAATGGTAATGCCTTGTAGGTCCGCCGGCAGCGGCAAAGAACAGTGCGTTTTTGTCGTTCCAATCCTCGTGAACGGTGAAAAATTCGCCGCCGAGGGTATACGAAACCTTGTCAAGACCGTCTAACCGCTCTGTTTTGTATTCGGGTTTGTAATATACAAAATCCTGCCATTCGCCCGCTTTGTTTGCAAGCGCATAATTTCTCCATTTTCCGTATTTTGCGGCGTCATAATACGACGAGAAGAAATTATAGCTTGATATTATCGACGCCCACGCATTGCGTGCGTTGTCGTCGGCATATGTAAATGACGCAGCCGCCGAGTTTAAACTCATAAGCACGCTTAAGTTTTCTTCAACGCCGGGATATTCCAAAATATTATAGTCGGTTCCGGTTGAAATTACCATTGCGCTCATTGCGTCCGCCAAACCACCGTTTACAACGTTCTGATAGGTTTTTCCCTCAACCCACGCACCGCCGGAATAAAATCCGAAGTTTGAATATTCCCACGAACGAAGCGTTTTTTCAAGCGTATCAAAGCAGACTTCGGGCGCTCTTTCCGCAACCGCAAGCGCTGCGATTGTTACACCGCCCTGCGTGTATGCAACAAAGTTGCTCTTCCATTTCGGGAAAAAGCTTGCCGAACCGTAGCTTGCGCCCAGGTCGCCGAATGTGCAGACCGCCGCACTCAGTTCCGCATAATATGCCTTGTTTATAATCTCTATACCTTTTTTGATAATTGCGTCTGCCGCAGTATTTCTTTCTTCTTCGGTCATAGCGTCGTAGCACCAGTCGTAAACTATGCCCATACCCTTAAGCCACATACCCATATCTATAACGTGACCGGGGTTGTAATCGGGGAATGCCGATACCGTAAGAAGGTCGTCTATGGCACGTCGGGCATATTTTGCGTCTTTTGTAACCTGATAGCAAAACGCTGCGGGAATTGCAATATTTCTGAAATATGACGCCGCATTAAGCGTTCTTAAACCGTCCGAGAACGTGTAAGACGGCGGCTCTTTATCAAGATTTGCGTCCACGGTTGCAAGGTAGTTTTCAAATTTCGCATTATACTCTGCGTCGGAATTTCGCATTTCGTTCACGCTGTCAATCATCTGTGACGTAATGCCTATTCTGGGATGCATTGCGCCGCCTGCTGTAGCTTTATTGAAATCTTCTTCAATTTTCTTTGCCGTCGGACGGTCATAGAAAATGAAATTGCTTATCTCCTGAACAGGCGTAAACTCGGTAAGATAATACGCTGCGTGTCCCTCCGAATAAAAGGTTTTGTCAAACCAGCTTCGGTTATCGTCGCTGTTTTCGGGAAGGTTGTCGTCACGGCTTACCATAACCATTTTGCCGTATTCAAGATATGCCGCATTGTATCCCATCGCCTTTGCAAGCGCACACGAAGGAATAAGCGTTGCGCACTTTTTAACCGCAGGCTCGCATATATTTTTATAAACGTTTGTCCCGTCGGAATATTCTTTTGTTTCTTCGTCGTATGTGATATCAACGCCGAGCGCAGTTTTAAAATCCTCTGCCGAAACAAAAACCTCGCCGTTTTGGTTGTCGTATTTCATTTTTTTGACCGAAGAAATTTTTGCGCCGTCTTTGTAGATGATGTTTCCGTCAGCGTGAAAAACAATCTTGTCACTCAAATATTCTTTAACCGCACTGTCATCCGGAAACTGCGACGGACGGCTTACAACGGGAGTTACAGCGCCGTTTATAACCTCTTTTTTCATAGGCTCTTTTAAACCTTTAAACCGCCAGTCTTTTATTGTAAGGTCGCCGCTGCCGCGGTAAACCGACAATCTCGCCACCGAAATATTTGAAATCGTTTCGGAGAAAGAAAAATCCGATACTATGAGTTTGCCGTTTAAGAAAACGTTAACAATGTGGCTGTCAAGGTCAATATACATTTCAATGTGATTCCACGTATCGGTTTCAACTGTTGCAACCGTGCCTTTTCCGGAATAATTTATGTTCCCGCCCGAATAAGTCATAACCGCCGATTCAGCCGCAGGCGAAACGGAGGTATCTCTGAAAAACAGAAGATGTCCCACAATGCCGGGGGTTACTTTAAAATCGCCCTCAATGCTGTAATGACGGTAATAATACGTTTCGGGATATAAATTCGAGCGCATGGTCGTGCCCATATTCATAATAGCTTCGTTGTAGGTAGAATCGTCCGCCTCTTTGTGAAAAATTATAAGATTGCCTTTGTTTACATTCTTATAATCCAGTTTCTGCGCAGTGACGCTGTTTCCCTCGCCCTTGGACGAAAGGGAGGTGTCAACATATCTTTTTCCTGCCGTATTGATAAAGTTGCTGTCGAAAAACGTAAAATTGTTGGGGTATTGGTCAAGATACATATCAATGTCTTTTTGAGAAGAATATGTATTTTCCGATACCTTAGCCGCCTTTTTGGCGCCGCTGTAGAGCGCAAGACCGTCAATATAAATATCGCCGCTCTCCGCCTGCTTTGTAAAATAAACGCCGTCATACGACGAAGATTTTGAAGTAAGATTCCACTTGTCTATAACACATTCGTTTCCCGAATAAACCGAAACAAGCCCGGCGTCGTTATCCACGGCAACCGACAAAACCGTGCCGAGGCTTTTGGACGTTTTCGAGTCGCTCATTGTGATAACGTTATTTCTGATTTTTAAAAGCTCATATTTGTTTGTGCCATTTGTAACGCCGATTGACGCACTTATCGGCGAATCTTTCCGCCAAAATTCAATCTGATACACAAACTTTCCGCTAAGGTTAGAGGAAAGCGATTTTACAACGCTCACCGTTTTTTCTCCGCTTAAACAAAGCGCCTTGTTTTTGCTGCCGTTGTCAACAATCTTTGCCGAGGATAAATCGCTTATTTTATATCCGTCAAGCTCTGTTGAAAATGTGGCGTATTTTCCGAATCCGTCGCAGAAATCGGGAGAATTTTTGCCGTCGGCAAAAACCATCGACACAGACGGAAGCAAAAGCGAAAATACGGCAGCGAGGCAAACTATATTTTTAAATTGTTTCAAATTCATCCGTAACCCTCCTTTTTGTCAATCTTTGTAATTATCGAACAGTACAATCATCACGGGTGCGTCGCAGTCCTGAACAATCCAGATACATTCTGCGTCATCTCCGAACGATTTGTAAGTTTTAATCTCCGTCTTATTTACCGGCCGAACCTCGTTTGACTTTAAATCCACCCTTACAATATTGGCTGTATTTACCGAAAAGTTTTTCAGCCCGTTTTTTGACGTAATGTAATTTTGGTCAATATCCTTGTCGGTCATAAGCTGCATATAGTTTCCGCTCAACGAATACGGCATACCGAACCAGCAACTGTAACTTGCGTTTTTGTTCTGATAATTTGCGCTTGTAAGCGTACTGTTTTTGTCAAATGCCGTCACGTTAAAATCTACGGTGAGCGAATACACCGTGTTTTGTGCGTCCGCTTTTATGCGCACAACGTCGCCCGTTTTGACTGACGGCGATACATCCCTTGTAAACGAAAGGTCATCCGCAAAGCAGAAGGTATAAAATTTTCCGCTTCTCCACGCCGTTATTCCCGTTGCCTCGTCGCCGTCGGCATTTATGCACCTGGTTGTACTGCACACAACGTATACATTTTCTTTTCCGCCGGGCTTTATTTCAGTGTTTTTGTTGTAATTTTCAATTACAAACGCCGCTTTTCCAAAATCGTCTATGTCGTATGCGTAAATATTTGTATATGTAGAGTTGTTTGAAAAAATCTCGGACGGAGCGCCTTTTCTGAAATATCTTTCCGCAGCTTCAATGTCGCTCGGAATACTCATACACACTGCGCCCGAAACGTTAAAAAAGCTGTTGAACATCGTGTTCGGCGAGCGGTAAGTCAAAGACTTTCCCGTAAAATCTTTATAATAAACAAAACAGTCGTCGGGATTGTTTGTCTGAAAATCGCCGAGCTCTTCGTCATAGTCCGCAGGAAAATCAAGCTTTGAAATTTTTCCGTCGGAATTGATAAAATATTTCACCGCACTGTGCCTTTCGCTGCCGCCGATATTTACCGTTTTAAGAATTTCTTTAACAGACTTTTTGTTAACGCCGTCTATCATCACTTTTTCTGCGGTGTATAAATTTACTGTTTTTCCCTCCTGCGAAAAAATCTTTATTTTCGCACTGTCACGCACCTTTTCATCCTGAAAACACTCTATAAGATAGCCGTATTTATAGCCGCCCTCGCTCTTTGATAGCGAAACGAGCATACCGCCGTAGCCTATGGCAAAACGTCCGCCCTCGCCAAGCTTTAATTCGTCTTTTAGGTATTTTTCAAAATACTTTGACATTTCGTATTCAACGCCGTCTATAACATATTTTCCGTCGGATAAGATTTCATTTGCCGAACCCGAAACGTAATTGTCAATCACTTCAATTTCAATCAGAAGTCCGTCATCCGATTTTTTTACGCAAAGCACATCGCCGTCTTTTATACCGTAAGCATCAATTTCACTGCCGTCTGCGCCTTTTGCCCAAACCGCACCGTCCTGCGATATTTTTTTAAGGTTAATGCTGTTTTGCGCACTGTTTTTGTCGCCTATCATTCCGTTGTATCTGTCAACGCCCGATACAACCGTATATGTGTATGAATTGATATATACGGTGTCAAAAATTCCGTCGTCATCTCTGTCGGTAATCACCGCAAAGCCGTCGCCGTCAAATTTGGACTTATCAAAACCGTTTACAAGTCTGCCGTTAAAAATCATATACGGCGAACCGCTGAGCTTTATACTTTTTTCCCTGCCGTTTTCGTTTACGTATTTTATTTTGCCGTCAGAATAATCAATATAGTCAGAAAGCTCAAGCCTTATGCTTTCGCAAAGATTAATAACCGAAACAATCTCTTTTCTGCCGTTGATTTCTTTATAATAAGCACGTATGTAATTTGCCAGTATATCAGGCTTAACACCGTCATAGTTATACGAAACGCCGTTTATTTCAATAAATTTGCGCTCTGCAACAGGTAAGCCGTATTCAAGCGAATTATACGACGTTGCATTTACCGTTCCCTCGATTTCGTATATTCTGTAAAGTGCGCTCAAATAATTGTCGCCGCTTCTTACAAACTTTATCTCTCCGCTTGTGCCGTAGTCCGCAAGATTTGTCCAACTGCACTTTAAAAGATTGAACATAAATACCGCCGCATTTGCGCCGTCTATTGTTTCGCCGTGCAAAACATCATCACAAAGTCCCAAAGACATTGCAATGCGTACATATCCCGATGGGTATCCGCCAAACGACTGCGCAGCCTTGTCGTATCCCATTGCCGAAACTGTGATTTTAACCGCCTCGTCAAATTTTATCGCATTTTCGGGATAAAAATTTTCTCCCGCCGAAATCCAGCCGTTTGAAAGCGCAGTATATACAGCGCCGTATGCCTCTTTCTCACTCGGTGCGTCAGAAAATTCAGCGTCCGCACTATGGACATAAGGTGATTTTAACACCGTAACAAGCGCATTTACAAATTCAAGCCTTGTAACATTTTCGGAATCTTCATTAAAAAGGGTTTTGCCGGTGATACAGTCAAGAAGCGTTTTTGCCTCAAAATAAACTCCGCTTTCGTATGCCGCATTTACAGCCGAATCCGAAACATCCTCGGCATAAGCGGGCGAATATGAAAGGCAAAACGCCAAAACCGCACAGATAATGCACGATAATTTTCTTTTCACAGTCATAGCTTACACCTCCGTTTTAAGATTATAAATGCGAAGCAAAAGTGACGCCGCCTCGGCACGTGTCATATTGCTTAAAGGATAAAATTTTCCGCCGCTGCCGCTGATAATATCCGCAGCCGAAAGACTGTCCACCGCTTCTTTTGCGTAAGCGGAAATTTCGTTTTCATCCGAAAATACGGTTTTTTCGGAAGATAAGCTTAATTTTTCCTTTATTGCACGGTACACAACCGCCGCTGCGTCCTGACGAAGAATTTTGCCGTTCGGCGCAAAAGTGTTTTCGCCCACTCCGTTTATCAGACCGTTATTGTAAGCCGCCGCAATAAACGGTGCATACCAGTCGGAGGCGCTTACGTCGTCAAAACCGCACTCGCCCTCCGCTTTAATTCCCATAACCGCAGTAAGCATTTTCACAAATTCCGCTCTTGTAACAACACTTTCGGGACGGAATGTGCCGTCCTCAAAGCCGTTTACAATTTTTAAACCGTACATTTTTTCAACGTCGTTTTTTGCCCAGTGATTTTCCATATCGGCAAAAATTTTGTTGTTCCGCTGTGATGTGTTTTCGCTGTCATACGAGCCAAATCCGACGTTTGAACCGCCGCCCTTTGAGCCTGAAGAACCGCCCGAGGAGCCGCCGTTTCCGCCATCCGATGCCGCATACGACGCATCTTTCTGCGCCTCGCTTCTCTGCTTGAAATAATTTTCTACAGACTCAGCGTTTGTTGCCGAAAGACGTGCCGAAAACATATCGCTCCACACAAGCGATTTATAATAATCGTTTGAAATTTCGTTATAGGCTGACATATCAACCTTGTCCGCCGCAAATTTTTCGGTACACAAAGCCTTTAAATCGCTGTCGCTCTTTGCGCCTTTGTATCTTGCAAGAAACAAAATATTTTCCATTCCTTTGTCTGCGCCCGACGTTTCAAAATCTGAATTTTTCCGGCTTTCGTCAGCGTATTTTTTCTCGTCGGACGAAAGATTTGCAAAAGCATCCGAAATATCGCCGTCAAAATAAACGGCATATTCCGACGCAAGCTTTTCAAAAGAAATTTCGCCATTTGAAAACAAAATCATTCCCTCGTATTTTACAAAGCTTTCAAGAAAAGACTCTGCCGTATAGCCGCCGTCAGGTTTGAAATTATAAAGACAGTCCGAAATTTCGGGGCTTAATTTTTGAAAATCTTCGGTTTTTATGCCCAGATTTTCATAAATTTTGCCGGATAATATCTTTGCAAACTCACTGCTGCTGCCGGTGTTAAGCGCCGAAACAAAGGACGAAAATGCGCCTTTTTCCGACGGTCTTACAAAAACATAACTTTCTTTAACGTTTCCGCCGGCGATTTTAACGCTGTATTTTCCGCACCCGATATTTTCGGAAAGCAAAATATCATACGGCAGCCCTTCGCCCCCGTCAATAACCTTGACAAGCACGTTTTCGCCGTTTTGCAAATCGGACGCCGACGAATAATCTTTTCCGTACGGCAGCACCGCAACGGTTAAAAATTTCTTTGTCTGCGTGCTTTGTGCGCTTATGCTGTCTTTTTCAAAATTATATTCAAAATCATAAAATCTTGCCTCGGCAGTTGCAAAAATGCACGCTGTCACAAGGCAGAACGCAATAAACAATACCGTCTTTTTTCGCATTTTTTCCTCCGTTTTAAAAGTTTATCAACCCTTGACCGCACCAATCATAATACCGCCGACAAAATATTTTTGTATAAACGGATACACGCACAAAATCGGCAGTGTGGATATAACAATTGTTGCGTATTTTATGGTTTCGGAAACAAAAGCGTCATCGCTTGAAAGTCCGCCCTGCATCATAGTGTTTGTTGAGTTTTCAACCAGAATTTCACGCAGCACAAGCTGGAGAGGCCATTTTTCACGGTCTTTTATAAAAATCATTGCATTAAACCACGCATTCCATTTTTCAACCGCATAGTAGAGCGTAATAACCGCAAGCGACGCTTTTGAAAGCGGAAGTATAACCTTAAAAAGTATGGTTATGTGGTTTGCGCCGTCAATTTCAGCCGCCTCCTCAAGGCTTGCCGGTATGCCGTACATTGACGTTCTTACGATAATCATATTATACGTCGTCATAATTGTGGGAATTATAAGCGCCCACACAGAGTTATTCAGTCCCACGTCCTTTACCGTGAAATAAAACGGAATAATACCGCCGCTGAAATACATTGTTATAAAAAGAAGTATCATAAGCGGTTTTTGCAGCTTTACGTCACGGCGGGAAAAGAAGTATGCCGCAACGAAGGTGAAAAGCACGCCGATAAACGTTCCGAAAACAACAACAAAAAGCGTTATTCCGTAGCCCGACAAAAGCAGCGGATTTGAAAATGCTGCTTTGTATGCCGCAAGATTCATCTTTATCGGCAGAAATATCATTCCCGACGACGCCATAAGCGCTTTTGCGTCCGAAAGCGACGCAACTGCGACATACCACATGGGATAAAGCATTATCAGCGAAAACAAAATCATAACGGTTGTATTTATTAAAGTGAATACAACATCACCTTTTTTATATCTGTTCATAAGCTCAAAGTATAATTGCCTCTGATACGGCAATTTTTCGTATCTCCCTTCTTTAAAATTTAAATCAGAGCACGCCCGAACCGCTCACCTTTTTGGATATTTTGTTTGATATTACAACAAGTATGATGGTGCAGACCGAGTTAAACAGTCCGACCGCCGTACTCATACTCCAGTTTCGTGTTTCAAAGCCGAGGCGGTAAACATAGGTTGAAATTATATCAGCCGTGCTGTATATTCCGGGATGATACAGCAAAAGCACCTTATCGTGACCGACGTTTAATATGCTTCCCATACCGAGAATAAGAAGAACTATCATAGTTTCACGAAGTCCCGGCAGTGTGATGTGCCACATTTTTCTGAATCTTCCCGCACCGTCAATTTCAGCCGCCTCATACTGCTGGCAGTCTATTGCCGAAAGCGCCGAAAGATAGAGAATTGAACTCCAGCCCACGCTTTGCCATATTCCCGATATAACGTAAATCGGCACAAACGCTTTGGGGTTGTTTAAAAGGCTTAAGTTGCTGCCCGTAACGGCGCTGTAGAACGTGCCGATAATTCCGTCCGACGCAACAAAGCTTTTTATCATACCGCATATAACGACAAGCGATATAAAATGCGGAAGATACGAAATTGTCTGTACGGTGCGTTTAAAGGTTGTGTTTTTCACCTCGTTTAAAAACAGCGCAAAAATTATCGGAAGCGGAAAATTGCACACAAGCGAGGATATGCTGATTGTAAGCGTGTTTTTCATAAGACGGGGAAAATCCGACGATGAGAAAAACTGTTTAAACCATTTTAATCCTACCCACGGGCTTTTCATAACCCCGAGTTTGGGCGAAAAGTCCTTAAACGCCATCAGTGCGCCGTACATAGGCTTATAGTGGAATATGATGTAGAACGCAATGACGGGCGTTATCATAAGATAAAGCATCCAGTTGCGTTGAAAATCACGTTTCCACGACTTTACAAAACCCGAAGTTGCAGTATTGGCTTTAATTTTTGTTGTATTTTTCATAGCATTGATTTCCTTTAAAATTTATCTTATTTCAGCTTTTCCAAATATCTGTTGTACGCATTCTGATTTATTTCAATCGCTCTGTCAATTCCTCTGTTTTTAAGCTCTGCAATCATAGAATCGTAATTCGATATAGGCTCTGTGCCGAGGATAAGCTTTGTAATTTTCTCACCGATATATGTATTTACCGAATTGTAAAGCATTGCGTATTCCTGCTGCTCGTCTCCCTCAAAATACATTGTAAGCGACGGAAGATTGTGATTTTTTGCATTCGTGTTTTCCCACGTTTTCCAAGCCGACTGCTGCTGGGGTTTTCCGCCGTACTGTTCCATATAGCGCTTATCCTGAACAAACGGGCCGCCGCTGTACGAGCAGGTGTATTGTCCGAGCATAACGTTCATGGCATAGCCGTCGGGATTGTTTGTAATTTTGTCAACATATTTCGGATATCCGTCCACCATATTGTAGCTTTCGCCCTCAATGCCGAAGTTATAGAGCATATGACCTTTTTCGCTGTAGCCAAAGTCGAGATATTTAAGAACGCTGTCAAGCTTATCGGTTTCTGCCGATACCGCAGTGTATGCCTGCGCAATATTGGGAACTGCCGACTCGCACGCACCGAACTCGTTGATTGTGCCTTTTTTGAGGACGGGATTCGGAACGCCGACAAGGTCGTATTTGTCATCCGGGGCGGCGGTTAAATATTTGCCTATTCCTCCGCCTATACTCATATGCGACGCACCGGTTGTGCCGTTTAAAAGGTTTGAATCCTGCTTTGCAGTATCAAGGTTAAAGCTTTCGGAATTAAGAAGCCCTTCCTTGCACCACTTGTTCATAAGAATTACAAAGTCTTTGAACTGCGGGTCGAGAGGACCGTATTTTATTGTGCCGTTGTCGTTATAAAAACCGAACGTTGTGTTATATGCTCCTACAAAAAATCCGACCTTAAACGCTGCAAGATTTGCAAAAAGCGGTGCCTGTGCGCCCTTCTCATTTTTAAATCTTCTCAAAACGTTTTCAAACTCGTCGATTGTTTCGGGAACTTCAAGACCCAAATCGTCCAGCCAGTCTTTTCGCATTGCAATGCCCTGCGAAACAAGAAGGCTGTCGTCGCCTCTTACAAACGAGAAAAACGGAAGCTCGCCCTTAACCGTTTCCGAAAGCGCACGGATTTGTTTGTGTTCGTTTAAATACTTTAGGTAATTGGGAATTTTGTCGGACACCGTGTTAAGGTCTAAAATAACGCCGTCCGAAACCGCCTTGCTTGTACCGCCGGGATAGGTATTCCAAAAATACTGAACCACATCCGGCATATCGTCCGACGCAGTTAAAAGATTGAACTGCTCTGCCAATGACGCATTTGACGGGTGGATAAATTCAGCCTCAACGCCCGTTTCTTTTGCAAGCGCCTTTGCAAGCGGAGTGTCGCCCTGACTTTTTGAAAGCGTTGAAACCGCTGCCGTGAGCGGCATCCAGATTCTTATTTTTTCGCCGCCTGTTTCGTTTTCTTTTTTACCGCAGCCGCAAAGCGTGCCGAGCACCAATGCCGCCGACATAGCCAAACAAATAATTTTTTTCATTGTTTACCCAATCCTTTCTTATTTTGAATTTTCATAATTTATATATTCAATATATTCACACAGCGCCGTCATCACAAGCCCCGTGCCGTGGTCGTCGTTGCGGTTTGTTTCGAGCATTGCGTAATATTTTTTATCCATACTGCACTGCGAACCTCTGCACACACCTTCTATGTTGCCCTCGCTGTCAACCATATTTTTAAGAATATCCTCAACCGCCGCCTTTGCACACTGCGCATATTTTTTATCCAAAAATCCAAGACGTGCGCCCCTTAGCATACCTATTGCAAAAAGGCAGCTTCCCGACGTTTCCTTATATGTGTCCTCGTCGTCAAGCACCTGACGCCACATTCCGCTATCCGACTGCACAAGCGCAAGACCGCCGGCAAAATCCGAAAAATTCTTTTTGATTTCATCATATCCGATTGTATCGGGAGGTATATTCTCAAGTGCGTCGCAAAGTGCGAAAAACACCCAGCCGTTGCCCCTGCACCACGCAACGTTGTTGCGCTCGCCCTGCATTGGAAAATAAATGTGCGAATAAAGCTTTTTATCCTCCATAAACAAAATGTTTTTGTATCCCGTAAGCTGACGCACCGCTTCGTCTGCATAGCTTTTGTCGTTTAAAACCCTGCCGAGCCTTACAAGAAACGGACAGCTCATAAACGTATCGTCCGCCCACATGGTTTTGACACGGTAAAAAATGCCGTTTTCGTTTTGCGGAGTTTTTTTCATTTTTTCGGCAAGCGTTTTTATAACGTGCAGAATTTTTGACTTTCGGTTTTTGTCGTTTTCGCAGTTATACAATTCGCACAGCATCATTCCCGCCGCACCTATTGCGTCAAGATTTGTAAGCTGTGCCGCCCTCGGCATAAACGTTGTATTGCCAAACTTTTGCTTTTCAAATCTTATGTAGTCAAAATAGTCAACCGTCACCGACATACTTTTATAAAAATAACCGAAATATTCTTTAAAAAACTTTGACGCATTGAAAATTCCGTATTCGCCGACCATAAGCGCATATGTCCACTGCGCAAAAAAACAACTGTCAAGATACGGGCGAAGATATGTGTCATCTTCGGCAAACCGCCAGAACGTTTTTTCGCCGTCCAAGCTTTCGTAAGGCTCTTTAAACTGCACACTGATTTTATATTTTTCATCAAACGCACCGATAACAAGCCATTTTGCGCCGTGCTTTCTTTTTGAACACACAAACGGCAGATTTAAGTTATCTTCGCTGCATTCAAATCCCCATCCGCCGGGCGATTTTGTGCATTTTACGATTATTTCATCGCCACATTTTAAAAATTTTCCGTCCGACTTTTTGCCGTTTATGTAAATTTCGTCCCTGCCCGAAAGATTTATGTCAAGCCGTCCGTCCGACTTTGCATACGACAGTGCAAACGCCGTATTTCCGATATTTTGCGGATAAATCTTTTCAAAATCCACCTTTTTGCATTCCTTTGACGGTGCAGGAAAGATGAATTTATATTCCGTATCGTTTATGTAAACGTCAAAATCCGCATCTTTGCCGTACAGCTTTGACAGGGCAATTCCCTGTTCGTTTTCATATTCCGCAGCCGGACTTGTGTCACGCACCCACAAAAGAATGTCGTTTGCCCACATATACGGCTCAAAAACGTGTGTGACCATAAATGCAAAACCGAAAAACCGCCCGTTTTTTGTGCATTTGAAAATCAGCTTGTTTTTGCCCTTTTTCGCTTTTAGCACAACATTTTTCATATGCAAATCCGAAAGCGGCGCCGCATCGTTTGCCGAAAAAACCTTTTCACCGCCGTAGTAAAGTTCAAAAATTCCTTTTGCCATAAGGTTTACATCGGTGTCGAACGGAACGAGCAAATCGGTTTCGGCAAAGGCAGTATCGCCGTCTTTTGCTCCGCCGAAAAGCTTTGAAAAATCAACCTCAATGCTTGTTCTGAAATTTCTCTTTACCGCCGTGCAGTCTGTGTACGGTCTGAGCCTTATCTCTGCCTGCGGACGTGTTTCAATCATTTTGTCGGTCACGGTTTTAAGCGCACCAAGCAGCGCATTTTTGGTGCCGTTTTGTATGTCAATATTCATATAAACCCCTCCGAACAGCAAATAATCCCTCATTTTCTATATTCATATGATAACATAAACGCAAAGCCGAAGTATATATAAAATTCAACAGAAAATACGTAATTTTCACCACAATAAAAAGCGGTGTAATCGGGGTTTTTTAATTTTTCCCACAAATTACCAAAATTTATTGACATATTTTTTGTAGATATTATCAAAAAATTGTGCGGTAAGTTTCAATACTGTAAAAATTCTGTTTATCATAATGCGCTTAATATTTCATATTTTAAAGCAAAAACAGTCTGCTCAAAAAAGCAGACTGTTAAATAATATAAATTGTAAATTTTACTCGGCTGTTATCGCATTGGGATTTACTGCGTTTGCAAGCAAATCGCTGCTTTCTTTAAGAAGAGCTGCAATTGTCTTTGCAAGATACTTTGCGCCGTTTTCGTCAAAATGCGTAAGGTCGCCTTTTTCGTTAGTCGGCGTCTTGCCGAGCGCATTGAATTTTTCCGCTGTGCAGAAATATTTATTCGTTGCATTTTCAAAGCCGATTTTGTTAAAATGCTCCCAGCTTCGCTCATTCAAATCCAAAAGCGTCACATCTTTAGCCGCCGCAACTTCCTTCATAGCCATTGAACGCTCCAAAAGTGAATTGCGTCCCGACCAGGCATCGGTAGGCGGCGTAATAAGAATTACCTTTGCGCCAACTGCCCTTGCCTCGTCGATATACTGTGCAAGATTGGCTTTGTATTCGCCTATTGTTGTGTAAGCAGCCTCGTTGTTTACGTTGCCGTCATTATGTCCCATAGAAATAAACACATAATCGTTCGCCTTAAGCGTTGCCATAATACCGGGTGTATTACCGCAAATTCCGTCCCATCTTCCTTCTGCCCGAAAACTTTTTGTACTGCGTCCGCCTTCTGCACGGTTGCTTACGGCAATACCCGCATCAGCAAAGCAATAACCGATATATTCGCCCCAGCCGGCTAACGGACGCTGGTTATTGGTGTATGTTTTGCAAATAGAGTCGCTCACAAGATAAATTGTTGACGGAAGCATACCGAAGCTCTGCGTCATAGGAACGAGTGTGTCTTTGTTCCATATCATAATTTTACGATTTTGTTCGTCGGTATTGGGAACGGTAAATTCCAAAGTAACACCCTTCTCTTTCCACGCATAATCAAGCTGCTCAATTGATTTAAGGCCTTGCAATCCGTTATCGTTTTCGTATACCGCATTGAATACAACAGGCACATCCGAAGAATTGCCGTTTGCAATATCTGCCCAATATTTAACCCCTGTTTCGGTATTTTCAATACTTGTAAAAGCATTTGACCTGCTGTATAAATCATAGTAAGTTAAAATACCGTTATTTGCCAATACCATCTTCCTGCCGTTGTAAATGCCGCCGGAATCCGCAAGAGAACCATCGGAATTTATAAATCTTTTTTGCGCACCTTCACTTACCGATATTTTGTCAATATACAAGCCGATATCTCTGTTGTAAGGACCGTATATCGCTCTGCCGGTTTTTGTTAACGAACCGCCAAGCGCAGTTACTTCGGGCGCACTGAGAGTATCGGACGGTATTCCGGAGTAAAAATCAAAATCGTCTATATAAACATCACAGGGAGCAGTTTTTGAAATCTGAATCTGAACATATCCGTTTTTTACAAATGTTTCCCATAATTTTCCGTTAACGCCGAGATAACCGCTGTTCCAATCTCCGCCGTTAATTCTTACAAGATACTCGCTTTCGCCGGGGAACAATGCAATTTCTACGCTTAACCACTCATCATCTTTGTAAATGCCAATCTGTTTCTTCGGAGAGGTTGAACTGCCTGTTGCGTCATTTATTAAAACGGCACCGTTTGCAAATCTTACAAGATTGTGTCCGCCCGAAACAGCTTCTGCGTTACTGTCATTCGTATATATAATTCTTCCGCATATACCGAAATTTCCGCTGCTTTTTCCCATAACCGACATTCTGATAACCGACGGAACAGGGTCGCTCACAGATGTCAGCCTGACCTCGGGAATTTTGCTGCTTGCAATTGTGTCTAAATCCGTCGGTGATAATTTCCACACCTTGTCATCGGCTGTCTTGCCGTATATGCCGTCCTCCTCGGTTACAGTCAAATTAGTAATACTGCTGCCGCTTACAGGAACCGTAACGGCTTTTCCGACGTTTCCAAGTATCGGAACAGAAATTACAGTGCCTTCAACGGTTGTAATATTTAAAGTGTTTCCTGCCGCAGTTTCAGTGTCGGCAACAGCTTTGCCGTTTTCGTCAACAATTTCGTATGACGCAACATTTTCAGTGTCGGCAGCAATATTTGTATCCGCAATAACCTCCCCTGCGGTTTTGCTTCCGGCATATATATTTCCGTTTGCATAGCCTGCGCTTCTGCTGTTTGCGGTAATTAACTCAGGAGTTGCCGGAGTATATACCGCTCCGTCTTTGTAGGACGTAAATTTTATATCATCAATTGAAGCTGATTTACCGGTAAAATCAATACGCTGCAGGGTGTCCGCTGTATACGGCGCCGTTTTGCCCGATATCACCCAGTCGGTTTCCGCCAGCAATTTGCCGTCGGAATAAAATTTTAAAGTATCGTTTGTGTTAAGGCTTGTATCCGCAGTATTTACGGTTCCTGCCGTTATAACAACTTTTATGTTGTGCCAGCTTTCTTTTTCACCCAAACTGTAGCTTGTATTGGCATTGCTTATTTTAGCAAGCGTTGCGGTGCTTAAACTGCAGAGGTGCAAAAGAGCGTTTGTATTATCGCCGAAACGCATATATAAATTCAGGTTGCTGTTTGCTGCCGCCAAATATTTAAAGGAAAGCACATATGTATCATTGCCGGCAAGTTTATGCGAATCGAATGCAGCCACCTGAATTTCTGTACTTACATTATTGGAACCTATTTTCAAAAATTTGTCTGATGCATCACCCGCAACCTCAGCCTCATATACATTTGTATTACTGCTGTTTGGAATCTTGACATATGTTTTTTTACAGCCTGCAACCTTGCCTTCCGCATAAATTACATTACCTTTTGCATATTTGGTGCCCAAATCAAGGTCCTCAAACGTGATACCTTCTATCAGCTTTGTGACGGTGCCGCTTCCTTCGGCATATGCGTCGGTTTTAAAAATGTTCGGAACGCAAACTCCCGCCGCAAAAACAATAACTGCAAGAATTACAATACCAAACTTTTTTAACAGTTTCATATTCTCACTTCTCCTTGTTTAATAATTCAAATCTGCGCAATATGTGATATCGGGTTTTTCTCTCCGATATCTTTATTCCGTGTTTTTATATTAACATAAACGCAAAGCCGAAGTATATATAAAATTCAACAGAAAATATGTAATTTTCACCACAATAAAAAGCAGTGCAAATCGGTCTTTTTAATTTTTCCCACAAATTACCAAAATTTATTGATATATTTTTTGTAAATATTATCAAAAAATTATGAATATATCAGTTTTAATCAAAAAATTATCTGCTTTATTTTGCATATTTTATTGATTTTTCCGCCGTATTGTGTTACACTCAAAAAAAACGCATTAAAAGGATTGGAAAAACATTATGAAGATACAAAATTTTGAATTTAAGGGTATGCGCCCGTTTTCTATGCAGATTTCATATCACAATCCGCACAATTTTTCGTCAGACCAGGAGCCGCCCTCGCACGTGCACAATCAGTGCGAAATATATCTCAATCTTTCGGGCGACGTCTATTTTATAGTTGAAGGAAGCGTTTATCCCATTGCGCCCGGAAGCGTGATTATTACAAAACCGTTTGAATATCACCACTGCGTTTATAACAAAACGAACGTTCACGAGCATTACTGCCTTATGTTTTCGGCAAACGGCAACGAGGATTTGTTCGGGATTTTTTTTGACCGCCAAAAAGGCGAAAACAACCATATCGCACTGCCGCCGTCTGCGTTCGAGAGCGTAAAAAACAACCTCAATCTGCTTTTGCAGCCGGACAAAAGCGAGGTTTCAAAATATTACAACTTTTTCAAAATAATGCGTACAATGGAGGATAATTATGCGCCGGGCAACTCGGGCGGCGCAAACAACATTCCGCAGAATTTAAAAAATGCAATACAAATTGTCGATACCCGTTTTCACGAGCCGCTCACCGTTTCTATGCTTGCGCAGGAAACGTTTCTGAGCGTAAACACGCTTGAAAGATATTTTAAAAAGTATCTTATCACATCCCCGTCGGAATACATACGAACAAAGCGTCTTGCCGCCGCTGTGGAGCTTATCAACCGTCAGACCCCCATTTCGGTGGTTGCCGTGCAGTGCGGTTTTCCCGATACCTCCAATTTCTGCGCAACGTTTAAGCGCTATTTCGGCACAACGCCATATAAATATATGAAAAATTCGCTTCACAAAAACGCATAAAAAAACGGCCTTCAAAAGCCGGAACAAACGCCCTGCTTTTAGCTGCTCCTCGATAAGAAAGCATTGGTTTTGAAGCTGTATTTTAAATTCATACTACGTCAAAAACCTGCCATATGCGTTAAGCATAATGGCAGGTTTTATTTCTTGTTTGAATTGTAAAATCCAATATTCAAAACTGCTTTGCACCTTAAAAACGAGATTTTTTGATGAATTTCAAGGCAAAAAAGCGAGTAATCCTGACGGATTGCGAGTTTTTTTAACGCAGAAAGGCGCAAAAAATATGTTTTTAAGGCAAAGCTTACTTATCGAGGAGTGGCTTTTGAAGGTCGGTTTTTTATTACATTTTTTTATCGGGTTCGTATATGATAAGTTCAGACACCAGCGAACCGGCAAGTTTTACCCTTATTCCCTCATTTTTAAGCAAGTATCCCGAAACAGACACGCACTCGCCGCTGTTATCGAAAGTAACCTTATAATTTTGCGAAACGTCAACTCCCTCGGGGTATACCGAAACAACATCTTCACATTCCGCATCCGCAAGTTTGAAAATACCTATAACGCCATATTTTTTATCGCCCGACGCTCTTTCTATAACACCTGTTCCGCACGGCTCAGACGCAGTATGTGATTCTGCACTGTTTCCAAACAAAAGTTCGGGTGTGTGGTGATATATTTTGCTGTCATCAATATAAGGACGGATATAATTTTTATAAATATCAAGCGTATGCCGCACAAATTCAATCTGCTGCGTATTCATCACGCTTCCGACAGCATTAAAATCGTTGCACGTGGGACGGGCAAAAATTATATTCCGCATTTGAAAATCGAGCGACGCTTTTGTATGACAGTTCATACCGCTTGCAAGACGATCAATGTTTTCGGGCGGAAGCGCCATTGTCATACCGTTTGTAATTGCAAACGACCTCGGCGCAGTGTTGCAGTCCGACACCCATGTGTGCGTGAAATTTTTTACAAAGCCTATATCTGTTCTTCCGCCCCCCGCCGCACAGTTTTCAAAAATCACATTGGGAAACCTTTTTTTCAGCCTCTCAAACATATCGTATGCGTTTTTATAATACCTCAAATAAGTATTTTCAAAAATCCCGTTTTTTTCGTTTCGGCAAAGCATAAACCGATATGAACCGTTAAAATCGAGTCTGAAGATATCAAGCTTATATTCTTCAATCATCCTTACAATTTCACCCTCAACCCATTTTGCGGCGTCAGGGTTTGACATATCCAAAAGCCTGTTTTCGGTGCCGTTATAGCATTTTCCCATCCAATCAGGGTGATTTTTTCTTATTTCGGAATTTTTTCCAAGACATTCAACCTCTGCCCACAAGCCGAATTTCAGACCTTTTTTGTGCACATAATCACGTATTTCCTCAATGCCGTTAGGATAACGCTTTTTGTCAGGATACCAATCGCCCGGGTAGAGCGCCCAATTTTTCTCCTCACCGGGAGGACAATTCCAGCCTGCGTCTATTATAAGCGTTTCGGCACCGATTTTTGCGGCGGTATCTGCAAAATGCTTTGTTGCCTCAATGTCCATAAGACGCTCCGCACCCATTCCGCACTCTATCCAACCCTTTTTGCCGCACGGCGCATTGTCTGAAAATACACTTTTTCTGAGGTGAGCGTGCATAACATTTACCGCACAGTCAAGGTCGCCGAACATTGTGCCTATGTGAATTTCGGGCATTTTAAAGCTTTCGTGCGGTGCAAGTATAAGCATGGGATTGGGCGCATAAAGCAGCGCTTTAAACGAAAGCTTTGACATATCGCCCTCTGCGTTAAGGTTAAACTCAAATTTATAGCCTCCGCTCCATGCAAGATTTGCAATCATAATACTTCCGAGAAGATTGTTTTTCAACACAAAAAACGGATGTCTGAACCTGTCACAAATGTATTTTGACGAAAATCCGTATTCTGCCTCGGGCAAATTATGCCACTTAAAAAATCCCTCGTGTCCCCAAATTGATTTATCCATATATCCGAGCGAATAAATTTTAGAACCGTCCGGTGCGCCGTGCATAAAATCTTTCCAGCGGTCAATCGTTTCAATACCTCCGCACATAGGCGAAATTGCGCTGATGTTTATATCAGTATCCGATAAATTTTTAACTTCGAGAAAACGGTTTATAATGGGCGTGCCGTCCAAAACCGTATGCACCGAAACCTCAATCGGCTTTGCGCTGCTTTTTAAGACAAGCTTTGCACAAAGCACGGATTTTTGCGTGTTTTCAATATTTTTTTCACTCTTTTCAAACGAAACATATTCCCAGCTTCCGTCAAGGCTCACGCCGTCCGCTTCAATTTCAAACGCAGATGAAGAATCGAAAATATCGATAAGCTTTTTTTCACCTGAAACACTTTGCGAATATCCTGCAAAACGTGTCGGATAAGCCTCAAGCACATTCGGCGTATAGCCTGCATTGTTTCGCCCCGACGCCATATACCGCCCGTCTGCAAAAATTTCCTCGTAAACCGCCATACCGGTTCGGAAACAAAAAACCTTCTGACACTCGCCGTGAACATATATATCTTTAAATTCGGCTGCTTTGTCACACATTTTGACTCCACCTTTGCACAACATTTTTTTCATTGTACCACATTAACTTATCTTTTGCTACCACCTCTCCGATTTATTGGTGACAATATTGCATTTTTTGGTGAAAATGGCATATAAGGCAAAGAAAATTTCTGATAAAATCAAAGCGTAAATTTTTTTGAGGGGGAAAATATGAGAATTTTAAACTGCAATTTTAAAAATGTTCGGGGAATAAAAATAATCACTGTCGCATTTGAGGCGGTTTATCTGGCGGAATACGGCGGAAAACTGGTATCGCTTAAGGATTTGAAGCATAATACCGAGTGGCTCGCACAAGACAAAAATCCCAAATACATTCCGCAGTTTATCGGCGGAAATTACGTTGACTGCGAAGTGTCGGGCGCAGACGAAATGTTTCCGACCATTGATTTATGCCGCTGCAATAATGTTGAATATCCGTGTCACGGCGAGGTGTGCAGAGTGCCGCACAAATGCGAAATATCGGATGATACGCTTATTATGTCATACAAATCGGATTTGCTCGGATATGAATATAAAAAGCATATTTCGGAAGGCGAAAACGGTGCAATACGGTGCAGATACGAAATAAAAAACTTAAATTCCGAAGATTTTGCGTGCATATGGGCGCTGCATTTAATGTTTGCCGCCGAGGAAAAAGGTATGATTTTTGCACAGTTTTGTGAAAATCCGACCGTTGAATTTATGTTCGACGACCGCCAAACATACGGAAAAAGAGGCACAAAATCAAAATTAAAAAAGGAATATCTTATATCGTCGCAATATAAAGAAAACGGAGATGCATACAAATTTTACATAACAAATCCAATAAAAAACGGCGTTTGCGGTTATTACCGAAACAGCCGTACAGGAGGGATAAGGCTTAAATATGACACAGAAAAGCTTCCGTATCTCGGCATATGGATAAACAACGGCGGTTTTAAAAATACTCATACCGCAGCGGTTGAACCGTGCAATATTCCTTTTGACAGTGTAACCGAGGCGAAAAAACGAGGATATGCGTTTAACATCAAACCGAACGAAGTGTTTTCGTTTGAAATCAGTATCGAAAAAGCGGATATATAATATATCCGCTCTTACTTGTTTGAAATATAAATACCGCCGGCAATCAGCAAAAATGACGCCGGATACTGAATTTTGAATATGTTCTCGCCCAGAATCAGTGCGGAAAAAACGCAGGCAAATACCGGCTCGGCAAATTTTATGATAAAAAGCTTTGAAAGCGAGGCGCTCTTTACCACGGCAAACCAAACGGAACAGCTTAAAACCGACGCAATTAAGATATATGCCATTAAAAACATTGAACTGCCGAAAGGTATGCTTAAGCTTCCGCCAAGGATTTTTCCGCAGACAAGCAAAACCGCTCCGCCGAAGAGCTGCGATATTCCCGATTGTGCAAGCGTCAGTGCCGTTTGAGCGCCGATATATCCGCCTGCGCCCGTTATAAATGCCACTCTTTCCATTTTTTACTCCCCTTTTATAATTTTATAAAGCACCTTCTGAACAAGATAATCGTGCTCATATGTAAACGGATTTTTCTTTTCACCCGTTATATATGCGTAAAAATCCTTCATTATTTCGTCGTAGCGGCAGCTTTTGGGAATATCCTTTATACCAGCGTTTTCTTTCATATCCTCATATGCGTGAGATGCAATTTTCAAATCGGAATAAGTCATGGTGCAGTCGTTTTCAATCGGCATAATGTTGACCGTTCCCCTGCTTCCCGACACCATAAGCTGACATCTGCCCCAGCCGTTCACCTCCACGGACGAAACAAAAATTCTTGCAAGCGCTTTTTCGTATTCCAGCACTGCAAGGTTGTTGTCGGCAAAAATACACTCCGTCCGACAAGCGCCGAAAGATTGCGCCTGCAGTGGATTACATTGCAAAAAACTACGGCAAAAGCATAAAAAACGAAACGCTCGCTTCTCTTTGCGGAATTTCGGAGGTTTATTTCAGAAAAATTTTCTTTGAGGTTTTCGGCACGCCGCCCATTGCGTATGTGCACAATCTGCGCATTAAAAAGGCGGAGGAAATGCTAAAGAGCGACTACGGCAGCATTACCGAAATTGCAAAATCGCTCGGGTACATAAATATTTACGATTTTTCCAGAGATTTTAAAAAACACAACGGCATCTCGCCGTCAAAATATTGTGCGAAACGGTAAAGGTGCTTATTAAAAATTTTTATAAAAAAACAAAATTAAAAATTTTACCCATTTAATACCAAAAACAAATTTACATAAAACTCCCATTATTGCAAACAATAAATTTGTAAAAATTAAACACAAAACTTGACAAAACGGACATAATTTTTTAAAAGTTTATATGTTTAAAAGGAGTTTTTTATATGAAAGCAACAGGAATTGTCAGACGTATAGACGACCTCGGAAGGGTGGTTATACCTAAAGAAATCCGCCGTACTATGCGTATACGGGAAGGTGACCCGTTAGAGATTTTTACCGACCGTGACGGCGAGGTTATATTCAAAAAATACTCACCTATCGGCGAGCTCGGCGAATTTGCGTCGCAATATGCGGAAACGCTTTACAAAACTTCGGGATATCCTGCGTGCATTACCGATAAGGACACGATTATTGCCGTATCGGGCGCCGCAAAAAAGGATTTTCAGGAAAAACGCTTAAGCGAGGATATGGAACGTGTTCTGGAAGAAAAAACGACGTTTATTTACCGTCACGATAACGACAAAAATTTGTCGGTTACCGACGGCAGCAAGCTGAGCGTCGGAGTTGCCGTTCCGATTATCGCCGAGGGCGACACTGTGGGCAGTGTTGTTCTTTTAAAGGACAACACCGAAAAGAAAATGAGCGAAGCGGAAGAAAAAATATCCAGGGCGGCGGCTCTTTTTCTTGCGAAGCAAATGGAATTGTAAAATCGGGCAGAAACGCAAAATTAAGCAGAACCGTGAAATCAAACGGAACTGCAAAATCAAACGGAACTGCAAAAGGCGTTCGGAAAAAAGCTGCCCGCCCCGTTTTTTAAAGGGGCAAATTACGGATACCGTCCTTTTCGGACGCAGAAAAAAAGAACAAATCCCTTAAAATCAGCAAAACGGTAAACACTGTTTGCGAAAAGAGATTTGTTCTTTTAATTTTATATTTTACAAATTATTTTACTTTTACATCCGCCTTTTTGCCCCTTAACAAGCACCAGAACGAGCCTGCAAGGAAGATTGACGAATAAGTACCGCAAACGATACCGATAATAATCGGAAGCGCAAATTCACGAACAGAGGTTACGCCGAGTATATACACCATTACGATTGTAATAAGCGTGGTAACAGAGGTGTTAACCGACCTGCCCATTGACTGCCAGATACTTGTGTTTACGATATTTGAAAACGTTTCTTTCTTAAGATATTTTGTATTTTCTCTTACTCTGTCGAAAATAACGATTGTTGCGTTAATCGAATAACCGATAATTGTGAGCATTGCCGCAATAAACGAAGTGTTAACCGGCAAACGGAAAATAGCGTACATCGAAAGCATAACAAGAACGTCGTGCACGAGCGCCAACACTGCCGAAAGACCCGACAAAAGCTCAAATCTGAACGAAATGTATATCAGCATCAAAACGGCTGCGATAAGAAGCGCCTGAAGCGAACTTCCCAAAAGCTCGGAGCCGACGGTTGCACTTACCTTATCCTCCGAAATAACCTTTATTGCGCCGAGTTTATCAGCCAAAGCCTGTTTTACGTCGGAGGCCTGTTTTGCGTCAAGCTCGTTTGTCTTTATAACAAAACCGTCCTCGCTCTTTACAACGCTTGAAGCTTTAACGTTTGCAACAGCGTCAACCGTTTTTCTTATTTCGTCCTCAGAGAAGTTATAAGTTTTGAGCAAAGCTGTTTTTTCGCTTTTTACAAGCTGAGTTTTGATAAGATTGCTGTCCTCGGTATCTGCGTTTGTGTCAGCCGTATTTGTGTCGGCTGTGTTTGCGTCAGATGTTTTGTCATCAGCTTTTGCAGCGTCGGTTTTGTCTGCGCTATCGGATGTTTTGTCGGCTGTATCGCCGCCGGAGGTTTCATCCGCCGTTTTTGCGTCAGCCGTTTTGTTATCAGCGGTATCTGCCGCCTTCAAATCTTCGTCGCCTTCGGTAACTACCTTGACGCTCATTGTGTATCCGCCCGTAAAATCAACGTCGGCATTAAAGCCCATTGTGAAAAATGCGATAAGCCCTGCAACTATTACGAGTGCGGAAACAGATATAAATATTTTTTTCTTTTCAACAATATTAAACATATTCTTCTACCTCCTACGCACTGTAAAGCTTTGAATTTTTGATGTTGAAACCAATAAGCTGAGTAAGCAGGAACTTGGTTACAACAATTGCGGTGAACATACTTACAACCGTACCGATAAAGAGCGTTACCGCAAAGCCCTTGATTGAGCCTGTGCCGAAGAAATACAAAACAACGGCTGCGATAAGGGTTGTAACGTTTGCGTCAAGAATAGCCGTAAACGCCCTCTTAAAGCCTGCGTCAATGGACGCACGAAGCGTTTTGCCGAGTTTTAATTCTTCTTTAACTCTTTCAAAAATAATTACGTTTGCGTCAACCGCCGTACCTATTGTAAGAATAATACCTGCGATACCCGGAAGCGTAAGAGTGATTTTGCAAAGGCTTAAAATCATAAGCACGAGCGTTATATAACCTGCGAGCGAAATGCCCGAGATAAGTCCGCAGAGTCTGTATAAAATAATCATATAAAGCACAACGAGAACAAATCCGATTGCGCCCGCCTTTACGCTTTTGTTCAAAGCGTCCTCGCCGAGAGAAGCGCCGATTGTTCTGCTTTCAACAACCTTTATCGAGAAAGGAAGCTTACCGGACTGTATCTGGCTTGCAAGAACCTTTGCCGTTTCGGCGGTGAAGTTACCTGTAATTACGCAGGTATCGCTGTCGATTTTTTCGTGTACCATAGGGCTTGAAATAACTGTATTGTCAAGACAGATAGAAATAAAGTTTTCGCCCGAGCTGTAGGAAGAAACCTTTTCGGTAGCGTCCGCAAAAGCCTTCTTGCCGTCGCTTGTAAGCTCAAGCTTTACCTGATATTCCTGTTTTCCGGACGAATCAACCGCAGCGTAAACCGACTGGGCTTTTTTAACCTGCTCGCCCTTTAAAACAACGTTGCCGTCCTTGTCTTTAAACTCAAGCTTAGCCGTTGTACCCAAAAGGTCAATAGCTTCCTGAGTGTCCATAACTGCCGGTATTTCAACCCTGACTCTTTTTTTGCCCTGCTGAGCAACCGTAGCTTCAAACTGGTTGTTAGAGTCAAGACGGTTTCTCAAAACCTCAACGACTGCCGCCATATCGCCGTCAGCCACGTTATCGGTATCGGCTTCAAACAAAATTGTTGCGCCGCCCGCCAAATCCATACCTTTTTTAATTCCGTTTTCTTCATCAGTTACGCTTGATATATGGTAATTGCCGATTGTAAGACCGAAAGCTGCGATATAACTTAAAACAGCAATTATCAAAATAACAATAGCAAACTTTACTATGCTTTTTGATTCCATAGTTTTTCCTCCTTGTTAGCATAC
Organism: uncultured Clostridia bacterium; assembly: GCA_934500875.1. Classification (GTDB taxonomy): domain Bacteria; phylum Bacillota; class Clostridia; order UMGS1810; family UMGS1810; genus Qingrenia. Next base: position 27,434 of record CAKSTL010000006.1, on the reverse strand, counting down.
ATAAGGCTATTATATAACCATTTTGAAGGTTAGTCAACAAAAATTTTATTTTTTGTAACATTTTTTATATATGCGGCGCAAAAATTATGCAAATATACAAAATCATCCCTTTAAAACAGGCGAAATCTTCTTGTATATCGCAGCCGTTATGACAGAGAGCAAAAATCCTTTGCACAAATTAAACGGCGTTATAAGGGTGAGCACCATAGAAAACCTTTCGGAGAGCGATAAGTTTGGAGCATACAAAGGAAGCAGCAAAAACATATTTGCCAAAACCGCAGCGGCACTCATTAAAACCGTGCCCAGCAAGAGGGCGATAAACGCAGTTTTTTTGGTTTTGTGCGCCCTGTATACAAGCCCTGCGGTAAGCACAAAAACGCCGTTTACTATAAAATTTGCCGCCTCGCCCACAAAGGCGGTTGTGGTGACAAAGCAGTGAAGAACGTTTTTGACAAGCTCAATCATAACCCCTGCCGACGGGCCCAATGCAAGGGCGCCGATTATTGCCGGCAAATCCGAAATTTCAACGTCCAGAAAGCCGCCGACTTTAATGCCCATATACGTTCCCAGAAGCTGCAGAATAAACGCCGCCGCAGAAAGCATACCTACCTTTGCCATTGTGTTTGCCTTTTTTGATGACATAAAAAATTCCCCCTTAAAATACATATCAAGGCGGAATGTTTTTAAAATATAAAACACAAAAAATTTCTCTCATCCAGACTCTTACTGTCGGCTTTGGAATTTCACCAAATCAACCTGAAAAAAGGCTCACGGGCTGTAACCGTCGGTGGAGAATTTCACTCCGCCCCGAAATTTTGTTTTTTATTGTTTGATTTTTTTAATTCTTAATTTTTTGCTGCATGGCTGCGCATTTCTTCCTTCTTCTTCAAAAGCACCTCTTTATCCATAAACTGCGTGCGTTTTGAATATTCTTCGTCCATTCTGCCGGAATCATCCCTTATATATCCCGAATGGCTGTGGTGATGATGGTGAAGTCTGCGGTGAAAAATACCGTGATGTCTGTGATGATGGCGGTGCTCTCTGCCGTTGTCGCCGTCCGCCTCTTTTTTGCATTTTGCCGCCGCTATGCTCTCATATATGCAAAGCGGAACAAACACAAAAAATCTTATCATAATGAGCATATCGGACATTGCAGCATATCCGCCGTCCAAAAAGCCGTATGCAAAGATGTCGGCAATCATAAAAATAAGCTGAAACGCAAATGCCGCAAACAGACAAAGGTGCATTGTATAATCTCTGTATTTCAATTTTTCGTCAAAGAAAAGACATCAGCCTTCGTACATAATCATAATAAAAATACGTTCGGCAATGCTTAAAAGCGCAAAAACAAGCCCTATTTTTTCAAACCATTTTATATTTATTGTGTCTTGGCGCTTTCTTTTCCTTCCCATCCGCCGGGAACCTCCTTTCGGCAAAGTAATTTATTCAACTTAGTGATTATAACATACATTTTATAAAAAATCCACACTTTTTTTTAAAATGTAACAAAATAATTTAATTTTTTCGGATATTCCTGCGCAAACTGTCGAAAATTGCCAAAATATCCCTGCTTTCTGCGTGTAAAAAATTGTCACGTTCGGAAATATTTTCAAGATAGTGAGCATCGCTGTTGTGCAAAATCTTTAAATTTTCAAGCCCGTGCTTTGCGGTAATTTCATCCGTTTTAAGCTTGTCCTTTATTTCGGCGCACTCAAAATCAAGCTCCTTCGGAACGGTGCCGAGGTTTGAAATTATGCTGTACGAATTTTTGTCTATATGTGCGGGAAAAACAATTCCGCCGATACTTTTTACGGCGTCAAAAACGTCGTACACCGAAAGATTTGCGGCGCAGATAAGAAGATTTTCTTTAACGGCGGTAATTTCGTCGTTTTCGTCCATAACAAGCTGTCTGCCGAAAATATCTTCTCTGTTTTTAATATAAGGAAGGTTTTTTGAAACGGTTTTTTCCATTTCGTATGCCGCCTCAAGCGTTTTAAAAAGGCACACCATATGCACCTCCTCGCTTGTTTCAACCTCCATACCGGGAATAACCGTAATGCCGTTTTTTTCGCCGCATTTCATAACCGCAGCGGCATTTCGGCAACTGTTATGGTCGGTTACGGCTATAATGTCAAGCCCTTTAAGATATGCCATATTCGCAATGTTGTTTGGCGTCATATCCTCGTCGCCGCACGGCGAAAGCGCAGTATGTATATGCAAATCGTAAGCAAAGCCGTTCATTTTTTTCACCCTTTAATATTGTATCAATTTTAATTCAATGTGTCAATAAAAACACGCTTTTAAAAATTTTTTCAAAAAAACTCTTGCAATTTGAAATAATTTGTGTTACACTATAAGTCGTTATATTGTGGGTGGAGGTGAATACATTGCCTAATATTAAATCTGCTAAAAAAAGAGTTAAAGTTATAAACACTAAAACTTTAAGAAATCAGATGATTAAAACAAACATCAAAACTTGCATCAAAAGCTTTGAGGCTTACGTTGCAGAGGCTGATAAGGCTAACGCAGAAATTTCTTTCAAGCTTACCGTTAAGAAGCTTGACCAGGCAGTTGCAAAAGGTGTTATGCACAAAAATACTGCTGCAAGAAAGAAATCTCAGCTTGCAGGCAAGCTTGCTAAAATAGCGTAAGGCTTGGTTTGGTTTGATTATAAAACCCCTTGAAATTACAAGGGGTTTGTTTTGCTGTCTGAAAAAAATTTTTATTGCGCAAATACGAAAAAATCTTTGCTCGTCTTGCCGCTCGGGCGGTTAAAGCGCTTTAACCTGTAAAGACATTCTTTGTCACGGGTGATGTAGTTTATGCCTTCCTCACACGACATACTCCCTTTGTATCCGAGCATATCTTTCACAACCGAGTGTGCGTCGGAGCACATCGAGCCGAACGGAAAGGTAAAAACAAAGGTGTCAATGCCCGTGTTTTCTTTTATAATATTCTCGTTTTTCTTTAAATCCTCAAAAAGCATATCCTTGTATGCGCCGCTATTTTCGCCCTGCTGCTTTTTGGCGCCGTTTCTCGTTTTGTTATAGGTGTGAAGATTGTACGAATGATTTTGAATTTCAAAAACATCCGAAGCATTTTTAATATCCTCCCACGTCATATGCGAATAATACTTGCTTCTTTCGCCGCTTTTTGAATATTTTTCGCTCTGTATGCCGATAACCGACAGCACCGCCTTAAAATTATATTCCTTAAGTATGGGATATGCAAAAAGATAATTGTTGTAATATCCATCGTCAAAAGTTATCATAACGGGCTTTTCGGGAAGATTTGACTTCCCCTCGGCATACGAAACAAGGTCGGAAAACACAACCGAAGTGTAGCCGTTATCCTTAAGATACTGCATATCGCTCTTGAATTCGTCGGGCGAAATCACAAATTTTCCCAGCCTTTTGCCGTCGTCCAAAACCATATGATACATCACAACCGGAAGCTTTATTCCGTCCCTTTGTGCAACCGTTAAAACGTCCTTCTGCGTTGCGAAAGAACACAAACTGTAGCAAATGAGCATAATTGCGCACAAAAGCGACAAAACCACATTTTTACTCGACATATTATCCCCCGTTTTCCGCAATTAATCTCTCATAAAACGCATTTTTCCGCCTGTGGTTTTTCTCGCCGTCGATTTTTTCCACCGCCGACCTGTTTTTATTCAGAAATTCTGTAATTTCATACACGTCAATCCATATTTCGTTGTTTCCGTCCTTCTGCACCTCGTCAAAAATTATCTGCATACCGAAATGCAGGTGCGCAATATTGATGTTGTTGACATTTTCTTTTGTGCTGTAGCCCGTCATACCGAGATATCCTATAACCTCGCCGGCGCTTACCGTATCGCCCTCTTTAAGGTGCGTGTTAAACGGAAAATCCTTGCGCAGATGCGCATAATAATAGTAGCGCTGCCTGTCAAAACTGCGTATTCCAACCCTCCAGCCGCCGTAACGGTTCCAGCCCATAACCTCAACAGTGCCCGATTCCACGCAAATTATCGGCGTTCCTATGCCGCCCATAAGGTCGTTGCCGAGGTGCTTTCGCTTAAAGCCGTATGTACGGCTGCTGCCAAAATCCTTGTAGTGCGAAAATCCGTAGCCTGCGGCAATGGGCGAAAACGCTTTAAGACCGTAATTTTCGCACCATTCACCGTCCTTTTTGGTATAAAATTCGCCCACAAATCCGCCCAGAACGGCATTGTATGCCTCTTTGTAATAATCAAAATATTTTTTGTTAAGGCATATCTTGTCTGCGTCAGCGCCCTCCTTAAGGCGGTCTGCACAGCTTTCCATATACGATGCGTCAAAATTTTTAAAATTACCGCCGCACTTTTCTGCGCACAGAGCAAGAAGCTCTATCCAGTCAATATGGTTTTTTTCAGACTTCGTTTTGACATCATATTTATATGCCTTGCTCATAGCCTCGCTCGTAACCGAAAAATCCACCCATTTTATGTAATCGCCTGCCGTTTCGGTTGTTTTTTCGCTGACGTTTACCGCCGTAAACAGCGCAAACAGCGCAAAAATTGCCAATGCGCACAGCGTGGCGATTTTTCTTTTAAAAAAATGCACCGCAAAATTCACCCACTTACAGCCGAAAGAAAGTAATCCGAACTCCGATTTTGAGAGGCGGATTTTCGCTTTCGACTTCGTTAAAATACTCGGTAATCCGTCAGGATTACCTGCGTTTTTGCCTTGCGCAATCAAAAATCCGCCTCTCAAAATTCTTCAACCTGAAAAGAATAGAATTTTGAGCAGATTTTGGTGCGGAAGATGAAGCAAGGCTAACGCCTTGCAAAGATGACAAGCCAAAAGATGCCGAAATTATGCCTTTTCAGGCGGGTTCGGATTACTTTCTTTCGGCTACCTTTGCTGAATAATAAATGTATATGAATTTTTGCAGTGCATTATGTTTTTTAAGGCTTATTTACTATAAATTTTTCACAACAGCCGCACCGTTTTTGCAAACGGTAAGACGGTTTTCTTCGTATGCGCAGCCAACCGAAAAAAGAACGTTTCCCTTTTCGCAGTCCACAAAAAACGGATCGTCGTCAGCATTTGCGTAAATAACAAGACGCTCGTTTTCATCCTTTCGCTCAAACGCAAAATTATGACCGTTCTGCCACAAAAACGAAACACGTCCCGTTCTCAGCGCAGAATGAGAATTTTTAAGCTTTGCAAGCGATTTGTAATACTCAATAAGGTCAAAATCCTGATTTTGCCACGGATAAAACGTGCGGTTGAACGGGTCCTCAAACCCCTCGCTGCCCGCCTCGTCGCCGTAGTAAATGCAGGCGCACCCGGGAAGCGTAAACTGCAGCGCAGCGCAGAGTTTTTCTTTTGACAGCGCTATTTTTCTGTCATCATCACTCATTTTGTAAACTGCCTTTTGCTCACGTGTAAGGTGAACGACATTGGGCATAAGCGCCGTTAAAATTCTTAACGTATCGTGCGTTGAAAGGCTTGTCATAACGCAGTCCAGAACGGGCTTGGGATAATTTTCGGCAATGGTCATAACGGTATCGGCAAACGAAAAACCGGTTACTGCGCCGTTTGCAAAGCCGATAATAATGTTCTGATAAGGATAATTCATAACCGAATCAAGCTCGGAATGTGAAAAATATTTGCGCAAAACGCCGTAGCTTTCTTTGTTTGACGCATCCTCCCACACCTCGCCCATAACAAGAGCGTCCTTTTTTATTTGCTTAACCCTTTTTGTGAGCGCCGCAATAAACTCGTCGGGAAGCTCATCCGCAACATCAAGCCGAACGCCGTCCGCACCCAGACCGAGCCACTTTGCAAGCACCGAATCTTGGTCGAAAATGACATAATTCATAAAATCGGGATTTAATTCGTCCACGCACGGAAGCGTGTCAATGCCCCACCACGAGGTGTATTTTTCGGGATACTGCGAAAACGAATACCAGCTTCGGTAAGGCGAATTTTCGTCGCTGTACGCACCGCCGCCGAAGATTTTCTTTTTGTCAAAATATATGCTGTTGCTGCCGGTATGCGAAAAAGCACAGTCGATTATAACCTTCATTTCCTTTTGATGTGCGCTCTCGCAAAGGGCTGCAAAATCTTCGTCGCAGCCCAGCATAGGGTCGATTTTTTTATAATCCGCCGTATCGTAGCGGTGATTTGAAAACGCAAAAAATATCGGATTGATATAAATAACGCCCACGCCGAGCGACTTTATATAGTCAAGTTTTTCGCGTATTCCGTTGAGATTTCCGCCAAAAAAGTCGTTGTTTAAAATTTCGCCCTCGTCATCCGGCAAAAAGGAGGGCGACTCCGATTTTGACTTATGAACGGTGTACGGCTCAAGCTTTCCTGCCAAATCAGGCGACGGTTTTCCCTCAAAAAAGCGGTCGGGAAAAATCTGATAATACACCCTTCCTTTAAAAAATTCGGGCGTATCATACGCTTTGTCATAGCAGGTAACCTGCCATTTTGACCCTTCCGAAATATTTGTATCTCCCGAGCCGTATTTAAACAGATTAAAGGACGAATGACGTGTTTCGATTTTAAAATAATAGCGGTAAAGACCGCAGAACGGCAGCGCAAACAGGCACGAAAACACCTCGTATGCGCCGTCGTCCGAAAGATGCGAAAGCGGCTGCTGCATAAAAAATCCGTCGCTTCTCTCCAAAATCAAAAAACACTTTTGCGTTTCGCAGTTTTTGGGAATTTTTATTTTTATTTCGCATCTTTCGTCCGTCCTGAGCGAGCCGAACGGCTTTTTATAAAATTCATTTTTGCTGTCAAAGAGTATTCTCATAACTTATCTTCAAATCTTTATATTCCAAATGTTTTTCGCATATTCCGAAACCGCACGGTCTGCCGAGAAAATGCCTGCTTTTGCAATGTTTACAAGCGACATATCGGTAAATTTATCTTTATCGAGATATGCCTTGCCCACTCTCTCCTGCGCCTGTCTGTACGACTCGAAATCCGCAATTGTCATATATGCGTCCGCCGTGCCGAACGAATTTGTAAGAAGCGATTTTGAAATATCGTCAAAGCGTGTGCCGAGTATGCCGGATGTGAGCATATCAAGCACTCTTTTAAGCTCGGGCGTGATAAAGAAGTTCGGATTGTATCCCTTTCTCCACAATTCTTCAACCTCGGGTGCGGTCATACCGAATAGAAAAATGTTTTCCTTTCCGACCTGCTCGCATATTTCAACGTTTGCGCCGTCAAGCGTTCCGAGCGTTACTGCGCCGTTTATCATAAGCTTCATATTTCCCGTTCCCGACGCTTCTTTTCCGGCAATGGAAATCTGCTCCGAAATTTCTGCCGCCGGAATGATAATTTCAGCAAGCGACACTTTATAATCTTCTATAAACACAACCTTGATTTTGTCACGCACCGAAGCGTCCGAATCCACAAGCTCGGCAACCGCCGAAATAAGGCGGATAATCTGCTTTGCCATAATGTAGCCCGCCGAAGCCTTTGCCGCAAAAACAAACGTTCTCGGCGTGATATCCGCATTGGGATTATCTTTTATAATGTTATACATATGCAAAATCTGCAAAACGTTAAGAAGCTGGCGTTTATATTCGTGAAGCCTCTTAATCTGCACGTCAAAGATTGATGACGGGTCAACGTTTATGCCGTTTGAAACCGAAATATATTTTGCAAGCGCCTGTTTTTTGGTAAGCTTGATTTTTTGCAGCGACTCAAGCACGTTTTTATCGCCCTTATATTTTAAAAGACCCTCAAGCGCCGTAGCGTCGTGCACAAACTTATCGCCGATAAGGTTCTTTATAAGCGATGAAAGCTCGGGATTTGACTGACAGAGCCATCTTCTGTAGGCAATTCCGTTTGTAACGTTTGTAAACTTATCGGGCTCGATATTGTAATAATCTTTAAAAATGCTGTTTATAAGAATATCGCTGTGCAGCTTTGACACGCCGTTAACCTTATGGCAGGCGGCAAGGCAAAGATTTGCCATACGCACTTCGCCGTGCGCAACGGGCGACATATATTCGATTTTTGCGATATCGCCGGGGTAAAATTCGTTAAGCCTCTGTACCAGACGGCGGTTGATTTCAAGCACAATCTGATAAATTCTCGGAAGTTCTGCCGAAAACAGGCTTTCGGGCCAGCGCTCGAGCGCCTCGCTCATAACGGTATGATTTGTGTAGGTAAGCGTTCTTGTAACGATATCCCACGCTTTATCCCAGTCGTAGCCGTATTCGTCTATAAGAATTCTTGTAAGCTCGGGCACGCAGAGTGCGGGATGCGTGTCGTTTATATGAATTGCAACCTTATCGGGAAGGTTATCGAGCGTTTTATATTTTTTAAGGTGCTTTAAAAGTATGCTCTGAAGCGAAGCGGACACCAAAAGGTACTGCTGCTTTATTCTGAGGCGCTTTCCTTCTATGTGGTCGTCGGCAGGATAAAGGATTTTTGAAATTACCTCCGCCATAGTGTTTTCTTCAAGAGAGCGCACATATTCGCCCCGTGAAAACGCAGTCATATCAAGATTGTTCGGCGATTTTGCACTCCACAGAACAAGCTTGTTCACAGCGTCGGTGTCGTAGCCGGAAATATACATATCGTAAGGCACTGCCATAACGGGCTGATAATTTTCGTGAGTAACCTTTAATTTTCCGTCCGTCCACTCTTCTTTAAGAGTGCCGCCGAATTTTATGATAAACGATTCATCCTCACGTCTGTTAAGCCACACGTCGCCCATTTCAAGCCAGTTATCGGGAAACTCCATCTGCCAGCCGTCAACGATTTTCTGTTTGAAAATGCCGAATTCGTAACGGATTGAAAAACCCGTTCCCATCATACCGAGGCTTGTCATAGCGTCCATATAGCACGACGCAAGCCTTCCCAGACCGCCGTTGCCCAGTCCTGCGTCCGGCTCCATTGCATAAAGCGAGTTAAGGTCAATCTTTTTCTGCTTTAAAACGCTTTTGAAAATGCTTTCCATACCGAGGTTATAAAGGTTGTTTCTAAGGGATGTTCCCACAAGAAACTCCATTGACATATAGTAAACCTGTTTTCCTTCTTTTTCCTTATACTGCTTTGCAAATTTGCTTCTTTTTTCGGCAAGCAAATCCTTTACGACATAACAAAGCGTTTTATACGCCTGTTTTTCGGTTGCCTCGTCAATCGAGCAGCCGAACACGTTCATACATTTCGTGTTAAGGAGATTTGTCACTTCTTCCTTTTTCATAATTAAAATTCCCCCTTAAGCTTTTTTCACTGCACCTTTTAATTATATGATGCTGTTGTAAACATTGATATATTCGCCCGCAGCTTTTTTCCAGCTGCAATCATATTTCATAATATTTTTAACAACCTTGGTGTATTTAACCTTGTCATAATAAAATTCAACCGCACGTCTTACAGCGTCGAGCATATCGTGCGCATTATAAACCTTGAAGGTAAAGCCTCTGCCCTCAAGCGTTTCGGTATTAAGCGCCGGAACAGTGTCAAAAAGACCGCCCGTTTCACGCACAACGGGAATTGTGCCGTAGCGCATTGCAATAAGCTGCGAAAGCCCGCACGGCTCGCTTTTTGACGGCATCAAAAATATATCCGAGCCGGCATAAACCTTGCTTGCAAGGGCGGTGTCAAACTTAATGTTTGCCGAAACCCTTCCCGGATATACATACGCCATATGGCGGAAATGATTTTCATACTTTTCGTCGCCCGTTCCGACAATTACAAACTGCACACCCAGCTCCATTATCTCTCTTGAAACGCACTCCACAAGGTCAAGACCCTTATGCGACACAAGACGGGTAATCATTGAAACCACCGGCACCTCGGCGTTTTGCTCAAGGCCAAGCTCTTTCTGAAGCGCTTTTTTATTGTCCTGCTTTTTCAAAACCTCGCCGGCTTTGTAGTTAAAATAAATATTTTTATCCTTATTGGGATTAAAAATATCGGTATTTATGCCGTTTGTAATTCCGCACAGTTTATATGAATTTTCTTCAAGTATTTTTTCAAGCCCGTGCGCATAATACGCATATCTTATTTCGTAAGAATAAGTTTTTGAAACGGTTGTGATTTTATCACACAGCACAATCGCCGCCTTCAAAAAGTTTAAACAGTCGCCGTAGGTAAGCACGTTTCTCATACCCTCGTCAAGACCGAGAACGTACGAAAGAAACTCGTTTGGCACCTTTCCCTGATACTCAATGTTATGAATTGTAAGCACAGTTCTTATTCTTGCAAATTTTTCCATATGGCTGTATTGCGCACGCAAAAACACCGGCACAAGAGCTGTTTGCCAGTCGTTGATGTGAATAATATCGGGCGCAAAATCTATATGCATAAGCATTTCGAGAATTGCCTTTGAAAAATAGGCATAGCGCTCGCCGTCATCAAAAAATCCGTAGCATCCGTCACGGTAAAAATAAAATTCGTTATCTATAAGATAGTAGGTAACGCCCTTATAGAGTGCGGTAAAAACGCCGACGTGCACCCTTCTCCACGCAAGGTCAACGCCGAAGCTTGTTAAAAACTGCACCTTAAAAGAAGGATTTTCCTTTATGGATTTATAATAAGGAATTACAACACGCACTTCAACGTTTTCTTCCTTTTCAAGCTGCTGCGGCAGCGACTGGGCAACGTCGCCCAGCCCTCCCGTCTTTATAAAGGGCGCCGCCTCGGACGCCGCAAACAAAATATTCAAAGTTTTGTACTCCTTCCGAAAACCTTGGGCAAACGGGCAAAAATCCCTTTAAAACCCGGTGTTTTGCACATCTTATATTTTTTCGCCCTTGCTTATTATAAGCGGCGAATTGTGTGCGCCTATAAGCGTTCTTTCGCTGCCTATTTCAACGTCCTTATCCAGAATTACGTTTTCAATTCTGCTGCCCTTTCCTATTTTTACGCCCTGCATAATGACAGAATTTTTAACGCTTGCGCCTTCCTCGATTTCAACATCTCTGAAAATAACGCACCTCTCCGCTTTGCCGTCTATAACGCAGCCGTCGGCAACAAGGCAGTCGTCAACAAGCGACTCTTTGCCGTAATAGGTCGGCGCCTCGTCACGCACCTTTGTATAAATGGGCGAACGGGGATTGAATATATTTTTGCGCACGTCATAATCGAGAAGCCTGAAATTATTGTTAAAATAGGACGAAACGCTTGTATTGCGCAAAACGACGCCTTTAAATTCATAAACGTTTATACTTATTCTGCCGCTGTTGAAATTGGGCTGCAAATAATCTCTTTCAAAGTGATAAAGCCCTCTTGCAACGCACCTTTGAACAAGGTCGATAAGCATTTTTCTGTCGATTATAAACATACCCATTCCCACAAAGTCGTCCCCTGCGGGTATGCAGTCAATGATTACATCGCTCGCACGGTTGTTTTCGTCGGTTTTAAGAAGAATTTTTCTGTCCTCTCTCGCTTCTTTTTCCTTGCTTGCAACAACCGTTATATCCGCACCCGATTTTATGTGCGACTCCAAAACATCCTCGTAATCTATATTGCACACGTTGACCGAATCGGACATAACCACATAGTCGCCCTCCGCCTTTTTAAGGAAGGACAAAGCGCCGTAGAGGGCTTCTATTTTGCCCTTGTAAACCTCGGTGCTTTTATCGGCAAACGGCGGAATTATAAAAAGTCCTCCGTTTTTTCTGTCCAAATCCCACTCGCTTGACGTTCCGAGGTGATCCATAAGCGACTGATAATGATATTTTGTGATAATTCCGACGGTTGTTATACCCGAATTTACCATATTTGACAAAACAAAGTCTATCTGACGGTAACGTCCGCCGAAAGGAACGGACGCAACCGTTCTCTTTTTTGTAAGCTCGCCCAAGGTGTTGTCATAAATGTTTGAAAAAATAATTCCTGCCATTTTCATTGTTAAGACGCCCCCTTATATAATTTCATCGGGAAGAACCGTTTGTTCAGCCTCGATAGCTTTATCCTTGCCCACAACGCTTATACCCCATTCTTTTTCGGTATAATCCTTCGGGTCGCCGCCGATTTTTGCCTTGCCGCCGACAAGCACATTTTCGCCGATTATCGAATATTTAACCTCTGCGCCCGACATTATTTTGCTGTTCGGCATAACAACGCTGTCGGTAACGGTGGTGTATTCGTCTATAATGCAGCCTGTGAAAATTATGCTGTTTTTAACCTTTCCCTTTACAAGACAGCCCTCGGCGATATACGAATTTTCAACCTCGGCGCTCTTTGCGATAAAGCTCGGGGGAGAAGCATAGTTTCGTGCATAAATTCTGGATTTTGCGTCCTTAATTTTAATTCCGCTCTCTGCGCACAGCAAATCCATATTCGCTTCCCAAAGGCTTTTTATTGTTCCTACGTCCTTCCAGTATCCGTCAAACGAATACGCATACATTTTTGCCTTGTCCGAAAGCATTTTGGGAATAACGTCCTTACCGAAATCGTTTGAAGATTTCGGGTTTTCCTCGTCCTCTATAAGATAACTTTTCAAAGTTTTCCAGTTAAATATATAAATACCCATTGACGCTTTTGTACTGTCGGGTTTTTTCGGTTTTTCCTCAAATTTAACAATTTTATCTTCTTTGTCCGCCGTCATAATTCCGAACCTTGACGCCTCCGAAAGAGGAACGTCTATAACGGCGATTGTGCAGTCTGCCCTTTTTTCCTTATGAAAATCAAGCATTTTTGAATAATCCATTTTATAGATATGGTCGCCCGACAAAACAAGCACGTACTCGGGATTGAACAAATCTATAAAGTGAATGTTCTGATAAATGGCGTTTGCCGTGCCCTTATACCATTCGCTTTTTTTGCTTTTTGAATACGGCGGCAAAATGTGCGCACCGCCGAAATTTCGGTTAAGACCCCACGGTCTGCCGTTTCCGATATAACTGTTAAGCTCAAGCGGCTGATACTGGGTTAAAATTCCAACCGTGTCTATGCCCGAATTTACACAGTTTGAAAGCGGAAAATCAATAATTCTGTATTTTCCCCCGAACGGCACTGCAGGCTTTGCGGTCTGCTCGGTTAAAACCTTAAGTCTGCTGCCCTGTCCGCCGGCGAGCAGCATTGCGATACATTCTTTTCTCCTGCTCAGCATTTTTAACACCCCACGTTTATAATAAATTTTGAAAATCGAGTTGAATTTTTGCTTTTTATCCGAATTTTTATCGGATAAGATTTCCTTTTAGATTAATTTTGTGAGTGCGATAATAAAATGTCATTAAAATTAATTCAAAATTAATTCGTTTTGCATTGTCTTATTGAATGTGTTTAAATTTTTATTTTTTCTTTTTGATTTTTGCTGCCTTTTTAGCCTTTGCTGCTGTTTTTTCTTTTGCCTTTTTGACGGATTTTGCCTCCTTGTCCGCAGACAAAACAGCCTTTTCTTCAGCTTTTTCTTCAGCTTTTTTATCGGATTTTATATTTTCCGAAACGGCTTTTGTTTCGGTTTTTGCGGTTTTCACGGCTTTTGCGGTTATTTCTTCGCCGCTCGCTGCAACCTGTTTCTTTTCCTCCGCTTTCGGTGCGACCTCTTTCTTTGCGTCCTCTGCCGCAGAAACCTTTTCCGCAGACTCCGCCGCCTTCGGATTATCCGCCTTTTCCGCCTTTATTTCTGGGATTTCTCCCTTTTTTGACTTTTTAATGTTTTTAACCGTTTCAGCCTTAAGCTCCGCTTTTTTTGACGGATGCTTTTCTTTCTTTTCAGTCTTTTCAGCCTTTTTTTCAACCTTATAAAACGTTACCGACATTGGCGCAATGGTTAAAACTATGCTGTTTTCAAAGCCGTGCATAGGCTCTTTTTCGCTCTTGTACGATTTAAGACGCACGGTTTCGCCGCCGTATTTTTTTGAATCGGACGAAAATACCTGCGTATATTTGCCGCTAAACGGCACGCCTATGCGATAGTTTGTCCTCTCAACGGGGCAGAAATTGCACACAACAATAAGCTCGTTTCCGTCACTGTCAATTCGTCTGAAAGAAACAATGCTTTTTTCGTAATCGTCGCAGGCAATCCACGAAAAGCCCGACCAGTCGGTATCGTTCTGCCAAAGGGGCGGATTGTCAAGATAAAACTTATTCAAATCCTTAACGTAGGTCTGCATTTTCTTGTGCAAATCGTAGTCAAGAATAAACCAGTCAAGCTCCTTTGCAAAATCCCATTCTATAAACTGCGCAAACTCGTCGCCCATAAACATAAGCTTTTTGCCCGGGTGCGCCATCATATAGCCGTAAAACGCCCTTAAATTATTGAATTTATCTTCATATTCACCGGGCATTTTGCTTATCATAGAACATTTTCCGTGCACAACCTCGTCGTGCGAGAGCGGCAGCACAAAATTTTCGGAAAACGCATAGGTAAGCGAAAAAGTAAGGTTATTGTGATTGTTTTTTCTAAAGAGCGGATCAAGCGACATATATCTTAACATATCGTTCATCCAGCCCATATTCCACTTGAAATTAAAGCCCAGACCGCCGTCGTAGCCCGGTTTTGTAACCATGGGAAATGCCGTTGACTCCTCGGCGATTGTAAGAACGCTTTTGTTCTTTTTGAAAATTGCGCTGTTTAAATTTTTGAGAAATTCCACAGCCTCAAGATTAATGTTTTCGCCGTGGATATTCGGCTGCCACGCACCGCCTCTTCTGCCGTAGTCAAGATACAGCATTGACGCAACAGCGTCCACCCTTATGCCGTCAATGTGGAATTTATCCACCCAGAAAACGGCGTTGGATATAAGAAACGACACAACCTCGCCTTTTCCGTAATCGAATATGCGTGTATTCCAGTCGGGATGTTCGTTTTTCAAATCGCTCTGATATTCATAGCACCTTGTGCCGTCAAACTCATAAAGTCCGTTTTCGTCCTTGGGAAAATGCGCACCAACCCAGTCGAGTATTACGCCGATGCCCTCTTTGTGACACTCGTCCACAAATGCCATAAAATCCTTGGGCGTGCCGTAGCGCGGCGTAACCGCATAGTAACCCGTAACCTGATAACCCCACGACGGGTCAAAAGGATATTCCGAAACGGGCATAAGCTCAATATGTGTGTAACCCATTTTTTTAACGTAAGAAACAAGCTGCTTTGAAAGCTCGGCAAAGCTTAAAAAGCTTCCGTCAGAACGGCGCCTCCACGAACCGAGATGAACCTCGTAAATGTTAACCGGCTCTTTTAAAATATTTTTTTGCGAAACGCTTTTTCTGTAAGATTCGTCCTTCCACACATAACCGTCAAGGTCATAAACCTTGCTCGCCGTGCCCGGTCTTACCTCGGTGTGAAAGCCGTACGGGTCGCTTTTGTAAACCGTGTCGCCGTTCGGCTTTTCGATAAGGTATTTATAGGAATCGTACTGCTTTGCGGATTGCGAAAAGCCCTCCCATATACCGTGGCCGATTTTTTGCATTTTTATGGGATTTTCACCCCAGTTTGTGAATTCGCCCGCAATGCTTACACTGTTTGCATTGGGCGCCCACACTCTGAAAACATAGCCCTCTTTTTTATCTTTTATCTCTTTGTGACAGCCTAAAAACTCATATGCAAAATCACAGTTGCCCGAAGAAAAAAGATTTAGATTATCACCTGTAATTTTGTTAACCAACCTCTTTGTCCCCTTTCTGTTTTAAATTATGCTCAAAACTGTTATTTATGACTTCATTCTGCGCCGAAAACGCAAATTTTAATGTCTGTCCGACGTCATTAAGAGAGTATACCACATTGTTAAGGTTATATTTTGACATATTTTGTAATATCCAACAATACCCCTCATTTTATAATATAATTATATAGCTTAGAGCCCTTTCTGTCAAGGATTTTGGCATATATTTACTTTATATCCAAACATACATCAAAACATTTGTGCATTTTTCATACAAAAATATTTTTTTCGGCAATATAATGCGCCAAACAGCATAAACATATTAAAAATAATTTTTAGAGGGTGCAGCGTTTGAAAAAGTATAAATTATCACTTTTTTCATACAGTTTAAATTTTTCACGCAAGGTTAGGGATTTTATCTGCAAAAAGGACGGCGTTATGCGCAAAAGAGGCGCAGAGGCAGAGGTTTTTGCGTATGAAAATTTTTTATCGGACGAAGAGGGCGCAAAATTTTTTCTCGGCGTATGCAATACCGGGCAAAACGAACCGTTTCTTTGCGCATATATTCTCCGAAGCTCGGCGCTTTATGACGACCTTTTGGGATGTATGCGCACTCTGCCGTTTTGCGAAAATTTTGTTTTAATACTTTCGGACGATGAAAAAATTTTGTCAAAAAATGCCGCAGAAACGGTTTCGGAATATCTTAAAACGTATGTTATATGCCACAATTTAAAGCACAGTCCGTCGTCTTTGAGAAAACAGCTTTTTGCCGCAATGGAGGAGCAAAAAACAAGCGGTTATCAAAAGTATTTTACCGAAAACGTATCCGGTTTTTCAAAGGGAGTGGCAAAGGCGCTGTATCAGAAAAACCCCGCCCTTGCATACCTTGCGCCTCATCTTACCTCCGCCGACAAGCCGGGGATTGAAAAAATAAGCGCAGCGGTGGGAATTGACCTTTTGGACAACATAAAAATTTTAAAGGAGCTGTGCATTGCCCTGGAGCTTTTAAAGCTCGGCGCAGAGGACAAAAAATATGCCCTTGCCGAGGTGAAGATGTGCGAAAAAGGATATGCGGAAAAAATTTGCGAAACGGTGTGCGAAAGAATGTAAATTTATTGCTTCTTGCCGTCCGATATTGACTTTATACGCAGTTTGTGTTATAATTTTTTGTCGGAAAACGGAGGATGAAACAATGTCGCAAACGCTTACGGCATTAAAAAATGCCGCAGAAAACGAAAACAGAAAAAATTTGAATAAAGAAGCGGAAAACGGCGAAAAAAAGCGGGATAAAAAGTGTGATTTTGAAAAAATTTATTTCTTTTTAAGTCCTTTTATAACCGTTCTTATTCTCCATATTTTGCAGCTTCCGTATCATCATATAACAAAAGAAAACCTTGTGTTTTTTATCGCAAAGGTTTTGCTTTCGTGCGCCTTTTTCGGCCTGTCGCAATACTTTTTTGCGGCTCTTTTTTCAAACAGGCTCATAGGGTTTTTGACATCAAACCTTATTTTTGTAATTCTTGCCGCCGCCTCGTCGCTTATGATGACGGTAACAAGCTCGCCGCTCTTGCCGATAGACTTTGTTATGGCGTCGCAGCTTACCAAAATCAAAAAATTTGTAAGCCTTCCGATAAGGCCTTATTTTTCGCTGGGAATTACGCTTTTTATACTTCATCTTATAATCTACGCAAGTGCGTTTTTATACCTTCGCAAAAAGAAAAAATTTAAGCTTAAAAGATATTTTTCAAATCTTTTCATAACGGCGCTGTCGTTTGGAATTTTGTTCCATCTTGTGTGCTTTGACAAATTTTTCAAATATACCGTTCTTCCTGCGGTTGACTGCAAAATTTCGGGATTTGATTCGGCAAACAACTATTTTTCAAACGGATTTATTCTTACGTTTTTTCCCAGAATAGGTGAGCTTAAGGTGGAAAAACCCAAGGGCTATTCAAAAGAAACGCTTAAAACGCTTGAAAAAACGTATGCGGTAATGGACAGTGCCGCCGTCAAAAACAAGGACGCCGTGAACGTTATCGCCATACAGTGCGAAAGCTGGTGGGACCCTGCAAAGCTTGAAAATGTGACAATGAGCGAGGACCCTATGAAAAACATTCGTGCGCTGGGAGAAAAATATTATTTCGGCGATATGGTGTCGCCGTCGTTCGGGTGCAATACGTGCATACCCGAGTTTGAGTATCTTACGTTTCTTTCAACAAATCTTCTGCCCGAGGGCGGGTATCCTTACAGCCAGTATGTGCGAAAGCCCATAAACTCTCTTGCGCAGATTTTTAAAGACAACGGCTACAACTCATATGCAATACACACCTACGACAAAAACTTTTACAACCGCAGCAAGGCTTATCCGCTTATGGGGTTTGACGGGCTTTTGGGGTATACCGACCTTGAAAATCCCGTGAAAAAGGGAACGTATATTTCGGATATGTACTTATCCGAGCAGATTATAAAAAAATATGAACAAAGCATTGACAAACCGCTGTTTTTGTATGCGGTGAGTATGCAGAACCACGGAAACTACCTTGTTCCGAGGTATGAAAGATACGACGTTGACGTGAACAGCGACCTTCTTTCGGCGGAGGATTTATCGGGTTTGAGAGAGGCTGTTCAGGGAATTTACGATATCGACAAAGCGTTTATGCACCTTGTTGATTATTTTAAAGACAAAAAAGAAAATGTTCTTATCGTTATGTACGGCGACCATCTGCCGTTTTTGGGAATAAACAGTTCAACCTTCAAATCGCTTGGATTTATGAAGGGCGACAGCACCGAGCAAAACCCGAATATGTACGAAACGCCGTATATCATATGGGCGAATTTTGACATTTCGGGATTTGACATAAAAAAGCGTGTCGGGCCGCAGTATCTGGGCATAAACACCGTGAAAATGGCAAATCTCAAGACAAAGCCGTGGTATTTTTTGTTTTTTGACGATTTTTACACCCGTCACACGGTATATCAGCACACAAGCGTCTGCGACGAAAACGGAGATTATGTCCCTCAAAGCAGCATATCCGACGAAGAAATTGCAAACTACAAGATACTTCAGTATAACTGCCTGTTCGGCAAAAAATAGCAAAAAAATTTGCGCTTTTTCGCAGGCGTAAAAATCTCTTATCATTTTTGCCATACGGATAAGAGAAATTTAAATTACTGTTTGTGCCGGCGTATGGCGGCGGAATGGAAATTTTTATGAAAAAGCTTACAAATACCTTTGTTTATATTTTTGCGGCTTTTCTTGCCGTAATTTTGGCAATGAACGTTATAAACCTCGTTTCGGGCGCATCTCAGACGGGATTTTCGGACGTTCTGACCGGAATTTTGTATTCGCTTCTTATTATGACGGCGGCGTTTTTGATAAAATCGTCAAAAAACATAACGGGAAAGAAAAAAACGGCTGTTCTTATTGCGATAATCGCTGCCGGAACGGCGGTGCGCATTGCATACGTCCGATTTGCAAAAACCGTTCCCATAAGCGACTACGAAACAATGTATAACGGCGCAAAAAGCGTTGCGGCGCTTGATTTTTCGTGTTTTGACAAGTTTACATATTTTCACCGTTTTGTGCATATGACAACATTTACGCTTGTGTGCGGACTTCTTTTCCGCATTTTCGGCGTATCTGTTTTTGCGGTTCAGCTTGCAAGCGCCCTTTTGTCGGGGTTTTGCATTTTTATAATTTATCTTATCGGCAAAAAAATAAGCGGTGAAAAGCTTGGTCTTATCTGCGCACTTTTGTATGCGGCGTTTATTCCGTCCATAGCCTACTGCGCAGTGTTTACAAGCGAAAATTTTGCAATGCCGTTCCTTCTTTTGTCGCTGTATTTTGTCATTTCGGCATACAGAAGCGTGCAAAGATGGGCGGTGTGTGCAAATATGCTTGCCGCAGGAGCATTTCTTGCGGTGGGGTGTCTTTTCAGAGGTGTTGCGCCGTTTTACATTTCGGCTTACGTTATCGGCGCTTTGACGGTGTTTGCCAAAAAGACGAAATTTTTGTCGTGCGTATCGCTCGCTGCGGCGTTTTTTCTGATTTTTACAACCGTTGGCAGCATTTATTATAAAACGGGAATTACAAAATACCGTCTTACAAACGGCGGAGTTCCGTTTACGGTTTATATGCTTGTCGGCTTCAACTTTGAAACGGGCGGAATGTTTTCGGCGGACGACCAGAACATTTATTTTGAAGCCGGAAAAGACAAGGACAAAATGGCTGAAATTGTGAAAGAACGGCTTATTAAAAGGATTTCGGACAACAAAGAAAAAATAATCGGGCTGATGTTTAAAAAGACCAACACAATCTTCGGCTACGGCGAATTCAATTCGGTTTACTGGTCATACGGCAACAACGGCACAGAGGGCGCAAAGCCTTATCTGTATACCCTCTACCGCACTGCGTCCGTCTATTACATAATGCTTCTGGCACTGTGTTTGTATATTGCGCTCACGTCAAAAAACAAAGGGCTTTTGTGCCTTCTTGCGCTTATGATTCTGGGCTTTGAGGGCGGTCTTATGCTTATGGAGGTTCAGTCAAGATACACATATTCGGTTGCATACATTTTTGTGATAATAGCCTCATCTGCGCTCTTTGACATTGGGCATCACAAGAAAAACAGAGGATGAATTTTTAAAAAACAGGGGATGAATTTTTATGAAAAACTACATTAAGCTTGCCCGATTTAAACACTGTATCAAAAACATTTTTATACTTCTTCCGCTGTTTTTCGGACACAAGCTTTTTGATATCGAAGCGGATATAGAATGTATTCTCGGATTTTTTGCGTTTTCGCTTCTTTCAAGCGTTGTTTATATTGTCAACGACATAAACGACATAGAAAACGACAAAAGGCACCCGCAAAAACGGTTAAGACCCATTGCGTCGGGCAAAATCAGCATAAAAAACGGCATAATTTATGCTGCCTTTCTTGCGGTTTTATCGTGCGTATGCGCATATTTTGCGTGCAGAGAAAATCCGTTTTCGGTAATTTTTCTCATAACGTATTTTGTTATAAACTTTATGTATAGCTTCGGGCTTAAAAATTACCCGATAATCGACGTTGCAATACTTGCCTCGGGCTTTTTGCTGCGCCTTCTTTTCGGTGCGTCAATTGTGAATATCGAGGTGTCAAGCTGGCTTTATTTAACCGTTTTGTCGCTCTCGTTCTATCTGGGACTGGGAAAGCGCAGAAACGAGCTTAAACGGCAGTCGGACACGTCAAGAAAGGTTTTGAAATATTACAGCTACGAATTTTTGGACAAGATGATGTATATGTTTATGGCGATTGCGCTTGTGTTTTATTCGCTCTGGTGCGCAGACCCCATGACGGTTTCAAACCTTGACCCGAGCCGCATTGTGTGGACGGTGCCGGTTATAATTCTTATTCTTATGCGCTACAGCTACATTGTGGAGGGCGACTCGGACGGCGACCCTGCGGAGGTTGTTCTGCACGACATTCCCATTCTTGCGCTCTGCGCATTTTACGCACTTCTTATGACGCTTCTTATATACATAAAGTAAAAAGGAGATAGCTTATGAACGCTTACGATTTTGACGAAACGATATACGACGGCGACAGCACGAGAGATTTTTATTTTTACTGTCTTAAAAAAAATTTATCGATACTTAAATTTCTGCCGTATCAGGCGTTTTACTTTGCGCTGTTTGTGCTGGGATTTATTACAAAAACAGAGTTTAAAGAAAAGTTTTATATATTTTTTACCGCCGTTAAGGATATTGACTCTGAGGTTTTGCAGTTTTGGAGCGCTCACGGGGGGAAAATAAAAAAATGGTATCTTGATACCAAAAAAGACGACGATGTAATTATTTCCGCCTCGCCCGCATTTTTGCTTTCTCCCATATGCAAAGAGCTTGGAATAAAGCACCTTATTGCGTCAAATGCGGATAAGCTTACCGGAAAATACGACGGCGAAAACTGCTACGGAGAAGAAAAAGTTAAACGTCTTAAAGAATATGACGAAAGCTTTGAAATTGAAAGTTTTTATTCCGACTCGCTTTCGGACTCGCCCCTTGCGCACATTGCGAAAAACGCTTACATAGTTTGCAAGAATGACCTTACGGACTGGTCGGAATACGAAAAAAATCACAAAAAAAGCCTTAAAAAGGTGTTTTTCTCGCCTGAATTTTTATGTTTTCTTTTTATAGGGTGCATAAACGTTCTGACAGGTGTGGGATTTTCGTCGCTGTTTTCGGCATTTTTGCCCGCAAACGGAGCGTTTGTTTCGGGATATGCCGTATCGCTTACGATTTCATACTTTTTAAACACATACATTGTGTTTAAAAACAAGCCTGCGTTTGCAAAATACATAAAATTCTGCATATCGTACATACCGAATTTTGTCATACAAAACGTTTTTGTGTTTCTTTTTTACAACACGCTGGGCATAAACAAATATTTAACGTTTTTTATGGCGGCGGCAATCGGCGTGCCGGTTACGTTTTTGTTTTTGAAGTTTTTTGCGTTTGCAAAAAAAGAAAAAGTTAAAGTTTCATAAAATTTTCGCATTTTCTTCACAATACTCTGTTAAAATCAATGCGAAAAATTTTTTTGGAGGTTAAAAGTGGAAAAAGGACTTAACAGATTTTTGATGGACGAATCAAATCTGCCCATTGACAGCGAAAAGATATTTGAAAAACTTCAGGATTTTCAGGAATTTATGATGATGTATAACTGTGCGATAAAGGAGGTGCGCACAAAATTTGAGGTGCTTAACGACGACCTTGCAACGGCGCACAACCGAAATCCCATAGAGATGATAAAATCCAGAATTAAAAAGCCGGAAAGCATTTTTAAAAAGCTTATCCGCAAAAACTACGAAGTTACAATGGCTTCAATACTGCAAAACATCAACGACGTTGCGGGAATAAGGGTTATCTGCTCTTTTGTGGACGACATTTACGAGGTTGCAAAAATGTTTATTTCGCAGGATGATGTAACGCTTATTTCGGTGAAGGACTACATAAAAACCCCGAAGGAAAACGGCTACAGAAGCTTTCATATTATTGTTTCGGTGCCGGTGTTTTTTGCAAACAGAAAAGAGGATATCAAGGTTGAGGTGCAGTTTCGCACAATTGCAATGGATTTTTGGGCAAGCCTTGAACACACTATGAAATACAAACAAGACATTGATGACGCAGACAAAATTATGGAGGAGCTTAAAGAATGTGCCGACGTTATAGCTCTTACCGACATAAGAATGCAGGAGATAAACAAAAAAATTCATAAATCAAACGACGTTTAAAATGGTTTAAATATGAATTTATAAAGATTTTGAAAAGTTTCAAGAAGATTTTAAAAACAATTAAAACAGTTTAAAAATAATTCCAGTCATATTTTGGCAAACAAAAATCCGCACCATAAAAGGTACGGATTTTTTAAACCGGTTTCAAAATAAATTCAAATTTTAATCAGATATGAAAATCGTGATTTCCTATTGAAGTGTAGTAAGCACGGTTGTTTTTAATCCAGTTTCCGGTGCTTGTTCTCGGATTGTAGAAAAACAGGCACTTTCCTACCGGGCGGGCACCCTCGAGAGCCGCAACCGCCGCATTAACACTGTCCGACGACGGCGTATTATAGATTGCGCCGTTTTTTGTGGGCTGATACTGCACTCCGTAATTTGTATCAAAAATAACTTTTACAACATTGTTCGGGTAGCTGTCGGTAATAACCCTGTTAAGAACACAATTCCCGACGGCAACCTTGCCGGTATAGCTTTCGCCCTGTGCCTCAGCCTCGATAAGGCGTGAGAGCCAGTAAATATCGTTATCGTCGTAGGTGCGCAGATAATGATTTGACGCTGCGCCGTAGAGTGCGTTTCTTGTGTCTGTGCCGAAAATTCCGTCCTGCGAAAGACCCATAGCCTTCTGGAATTTTTTTACCGCATTTTTCGTTTCGGTTCCGTAATATCCTGTTATATCGCCGTTAAAGTAGCCCTGATTTTTCAAAATTGTCTGCACCGTTGTCACCTCGTAGGAGCTAACCCCCTGTTTAAGCGTATCGGAATTTGCCGCACCGTTTATTTGTGCAAGCGGCGAAAACGCCAATGTTAAAGCAAATGTCAAAAGAAAAATTATTTTTTTCATAGTTTTAAATCCTTTCTGTTTTTCTCTTGGCGCAAGCTATGTGTATATTTTACACAATATGCGCATAATTTTCAACCCGAATAAGCCTTTATAAGCCTTTGTGACGTATAATAATGTGTATATATACCGATATATTTTTAAAATACGCAATATTCTTTTAAAATAATGTGCGATACCAAAAAAATACAGCTTGATAATTTTTTATGCCTGTAGTATAATGGTGGTGTGTTTTTATCTCTTATCACTTTTGCCCCGGCGATAAGAGAGTTAATTGCTGTTTGTGCCGTCATAGGGGGCGGCTGACTGGAGATTATTATGAAAAAATTTATGCTTTCTTTTTCTGTTTTTATATGTATTGTGTGCTCTTTTGCATATGCACGCATAGAGCCGTGCGCACTTAACTTCAAACCGCAGGGGGACGGTGTGTTTATATATGAAAACAACATTGAATCCGTAACGAGAGAGGATTTGTCCGACACTTCAAATCCGAATCCTTCGTACATAATGAAAAACACAAATTTAAAACCGGGAAAATATTCGGTTTTTATAACAAACCTTAATTTTACGGGTTTAAAGGACGAAAACGGCGAAATCGCCGAAAAAGGTTTTTCCATCGAACTGGACGGACTTTTTGAAACGGATGACAAGGCGGTTGTGAAAATTACTTCGCTCGGCTTTGAAATGCCCGACGTAAGGACGCTTTATTCCAACGCAAACAAGCAAAAATACGAGGACAGCTGGAGCTGTCTGGGTGCGTGGTCAACATATCTTAAATGCCCCATTTACGGTGTGGGGTCGTACAGAAGATACTATCCCGAAAGCTTTTCGCCGGTGCAGTTTGGCGTAAACAGCGAAAAAAAGGTGTGGATAAGCGAATTTATAAAAAATTATGCGGCGGTGCCGTATCTTAAGCCGGTAAACATTCTTATGGATTTTGAGGTTTTGTCGGGCAGTGTTGATTTTGACATTGCGGCGCTTAAATCCACAGGGGTTTTAAAAGACCGCTCGCACCACGACTACAATGCCGCCGACGGCAGTTTTAAGCGTGAAAGACAGTACAAGGGCATTGCGGCAACCCTTCCGAAGGTGAGCGCAAACCTTTCGTTTTCGGTAAACGACGGCGATAGGGACGGCGATTTCTTTCCCGTGACGGTTTACAATCAATACAACACCGCAGGCAAGCTTACCGACAAGTGGGTTACCAATTTAAATCCGCAAAACGATAAGTGGTCACGTGATATCTGCGCAGAATCGGATATGCTTAAAATTAAATATTTTGACCCGTCAAAGCTTGATTTGTACGGCGATAGTGTTTCGGACTCCAAAAAGACGCCCTGGTGGTTTTTTGACGTTTTTCATACCGACACAACTTATGTATCGCAGGAAAAAAATGCGCAGTCCGAAAATAAATTTATTCCCAACCGCACCGTTTCACGCTATGAGGATAACCTTTTGGAGGCGTGCAATCTCGGCAATTACGGCGTGAGGGTAAACTATAAGGTAAGCATTAAAAATAACTGCAATTACGACAGATATGTTTACTATAATCTTGAAACAGGCTCGAACAATATTGTAATTTTGTATGACGAAAACGAAAATCCCGTTTATGATTTTGCGCTGTCCAAGGGCAACAAGGCGGACGGCACGCCCGACACAATGGCGTGCGTAAAGCTTGAAAAAAACAAAACGACAAAGTTTTATATTGACGTTATCCTTCCCGCAAACAACAACGGCGGTATGTTAAATTCGCTTGTTTTAAAGGATACTCCGTATGAAATAACCTTTGGCGAGCGTGCGTTTGAGGTTGCAAAAAAGGGTATGAAAACGGACGGCGACGGCTTTATCGTCTGGAACGATTCACGTCTTTACAAGACTTACGACCTTTCGCACTACAGCGAAATTCCGCTTTCGGACAAGGCGAAGGAGATTTTCGGCACGGAGGGCGAAAATTTTGACATTGCGGCAGGCGATAACGGATATATTGCAAAATGGGGCGCATATGACGGAGCGCCGTCGTATTTTGCGGATGTGCTCAAATTCTACAGCAAGGTTTATGTTTTTGACAAGGATTTTAACCTTGTAAGCGAGAGCGAATTTGAGGATTATCCCACCGAAATTGCTTATTCTTCGGGCAAATACTACGTTTGCGCAGGGGGCAAAAATTACTATTCCGAAGACGGTGTTAAGTGGCACAGTCTTTCAACGGTGAACATTCCTTTGCAAAACGGCGGAACAGAGATTTCATCAACAAAATACGGCTACTTTTTTATGTCGCCGAAAAATATGCCGTTTTTAAAAATAGACTTTGAAGGCTCACTTCCCAAATATATCGAAAAATGCGATAATGTGTTTTATTACACCGATTTTGACACGCTTTATCTTTCGGACAACGGAGTTTATTTTGAAAAAATAAACCTCGGCTGCGACATTGTGACGGTTGACAAAATAGGGGACGAAATGCTTATAAACAACGAAAAAAGGGTTAAAATTCCCTATTTTGAAAAAAGGTGCATTGTTGCGCTGGGAAATGAGATTATCGGCTTTGCAAAACCGCCCGTTTATAAGGAAAACGAATATTTTGTGAGCGCACGAAGGCTTTTGGAAAAGAGCGACTGCGACCTTATCATAGACGAACAGACGGGCGAAATTACCGTTAAAAAGGTTTTTGCAACGGTGAACGCAAAGATTGGCAGCGACACATATTATTTAAACGGCGGCGAAATAAAGCTGGGTGCGCCGTATATTTCGGACGGCGAAATATACCTTCCGCTTTCGTTTTTTGAAAAGTGTATGGGCTTTAAATCCGAAAAATATGAGGATATAAACTTTATAAGACTTTATGCATAGTAAGAATTTGCAAAAAGGGCATAGTTTTGCGGCTGTTTTTGCAGCCGGCACAGGGGGAAACATATGAAAAAATCAATTTACATAGCTCATTCGGCATACGTTGCGGCAATATACATTGTGCTGACGTGGATTTTTGCGCCGATAAGCTTCGGACACAACATATTTCAACTGCGGATTTCAGAGGCACTGTGTATTCTTCCGCTGTTTACTCCGGGGGCGGTATTCGGGCTTTTTGCAGGGTGCTTTCTGTCAAATCTGATGTTCGGCGGACTTGGCATAATCGACCTGGTTCTGGGCAGTCTTGCAACCCTTTCGGGTGCGGCGGCAACTTACGCTTTAAGAAAGAAAAACGCTCTTTTGGCGATTTTTCCGCCCGTTATCATAAACGCCGTTGTGGTGGGCGGATATCTTAAATATTTATTGTTTACAAATATAAGCGCATATGTTATAATGGGATATACCTTTTTGGGCGAATTTTTGGCTGTCTATGCGCTGGGCTATCCTTTGTATCTGGTGCTCAGAAAGCACAAGGACAGAATTTTCGGCTCTGAATTTTAAAATTTATAAAATTTTATAAAAGGATGGAGATTAACGTTCCGTTAATGCCCGTGCGAATTTTTTTGCTGTCGCAAAAAACGCACATGGGCGTAAAAATCTCTTATCACTTTTTGCCATACGGATAAGAGAAATTTAAATTAATATTTATGCCGACGTATGGCGGCGGAATGGAGATTTAACGTGAAAGAAACTTTCCCGTTAAAGCCTCCGGCAGGATTTAAGTGCCCGTGCGAATTTTTTTGCTGTCGCAAAAAACGCACATGGGCGTAAAAATCTCTTATCATTCCTTGCCATACGGATAAGAGAAATTTAAATTAATATTTATGCCGACGTATGGCGGCGGAATGGAGATTT